>CAZPDM010000152.1:0-2011 GCA_964585305.1 uncultured Planctomycetota bacterium | reverse complement strand
TATGTTTGTGAAGGAAATAGGTTAAAGTACTTTCAGGTACTTGAAGGAAAGCAGCAATGTCTTTTTTAATTGCGATTTCATTGGGAGCAGAGCAGGTAAATCCAAATTCTTTTATGATGCTTACAATATCTGTGTAGTTCTTTTGTACTGTTTTTTGGATTTCTGGGATAAACCCACAGGCTTCTTTGATGGCTGCATCCAATGCAGTTTTAGCTAAAGAACAAAATAAAAGTATACATCTTTGGCCAACATGAAGTTGATTCTTTTGCAATACATTATGTCCCATTGCCATCGTATATGCACGTATCATTGCTTCAATGAAGGTACTGCTATAAACGTTAATATTTCTCCCTTTATGCGGACTATTCTCAGCAACTACTTCTATTAAAGTAGTTACCACGTTCAATCCCTTATCAATAAAGGGTTTTAGGTTATTTTGGAACCCAGTAGTTACCACGCTTCTTAAAGCAGGATGGGCCATTCCTAATAGATCTGCAGTACCTCTTTCACTCATCACTGCTGTGCCATCGGACAAAACATACCCATCGCATATAACATTAGGTATAAGTTGGACTTGTCCATAATAAATTGCTTTATTTTTCATATTTTAGTCTCCTCTGTAAAAATTGCCTCTGGTTAAAAATAAATAAGCAGGCTGGCCAGAGGAACCAGCTTTTTGGGAGCGACCCTAGCTTATAAAAAAAATTATTTATAAAAGAAATCCTTTAGCCATTCTGGCATCACTAATTTCCAAAATCTATGTTGACGTATACAACAGTTTTTATGTTCTTTTGTCTATCTTAAAATTGAACCATGATTTATTTATGAATTTAATAGTTATTTTCTTTCAGACTTAAAATTTTTATATACTTCAATTACTTATTACTTAGGAAGTGATTACTGGTGTCGAAAATATCCAGTGAATGCAATTGTTAGACAAAAAATTTTTTATATCTCGGTTTTTATTTTAATCCGACTTTGGTCAACCTTAAATAAGCCGGATGATAGAGTTGTGGATGGTTTGCTATATGTAAGTTAGCAGTCCCAGACACTCGGCATGCCTTAATTTCTATCAGATCGCCTTTCTTCAATGAAATTTGATAATGACAGTCAATTTCCAAAAAAGGGTCGATCTCTCCGTTAGCTTGTCGTCCGTGCGAGATATTCCCATTGATACACAAATATAGCCACCCAATTCCTTGAGTCATGCCATCCGATCTACCAAAATATAAAGTTCCACCATAATCAATATTATAGAGACCTTCTATTTCTATAGTGTAAGACAATCCATTTAAAAGAGTTGTTGTATTGACTATAGTATTATGTGGTAGTGAGCTTGTAAAATACAATCGCTTCTGAGATAGTGTATTTTCTAAATCCTGCTTATATTGTTCAAACCAAGATTTTTTAAGAACGATATACATATCATCTTTTATAAAAGGATCATTTCCTTTCATGAGAGATGTATATATCATCTCAACAAATTCTCTAAAATCTTTAGCACCTACAATAGAATCTCTAATGCCAAGTTGACCACTATCAACATCAACAATACGATAGCCTCCATAGTAAAAGTTCTCTATTTTAGAAACATTACCAAGCATGAGATAGCTTACATTTAATACTTTTAATTTTTTAGTTTGTTCTTCAGTAATAATATCATCAGCACCATATAATTTTTCGCCAATGATTTTAGATAATTGAGAACGTTCTACTATGAAAAATTGTTTTGGATCAATCCGATTCGTAATTAAATCGGCTATGGTAGTTCCTGTTGCTTTAGGTACATCCCCTTCTGCTTTAAATTCAAGAATGGCTAAACCTTTTCTATTTTCTTGTCCATAAGCCAGAGAAATAAATAATACCAATAGCAAAATAAGAAATAAAGTTTTTCTCATTATATTGCCTCACAACAAAATTAGAATTGAATCTAATAGTATGTCAGGCAATTAAAGAAAAATTTTTTTCATAATGAAGGAAATTTTTTTAATTCTTTGGATTGCCATAACAC
>CAZPDM010000151.1:0-2204 GCA_964585305.1 uncultured Planctomycetota bacterium | reverse complement strand
CGGTAAAGGAAAGTAGATTAGCAGGCAAATACTGTCGCATGGCTATATCTGTTGAGCTGATCATAGCTCTTGGAGATTCTAAGTTTTCAAATAGTGCAATAAGTTGGCTGCATCCTGATCCAAAAGAAGCCTGAACTTTAGGCGTTTTGGGAGACGTATTCTTGTATTCCGCGCCAATAAGTAGTAAACTCAATTGATCGGGTGTTACATAAAAAGTGATGGTTTTAAGATAATCATATTGATCTTCTTTTAATGGCCCAATAACAAGATATTCATGTTTTTTTTGATACCCTTTTTGATTATCTAGCCATTGGTTCATAAGCTCTATAGAACATTTAAGACCTTCTTGTTCAACAAGAAATTTTACAAGTTTTTCGCGAGTCATAGACTCTACACCACAAAGCCAATGGCCAGCTCCGGGACAGCCAAAACTCTTTTTCGAAATACAAACGCTTTCACCTTTTAACCAATTTTCATAACAAGAAAAAAAACAACGATTGGGATGAGCAAAAGGCTCAAAAGCCTTTATTTCCGGAACATCATAAAACCCAATCAATGGAGTCGTGATTTCAGCAATTTTTAATAAATTATTAGGATTTGGCTGCATGTCATTTCCTCCTTTATAAAATTATTAGATTATGAGATAATCTCATCATATTCGCTATGAACACCAATCCAAAACCAAATAACATTTCCATTGTCTTCTATGGCTAATGCTCGATATTTGATACCAACTCTTACCGACCAGTATTTCCCGACTTTTTTGAGATGTAGAGAAGGATGCTTGGGATTGTTTTTCAATAGCTCAAAATTTTTGTTAGCTAACTCTTGTATATCATAAGGCAGTTTTGCAAAACAATCCCAGAAAGATGAGATAGCAAAATATTTCATAATTTCTTATACTTTCCAGAGCGAAAATCTTCAATAGCTTGTTCTGCAAATTTAGTGAGCTTTCCTGCGGCAATGTCTTGTTCAAACTGTTTATCCCATTCTTCAGCATCTATTTTGTCAAGCCAGTTTTTCAAAGATCGTAATTCTTGTTTAGGTAATTTTAAAATAGCAGATTGAATATCTTGAAATGTTTTCATGTTATCTCCCTTTAAAGATATTTAATCGTGTTTTTTTATTCCTCGTCTTCTTTAAGTAAGAAATGGAAATAAACCCAGCACGAATAGAACATAGTAAAATCAAATGATCTAGACAATTGATGCTATGAAAGACGCATATTTATTAGTTGATAGCACTATAGTTTATCTGATTTTATTTTTTTACCATGTTGCATATATAACAAAGTAACATATTCATTTACAAAGAGTTAATTAAATTGACTACAAAAGAACATATCCAACAAATGGAAAAATTCCAACCTTTGATTAGCCTTATTTTGGGCCATTTTTAAAACTTTGTCGCTTTGTAATCTTTATTTTTTATACCTTTTGAGTTTGCTGGGTTTATTTCCGATACCTACTTAACCATATTTAATTATTTTAACAAAAAAATTTAATAATAGCTTGAGATTTTTTAAGGTTAATTTTTTTATGAAAAAAGGAATTATTATTTTCTCTGGTGGAATGGACAGTACAACCTTGCTTCTGCAAATAAAAAAACAAGGTTATGAAGTTTATGGACTTTCTTTCTTTTACGGACAACGCCATAAAAAAGAACTGGAATTTGCAAAATATTGGGGAGAAAGTTTATGTAAAATCTGGAAGCTCATAGATATTTCTTTTATGCAAGAAATTGCAGATCAATCCAGTTTGCTGAACTCCGAAATTGCTATGCCACACGATCATTATACTGATAAAAACCAAAGAATTACTGTTGTTCCAAATCGAAATATGCTGATGTTAAGCATCGCTGTTGCCTGGGCAGAAAATTTAAAAATAGATGAAGTTTTCTTTGCACCACATAGCAACGATCTTGCAATATACCCAGATTGCCGATTAGAATTTGTTACTGCACTAAGCAATGCCACTCAATTAGCTACCTACCAACATGTCAAAATCCTCGCACCATACGTTAACATACGCAAAGCAGACATCGCAAAAATCGGCCATGATTTAGGATTAGACTACTCAAAAACATGGAGCTGCTACGAAGGAAAAAATTTACATTGCGGCAAATGCGGAACCTGCCAAGAACGAAAAGAAGCCTTTGCTCTAGCCCAAATTCCCGATCCTACTCAATATGAAAAAGATTGATTT
>CAZPDM010000150.1:0-2826 GCA_964585305.1 uncultured Planctomycetota bacterium | reverse complement strand
CCATTTCCGCTACCAAAGCAACTGGATGACATTAGACGACTCAAATGGCATTATCTTACTATCGCCTACAAGATTGTATCACGCGAAAGTAGGCAGATTCTTGCAAAGAGACATGCTTGGCTTTGTGGACGGATTGAACCTGTATAGGGCGTTCAGAGGAAATCCGATAGGATATGTGGATGCGGAAGGAACTCAAGGACACAACGATTTAATAAGAGCGATGGCAAAAAATAGAAAAGAGGAGGATATAAGACAGAAGCAAATAAAACAGCTAAAAGAAAGGACTTCTAACTCGACTTTCCCATTTAAATTCACAATAAAACAACTCGAGGGAAATAAAAAATCACATATTACCTATTTGAAAAAAGTTATAACACGTACTCAAGAAGAATGGAAGCAAAATTGGAGAGCAAGAGAATTGTTCTTAAATCGTTTTTTTAGACTTGAAAAATTTAACACCGAAGTAAATAACGGCAAACCAATGGAAGTGGAATTGGTTCTTGTATCTCCAAAATTGCTTGGCATAGAAGGAATACCTTGGGCAGAATATAATCCTAAATACGATGTAATTGTATTTAACGCAGATATACTTGACAAAATTATTGAAGAACATTGTGAAGACGACTTATTAGAAGAATTTATGCAACTTCTTTATCACGAACCTACTCATTTAGCTCTTGTTAGAATAGCTGAATATGAACAAAATGAGAACATGATTCATAGTTCTCCTCGTGAAATAAGCGATGGGACATCAATTACACTTCGATATTTAAGCGATGAATATGTATTGCCAGTTGTAAGCTTAGTTAAAAGCGGAATAATAGAAAGTCAATTTAACTACGATATCCCTGGTTTAACAAAAAGAAAATTACCACTATATTTACCGGCAAACGATTACGATCGAGCATATCAAGTGCAAAGCACTTCTTCTGCAAAAGAAATACTTGATATCGTTCTTGATTCAACAAGAGAAGGTGTTACTGAAAGAGGAGAAGTTGGAGAAACAACAGAATATCTTCTTTTTGGACGACGTACTAAGAGTGATAGTAAAATTTCTAAAGAAAAGTGGCAGGAAAGTAAGTATCCGAAGTTATCAGAGGATATATTACTTAAATGATGTAGATTTTAATTTTTTTCAAATAGTGATCTCTTATAATTTGTGAAGTTGTGAAAACACAGAATGGCAAGGATAGTAATTTCACATCCTTGCCATCTTAAAGGAGAAAAATAGTATGATTAAAAAAATAAAATTGTGGATATTATTGCCATGTATATTGATAATAACAATCATATTTTGGGGAATAGAGCAATTCAAATATGATTTATCTTTATATGAAGGAATAACATTAGATTTAGCATTTAGTGCAGATAGTACATTATTAGCAAGTTGCGGAGAAGATACAAAAAATTTTCATAACGTACAAGTTTGGTCAACCATAGACAATAAATTGGTTAGATCATACGCAGATAAGCGTAACGTTGTGGATTCTATGTACAAAGTCTTTTTTAGCAACGATAGTAAGAGATTATTTGCAGTAAGTTACCAGCAAGTAGCAGTCTATGAAGATAAAAGAACATATTACTTACCAATACGATCAGTTTTTCCATTATCTATTTGTTTAAGCAAAAATGGAAAATATTTAGTTATGGCAACAAACTATTGTTCTTGCCAATATCAGTCATACGTTTACTTAACAGATATGATAAACTATTCAAATAGAAAATTTGTTCCTAATCAAAGTTTTTATAAACGTAGCCGTCGATTCATTTGTCAAGATAAAATGCTTCTTTCTAGTGATCGTCTACACGGAATGATATTGAAAGACACAAAAACTTGGCAAGATATAAAAGTACTTAACTATCCCATCACTATTCATAATATAGGTTTTGATATTAGCGAAAATGGAAAATTTATAGTTGGAGAACCATATAATAAAAAAAATCTTCAATATACTCAAGAATTGTGGTCAATAGAAAATGATCAAAAAATAAAAGACCTTCCAGGTTATTTTTCGCGATTCAGTGAAGACAGCCAATTTTTTGCGCATGCTAATCCAGATCATACAATTTCCATATATTCTCTTGTAACAGGCGAAATTGTTCAAAAATTGTCAGGCCATTTTGATAAAGTTTGTGCAATGTGCTTTAGTAGAAATGGAAAATGGTTGGCAAGCGCAAGTGAGGATAAAAAAATTAAGTTGTGGAGTGTAAATTTGCCCTGTGACGCAAAAGCATCACTATCCAATCTAAATGAAACAGAGGGCATTGATAATTGTAATCTAAATGTACCTAAAGGATGTAGTGAAGAAGAGATTTTCTACCTTACGAAATCGTTAAAAAATCCTAATCCTCATATACGTCTAAAAGCAATACATAGGCTGGCAAAGCTTAACTCAAATACAAATGAAGTTATATCTCAATTAATTCAAAATTTGGATGATGAAGATTTTTTTGTAATTTCTGCTAGTGTATACAGATTAGGGAATATTGCATTCACGATAAATGATTCAAATGCTGTAGAAAAAATTATAATAGCATTGATAGAAACATTTAAGTATGCTTTTATTGAAGGAGATCTTATTATTCAAATGGATTGCTTTAATGAAGAATGTTGGATTACATATTCTATGCCAGAAGATACTATCCAATCATTATTAAAAATCCATAAAAAGAAGAATGTCCTACCTTACTTGATACAAGCACTCAACAGTCCCGATAGGTATATTCGAATGCATTCCGCGTATGCTTTAAAATATTTTAAAAATTTTGATGAAAACACATTGGATGCTTTAATGCAAGCCTTTCATGATCACGAACCAGAAGTTC
>CAZPDM010000149.1:0-2997 GCA_964585305.1 uncultured Planctomycetota bacterium | reverse complement strand
ATCTGGTGAGATATTGGTATATTATTATTCCTGCTGCTTTAATATTTGTTTTTATTTCTTTTGCACAAAAAGAATCTCAAAAAAATGAATAAACAAAAATCTGCGCTTGTGGATTATCCAACAAACGCAGATTTTTGTTTAAATGAAAAGATGACTATTTTACAATATTTCCATCGCCATCAAGAATGTGAATTTCTTCGTATCCGAGTTCTCGTATTTTGGGTTCGATTTTAATACGATCGCCTACAATAACCCATTGAAAACTTTCTGGACGAAGAACTTTTATCGCAGCATTATTTAAATCATCAATTTTTAACTGCAATATTTTATCAGAGTAAGTATGGAAATAGTCATCACTAAGATTAAAACGAACCATTTCTACTAAAGAACTTTGAACAGAAGAAATCGTTTCCCATTGACCAGGCAATTGTAGAACTTGGCTATTTTTTGCATTGCTATATTCTTCTTGGGTAATTGGATTTTGACCAAGAATACCATAAACTTCCTTTAAAATTTCAAGCATAGTTTCTTTGGTTTTATCTGCTTGAACAGGGGCATAAATAAGAAATGCTTGTTGCCCACGAGCTCCAATTAAAAAGGATCCTGCTCCATAGCTCCAATGTTTATCCTCTCGAATATTCATATTTACACGAGATACAAAATCTCCACCAAGAATAAAATTCATTGTTTCAATAGCAATTCTATCCGGATCCGCAGCAGATGGTGCTAAATGGCCAGCAATTACTACAGATTGAGGAGATTCTGGTTTATCCATGATATAAACAATAGGCTTCTTAGGAAGTTTTACTGTATTGATATTTTTAAGCGGAATATCTCCAGCATCCCAACTTAGAAAAATTTTTTCCAATTTGGGCTTAATTTCTTCTAATGTTGTGTCGCCAACAATTACTAATGTTGCATGATTGGGCTTGAACCAAGTTTGATGAAATTTTATCAAATCTTGACGAGTAAGACTAGCTATTGTATTCTCAAATCCTGATCCAGTAAGAGGTGCGCTATAAGCATGTCCTTCACCGTAAAGTAATTTAGGCAAAACGCGTAAGGCCATTGATACTGGTTCGCTTTTTTCCTGACGAATTTGGGCAATTTGAAGCCTTTGTAATCGTTTTAAATCCGATTCAGGAAAAGAAGGATTTAAAATTACATCAGCATAGATATCCAAAGCATCATCTAATTTATTTTTTAAGGTAGATAACGAAACGTAGGATGTATCCAATCCTGCATGGGTAGATACTCTCGCACCTAGTAAAGCAAGTTCTTCACTAATTTCTAAAGCTGTACGTCGGTTTGTCCCTTCATCTAACATGGACATAGTTAAACTCGAAGTTCCCGTTTTGCAAAATTGATCTGCAGCATATCCTGCGTCTAAAACTAACTGCATATTTATAACAGGAATAGTATGTCGTTCCGCAAGTATAATTTTTAATCCATTCTTTAATTCATCACGTTGGAATTGAGTAAATTTTACTTCCGGGATATCTGTAGGCTCTGGCATTGTACTACGATCTACACCATTTTCGCTTTTTGTTAAAGTAGGATAAGGGTGTATTTCAAGAACATAAACGCCATCTGAAAGCCATTTTGCAGCGGCTTCTTTTAAATTGTCTAAAGTGGCATTATTAATATTTTTTAAAGTTTCCTTATAAGCATCCGGACTGCCACGATAAATTTCGCTACTGACTAAAATATCTGATTTTCCACCAAAGCCACCAATACGTTCGCAACCGCGAGTAAAATTTGAAAAATATTGATTTTTAATCAATTCCAATTCTTTTTGAGTCGGACCTTCTGATAAGAATTTTTGTAATTCTTCATCAATCGCTTTTTCTACTTTTGCTAATTCAACGCCAGCTTTTACATCCACTTCAATAATAAAAAGACCAGCAATTTCTCTAGGATCTAAATAAACTCTTACCTGTGTAGCAAGTTGTTCATTATATACCAAACGTTTATAAAGTCTGGAAGTCTTTCCATATCCAAGAACATCAGAAACTAAATCAAGATAGTCATTTTCGGCATTATATACAGGAGGAATATTCCATACTTTATAAATACGTGCCTGCGAAACACGATCTTGTGCTACCTGACGCTGTTCTCCAGTTCGTTTTGCAATCCAAGTTTTATGTCGAGTGATAGGAGGATTAGGAGGAATATCTCCAAAATATTTTTTAACTTTTTCTAAAGCAACCTCTGTTTTAATATCACCTGCAATAGCAATAGCAGCATTGTTAGGTCCATAATATGTAGAATACCAATGATGAACATCTTCAAGTGTTGCAGCATTTAAATCTTCCATTGAGCCAATAATAGTCCAAGAATATGGATGGCCAACAGGGAAACATGCCTTTGTAATGAGTTCTTCTGCAATACTATATGGTTCATTATCTCCTTGGCGTTTTTCGTTTTGGACAACGCCACGTTGTTCATCAAGTTTGGCTTGATCAATTGCTTTTTTTAAATGCCCCATTCTATCGGATTCCATCCATAGAACAAGGTCAAATGCTGTAGTAGGGACATTCTCAAAATAATTTGTACGATCTTCACTTGTTGTCCCATTTAGATCTGTTGCACCAATTTTCTGCATGGGTTTAAAATAATCATCGTTAAAATGTTCACTTCCATTGAACATCAAATGTTCAAAAAGATGTGCAAAACCAGTTTTACCAGGTTTTTCATTTTTAGAGCCAACATGATACCAAATATTAAAAGCAACAATAGGTGCTTTATGATCTTCATGAACAATTAACGTTAACCCATTATCCAATACAAATTTTTTATAAGGAATGTCTATAGTCAAAGTCTCCTGAGCATAACTAAAAGTACTTAAAATAATAGAAAAAAATATAGCCACTAATATATATATTTTTTTATCCATTCAAAAAAACCTTTCTTATGTATACTTTTGTATATTTTTAACGGAAAATACTTTGTTGGTTATTATCATTTGTTTGAGTTCAATTAAAGTCTTCAACAAAT
>CAZPDM010000148.1:0-3049 GCA_964585305.1 uncultured Planctomycetota bacterium | reverse complement strand
TCTGACTAGATAAAGACGCATCAATTCCCGCCAATCTTCTGTAAATGAACTTTTTTCAAAGGCTTTGATACTCCGAAAAAATGTTTCGGAATGTTTAGCTGAAAATTGTACCTGACCACCAATGCTTTCAATGTAGCGTTCGGGGCTGACGCCAAGGTCTTTATCATCGGCAAGAAATAAACGCAATTGACTGGATAAGTCCATGTATGACTTATTATATGGCGTAGCAGAAAGCAAAATAACTTTACTGTCATTTTCTTCAATATAAGATTTTATGGCGCGGTAACGCTTTCCTTCAAAATTGCGAAGATTATGGCTTTCATCAATGATGACAAGTCGATAGCGTCTTAATTTGGGAAGTTGACTTTGAGCCATACTACAA
Source organism: uncultured Planctomycetota bacterium (assembly GCA_964585305.1). Classification (GTDB taxonomy): domain Bacteria; phylum Planctomycetota; class Uabimicrobiia; order Uabimicrobiales; family JABWCH01; genus CAZPDM01. The sequence continues at coordinate 2,667 of CAZPDM010000148.1, read as the reverse complement.
GAAATTACTTTGGCATGCAGTTGATATTTATGGACGTAACTTTCCCACATATCCACAATATTTTTAGGGCAAATAATCAAGGTTTCCAGAAAAAAATCTTCCTCAAATATTTTAGCTAACGCTGTTGCTGTAATTGTTTTTCCAAGCCCAACAACATCACCAATCATAACCCCACCGCGTTTATGCAAATGATGTGCGGCAACAAGCACTGCTTTTTGTTGGAAATCAAGCAATTCATTCTGAAAAACTTTTGGCAGTTTATATTCACTCATGCCGGCGCGAGCTTCCCGAGAAAGATGATAGGCGATTTTCAGATAAATATGATAGGGCGATATAAGTTTCTCCGTTGCCCAGCTTTCGTTAATGATTTGGGCTAATTCTTCGCTAATATCTATGCACTTGCTATCATTCCAACGGTCGTCAAACCACTTTGCCAGCTTGTTAGCAGCGTCATGATCCATGACGTCAACGTTTAACTCGCCTTGTTTGGAAAGGCCAGCTAAAGTAAGATTACTGCTTCCCAGAAACGCCGCCACAGGCACGCGAACATCATTGCTGATGGCAAGGTAGAGCTTGGCATGAAGAGGATGCCGCAGATAAAGTTTAACAACGATTTTCTTTTCTTTGAGTTGTCTGCTTAATTTTTTTAGACAAATTTCATCTTGCTCCGTTGGAGTTCCAATAGTCAGCTGTTCCCGAAATTCCTGAGCCAGCTTTTTCTTCAACTTCAACATTTCCGACTGATCCATCATATACGTTTCGTCATACAAATAAGAATCACGCAAGATTTCGGACGGTAGCTTTTGCATACCAACAAGAACTCTACAAATTCGATGAACAGTCTTGCCATTTTCTATAACCGGCATTCCAGCAAGTGAATCAACTTTATCCGCCACTTCATTCCAACCACGCAGGTTGAAATATCCAACGCAAAAATCTCCACGTTTGGAAAGTGCAAGTGTATCAAGTAATCCTTGCGAAAATTGGTTTTCAATATTATCGTATATTCTAGGCATAGTATCTCCTGCTTATTTTGATATAAAATAGCCAAAATAACAAACCAATGTTATTTTAGCTATTTTGAAGATGCTCTATTCTATATCCGATGGTATTTTTTTCCTGTGATTTCGCTCATCAATTTTTCCAACATTCCGCCTTTGCTGGCAAATCCAATCATAATATCATCTGCAAGTTCGATCATAAAACGGTTGCGTTTTTCAGCAGTTTCAGAAGAAACATATCTTACGCTTAGATCAAAAGGACTGATGATTAAGAGACGGCCTTGTTCTAAAGCAGGTTTTAATTCCGGAGCAATTTTCTGTTTCATTCCACGAGCCAGAACCATGATAATTGGCTGTTTCCCGGCTAATAAATAGTAAAATACATCCTGCTCAATTTGAGAATGAAATCCACTTATTATACAATTGCCCTGTTCCCGTTGCTGAATTGCCCATTCGTAGCATTTGATAACTATTGATGCAGGGATTTCACGACTGCAAAGAAATGCTGTTTTGTGAAGTTTGAGCAATTCTCTATTGCCAAGAGAAGAGACGATGTCCATTATTCTTCGTCCTCACTCTCTTCGTCATTGTTGAGTTCTTTGCCCATGCGGTATTTGATGTCGTAATTGATAATGAAGTCGAGTTCTTCGTGAGTAAAGCCATAATGCTGGGCAAGCAGGCAGTCTATTTTATCAATGATGGGCTTGGATTTTCTCATGTAAAATTCTTGATATCTAATTTTTCCAGAAGTGTAATTATATTCTCTTATTGCTGAATTTTTGTTTAAATCTGCCATTAAATTTGAATTATGTTCTTCGAGTTTTAAACTTAGATAATCAAATGAACTCTCAGTATTTACTATAGGAAAAATATTTATATCAAAAGAAGTTAAATCTCGATTTGATGAATAATTTGTAAACCAAAAAAAGAAGGTAGAACTATTTAAAATAGAAAGTAAAAAGACTGCTACTTCTTTAGAAACAGTAAAAATAGTCTTAAAATGGTTTGAGCTTGGCTCATTTATGGATGCACTTTCGAAAAGGGGTTTAAAACTCATGGCTCTAATGAAAAAAACAGGGGCATTATGATAATAAAAAAAGTCTTTACTTAGATTTTTTTTCACAAAATTAGCTATTGTTTTTTTATTGACGCCAATTTTTTTTATAATTTCATGTTCTGTGTGTTGACTAATTTTGGGATATGTCTTAAGAACTAACTTTTTTGAATTTTGATATCTAATATTTTCAAATATCAGAGTTCTTTCTTCAGCATACCACTTTAAATATTTTGTAGTGAATAATTTAATACTTTCATTTTTATATGGGTTAAAGCAATTTGAAATGATGATTGATAACCTAAGTTTGACTCCATCAAATAAAACAGATGGGTGTGCATCACCAGAAAAATAAGATACAAAACTACTACTTGAATTTATTTCAAGTAAATTTCTTAGACTTTTGGTTGATGGAGTCCCAAATGCAGCAGATGGAATTATAAATCCAATATTTTTATTTTTGCTTATCTCTAGCCCCTTCTCAATTATAAAAGCGTAGAGATTTTTGCAATCTAAGGTTTTATAACCTTTTATTTGGTAATTTATTTTTCTGCCAACATACTCCACATACGGCGGATTTCCAATGATCACATCAAAGCCACCTTTGCCTGC
>CAZPDM010000147.1:0-3258 GCA_964585305.1 uncultured Planctomycetota bacterium | reverse complement strand
CGAAAGCATTGAGGAACATTGACTGAACGACTTTTACTATAAATAAAATTTTTTTTGTATTTTCTAACAAGTGCATCAGTTGTCGCGCCGTAAGGCGCGATCGACTGAATGCACCTGTTATATTTGCAATTGCTATGCTTTTTTTTTTCTTTTCTTTTTTGTAGTTTTTATATTTCTAACATTTTTCCTTTTTGGAAAGTTAGAAAGTTCAGCTTCCAACTGTTCAATTGTAGGAAGATTACTTTTTAATTCTTCTGGTAAGGCTTTTACAATTTTAGTTTCCCATTCTGCTACACCTATAGGCTTTTGAATACCACCAAGAGCATATTCTGCAACCAAACGATTACGTGTTTTACAAAGAAGTAATCCAATGGTAGGTTTATCATCTGGATGACGTAAAAGATCATCTACAGCAGAAAGGTAAAAATTAAGTTTTCCGGCAAATTCTGCTTTGAATTCTCCTGCTTTTAGTTCAATTACAACATAACAACGCAATTTAAGATGATAAAAAAGCAAATCAATATAATAATCCTCTTCGCCAACTTCTAAATGCACTTGTCTGCCAACGAATGCAAAGCCTGCACCTAACTCTAAGAGAAACTTTTCTAAGTTTTCTATTAAACTCGACTCAATCTCTCTTTCTCTTGCTTCTCCATCAACTATTAAAAAGTCAAGAAGATATGGATCTTTAAAAGTTTGTTGCATCAAATCCGAGTCAGGTTTAGGTAAAGTTTTCTTAAAATTATTGATAGCTTTTCCTTGACGACAATGCAAATTTGATTCTATTTGGATTGTTAAAATATTGCGTGACCATCCATTTAAAATAGTTTTTTGGGCATACCATAACCTTGTTTCTTGATCATCGAGCTTTTCCATAAGGGCAATATTATGATACCAGGTAATTTGTGCAAGAACCTCTTGCACAATTTTTCGGTCTGGCCAAGTTTCCGCAAAAGCACGCATATATTTGAGATTACGGGAGGAAATCCCTTTCATTTCTGGAAATATCTGGCGAAGATCAAATGCAAGTCGATCTATTACTTTACTCCCCCATCCTTCTTTTTCCTGTCGTTGAAGGATTGTTTGCCCTACATCCCAATAAAGAAGCACCATACTTGCGTTAGCTGCTAACGTAGCACGGATACGTTGGTTTGAAATCTGCTCTTTAATTTCCTTAAGTAGTTTAGCATAACTATTAGGCATTTCAGATAAAGTCGGCGATAGAGGGAAATTGGCAGATTCGCGAGAACGACCACGAGAACGACGAATATTCTCCGATCTCTTTTTTGATATTACGACTATTTTTTTTTTCTTTCTTATAGACATTTGAATACTCCTGGTTCAGTATATTGGTAAAATAAAAAGGCAGGCGGTACCAGTTCCGCTTTTCAGGCGATCGACCCTAGCCTTAATAACTTAGATCACGAATAAAAAATAAATATGACTGTAATGATTTTTCCTGGCTTGGCTTTGAATATTCCATTGATTAAGGCTTGCCAAGATATGTTATGATGGAAGCGTACTAAAGCATAGCCATATTTTTCTGTGATGACTTTTTCACGAATGGATTCTTCTATCGGGTCATAATAGCGGTGCGAATATCCATTACACTCTAAGACCAGCATGAATTTTTCGATAAAGAAATCTACACGATATTGCTCTATTGGATAATTGTGCTGAATTCCAATACCTTCAAATACACGGGATAGATCATTTTGCCATTGGATTTCATCTTTGGCTTCTATAGTAGCAAAGCCTGCAATATCTCCAAACATTTTCTTTTTTATGTCTATGCCAATGGATGTATCCATCCCAATGGCTATTTTAGCCACATCTTCGAGTTTGTAGCCGTGTAACTGAGGTGCTTTAAGTCCAATAGTTTTGATAGTAGCTCGATTTAGGGAAATTGGCTTAATGTCTTTAGTATGTTTGTGAAGGAAATAGGTTAAAGTACTTTCAGGTACTTGAAGGAAAGCAGCGATGTCCCTTTTGATTGCGATTTCATTGGGAGCAGAACAAACAAATCCTAATTCTTTGATGATGTCGACAACATCTAAATATGCAGCCTGTTTTTGCCAGGATTTTTCTATTTGTTGAGGATATGCTTTTTCTATTTTGTATCCACAGGCTTCATAAATCATTTTTTCAAGTGCTATATCTGCTAGAGAATTTCTCAATATTGCACAATGCAATCCAATATGGGCTTGATTCTGGCGTAATTTACCTTGAAGATAGGCTGTAGCATAGGCTCTAGCGATGATATTAATAGTTTGGGCAGTATAGACTTTGATTGGAGAGTTTTTTCAATAGCCATTTGCTGTAACAAGTACAGTTTGAGACACAGTTAAATCTTTACCAATTAAGGATTTAATTTCTTTAGGCCCTTTGTTTGAGACAAGGTTATTTAATACGGAATGGGTATCAAATCCTAATAAACGAGAGGCTCCAACCTCGCTTAAACAAGCAACACCATTCGAAAGAACATAACCATCTACTTCAAATCCTAAGAGTTGAATCTTAGCATAATATTCTGCTGTTAGCATTATTAACCTCCTCGTAATAAGGTTTTCTGAAAAAAATAATAAAGCAGGCCGGTCAGAGTGCCCAGCTTTTCAGGCGCGACCCTAGCTTAGAAATGGTTAATAAAAAAATATTTTAAAATTTTCCACCCATAGCAAAAAATCCAAAAAGGGCTACATTGATGCTAATTACTATACATGCCATACCATGTCCACCTTTACCTCCTTTACCTCTTGCTATTAAATATAGCCCTACAATAATTCCAAGAATTGGAATAAGGCAAGATGAAATATAACCAAATGCAATTGTTCCAGTTGCTACTTCATTTTTTGGTTGGCTTTTATTATAATAATCCTCACTCTTATTATATACATAATAATGCTGTATCCCACAATATGGACAAGTAGGTGCTTGATTAGAAATTTCTTTTCCACATTCGTGGCATTTAATTAAAGCCATAGTAATTGCCTCACAATAAAATTAGACTGTTTATCTAATACTATGTCAGGCAATTTAAGGAAAAATCATTTGTTGCATAACGGTCGGCTCAATGGTCGCCTGCGTAGCAGGCGATCCATTTGCAGCCGATGGTTATGCGATTCAAGTTGCTACCAAATAGATAGCATACTCAAATCTCCTAACATAGCATTAGATACATATAGATAAAATTTGTATAGTAACATACTATACTAAAAGGAATTTGATTCTGATACAAGCTGATTTAGCTTGTCTTAGATG
>CAZPDM010000146.1:0-3475 GCA_964585305.1 uncultured Planctomycetota bacterium | reverse complement strand
TCTTACTATCGCCTACAAGATTGTATCACGTGAAAGTAGGCAGATTCTTGCAAAGGGATTTTCGAAAATCCCAAAAACCTGCCAATCTTTATGGATACGCTATATCTCTTCCTACAAAGTTTGTTGATCCTAAAGGAGATATAATCTATTTTCAAGGCATGACTTTTCAAGAGCAAACAATACTAATTAATGCCTTGGAAGAAGCCACTGGGCTAAAACTTAATCTTATTAACTCTTCAACAAAATTACAACTGGTGGAAGATAAAAATTTTATTGGACCTTCAACAAAACCAGAACAAATAATAGAACCAAATTTTTTTTCTTTAACTTATCAACATCCTTCTAGTCCATTTTTTGCCAAATTTTTAAGATATTTAATGAGTGCATCTTTCTCTCGTACAGTATCTGCTAAAAAGAAAGGCGATTGTAGCGTTAATGACAGAGATATTAATGGAATTCCGATAAAAGATAGAGAAAAATGGCTCATAGAACTTAATTTCGATCAAGTATTGAAGTGGAATTATTCGGGACAAACAATTGACTTATCTTTTGCCCACGAAATATATCATACTCTCATGCGCTTGAAAGATGACGACAAAGTTACGCTAGATATAGATAGCCTAACAGCCACATTAGGTACGCTTGATTTTGTAAATGTGATTGCTTACGAACGTAAGTTAGATTTGAGGATGCTCTATATGGACTATAAGAAACAAGCTTCTATATTTATACGTCCTGATTATTCGACCAGAACTTTGAAAGACTCTGTAGTACAAATGCCAGCATTTGGTCCGGCTAGCATTGAAGATACATTTTTGGTTGATTGGATAAAGTCATTTAAATCAAGTCGCCCCTTCCCATATATATGGAAAGTTCCTTCAGAAAAACAATCTGGTGATGCTGGTTCTCTTCTGGCAAAGGCTCTTGCTGGCGTTGAGATAATGAAAGATCATAATGATTATCAAAAACGTTTTGCTAAATATCTTGATATCTTGGAAGATTTTTCTCAAAATGCTCCTTCTTTTAAAGAACCTTTTTTATATCCAGTTAAACTACCATAAAAGTTAAAAGTGAATTTAAGGAATAAGGTTTATCTTCAATAAGATGAACCTTATTTATGAAAGATTTATGAAAAAAATATATCGTATTATTGCTAATTTTATTATTGCTATTTGTGTTCTTTCTGTAGTTGCTGTACTCATCAGCGTACCATATCTCTTACAAGAAGAACCAGAAAGTTTAAATCCAAATATCTTACGAAAGGATTTTCCCAATCATCTTATTATTGCTAGCCGTAATGGATTGGTGAAATTTGTATATGATTCGTCTATTCGTCAATATAAAAAAATAGCAACAATAAAAAATATTGTTGCAAGACAGATTGTATCTATAAATAAGGAAATTTTTTGTTATCAAGATGATACTGTTTATCGAATAAACGAAGATTTCGTGATTCATAGCTATAAAAAATTAGGAAAAATTTCAGTCATAGAATCTAGTGGACAGAATATCTTTCTAGCTAGCACAAAAGAATTTATTATCCTTAATAAGGATTTAGAAGAAGTAAGTCGTATTACTCTGCCTATACCAGAAGAAAAGGTAGTTGAAAATATCATCATTTATAATAACATAGCATATTTATTAGATAATGCAATTTTGCCGATCTATCTATTTTGTATTGATATCAAAAATATTAAAGTTCCAAGAGTTATTAGATATATAACAATGTTATTAAAATGGGGGAATGCCTATAATCAATGGCTAAACCCAGAACTTGGGCAATGGCTCATCTGCTACGGACAATTAGAAACATCTTCTGAAGCAGGACATTTTATTTTTATTGATTCTATGATTGATTCTGTACGCCCACATTTTGAAAAAAAAGATTTTATAAAACCTGAAGAAATTGTACGTAAATTAAAAAAGGCTACACAAAAAAAAGAGCCAAATTCTTTTTCTTTGAAAAAAAAGTTATCGAAAGGATTTCAACAACAGATTAATTTGTATAATGAAAAATTTATGGAAGAAGATTTATTTGACAATTTAATTGTGGAATTCAATTATTTGCTTAAAATTCCTAATTTGTCTGAAAAAATTCGTTGGGAATCAAAATTAGAAAATTCTACTATAGAATTAAATAACTGGCTATTTTTAAAAGAAATTTATCCAGATGAATTATCTATATTAACTATTAACTATGATTGTAGAAAAGATAACGATTCTTTAATGGATGATAGACATAGATTTGCTGATGGGTATTGGTATTACATTCTTGGAATAACTCCTATTCCCCCAACATTTGCCATTATTTCTCCAAGATCATCTAAGTTATATCAACATGGCAATTGCTATTTAGTACAAATTAACAGTGAAAACAAAAAAATCCAATTTTATAATTCTTTGTATTTAAAAAATTTTTTGCCTATTTTTATTACAGAACATTATTATTATGTAAATAAACCTGTAATTAAATACAAAGAGGACTATTTATTTTTATCCCCTAGTATGCAAATAAATACAGACTGGACTGCGCATAGCACAGACCGAAGAATAATACCTCAACTTCAATATGAAGAAAAAAAAGCCAAGGATAAAAAGATGCACGTCAATTTAATTAAAATTGTTGATGTTAAAGACAAGCCGAAAGTTATTTTTTCCAAAGATTTTGACGAGTACGGATTAGACGGTATTTTAGATATATTAGCGTACTGAATTACCCTTCTACAGTAGTTCAGATCAGATAATTCAAGAGTCAATAAAATCAAGGCTTTGGTGAAAATAATGGTCTAGAATTTTTGGATAAGAAGCACATAAATCAAGCATCCCTTTAGAATGTTTTTGTGTACTTTTTAACCGCAAATGGACAAATTTATTTAAAGCAGAAAAATCAGGAAAATAAATATTATGAGTACAAGATTTAATTTTTCGCCAGACATATTCGACAAGATTGTACTCTGGTGTGTAAACGGGCAAAGGTACAACCTCAATACGATTGTTTGTCTGAAGGAAATCAAGAACTTTTTTACTATTGTGGTAACGAACGGAATCAACTACAAGAATAATTTTTCCAGAAAAATTGGTAAGAATTCTTTGCAAAAACGTGATATAAGAATCCGAATTTAACTTACCTTCAAGTGTTGTAAAATTAAATTTTCCTGAAAAATACTCCAATGCTCCAAACACTTTAAGTTTTTTGCGTTTTCCAGTTGTGGATATTAAAGGTTGTTGTCCCTTTAATGCCCAAGTATATCCCAGCGAACCCCATAAAGCAAATGATGCCTCATTAATAAAAATTATGTGAATCTTTTTTGATATTGCTTTAGCAAGTAATTTAGGCCATGTTAGTAATTTCCATTTTTGGATTTCCTCAGGGGTTGCTCCAATAGCTGTCCATTTGGATTTGACATATCTGAATCCTAATTGTTTGAGTAATTCTGGGACATATCTTACATGGTATTCTACTTTAAAATTTTTG
>CAZPDM010000145.1:0-3544 GCA_964585305.1 uncultured Planctomycetota bacterium | reverse complement strand
TTTGTACTGAACCCTCAGATGAATATCTAGGGTCTTGTTGTGCAAAGGAACATATTGCAGATACAACTATTAGCAACATCAAAATAATATTCAGTTTCATCTTCTTCTCCTACATTAAACAAAATTATTTCTTCTGGATTTCTTCACGATCGGTTGCATAATATAGTTCTATAATTTCATATTTATTTTCAACTCGTTCTTCACCTAATCCTCGTTTTTTTAACATTTGAAAATACCTTAGCGATTCTTTTTTATACGCTTGAAAATCCGTAATTCGATCGTATATTTTATTCCCTGTTCTTAATAATTCCCCTATATCATCTAAAACAGCAGTATTACTGGCATGATAATCGTGGCCAAAGAAACTCGTATCAGTTTTAGATATATCAATTGTATCGAGCTTAGGTAAAATAGTTGTAGGAATAGTATCTACAACTTCTCCTACACGATTGAATCCATGAATAGATTGGGATACTTTTAACGCCTTATCTTGGCTTGAACAATATAATGTATAGTGTTGTGCTAAATTACCTATACTAGGAAAACGAAGTTCGAAAATTTTTGCGTTGATGTCTGCTGCTGTAAAAATAACCTGCCCTAAATTTAACGACTTACAAATATCAGGTTTTTGTGCAAGTTCAAATAATGATTGAAAAATCAAACGATTTCCCATACTATATGCAACAATATGAATTTTTTCAGCAATCTTAGATTGGCTCAAATCTATCAAAAACTTTTTAAAATTTTCCGTGGCTAGAGCAACTGATTCTTCGTCTTTAGTATAGTCCAATGAATTAGCATAAGATGGCCAACTATATACAATAGTATTTCCTAAAAAAGATGCGTCGTAACTAAGTTGAGCTGCACGGCGTACAGCATCAACAAAACTTGTTTGGTAGCCATGAACATAAATCAAAATATCTTTTTGTTGAGCTTTGCCTAAGGTATGCTTCAACTGTGCATAGAATTGCTTTTCAGTCATAGATTTTATATCCAATACCATTAAATCTTCACTGGGCTTTTCTTTCGAAAGAAAATCGTACCATGCAACGCCTTCCATTTTTCCTTTCTTATGTCGTTTCGGAATACTGACTCTACATTTTCCCATATAAAGTTTTAGATTCGGATCGTATTGATCTTTGTATTCCACCAGACGTTCTGAAGCAATTACATTTTCTATCACTTCAGCAAGTTGAAATCTTATATCTGCAAAATTTTTCCCATCACCCACCAATATAAGAGAGGAAGTTTCGCCTTCTTTTAAAATAAGGGAAAATGGCTGGGTTGCTAAAGTTTTTTTCTTATTAGAAAGTTTTAAATTACCTTCTATTGCAATACTTTTATTATTCTGATCTTTAGGCAATGATATAGTTAAACAAGGTTGGAAACTAAACTCTATTTCATCACTTTTATCTTTCCAATAAATTTCGCGAATATCTCCTGGCATTAAAGAACATGCTTCAGATTTATCATATTCTTTTATGTCATTTTTTGTCCAATAATCATAATCTACAATTTTACCATACCATCGCAAGGATATTTTTGTTACCTGTGCAGAAAGCATCGCATAGCAAATGAATAGAAATATTACGAGATATTTTTTTAGCATAAAATTATTCCTTTTCATCTAATGATTCTGGTTTTGCTACAACTCGAAAACCAATTGATTCATCTTGAATTTCCGGCTTACTTTTATCTCTACGTGTAGATCGCAAAAATAATGCTTGATCGTAATAACTTCCACCTCTGACTACTCGGTAGGCAAATACATCATTATTTTGCGTTTTAGGATATGGCCCATAGCTATCATAAACCCATTCCGAAACATTGCCAAGTACATCATATAGACCAAATACGTTGGGCAATTTTTGAGCAACAAGATGGGTTTGTTTATTAGAATTTTCTTCATACCAAGCGTATTCTCCTATTATTTTGGTTTCATTTCCAAAATAATATTCACCTTGAATATTAGCTTGACAACAATACTCCCACTGTGCTTCTGTTGGCAATTGCAAACCAGTTTTATGACAAAATTCTTGACAATCATTCCAAGATATATTTTCTACAGGATAGTTTGCACCTTTTTTAAAACAAGATGGATTTTGACTCATGATTTTTTCCCAAACTCCCTGTGTAACTTCGGTTTTGCTAACAAGGTAGGCTTCTAATGTTATCTGATGTCTTGGTTTCTCATTTTTGTAGCCAGATTCATTGCCCATAAAAAAAATTGTTTGAGGAATAAGAACAAATTCTAGCCCAGTAACTTTATGGCGATATTCTGAAACTGTTTTGCTATTTCCATTACATTTGTAAGTTTGTTTTCTTATAAAGACAAACTTTTTTTCTTCCCTCTGATATTCTATCCTTTCAAAACGTTCCTTTTGTAAATTGAGCCTATCTGTTATCTGAACCAATTCATTTTCTAAATTTTCACCAATAGACTTTTTAGTATAATTTATATCATACTTCGCAATTTCTTGTTGTATCTGAGCATATTCTTGCTCCCACACATCTTTTTTTAGCTTTAATTCTTGATACAATTTTTCAGAAATCTTTTCCTTTATTTTGGGAATTTCGGGAAGAGATATAAATTTTTTTATCTTTTCACGGATTTGTTCACGTGCTTTATGAGCTTCCATAAAATTAGGATTAAAATAATATACCTGACTGATAGAACCTCTCAAACAAGGACGTTGCGTATTTCCTGTATTTTTTAACACTTCATTAGTAACATGAATATTAAAATCTGTGATCTTCATATTTGGGTCTTTTAAATATTTTAATAAAGCTGAAGTAAATATTCCATTTTGAGAGCTTCCATCCGATGCAGTTTGACCACTTAAACAAGCATATAAAACAAGCATATCACCTTCCAAATCCATTTTTGCAGAATCTATATCATTAAGAACACCTCTGTCTAAAGTATTTCGACAAGCATCTATCATAAGAATTTTAATCTTAGCTTTTCTAATACTTGATAAAACTTCATTTAGTTTTAAACTGCGATAAGGAATGCGATCTCGGTTGAAAGGAACATCTGTTGGCAACAGATATTCTTCCGATGCTATTTGAATTCCATGCCCAGCAAAAAAGAAAACAACTTCCTTGTTCTCAACATTTGCGCTAAACTTATCTAATCCATTTTTCATTTCTTCAAAATTAGCATTAAGACATGTAGTACAATAAAAACCTAGATCATTTAACACTTTTTCCATATCCTTAGCATCTCGAATAGGATTGTCCAGCTTTCCTAATTGCGGAGTGTATTCACTATTTCCAATAATAAAAGCCACACGATCTTGTGCAAAAATATACATCAGACTTAATAATATTATTAGTACCATCATTTGATATTTCATAAAATATTCACGGTGGAAAACCCAGCCTTTTTTAGGCTGGGGAAGAAACAGTGTCCTTTCTTAAATAGTTGTAGCCATCGATTTTAGCTAATAATTTGCAAGAAAACTAAGGAAAAAGTGTATAAGTGCGAAGGCTTCAACAGCTAAAAATAAGCAAAAGTATAGCAATAATTGTAACTCGATAT
>CAZPDM010000144.1:0-3650 GCA_964585305.1 uncultured Planctomycetota bacterium | reverse complement strand
TTTAATTTACTGGCTTTCTGGTCGTTGTTTTGCCTAGCCCAATCCTTCCTCACAGCCGTTCTAACCTTCGACTGTAGTGGATCGCTCGCTACGCTCGCGACCACTAAGTCGCGTGTTATATCCCTCCAATACTTATTTTAAAGTAATACGGTTTAACATAGTATAAGCTAAAGGAGAAAAGAATGATACTTCATAGAATTCAGTCCTTTGCTTCTACTTTGCTTATATTTATAGCATGTATGATATTATTTGCTTGCTCTCGCAGCAATACAGAACAAAACCAGCAAAATGTAAAATTAGAGCAAATAGAAAAACGGATTCAGGCGTTAGAAATTCGAATTCAAACTTTGGAACAAGGAAAACAAATACCTCTTAGCAATAATGCTATTAGCCCTACTGAAACTTCCTCCAACTTACCGCCAAAACCTGCTTCTGAGATTACCCCAGATGTTAAAGTTGTAAAGGCATATTTGGATGCTAAAACTTGGGAAGAGCGATTACCTTATGTAAGGTATCCTGAAAAAGTAAAACCTTTAATGCAAGAATGGTATAAAAATTTTACGGGTACTACTTCGTATATTGAAATACAACCAAGTAAGAAGAAAGATGTTAAAGTCGGAGGGTGGATTAGCGTTCGAGCTATTTTTTCTCGTGGCAAAAATGGTTTTGGTCAAATTGTTGAAGATGCTAGATGGTATACATTGCAAAAAACACAGGATGGCTATTTGATAGATTGGGAATCAAGTGAAGGTTACAATCCCTTCACTATAAAAGCATACATAGTTCAGAAACCAACAAATCCGCTGAAATTTAGACTTTGCGCCAAAATGGACTCAACATATAGTGGCTATTTTTTAAAAAAAGAAGATATTTATTATAACATTAGACTAGAAGAAGCGAAAGATTTCAATTACCTATATGGATACATTCTTAAAAATTCAGAAGACGGAAAACGTATATTTGATATCTTAAAAGATGGAGAATGGCATAATGTGATTGTAATAATTCATCATTATCCTGATTCTGTTTTCAACTTTGTGATAATTGATAAATTTGTAAAAGAATATTGGTATGAAGAGTAGAAATTTTGAAGTAATATGGATTAAAAAACTACAGTATGTGCTAAGCATCAGTTCAATTTTTCATAGGAATTTTTTTATAAGCTAGGGTCGCGCCTGAAAAGCTGGGCACTCTGACCAGCCTGCTTCATTCTTTTTCTCAGAAAACCTTATTACGAGGAGGTTGATAATGCTAACAGCAGAATATTATGCTAAGATTCAATTCTTAGGATTTGAAATTGACGGTTATGTTTTTTCGGATGGTGTTGCTTGTTTAAGCGAGGTTGGAGCCTCTCGTTTATTAGGATTTGATACCCATTCCGTATTAAATAACCTTGTCTCAAACAAAGGGCCTAAAGAAATTAAATCCTTAATTGGTAAAGATTTAACTGTGTCTCAAACTGTACTTGTTACAGCAAACGGCCATCGAAAAAATTCTCCAATTAAAGTCTATTAAAACCCATATTAGCATTTAATTTTATTGTTAGCATTTCCATAATTAACTAAAAATAAAGGATTAAAAATGATTCGTCCAGAAATTAAAATACTTTACAAGTATTGTCGCTATAATGAGAAAGATGAAGATGGTATTAACAGAACACTCAAAATTTTACAAGAAAAACAAATTTGGTATTCTAGTTTATCAAAATTTAATGATCCATTTGAAGGCATTATAGACATAAATGAAAAATTTAGTAGTTATTTCCTTATAGGAAAAGCAGTAGACCACTATTTAAAAGAAGGACATAATATTGAGACTGTCATAAAGGAAATCAAAACAGAATTTTTAGATGAAGACAAGATGAAGAAAAAAATCTTATCCGCCCGTGATATTTTCAATGATGAAAACAATAAATTTGGAGTATTGTCTTTAAGCGAAGATCCAATGTCAATTTTAATGTGGACTCATTATGCAAATGGACATAGTGGGTTATGTATTGGATTTGAACGAAAAGAAGATATGCCGCTGGGAAAAGACGAAGTATGCCTTCCAGTCACATATTCTGATATTTTCCCTGAACCTACAATTAATGATCTTTTAAAAGAAGATGGAACTGCTACTAATTTATCTATTAGAACAAAAGCCTCTGAGTGGAGATATGAAAGAGAATGGCGACTTATGCACACCCAAGCTGGTTTATATGAAATTCCCGGTCCGATTAAGGAAATTATATTAGGATGTCGATGGGAAGAAAGCAAAACAGATGAGGTACTGATGGCTGCCAAATACTTGAAAGCTACAGTATATCGTGCTAGTATTGTTAAAGGTGAGTATAGGATTAAACGCGAAAAAGTTACAGATTAAAATATATAATAACTGTTCCTACTGCAATTTTTGCGTAAAGCAATTCTTTTTCATTTGCTTGAAAAATATTAGAAAAGGCTCTTGATAAGAGCCAATTACTATTGTTACAAATAGATTATATACTGTCGATTTTATTTATCGCTTTTGTTTTTTCGAGCCTGCGTATCCACTCTTTGTTATTTTATAAATATGCGGTTGTGGATCGTTTGCTTCACAATCAATCCACAACCGCATATTAGGTATTTAACCATGCGCCTCTCTAAATCTTTATGTGCCGTTGTTGGTAGAGTTCTATCAAGAAATAGTTCCCATGCAACACTAGATGCACTATTCATTTCTGCTGGAGTACCTGGAGAGCCACCAAACTTACCACATTATTCAAAATGGAAAGAGTGGCTTTTTCGTGTTGGCCAAGACCCAAACATAGACAGCCTTGTTATTCTCGGAGCATTGCTTGAAGAATTTATGGATTTGCCACCAAAACAGGGGACATCTGACTTCAACACATGGAAAGAAAACCGAGAAGCTATTGAAGCCGTACTAGGCGAAAATGGGCTTCGTTATTATCGATTTGGCCGAATATTACCGCAGGATGATTTTCCACCATCTTTAATATCACCAGAAAATAACCCCAAACTGGTTTTTCCTACAAAGCCTTCTAAAATTGAAGAATTACTTGAGATTATTGTTTGTGGTTTAAGACGTGCAATGCATCCTTTAACTCACCGAAGAAAAGGAGTCCAATCTCTAACTTTTGGAAATGAATATGATGTCCAAGATTTGCTACACGCAATGCTTCGGCCATGGATTAAAGACATTAGACCAGAAGAGTTCACACCAAGCTATGCAGGTTCAAGCACAAGAATGGACTTTCTTCTGCCTGCATATGCATTGGTAATTGAAACCAAAATTATTAGAGATAAGGCACACTCAAAAAGAATTGGCGATGAGCTTATTATTGATATTGAGCATTATCGCCAACATCAGGGATGCCAAAAACTTTGGTGTGCTATCTATGATCCAGACAATCTTATTACAAATCCTTCTGGTTTAAAAGCTGATTTAGAAGGTTTGCACAAATTAAAAGATGGAGAAGTTTTAGTGACAGTATTTATAGTCTAACTATTCTATTATAACTGTTTTGTAGTCCTCATCTAGCTCCGCGTATCCACTGGTTTATCTAACATCCCACTCAAACGGATCGCCTGCTGGCGCAGGCGACCGTTTAGTGGCGTGTTAGGAAAGAAAATGAACAAGGCAATAATAGTCATCCTAGCAATCGCTAT
>CAZPDM010000143.1:0-4111 GCA_964585305.1 uncultured Planctomycetota bacterium | reverse complement strand
TTTAATAATGGATATAGGAAGTTCAAAATTTTTTGTACATCTTCTACTTTAGGAAGATCAATGATTGTCGCTGCTTTTGCAGCGATCTTTTCAGCTTCAGCTTGTTTCTTTTGAATTTCTCCAATAATAAAAAGAAAAACTCGTTTTTCTTCTTTTCTATTGGATTTTATAAAACTCTCCATTAAAAATGGCATAGCACGATAGCCTATTTTATAGAGAGATTCTTTTCCAGCCTCTTGAATAGGAACATTTTCTGAAAATATTATTTCTAAAAAAACTGGAATAACTTTAGGATCAGAAATTTCAGGATGGAAATTTTCAATGTTAGTCTTATCATAAATCGAAAATCGTGCTAAACTTTCAATTAGCATCATTTGCAAAGTATAATTTTTAGTTATTCTTAATTGTTTGGTCAAAGAATCTAAAGAATCTCCCCCAATTTTTTCTAAAACGAAAAGAAGATTGCGAGCAGCATGTTCATTTTTAAAATCTTCAGTATTACGAGTATCACATTTTTTTAGCTTATCTATTAAAGTTGGGATTGCATCTTTTCCAATTTTAGCACAGGCTTCAGCAATTTTTGCTGCTTTGTTTCCTGAAGAATTCATCAATAATTCTGTTAATTTAGATAATGCACTAAGCCCACATTCTCCCATTGCTTGCATTAAAGCATCAAAAATTTTTCCTTCTTCTTTATTTTTTAACAAAGCTTTTTGATAAAATTCAAGTCGATTTGGATCAGAAATTTGGCGAATAACCTCAATTATTTGCAATTGGATATTAACTTCTTTAGCATTATTATAGCTTTGGTATAGATAGTTTAGTGCACTAGTTCCAATCTTAGGCAAATATTCTTGCGCCAATTTTACATCCTGATAACGAGCTTTAGGATTACTCAAATGTTGAATCAAAATAGGAACAATTGCTTCTGATTGACGTACTGCCAATATTTTTAAAAGATGCGATTTTATCAATTCGTTTGCTTTATGATATTCAGAAACCAATCTGGGAGTTAAATTATTGGGGACAATTTCCAAAGACTTTTTCGCAACATTTTGAATATCTATATCATTTGATTCTAGTTCGCGAATAAGTTTAGATAAAATTTCTTCGTCTGCAATTTTGGCTAGTCCCTGAATAGCAAGAACACGTATTTTAGAATTTTCCTGATTTAAAGAAGATAAAAAAATATCTCTTGCAGAAGATTCAGAAAAATATTTATCTACTAATATTCTCAGAGAAAGTTCTTGTATGCTCTCATTTGATTTATTATATATATCAAATATAAATTGAGCAATCTTTGGAGAATCAAATTTTTCTAATATTTCTATAATAGTAATTTTTTCTGATTCCTGGGTACTTTTTTCATAGCATTTTAATAACGAAGGAACACTTTCACTGCCAATTTGTAAAAAAGTTTCAGCTAAGGCCATCTTAGTTGAAGAATCTGTGTTTAAAACAGGAATCAATTTTTCCAAAATCGGCAACGCCCATCGACCTGCATATCCCAAATTTCTTAACTCTGTCCGTCCGCTGCTAATATCACTTATTAGTAATGTATCTCCATCATTAAGCATGAGTAAAGAAAGGATTGCATATTTTAATGCCTCAGAGTTTTTTTCATTTTGAACCTGGACAGAAAGTAATTTAGAAATCTTAGGATCTTTACTATGAATTAGACCTAACATTTTATAGCAAAAAACACGCAAAGGGACATTATCTTTTTGAGTTCCTTCCAATAAGGAACGTGGCAAAGTAGGATTATTGCTATAGGGCAATAATGCAATCATATATTTTTCCTGCTGATCCCAACTTTGAGGCTCTTGTACTATAAAGTTGGATTCATACAATTGGTTTGCCTGTTTTACAGCATCACGAATTTTAGAATTTTTATGATTTTGATATTCCTGAACAATATCAGACATCACAGAAGAAAATTGAATAAGCTGCAATGATACATTTTTAACAGTTGATTGAGTATCTGGAGTGTCTAAATCGGCTAAAATCTCGCGAGCTTGCTGGAGTTGCAATTGTTTATCTTCGTTTTGTTTTTGGATTACACTTTCCCAAATTTGCTGGAAAAGTTTACTATGCGTATCATCTGGAAATTCTGTTAATATTTGTTTAGCTTGATAATGCAAGGCTTGAGAAAGATTCCATATTCTTTTATCGTGTGCAAAGTTTGCCATTGCCAATAATATTTTAAATTTATTTTGATAAATTTCCGGTTTCTTCGCACCTAAAGAAATTGCTTGAGAATATTTTTCAGAAATCCGAATCATTTCAGAAAGATTTGTTTCCGATGAAAGCTTTGCAAGTTCAGTATCTGCAGTTTCTAAATATTCTTTAATTTGAATAGAACGTTCTTTTTGTAATTTCCAATTTTGATACACATTCCAACCAAGTATTCCTAAAAATATAGCCAAAAGTAATGTTGCTACTCTTACAACCTTCTGATTTTGGCGTAGAATGCGTTTCCATCTCACAACAAATGGAGCCAAAGTTCCTTGAATAGCCTCTCCATCAAGATGCCTCTGAATATCTTCAGCCATAGCAATAGTATTTGGATAACGATATGCAGATTCCTTTGTCATTGCTTTAAGAGCGATAATCTCAGCATCAGGATGAACATCAGGCTGAATCTTATGAATAGGAATAGGATCTTCCGTACATACTTGTTGAATAATCTGAATTGTTGCACCTGTAAAAGGTGGCCGTCGTGCTAATACTTCGTATAATACTGCACCTAGACTATATACATCGCTTACTGGACTTATTTCTTTACTATTTCCCACTGCTTGTTCAGGAGACATATATGCAGGAGTTCCAAGAGTTTCCCCTGTTGTTGTCAATTGTGTCATCTGCGAAGTATCTTTAGCAATTCCAAAATCCATTAAAATGGCACGGTTCTGCACAATCATAATATTGCCTGGTTTTATATCGCGATGAATAATCCCAGCTTTGTGAACAACATCAAGAGCTTGAGCAATTTGTTTTACCCAGGTCATTGCTTGACGTGGTGGAGTTTTCCCTGTGTCAATAACTTCCTTTAGTGTTTTTCCTTGTAAATAATCCATGGCAAAAAATGGGCAATTTCCAATTTTGCCAGCATCATGCACCTGTACAATATTAGGATGTCGTAATTTAACTAAAGTCTGGGCCTCTCGAACAAAACGTTTTCCTGCGGTTGATTCTAAGCCGGAATATTTCATAATTTTCAAGGCAAGTTTCCGTCGTAATTCCTTATCCAATACTTCATAAACATCACCCATTGCACCAGAACCTATTTTCTTAACTACTTGATAGCGATTTGCTACAGTTTTTCCAATTAAGTCCTGGGGTAATTCCAAAGCACTGCCTTGTTCTTTGGCTATTTCTGAACGTCTCACTAAACGTTCAACATGTTTTTCTTCGTCTTCAGAAATTTCTGATTGCTGGATAAATCCTTCTTCTTGAGCAGATATTTGTTCAACTTCTTCGGCATTTGCAGAAAGCTGTTCTTCCAATAAAGAAGTACTTTCTTCCTCTTCAGCATATTGAACAGATAAATTTGGTGTATTCTGGCCTCCTTTTAAAATAATATAACTTTGCTTAGTCAAAATAATTTTTTCATTAAATGGAACAGGCGACCATTCATTAAGTTTCAAAACACGATTGTTTAATGAAACTGTGCCAACAGGGCAAAGTTCTATATGCTCTTCAACAAATCGAATCATAAAATGAACAGATTGAAGAGAACGATCACTACGAAGTGGGAAATGGCATTCCCCTGCGCCAATAGTCTTTATTTCTTCATCAGGTTGAAGAGTATAATTTGCAGCTCGAACATTAGAAAAATAGTATTCCAACTGGTACATACAAAAAGTTCCTTTAAAAATATCTTTGCTATTTTGTTAAAGTAATGCTAAACATCCTAAAAAAATAAAACCTAAACAGAAAACTGCAAAGAAATAGAAAAAGAATTTACTATGCCGTAGAGAGCCTTGTGGATCAAGTATAGGGAGAAAAAATAAAAAAAATACCATTGTCCAAGCTATAATATTTCCTATAAATTCCCAAATTTCAGGCCATTGTTTCATTGTATAAAATGGTAATACCCACCAAGGAAATG
>CAZPDM010000142.1:159-4328 GCA_964585305.1 uncultured Planctomycetota bacterium | reverse complement strand
TGGCCTTGTTGGCCCTGTTGGCCTTGTTGGCCCTGTTGGCCTTGTTGGCCCTGTTGGCCCTGCTGGCCCTGTTGGCCTTGTTGGCCTTGTTGGCCTTGTGAAGTATTAGGATCATCAATTTCTCCGGTTCCTTTGCATTCTGGGCATTGACATTCCCCTTCTCCCTCACATTCTGGACATTCAGAATCTTCAGATTCCTCAAAAGATTCTTCGCTTAATTCATCTTCAGAAGAATTCTCAACTTTATTACTATCTCCTTCAGTTGGTTGTTCAGGTAAAAAGTCAGATTCTTTATGCCCTGGGCATTTTTGTTTACCATGATCGCAAGTTTCTAAGCCACATATATTGCATCTTGGCTGACCACAAATCGGGCAACAACCAAGATTGGCCAAATCTTTTTTATTTTTTAGCAAATTTTGATAAACTTTATCCATCATTTCTAATTGTTTAGCTAAACTTTGTAGATTTTGTAATTTTTGTGCAATATCATCAAGCTTTTCCATTTCTTTCTGAAGCTCTTCTTCAAGTTTTTTCTTTTCTTTTTCAGAAACATTTTCTAGGTTATTCATACTTTCTAAAGTATTACTTATTTCGTTAAGCGTTTCTTGTAAGGCTTTAGCTAACTCTGTATCAGAGGCAAGATTCTTTGCTAACTCTTGCATATCTTTTTGAAGTTTATCTGATTCTTGCTGCTCTTTTTTTCCTTCTTCTTTATCAGAACCTTGAGTTGTTTTCTTTTTTAATTTTTTTCCAGCAATTGTTTTTGCCTTCTCTTTTAAATTTTCTATATCTTCCTTAGCCTTTTGAAACTCTTTCTTTTTTAATGCTAGAGATAAATCATACAAACTTGAATTTTTTTTGTTTTTTCCATTCGATTTTAAAGTAGGACCTTGTTGTTGCAATTGTATCCGTTTTTTTTCCTGAAGTTGTTGCAAATTCTCCATAATTTGACTAATTTGAGCAATCTCTTGCTTTTTGGTATCACTTACTTTGGGCTGTTCTAATTCTTTAGCAAATTGTTCCATATCTTGTAAAATAGGTTTCATATTCGTTTCAATGGGGTGTACTTTAGCTTCTTCTTTGACAATCTTTACTTGTCGTTGGATCTGTTCTGCAATTTTTTTTCTAGCCATTTGAAAATGTTCTTTTTCTTTAATAGCTTGAGCCCATGAAAAAATATCCATTTCTGGAATATACCAATATAAAATAGTTGCGGATACTCCAAGGGCTATAATATAAAAAAAATGTGGCAATTTCGGCCACGGAAAAATTTTTTCAATCGAAATATTTTTAGCATGTTCTAATGCATCTTTCTGAATTGCAGAAGAAACAACAACATTCGCAGGAACAAGAAACGCACTTGATATCCGTTCATCTGTGCCTTGAAACTTATCTAAAGTAAGAGCAGCATCTTGATCAGATATTTTAAACAAAAAAATAGAAACTAAACTTATTATTAAAAAAATTGCCAAAATACAAGAAATGAAAAGTAAAGGCTCAAATAAAGGATATAACAACCGAATAAGAATAATCCCAAGATTTGCAATAATCATTGCATAAAATGTGTTAGAAATAAATTTGCGTACTGAGTAGATTTGCCGCATTCTTATTCGCGCTGATTTTACTATATTTTGGAGTTCTGTCATTTTTTTACCTCATTATAAAGTAGGAAAATACTTCTTGCTTAACCTTTGATTGAGTATAATCAAAGACCGCAACAAATATTTTCCTACTTTATTTATATTGACTTAGAATCTAGCCTAGCAACAAAGATAAAATTATTCCATGATTAAAACACGATCCATATCTGTTAGTACATCTGTTAGATGTTTGTATCTTTTTTCAGGATCTTTGGCAATCATTTTTTGAACAATGCGGTCAATTTCAGGAGAAACTCCAGGTACTACTTCTGGAATTGGGCGAGGAATTTGTTCCATAAGATTTTTCAAAATTTCTTTAGCATCATTTCCAGTAATAGGATGTTCCCCAGTTAAAATACGATAAAGAGAAACTCCCAATGCATAAATATCTGCACGTTGATCTGCTTTTTCTGGGTTATTGATCAATTCCGGAGACATATAAAACGGAGTTCCCATTGTAGCACGCTGTTTAGGAGAATTCGTAATTCTTCGAGCTAAACCTAAATCCATTATTTTTAAAATTCCATCCGGGCGGATAATGAAATTAGAAGGCTTAATATCTAAATGGACAATATCATAACTATGGATATGTTCCAATCCACGAGCAGCCTGTTTAATGACATCTAGTGCCTCATCTTGTGGAAGTCGAACTTTTTCTTTAACATAATCGCCAAAGTTTGATCCTTCTACAAGTTCCATTGAATAATAGAAAAAACCTTGATCTTGGCCCATTTCAAAAATATGGACCAAATTAGGATGATTGAGAGTTGCAGATAGTCGAGCTTCTCGAAAAAATTGATTGAGATGCTTTTTGTTAGAAGCAAATTTTTCAAATAAAATTTTTAAAGCAACAATACGATTTACTTCAAGTTGCAAAGCTTTATAAACCGTTCCCATACCACCTGAAGCAATTTTAGAAATAATTTCATATCCACCAAGTACACGGCCAACAAGTCCTGTACGCCGCGGATCGTCTTCACAAATAGCTTGCTTGACCATACATTGGACTTCATTTTCCTTCATCAAATTATCCATAGCATTTTGTGTCAATAAGCCATGCGAAACTAAAATAACATCAAGTGGAATATATGTTTTTTGCTGATTTGCTTTAGCTTGTACATCTAAACAATTATTCAGTTTATCCTCATCCACTAATTTCATTTTTTTGATATAATCAATTACTGCTTGTGATTCCATTTTTTTGATATTGATGCGACGACGTTGCTGCAATTGTTTAATTTGCTCAATGGTTAAATATCCCATTTCTAATAAAATATCTTCAACATTCTTTTCTGATTCTTGGCTGTCCAAAATTGCAATACATTCACTTAATTGCTCTGAACTAAGATATCCTTTTTCAATTGCTAAATTTCCGATATATGTCTGTAATTTTTCCATCAAATACTCCTTAAAATAAAATTTAAAAAGTAGGAAAATATTTATTTTTAGTATGAAATAAATATTTTCCTTAAAAATATTTATTTTCTTTTTTAAGCTGTTTGGACAGTCATATTAAATCGATAGCTATCAGAAACTTCTCTACGATTAGCATAATTGATTACAATTCCAAGAATTTTTTCCTGATCTATTTGCTCTAGAGCTTTTCTAAATAATTTGGATGAAGTGTGATGTGCCTGGACAATAAGCACAATACCGTCCATTAAAGATGCTAAAGAAGAAATATCTATAGGTGATAATATCGCAGGCGCATCGAAAATCAAAAGATGATCCGGGTATCCGACATAAAGCTGTTCCACAAGTCTTGCCATAGCATTTGAAGAAATTATTTCAGATGGATTGAGATGAGTATGACCTGCGGGAAGTATTTTAAGCCTTTCAAATTGTGTCTGTCGGATAGCATTAGTAAGATCTATTTCTTCTGATAAAACATTTGCTAATCCCTTAGGATTTTGTTCTAAAAAAATTTCCTTTACTGGATTAGCAAAATTGCATTCAATCCATATTGCCTTATCTGCAATACCAGTTGCAATTGCTCCAGCAACATTTAAAGAAGTTGCAGTCTTTCCTTCTCCCTGCATTATACTCGTGAACATAACTTTGCGAGGAGTTTGTTTATTTAATTGTCGAGGAAATATTTGAAATCTTAAACGTCGGTAGCGACTGGCAATTTCTGAAGTCGGAGCAAAAAAACTTGTTAAATTTGATACAGGGAGAAGTTCAATTGGAGGAACGTTTGCTGTTAGTGTAAGATCTTCTTCAAGAATAGTAAGCATTCGATATACTTGATTATTGATCAATAACCTACGATTAACTAATACTTCTCCAATTTTAAGAGGAATATCCATATCACGCAACTGTTTTTGTAATTCCCTCTTTTGAGCAAGTTGTCGATCTTGTACTTGTAGTAGTTGATCCTGGCGAATTTCTTGCGTTTTCTTCATCACATCAAGTGTAGAAGTTTTCCTCGGATTCGCCACA
Source organism: uncultured Planctomycetota bacterium (assembly GCA_964585305.1). Classification (GTDB taxonomy): domain Bacteria; phylum Planctomycetota; class Uabimicrobiia; order Uabimicrobiales; family JABWCH01; genus CAZPDM01. The sequence continues at coordinate 249 of CAZPDM010000142.1, read as the reverse complement.
TTGTAGTTTGGTGCAACAGGACTTTTAGAAGACTCTATACCTGGAATATTTGCTGCACCTGGAATATTTGTTACATCTGGAATATTTGCT
>CAZPDM010000141.1:0-4452 GCA_964585305.1 uncultured Planctomycetota bacterium | reverse complement strand
CTTTTCCCCATTCATCTAAACACCATTCCCATACATTCCCGTGCATATCATATAACCCCCAAGCATTTTGATTGTTTAACGAGCCGCAGGGGACGGTTCTTTCTCGATATTGTCCCTTTGCTCCGTTTTTATATGGGTGGTTCCCATCATAATTTACAATATCCGGGCTTATGTTTGTTCCTATATTAAATTCTGTTGTCGTTCCTGCTCTGCAAGCATATTCCCATTCTATTTCACTTAGTAATCTAAATCCCTGCAGATTTGTCTTTCTATTCATTTCACTTGCAAATTTTATTGCATCTGTCCATGATATTCTCTCTACAGGCAAGTTTCCACTATCTTTCCAATTTGACGGGTTTCCTCCCATCACTGCTTCCCATTGTGCCTGCGTTACTTCTGTTTCTCCTACATAGAAACCCTTTACTATTGTTATTTTTGTCTGCTTTTCATTATCTTGTCTATTTGCTTCATTACTTGGGCTTCCTATATAGTATACTCCTGGTGGAACGAGTTTCATTGCATATTCTGTATTCCCTACGTTATATACTGCTCGAACTTCCAGGTTATTTAAGACTGCATATTCTTCCTGATACATTTTAGCATATTTAATTTGCTCCTGGCAAGGTAATTTTTGCCAAGTTTCTGTTGTCATATCTAGTATATATCCATTTTCTTGTTTACAACGACAATTTAACCAAATCGTTAAGGGTATATACGATACAATTTCCTTTGCTTTTTTTAACACTTCATTATTTAGTTTTTCTTTTTTTTCTAATTCCTCTTTTAAAACTTGGTAACTTTGGTAGCCAGGGTTTTTATTATATTTTTCGTGATAGTTTTCTATGGATTCTTTTACTTTAGGCAATTTCTTTTCTTTTTCCTTTTGTTCTTGTAAATATTCGTTATATGTTTCTTTGCTTATTGCATCTGTTTTCAATTCTTTTATTGCTAATTCTTCTATTTGTCTTTTAATGTCATTATATGTTACTATCTGAAGAATACTCTCTGACACGATTTTTAGCTTTTCTGTAAATTGTTTTTCTAATTCTTTTAGATCCTTCTTGACAGTTATTTCTAAACTCTCTATTTTTCTTGTCAGTTCTTCAGATACTTCTCTTATTTTTCTTCCTAAGCTATTTGCTACTCCACTTATTGCATTTCCTAAACGGGATTCTGCTTCATTGATTTTTTCTGTAAGTTTGTTATTTACGTCATTTAATTTATCTGTCAAAGATTTTTCAACATTGCTAATTCTTATATTCAAACTTCCGATCTCTTGATTTATCTTACTTGTTAGCACTGTTTCTAAGTTTGCTATTTTAGTTTCTAAATCTTTTTTGAGTTCTTTTAAATTATTATTTATTATTTCTTCTATTGTTTTTTTTGCCTGCTCAATTTCTTCTTTAAGTTTAGCATTATCTTTTTCAAGAGATTCAATCTTATTTTTTAATACAAGATTCTCTTTTCCAAATGTTTCTCTGCTTTCTTGCAGCTCTCTATCCAATCTTTCCAACCAATCAATCACTGGCTCTTTAGGATCTTGCCCATAACACGTCAATATTCCTATTACAAACATTATTAAAAACAACCCAACATTTTTCATAAATAACCTTTCTTATTTTAAAGTATATTTTTAACATAAAAAATCTAGCGTTAGGGCGTTCATCGAAACTACTAGACCTATCGCTAGAATAGTTATTTTTGCTATAAAATAGCAATGGATTGTGCCTGGTCTCCCATCAGGATTCACGGGAATAAAGTCCGTAGGCTTTATTCAACAGGATTTTTTTTCAGAACTCGAAAGGCGGCAACCAACGTTGTTGTTGCTGCTGTTGTTGTAGTCTCGATAAGCCGAACGACAGTTCTGAGCATTGTTGTTCCAACTGCCGCCTCGATCCACACGATTGCCACTTTTCCAGCACATACCCAAAAGAAATATACCAAAAACAATATACCTTTTCAAGCATTTCTTTATATTTTTTTATTTAATTGAAAGAATTTTTGTAATACATCTTTTAAAATATTTTGGTATATTTTTAAGACAAAAATCTTGCCAACTTTCCTGATAATTTGCCTTGAATTTTTTAGAAAAATTATTAAAAAATTGATTTAATAATTTTTTTGTATTTCCACTAGCTACATGTCCAATCATACTAGCTATAGATGTTTGAAACGATGATAGATTTTTTTTTCCTGCTAAAAATTCTTTGTGTCTCAACCAAAATTTTTGGACGAATCTTTTCCAATTTTCTTTCTTAATTTTCATTTTATCAGGAAATATTCGAAATCCTAAAAACGGTAGTCCCTCATAACTATGGCGTAACATAGTTGCAGAGGTTTTAAGTTCAAGTCCCTTAGCTTTTAAACATTCTATAATGGCAAATTCAGCTTCATGCAAAATTTCTTTACTTTCTGCCCAAAGAACCATATCATCCATATATCGAATATAGGCAGGAATTTGAAGGTGGTCTTTGATTAAATGATCCAGATCATTGAGATATAAATTGGCAAAAAGCTGGCTGGTTAAATTTCCCAACGGAATTCCTTTTTCGGGAGAAACACTATAAGAAGAAATAATTTTATCACAAAGCCATAGTAGATCAGAATCTTTAAAATAGCAGCTTAAGCATTCTTTTAAAGATGCATGGGGAATACTATCAAAATATTTACGAATATCTGTTTTAAAATAAAAAGGATATTTTTGGCAAAATTTTTTTGCTCGGGAGCGTGCTTTATGAGATCCTTTTTCTTTCCGACAGGCATAAGTATCATAGATTAACATTCGATCTATATATGGCTCAATGATATTGGATGTGGCATGATGCACTACACGATCTCGAAAGTCTGCGGAGCAAATAACACGAAATTTAGGATCAAAAATACTAAAAAGGTAGTATGGTTTGGGATGATATGTTTTATAATTTAATTCTCTTTGCAAAATAACGAATTCTGTTTCTTGATTGTACCAAAACTTTTTCATCTCTAATGTTCGTTTTTTATTCTTTAATGATTTTATAAGAGCTTTTTTAAGATTAGAAAATGTTAATATTCTTTGATACAAATTTCCAATTCTTTTCATTAAAAAACCTTAATAAAAAAACTATTACTGAATATTATCGATATTATCTATGTTTTGTTCTTTTTCTTTTAAAAACCGAATCCAGCCACTAATTTGGCAGCCAACATTTTCAACCTCTTTTGCCATTTTTTCATAATCTTTTGGTGTCATATATTGATATTTGGTAGCTAACCGACTTAAAAGACGGATTTTATCTAAGTTTCTTGCTATTTTTAAAAGTATAATTTGTTTTTCTGAACGTGGAACATACCGTGCATCTATAAGTCCATCTAAAATTTCCAAGGTAAGTGTCCAAAGTTTACCTGCTAATGTAAAACGCGCTTTCTTAGGAAATTTTTCAATAGTAAGCCAAAACCATTCTACAAACTTCATCCAATCTTCTATAACTGGTAAAGAACTATCGGTATTTTTTACATTTTTATCATCATTTTCATCTGTCATTTAAAGACTCTCCTAAACAAGAGCTATATGAATTTGAAGTGTTTTTCTTTTTAAGAAAATGTTCAATAATTTCCAAAAAAGAATTAGACAAAATTGAAGCTGCGAATTTTCCCAGCCCAAAATTTTTAGTTAATGAATTTATATCTTTTGGACGATTTTTAGCAATATGTGCAAGTTGTAAATTTGTACCATAAATGTAACAGGAATGATTATGTTCATTGGCTATTGTATTTCGACAATTTCGTAATCTTTCATAAAGATCTATATCTTCAGAAGTCATTTCTATCCCAACTAAAACCGAACGATTTTTTCTTTTTGAAATTTTATGTTTAGGATTAGGCGGAAAAGGCCTTTGTTTTAATTGAGTTTCTGCAGCTTCTTTCGATTGTGTAGAATAAACTTTTTTAACAGAAATAGGCTGTTGATATGAAGATTGTTTATCTTTGTTAGTCGTATTAGTGGCAGTTACACTAGCTGTAGTATTTGCAATATTTTTTTTGCACGAAGATTGCTTATTTTCAGGCAAATCTATTTGAGAAGTTGGTACTGGAATATAAATAGTTGTAGAATTATAGATTTCTTTTTTAGGATGATATTGTACTACTAAAATAACAGTAGGAATATTGTCGATCTCACATATTTTTTCTTGGCAATGATCTATTTCGTTTTCTAAGCAAAAATCTTTAAATTTTTTATCGTTTATTTTACTTATGGAATAATCGTATTGCAGTGTAAATATTTCTACTTGCATTTTAGAGTATCCTTTTAAAAATTTTTCTATTAAAGTAAGGAAAAATACTAGCTTACTCAGCTTTCTCATTCTTTTTAATACTTATACACTCTATTTGTATTTATTCAAGTACAAAGGTCAACTACCCCTTGACTAAAGATCAAGGGGCTTGGAAAACTAAACCCCAAGCCTTTTGAGTTAG
>CAZPDM010000140.1:2379-4480 GCA_964585305.1 uncultured Planctomycetota bacterium | reverse complement strand
GCCAGTAGCTTCCACAAATCAAAGGTCTCCAGAGGTTTCCACAACAAAAATAATCCCTGAAGCCCAACCAGAACCTACGCCGCAAATCCCTGAAAAAGAAGAGCCAAAGGTCATCCCATTTAAGAAAAAAGCAAGCAAAAAAATCACAACGAAATTAGTCGGGAAAGGATTTTCTCCTGTTAATTGTATGGCAATCAGTTCATCCGGAGGGAAAATAGCAGTTGGTGCTGCACATATCTATCTATTTAATACAGAAAAAGGTATTGGAATAATTTTACAAGAGCAAAGCAATTTTTTTAACTATAAAGTTTCAGCCGTTGCTATAAGTAAAGATGAAAAATATCTTGTGAATGACAGAGTTTACATCAACATTTGGGATATTGGCGAATCTAAATTATTACATACCTTTGAAAATAATAGGATTCAAAATTCTGTTTTAATAAGTTCTGATTCTAACTTTGTTTTTTTCTCAAACCAAGTTTTTGAAATTTCTACAAAACAATTGTTACGAAGTTATGGGAATGATGGTTATAGCAATTCAAGATGCCTTTCTGAAGATTCAAATTATTTAGCTTTAAGCTTTAATCAGGATACAAAAGTTTTTAATGTGAGTGATGGTTCTATTGTCCAAAAATTTGATGTTGACAGTAGTAAAGGTTTAGCTTTTACTTCAACTGGGAAATATCTTTTAGCCGATTCTGGAAAACAAATTAAGGTATTCCATGTCACCACTGGAAAACTATTACGAACAATAGGAGAACATTCAGACGATATTCGAACAATGTGTTTGAGCAAAGATCAAAAATATATTGCAACAGGAAGTAGTGATAAAACAGCTAAATTATGGGATTATGCCACAGGTCAGTTGATACACACATTCACAGGACATTCTAAGTATGTAAATACTGTCCAAATATCTTCCAACAGCGCATACATTTTGACTGGCAGCGACGATGGTTCTATCATATTTTGGGAAGTAGATAGCGGAAACCAATTTGGCCAAATGTTTTTTCTTAGTAATGGCGATTGGATGTTTGTAACGCCAGATGGATTTTTCGATTGTTCTGAAAATGCCAAACGCTATGTTGAATTTTCCTCTGAAGATGGGCCAGCAGATTTTGAAGAATGCTTTGAAGAATTCTATACACCAGGACTTCTGGCGCAAGTAATGCAAAAGTATTTAGATTAATAAAAAAAATTAATCTCTCATCTCTTGAATCTTTTGGATTTCCTCTAGAGAAAGCCCTGTAATCCTTTGGATAGACAATAAATCTAACCCAATCTTTAACGCATTTTTAATAACTTCCTTCTGTTTTTTTTCTATACCAATTTGTTCGCCTTTTTGTATGCCAATTTGTTCGCCTTCTTGCTTTCCTTCTTTGAAAGCTTGTTTTTTAGTCTCATCCCAAGATTTTTCATTAGCGATATTTTCTGCTTCGATAGGGGAAATTTTATCATAATGAATTTCGGAAATTACTTTTTGCAGGATAGGGTCTTGGTATTTTTCTTCTTCTACTTCGTATGTTAAGGAGTCTTGGATAAGTTCAAGCCATGCTTTAGCACTTGGCAATGTATCTGGGTTAATCACCTTGGGATTTACGAAAATAAGTTTATGTGCCAGTTCATCAATCATAACGCCTTTTCGTTTGCCATCCTGGATAACAGGGTCTGGATTTGATATAGCAATGCTGTAATCTATCGTTTTATCCATCGGTAAAGTAGTTAAAACTACAATTGTATAGACCATCATATCCAAGCGATAATTCGTAGATTTATTCACCTGTTCTGTAATTGCAACAGAATGGTAATAGAAAAATCGGTCAAAAAATTGCATATCTCGAGCGTTTTGTATTTCTACAATAACTCTATTTTTTGTATCCTCAGCAAATAAATCATATCTTATGCGGACTTTAGAATTCGGTTGAGGAAATTCATATTCTTCATAGACCTTATCCACACAAATTTCTTTGCCCACTATATCTTTGACAAATTTACAAAATACATCTGGCTGACGAAATGCCTTTTTGAACATAACTCCATATTTTAATGATTCTACACGTACCTTCATAGTTATCCCTCCTATATTTTCCTATCTTAAGTA
>CAZPDM010000140.1:0-2279 GCA_964585305.1 uncultured Planctomycetota bacterium | reverse complement strand
ATGATTCTACACGTACCTTCATAGTTATCCCTCCTATATTTTCCTATCTTAAGTACTATTACCAACAACTTTTCTCTTTTTATTTTACTTTATTTTTGCTCAATAAGCAATATTTTTAATAGTTCTTATGTTGAATCTTACGCATTTTTTCTATTGGACTGATTTTTTATGAAAGGTCAAAGGATGTCAATTAACCATGCTATTTGGGAATGGTATCACAAACATGATCATGCTATTCAAACTCTTTTGGAAATAGCTTGCGAACTTATCCCGGGCGCAAAAATTATACAAAATGGTCTTAAAGGTGCTTACGCTTTGTATAAAGATCAACGAGAAAATACAAACCAAGCTCAAATTGAAGATATGCAGGAATTCTTAGTAGATATACAGCCTAATATACAAAATTTGACAGCTAAAATTAGCCAGCATCCCGAATTTCAAAAGGCTAGTAATTTTAAAGAACAATCTCAAAGTATTCAAAAAAATTTTGCAACACAATTGCCATCTGTATTGGCTTCCCTCGCGCCAGCGATTAATAAGTCAGTTACTAAGATTTCTCAGAAAGGTAAATCACCTTCCATCCTACCATCTAATGAGCAACAAATTTCGGAAAGAAAAGTTTCTAAATATCTACTCAATCAACGTTATGAAATGCTTGAATTGCTTGGGACAGGCGGACAAGGCGAGGTTTATAAAGCATTAGACATAACATCGGATCATATTGTTGCTATTAAACTTTTAGCAAGTATTTTAAGCCAAGACGTAATTTTTATTAGTGAACTACGTTCAGAGTATACAAATATGGTAGATGCTCTTGTTCATCCTAATATTGTTCAATATCGTAATCTTGAACAAGATGTTGTGAATAAACAATATTTTATTGTGATGGATTACATCGCAGGAATCAATCTAAGGCAATGGATGTTTAAAAATATCACTAGAAATCCATTATCTTATCAACAGGCAATTAAATTCTTATTTCCAATTGCAGAAGCCTTAGATTTTGCACATCAAAAGAAAATATGTCATTGCGATCTTAAACCAGAAAATATTCTTATTCGAGAAAGTGATCAACAATTATTTTTAGCAGATTTTGGTTTAGCAAAAGAAATACGTAGCACACTTTCACGTAAATCTGTAGTAAATACAGATAATATCAATGGAACATTACCTTACATGTCTCCAGAACAATATCTTGGCCGTCGTCCTGATGGTAGCACAGATATATGGGGATTAGGTGTAATTTTATATGAACTTGTCGCTGGCTACCATCCCTTTAATGGAACAAGTTTTGAACATTACATGAAACTTATTTGCGATGTTACACCAGAATCCATCCCTGACTTAACACAATCTCAATCACAATCCATTTTTCAAATGCTTCATAAAGATCGTAGCCAACGTCCAACATCTGCTAAGGCAGCTTTATTATCCCAGCAGAGTGAAAAAATCGTACCTTTAAATCCAATGCCATCTGACCCTAAAACTTTATTGGATGCAATTCAAAAAAATCGTAGCAAAAAAAACTTTAAAGAATCATTACCATCTTCAATTGAAATATCCCATGAAACAGAGAGTAAAAAAGGAAGAAACGGATGTGCAATAACAATAGCAGTTTTAAGCTTAATTGTAGCTATTATTGCTGGAATAATATGTTTTGATGCCTATCATCAAAGATATATCACAAATGAAAATGAAGAATATAATATATTTGGATTTCGTAAGTCCGATTATCATCCTAGGTGGGAAGTTCGCGGTTGGACTCAAGATGCAAAAAGTGCGTGTGTTTTTGCAGTTGTTTCTTTTATTGTTTTCTTAATTACTTTATCTCTTTCTAAGGAAAGAAAGCGGTAACGTTTGTTGAAATAAAATTTTTGTTTCAATAATACTTATGCTGGCTATGTATTTTTTTGCTTTTGTATATGCAAAAGCAGGAAAATTGAAAATATAAGGATTTTGTCTGAGAAGACAAAAAAATGCCTGAACTTTCTAAGCAGAAAGCTCAGGCATTTTTTGTTGATATGCTGTTTTTACTGTTGAAATGGAAAATTTTCTTAAAGAAGTTAATCAAAATATCAAACCAATTTGGCCAAATGCTTGCTGTTTTTTTCTGGAAGGAACAGGGCTAATTTTTCTAAAAAACTGTTAGAAATATGTGGAAACGATTTTTTTTTGATCTATATGATAATTTTTTTATCGTATTGGCTTATCTTACTTCACTTCCATTTTTATTGTGCTGGTTGCGAAGTTGCGTTCGTCTTCTATATTGTAGTTGATGA
>CAZPDM010000139.1:0-4537 GCA_964585305.1 uncultured Planctomycetota bacterium | reverse complement strand
TTTGGAAGGGGGGAAAATGCAGAGGTATAAGACCAAAGCATTACCTATCCTTATGGAAAAAGATTGGGTTGTTAATATTTGTTATTCTTTTACTTGTAATGAGTTTTCAAATTTCTAAACAATATCAGATCAACACTGAAAATATTTTAGGGTATGGGACAATTGAAGCGAGAGAAATCCATGTTGGCTCTAGATTAGGCGGAAGAATTGAAAAAGTACATTTTCAAGAAGGTTCGATGCTTTCTGATAAAGCCGTGATTATTTCTCTTGATGCACGGGAATTACAAGCTGTAGAAAAAGAATCAAAGGCAGCTTTAGAGTCTGCGATTGCTAAATTTCAGGAACTTAAAGCTGGTTATCGCCAAGAGACAATAGAAAAAGCTCGAGCGGTTGTAAAAGAGCAGGAAGAATATCTAAAAAAACTACAATTCGGACCACGCAAAGAAGAAATTGGTTCGCAAGAAGCTCGTATGAATACAGCACAAGCTGAGTATGATCATTCTGAACGCACATACCGGCGTGTTGTTGAAAATTCTCAGAAGAGTGCGATTGCAGATCAACAACGTGATGACGCTTTACGTACTATGGAAATGGCCAAGCAAAAACTTCAGGCAGAAATTAAAAATTATGAGTTACTTAAAGCAGGCTCACGAATTGAAGATATTGCTATGGCAGGAGCACGATTGAATCAAGCTAAAGCAGAATTAAAACAATTGGAAGCTGGGCCTCGCAAAGAAGAATTAGATAGAGCAGAAGCCTTTATTCAAGAATGCCAAGCAAGACTTCATCGTATTCAGATACAATTGGAAGAATGCAATATTATTGCACCAAGCAAGTGTCGTTTAGAAGTTTGTGATCTTGAACCAGGAGATATTCTTTCTGCAGGTCAAGTGGCTGTTACATTATTAAAACCAGATGATCTTTGGGTAAAGATTTATGTTAGTGCAAAACAATTGGACCGTGTACAATTGAATCAAAAAGTTAAAGTTACTGCAGAATTTAGTAGCCAAAGAGATTTTCGTTCTTGGTTTTTGCGGCAGATATTTTCTCTATGGGAAAAACCTTTAGTATCACGTAATTTTGATGGGAAAATATCCCATATTGCTTCGCAGGCAGAATTTACTCCTCGCAATGTTCAAACAACAGAGGAACGTGGTAACCAAGTATTTGCTGTTAAAGTAACGATTAGCGATCCGGAAAACTTTCTTCGTCCGGGGATGTCTGTAACAGTAGAGGAAATAAAATAAGAAAAAGGCATGTAGAATTTTTCTACATGCCTTTTTCTTATTTTATATGATTATAAGCTCTTTGATATAGATTATATGTCTCTTGGTAGCATTTTTCCCAACTAAATCTTTGAGCTTCTAACAAACCTTTGTTAATATATTCTTGTCGTACTTTAGGATCGTATAGTTTTTGCAAAGATTGACAAAAATATTCGATAGTATCATGTTGTTCCATATTATTTGGGGCAAGAAAACAAGACTTCCCAGCAATTTCAGGGATAGAAGATGTATGGATTGCGAGAACTGGACAAGCAGCTTGCATGGCTTCTAATACAGGTAAACCAAAACCTTCATATGTAGAAGGATATAGTAGAGCAAAAGCATGATTATATAGGTAATTTAAAGTTTTGGTATCAATTCCAGTAAGTCGAATAAACCTCTGAGGCAATTTTTTTTGAATAAAAATCTGTTCTTCTTTAGATAATTCTTTCCCTCCAACCGCTATAAGTTTTAGATTTGGAATTTTAGAAACTGCTTCAACAGCCAGAGGAAAATTTTTATAATAACTACGATCTCCAACATATAAAACAAATTTTGATGGACAAATTTCTTCTATTTCAGTGGCAAGCTGATTTTCCATTTGAGAAAGAAAATTTTTTTCTTCAATATTTTTCAAAAGATGAAATTCTTCCGAAGCAGCAATATAAATAACATGTATGTTTTCTGGAAGTACTTGTGGATAATATTGCAATAAATCATTTTTTGTATTTTCAGATATGCAAATAATTTTATTTGCATGTAAAATAGCTTGGGTCTTTTGCCAATGATGAACCCATGTAGCAGGCCCTTTGCGCATTTTTTCGTAAATAAAATCATATACTGTAGTAAACTGTATAATATTTTTTTGCCGGCTTATTCTATAATAACTGCTATGAAAAATAGAATTGTCGGATAATTTTATTTGAATAGGAAGATAGCGAGAAAGTTGTAATGGTATTTTAGAATCAAGAATAACTTGTTGTTTAGGTAATTGCAATTGGCGATAAAAGACATTTTGACTATTTTTAGAAGACTCAGCAAATATTATAGGATGTTGATCTCTCAGTAGTCTTTGGATTAATTCAAACCAATATACAGAAATCCCACCTGCTTTTTGAAGGGAAAAAATAATATTATCAAAATAAATTTGCATAAACTTGGAAGCCTTAATCTTTTTTATTCTCGGCGGCTGCTTCATCCATGAGCCATTTTACTCGCTCTCGACGAATATAAGTAGCAGGATAGTTTGGATCTATTTGTCCACGAAGGTTGGATATTTTTTTTACAATATCAGTTTTATTGCTGCCTGTAACTAAAAAAATAATCTGTTGGCTATGATTTAGAATTTTAAAAGTCAGGGTTACTCTTTTTTGGCCAGTTTTAGGGTGTTGTGTTGCCAAGCAAAGATCAGAAGATTCAAAATGATTGATTCTCCAAGGAAAAAGCGAGCCAACATGTCCATCTTCCCCTAATCCTAATACTACAAGATCAAACTGTGGCAAGCCATTTCTTATAGGAACATACTGCAAAATTTCATTTTGGTATCTCGCTGCTTCTGCAACAAAGTCATTTTCTCCATAAATTCGATGAATATTTTCTGGTGGAATATTCATTTTGCGAAAAATTAATTCATTTGCTATTCCAAAGTTGCTTTCAGGGTTATAGATGGGAACACAACGCTCATCCACCCAAAACCAGCATATTTTACCCCAATCCAAACGATCGCTACAATTTTTTGAGAGATAATAAAACCAAAGTTTAGGTGTATTTCCACCACAAATGGCAATATTTAAAGGTTGTTGGGCATGGCGAACCATTCCCATGAGATAATAGCTTAAAGTTTCTACTGCTATTTGGGCAGTGGGAAAAATTTTGGTATGAGGTAACAATATGCGCGTCGTAGTTTTATATTTATCTAAAGAAGATTTTTCAGCTTTTTTTTGTCGTCGCATAAATTATCCTGCCAAAATTAAGTTGAATTATTTAAAATAATTGCTTTAAAGCAATTTAATTTATTTTAGCAAAAAAAATAGGCTTATACAAGCCTATTTTTTTAATTTTAACAAACTTTGTTAGTTTACTTTATTTCAATTCCCCATAATACTGCACAAGGTTTTTTATCTATTTTTCCAATAGCTGCTACGAATTTGCTATCAATTGAAAATGCTACAGCTTCTAAATCACGCATTTCTATCTTAGCATATTTATTGGATGCAATATTATAGACATAGAAATATCTATCTGTTCTAGTAGCTATTAGTGTGCCATCAGGAGAGAAAACTACCTGTTTAATTTTGCTAGGAAGTCCTGTCAACAACCCAACGGATTTTTTACTTTCCATATCATAAAGATTGATTACAGAAGATTCGTGAGTTGGTGAAGTAACAAAAGCAAGAAATTTTCCATCATCGGAAAACGATACAGCTTTTGCAGAATCTTTATCTTGAAATCTTTCGATTTCTTCACCTGTTACTAGATTAAAAATAGGTACTCCATTTGTACAGGAGCAAGCTAATTTTGTTCCATCAGGAGAAATAGAAATATCGGAAATAACTTTTTTGCTTACAATTTCAAGAACTTTATTCCCTGTTTCTAAATTCCAAGATACAAATTTTGATTCGGTAGTAAACTCACCTAGACCTACAGCAACCAAAAATTTTCCATCTTTGGTTATTTTAATATTCGACAAACTAGGATGGGGAAATTGCAAAGTTTGTACTTCTTGATTAAGTTCTAGATTCCAAAAAGAAATTTGTTTCTCATCTTTTCTAAAAACTAACTTTTTAGAGTCTGGAGTAAAAAGTAATGATTTTAATGATAGATGTCGGCTTTTGGTTAACTTTTTAGTTAAAACTTTTTTCCCTTCAGCTAAATCCCAAACAAGCAAATAGCCTGTATGTGTGGAAACAGCTATATTTTTCCCATCAGGAGAAAATGCTAAACCAAGAAACCAACCATTTTCTTCGATTGCATCACCAATTTCTTTGAATGTTTTAAATTCGCTAAGTACAGGAACTGCTTGAGCTAAGGAAAAACTTGCGACCAAAAATAAAGAGAGAATAATACCCATACGAATCATACTATTTCCTCCTAAAAAATTATATTTTTTAAAAAACTTAATTTATTCTAACAAAGGCAAAAACTTATTCAAGTATTTTTTATAAAAATTTTTTAATTTTTTAAGAAGAAAATATTTTCAGATTAGAAAAATAATTGAGTCATTTCTAAGTCATTTCTAGGTCATTTCTAGGTCATTTCTAGGTCATTTCTAG
>CAZPDM010000138.1:0-4694 GCA_964585305.1 uncultured Planctomycetota bacterium | reverse complement strand
TAGTCCAGGTATTTTCTTGTCGAAGCCTCATGGCTTGCCATGAGGTATGTCACTGAATATGAAGTCAAATTAGCATCTTTAATAAAAATATTACAAAAAAAAAGAAATACTATATTTGTTGGAAATATAGTATTTCTTTTTTCGCGCTAATTCTTGAGCATATCCTCATAGATAATATTTTGGGTAGAATCGCTCTGAAAGCCGCAATTTAGTTGAAAATTTTGTCCGATCAAGGTCCGTTGTGCGGAAATGAAATTGTGGACGATAACCAAAAAAATAAATATATATATTTTTAGCCATAAATATATGTAATATATAAATTTATGAAAAAATTGGTTCTTGAAATTAAAATAATAGTGATGAACCAATTTTTTCCACAAAAAATTTAAAAATCCTATATGGGATTATTATCAGGTACATTATTCAGCAAACAATATCATTTCTTCTTGTTGATGTACTCCTATTTTGTGGCCAATTATATCTGAAATATCAACTACAGCTCCAAATTCTTCAAAAATTGTTCTAAATTTAGATATATTTTTTCCCCAATAAACCATGCAGCAGGCCATTGGGGCACCTTTGTTGTTTGTATTTCCATTAACTAAGAACTTTAATCTTGTATCATATAGAAAACAAATAGCAGATGCTTTTCCAAAAATATAATGTTTCCAATGTGATGTATTTGTTGCAACTGGAATTAAAGCAATAATTTCAGATTTATATTTTTTATGAGTATCTGCACATTTATAAATCCAATTTTTGATTGTTGTTCCGCGCTCTCTATCGGCACCATAAGGAGGATTTATATAAATTGTTTTATAATTCCATTCTTCTTTTAATCCATCATTTTTAGGCAAGATAAATTCAATTTTCGCATTGACAATAGATTGTTCATTAGAACAAGGATCAAGTTCAATAATACCATCAAATACTTTTCGTACTGCTTCAGCATATTTGGGCGGAGTACACCAATGTTGAGATTGTGAGTATACACTTCTACCTGCAAAATCAGTAATATATGTATTCACTAATAAATCTCCCGCCAGTTCTTCGAAGCTAATATTTCTAGTTCATTCCTTAGCATAGAGATTGTCTTATCTTTTGGAACAATAATATTAAACCATGACTCTATCTTTTTGCTGTTACGTTTAAAATAATCGCATAATGCGGCATCACTTTCATGGTCCATCTTTACTTTTGTAAAAATATTTGCAATTTTTTCTTTTTTGTAACTCATATCAAAAGCCTTTTTAACAGCTTTATATTTTCTATCTGGTTTGATCAATAAATCTGTTATAAATTCAGATATTCCTTTGTCAGTTAAAAATATGAGCCAATCATAAGATTGTGCTAAGACACGTAATTCTTTATTAGGATTTTCTGATGTAAACCAATTACCGTGATTGCTAACAATACCAACCGTTAATATGAAATTTTCTAGTAATGATGTATCGTTAGATTCTATTATTTTGTTTAATAGCTCATAATAGTTTTCAATAATAAATGTTCCATCTGACTTTTGTAAAATGCCTCCGAATGACCCATCATTTTTCCTTATCCTTTGTAATGCTGAAACAGTTCGAGCGACATACGAGCCTTGTTTAGCTTTTTCTATAGTTTGAGGTCCTTTTTTCATGCCTTCTTCAACACCAACACGTTTGCATTCAAACATTGCAAAAGGTCGATTCATAAGCTCAAATATCTGGTATTTATTTCCAGTAGTATCAATATACGCATTATAAAAAGATGTTTCATGCGAAAATAGAGTACACGCATTACGTATAGTATTATTTTTATCTATTAACATTACACTTTTTGTTGGTGCTTTACTTTTTAATTCATTATGTTTTTTTCTAAGGCTATTACTACTTATTGGAATATCATTAACAGAGTAAGAAGATTCCAAAATTTTTCTATTCCCATGTAATGTGAATTCTACATTATGTGTAATATCATCATTTGCAAATTCTGGGAGAGGTCTTTCAATTGCCACAAAAGTTTCCAATTCCCAGTTTTTTATCAAATAATATGTAATAATTTCTATAAAAGTTCCTAATGCTCGGCCTGCTGCTTTTTTTTGATCATTTGTGTAACTAAAAACGTTATTAGCAAGAAGTTTTTGTAACTTATCAACAGATTCGTATTTCAAAATTATCTCCTAATAGTTATATCAAAAATAATTTAATATTGCCAAAAATTAGATAAAAGCTATTCCTTTAATATTTTGTATTATTTGTATTTGCTACTTGGTTAGCTTTTTGTACTTGTATAAAAAGCTAACCAAGTAGTATTTTTCATAGGCGATGAATTACTTAACATCTTGTAAATTACGGTGTTGTTTTTATTGCGCCGATTTCGCCTTCTTGTGAGATGTAGTAGAGTCGTTGGTTGTCTTGGCTTGTGAAGAGTTTGAAAATATTGCAAGATGTGGTTATGGTGGGTTCTAATAAGGTTTGGGCGTCAAGATTTTTGAGTGACCAGTTATAGATTTTGTTATCTGCTGAAATATATAGTCTATCTTGTACAGGGCATATTTGGAAACCGCAAGTTACCGGGGAATCTTGTTCTATTAGAATTTGCTGGTTTGCAAGGGTATTGTTGCGTATATTCCAGGAAAGCAGTCGTTTGGAAAAATGTCCTAATAGGATATTTTTATATTGGGATAAATATAATGGGCTTTCGGTATAATCCCAGGAAGCATTTATTTTTTGTTGATTAAAATGTGTTTGCAAACTGACTCCAATATCTCGACTTTTCAAATCGATTGCATAGATATTTTTGTCTTCTAAAATACATAGCATATTGTCGATTAAGGCTATGTCTAAAATTTTAGTATCTAATACAATAGAGCCTGCAAGCGTAAAACTGCCTTGGGCTTTTTCGTAGAATTCTATTTCTCCGGCTTCTGTTAAAAGGAATATGTTTTCTCCCCAGGCAAGGATTTTTTGTGGCTTTCGCATTTCCTGCTCGCTGAGGTTTTGCACATATAAAGAAGTTATTCCGGAAAAACTTGGTATTTTATCTTCTCCTCCTGGAAGTAGGTATAGTTGAGCAAAGAAAGCCCGATTTTGTTCGGTGAGTCCGCCGCATAGCAAAGTGCTGTGGTCTTCGGTTAAGGCTGCGTAAGAAATTTGGGCTAACGGGCCTGTAATTCCTGTGGCTTCTGTTAATTTTAAATTTCCCTGGGCATCTACTAAGGCTTGGTAAATATTCTGCTGGGTGATAAAAAGAAAATGTTCGCAATTTTGACTTTGCCCAAGATATTCTATTTTTTTAAGATTGTATAAATCTTTTTTATACCAATCTGATAAATAGATCCCGTCATATACATCGTGTTTCCCAAAAGAGAAAGGAAGTATTCTAGGATCGCTTTGATCATTGCAATCCACAGAATATAAATGGTTGACTGCCTTTACGAGTAGGATATTTTTTCCCTGATAAGGAATATAAAATCCCATAATGTTTTTATCTAATCCTAATGCAGTATCCCAAATCAATTGATATTCGTAGGCTTCAGGTGTATTGATTGGTGCAGAAGATCGATAATCAGAATTGTAGCTTAGACAATATTTGCGATTTACCTGAAATGAGGAAGACGATTCTTTAGTAGTTAAATAAATATATTGGCTAACTTTATTGGCAGTTTCTATTATTTCAAGTTGTTGGATAGGGGCAAGGTTAAAAGAATCATTTTTATAGGGAATTCCTTGAATTTGAAAAGCATGATAGTCATTATTTTCTTTATTTTTACATCCGATGGCTGTTAATTGAGGTAAAGAGCAAAGAGATTTTTGGCCAAATTCAACAGAACGAAATCCGCCATAACTTTGCCAATCGTTAATGGATCGTCCCAGAACATATTTACGAAAACTATTTGTGGATAAGCCGTATAATAAACTTGAATCTTTGTTATCAGGAGTAAGATATAGTTCGGACAGGTCTAAAAAATTATCTGAGAATTGTACTGCGCCTTGTTTTTCTGTGTAAAATACTAAATTGATTCCTTTTTCTGTTTTAAAAGGAAACCACCAGTTTCCTTGAAGATTAAATGGCTCTGAATATAGATTATTGCTGGCAATAGGTAAACTTTCCGGTTCTTCTATTTCCAAATCTTTTTCACCCATACGGCGCATGAAAACTCGGGTTTGATCGCGCATATTGCCTAGAATACAAAGGTCATAACCATTTTGGCGCGTACCATTCAAGAGTAAAATAGGAAAATTTGTTCCAGGAGGCGAAGATATTGTAACGTTTTTATCGGGTAATTCTACGATAGTATGACTTGCGACGGTTTCCCACTCTGCAATACGTGCAATAATTCGACCTGGTGCTTTTCGCCCTTTCCCAACCATCAAAACAATATCATGTGAAGCATCTTGACCATCTGGCAGGATTTCAAAGCGAGGTTCTATCAAAAATTTATCGACATTGGAATCATAAAATCCTTCACTGGTTTCATTAGAAAATGTTGGCAATCCAATGGCAGTACATTGAATATGTTTTCGTTGTAAAATAAGACTATTTTCTTGATCCTGAACTTGACATTCTAATAAATAGTATATATATCCATTGCGGTAATTTAAACTTAGAATTCTTATAGTATCTGCAGGTAATTCAAAAGCTGGGCCGGTAGGCATAATTTCTTGACCAGTATAATGTAAAATATCCAAACACCAGCTATTTTGATTTTTTTT
>CAZPDM010000137.1:0-4811 GCA_964585305.1 uncultured Planctomycetota bacterium | reverse complement strand
TAACACTCCGCTCATTTGTCGCGCCGTAGGCGCGATCAAATGCAGCGGGAAGTTAGGCTAAAATAAGTGACTTTTGTCTCGAATATAACAATTTTATTAAGATTTTAGTTTTTTATTTTTAGATTTAGAAGGAAGTTTTCGATCTTTTTGTAACTTCTTATACATAGAAATCATTGTTTGTTCCCGACGAAGTTCGGAAGTCAGTTCCTCTTCTGTTGGCAGATATAATTTAAATTGTGTAGTAAATATTTGGTGCTGTTCTTTTGATAGTGTATAGCGAACAACAGCATCATTTTTATCGGCACATAGCAATATTCCAATAGGAGGATTTTCCCATTCTTCTGTCATTTCTTCAGTGTAATAGTTAACATAGAGTTGCATCTGCCCCATATCTTGATGGGTTAATTTCCCCATTTTGAGATCAATTAAAACAAAGCATCTTAGAAGACGATTGTAAAACACCAAATCAATATAAAAATGGTCTCCGTCAATAGTAATGCGTTGTTGCCTTTGGACAAAGCAAAAGCCTTTGCCTAGCTCTAACATAAATTCTTTTAAATGGAGTAAAAGCAATGATTCCAATTTAGATTCGCTAAGATTAAAAGAATCTTTTAACCCTAGAAATTCTAATATTGAAGGATCTTTAATAAAATCTTCTGGGCTATATTTTTCAGCTTTTTTGTGACCTTGAACAAGCATCTTATGTTTCTCTTTACTTAAAGCAATACGCTCATAAAAAAGGGTACTAATTTGACGTTCCAATTCACGAGTAGACCAATTTTCTTCTGCTGCTTCTTGTTCATAGAACGATTGTGCATCTTGCTTTTCTACTTTAAGCAGTAAACGATAGTGTGTCCATGACAATTCTGAACGCAGTGCGTTCAGAATTGGAAATTTTAGATAAAACTCTTTCATCCACCAAAGATTACGAGATGAAAAACCATTGTTACCTGATTCTTTTACTAACCTCTCTGCCAAAGTTTCGATAACACGTTTTCCATAATCAGCACGATGTTTTCCTTTTTGTTCATACTCTACTATTGCCTGCCCAACTAACCAGTAGGCACGTACCATTTCTGCGTTTATCTTATGTGAAGCTCGTTTTTTTGCTTCCAATAAAATTTTGTGTACCTGTTTATATAAGGCAGCTATATCAACTGAATCTTTATTTAAAGTAAGAGAAGTTTTTTTGGTATTTCTTTGCTTTAATGATTGTTTCTTAGTAGTAGCTTTCTTTTTTCTCATAGCTATACTCCTGGCTAAGTAAGTATCCTGGCAGTTCAAAAAGAGGCAGGCGGTGCCAGTGACCGCTTTTCGGACTCGAGTTCCTAGCCTTTAATTTTTCATAAAGTAACCTATAATTCTAAAGTAAATTTTATTCTTTACAATATTTGCATGGGCCTGGCGTCCAATCACCCTGTTTTCTAAGTCTTGCAATATCGCTTTCATCTATATGTTTTTTTCCTAAACATCTTGGACATTCGCTGCTATTCTGATCACAAGATAAAGTAGCTTCTCCTGTTGTGCTACTACTTGGTACAGATACTGCATTTGTCCATGTATATGTTTCACCAGGGTCTATAGCAACCACAAAAAGATCAAAATCTTTTTTATTTATGCAACCTTTGAATATTACATTAGTAATTTTAAATATTGATGTATTTTTACACCAAATATCATCATTAAAAACACCATAATTAATGCCCCATTTAAATGATACAGATATTAAACTTTCAAATTCTTTGTTTTTCTCAGATTTAAGAAAATTAAGATCGTTATCTTTTCTTAAATGAAAAATATGATTATATCCTTGTTTCAAAGCTATCTCTAAAAAAGCAAGAGAGTTTTTGGCATCTTTAGAAAGGGAACAATAACAAGCCAAATTATACGAGTTTCCTGAATCATTAGGGAATTGTTCAGCCAATTCAAGCAGCATTGACTTTGTTTTTTCCCATTTTCCTAATTTCCACAAAGAGTCTATTTTTATTTTTCTTAAGATTCCATCGCTATCAGAATTATCAATTTTTAGTGCATCATCAGCAGAAGAAATAGCCAGCTCATATTCTTTGTTAAAAAAATAAGAAAGAGAAAGTAAAGTATATATTGGGCATAACAATCCATCCCTCTGAATAACAATATTTTTAGTCGTTACTAATTTTATTAAGACTTCTATAGAAGATTTTACGTCTCCTAAATTTAAATGGGCTAATGCGATATAATATGAAACTTCTCTAAAATTATTAGAAGAAGATAAAATAGATTGCAAGATTGACAACTTTTTATTGTTATCGTCTTCCAAAAGAGCATTACGAAATCTTTCATAAACTTCTTTTGTAAGGAATTGTGAAGGTGTTACACCATATTCTTGGCTTAAGTCTGATCTTCTAGTATTTATTTCAAAAAGAAAATTATTCAGATAGCTTTTGTATCCTTGAATAATTACATCCAATTGCCTGTTTTTTTGTTTGTCTAATTTATCAACGCCTGATATTATATTTATAGCTCCTTGTAATAATGGCAAAGGATTTCCGAGGGCTATACTTTGTGCACTACTATAACCTATATTATATCCGAAAACTTCAGCTTTTGCTTCACTGTCGTCTTGTCGAATATAACTAATACCTCGGAATGTTTTTTCTGCTTCATCGCAAATTAATATCAGTCTTCTCAAGAGAGAATTTGATTCTTTAGAAAGTTGCGCAGTATTGATATTGTCTAGTAATTCTTTACGGACTAGCAAAAATCCTCTTCCATCCAAATCATAAAGAATACAAGCATATTTTGTTAATAGATTGCACAACTCTATTTCTTTATCTAACTGAATTTGTGTGTTCTTTGGGCTGGTTAATTCTTTTTCTGTTTGAACATTTTTATTATTTACGGTCTTTTCTAAAGCGAATACAAATTTTTGAAGTTTTACTAATTTTGCCTGTTCATCTTGTATATCTAGAATTTTTTCTAATTCTTTTTGCAAAGACTGTTTTACAGTGGAGTTTTTAACTGATTCGATTGCTTGTCCGGCTCGCACCATTAAATCAATACATGAGTCTTCTTGGGCAGCGATAATAGAGCAGTAAAACAATGTAATAATCAAGAGATACACAAAAATCCTGTACATTTTAAACTCCTATTATTTATATTTTTGTCAGTAATCAAACTAAAAAATGCTAAGAAACCATTATTGAAAAAGTCCTCCTCTAAGTGTTTCTCTAATTGAGTTTACTATCTTTATCTGTTGTAATAATTCTATATAGTTTTCTTTTATATGTTGTCCTGACCATTTTTTGAAGCTTGAATTACCGCTTGCACATTGCATAGCATTAAAAGCATCGTCAATATTCGCTCTGCCAAATAATCTATGATAAAATGTTGCAAATCCGATTGAAGCGTCTTTCCATGATACTTTTTCCATATTTCCAATTAAATATCCAAATGGTTTGTTAAGCCCTTGATCCATAGCCATTTGAAAAGCGTTTCCACCAAAACAGCTTGACATACAGATCATTAAACGTCCCTCAAAAATATTGCTTAAAGGTTGAATGTATCTTGCTAAATCCTGCCATGTTAATTTTTCTTTGTTGGTAAGAAAAATACCATCATTATCTCCATGCATACTAAAGTGCAAAATCGGAAGGGTATTATATTTTTCTGTAGCTTGAATAAGTCTATTTGTTAAGCTTTGTTCAAATGTTGCAAGATTTGTTGCAAGACTATAAAAATATGGAATCTGAGATAAATCGAAAAAATCGCATATCATTTTACCTTCAGTCCTATTATCCAATAAATCTTCTGGAGAAGGAGATTCAACAACATGTACAAATGGATTCATAATATTCTCTTTTATATGGTGTTGTTTAGACATAACGTTAGTCTCAAAAGTTACAAACGAAGCTGTAGCCACTATTAGAACCAGAGACTTTGATTATAAAAGGTCAGGCATCGGTGTTCCGCCAATTACCTGCATCCATTTGTTAGCTGTAGATTCGTTTGAATCGCTCAACATCTTTGGATGCGTAATGTTCAAAGTCAGAGTATTTCCAATTGGGATTTTTTTTGATTGTCCAGCAGTAGTAATCGAGAACCCATTGATATTTTTGTTTAACATGGGGATCTGAAGTTGCCCTCATTTTTTCACTCAATTCTAACATTTCTGCTTGGACATCTGAAAAATTGCTGGCCTCTCGGTTAATCACGTGATGTGCAAAATCTACAAAATAACTATCGTGTTCTGCGACTAAAAAAACTTTCTCCTCTGAAGGAAGAGAACTGACGATCTCGCGATCAACAAGAATGCGAGGAAAGACAGCTTGGTGCTCCAAGAAATAAGCTTTTTGAAGTGCTTCGGATGCTAGAAAATCGAAACCTTGACTTGTCTGGCGGCGTAAATGTAATCCTCTCGCAATACCACCACGTACCAAGAGATCCTCAAAACTTAGGCTGCTTGAGAACAGACAAGCAAACAGAATGAGTGCTCCAAGCCCATTGCCGCTGGCCGGTTGTGTCATCACAATGCTATCCGACACAATCTCCACTTGAAGCTTATTAGTATCCAATAGTGGTTCTATCGAACCTATGATTTCTATTGTTTTAGTTAGTGCTCGATCGATCCTTCCAAATAGGTTGTAGCCACCCCGAAAGTACTCATTGACACGTTCCTTATACCCAAGAATGTCAAGAAATGCACAGTTGTAAGTAGTGAAGGGTTCACTGTATTTATCAATGTTCTTCCATTTTTCTGTGGGCATTTTATCTCCGGCTAACATGCGACTTAGTGGTCGCGAGCGTAGCGAGCGATCCACTACAGTCGTTTG
>CAZPDM010000136.1:0-4912 GCA_964585305.1 uncultured Planctomycetota bacterium | reverse complement strand
ACGGTTTCCTCCCAAGCCTAAAGGCTGGGGTTTCCACCGTGAATATTTTATGAAAGGAAAGAAAATATTTGTTTTTTTCTGAATTATAAAAAAGAAAGAACAAAATATTTTCCATTAAAAAAATGCTAGATATAAAAGCTATTCGTAATAATTTGGAAAAATATAAAAAAGGTGTGGCAGTAAAAAATCAAAATCCTGAAAATTTAGATAAAATTTTAGAATTAGACAATCAGCGAAGACAAAAACTGACCCAAGTTGAAAACTTAAAATGCGAACGTAATAAAAAGAATGAAAATATTAGTAAAGCAAAACAATCTGGAAAAGAAGTGCCTGCAGATTTATTTACAGAAATGAGCAAGATTTCTGATGAAATTAAAATCCTTGATACAGAAGTTGCTAAAATTGATGCGGACATTGAATCTTTAGAACTTTGGATACCTAATATTACTATGGAAGATGTTCCTGAAGGCGGTGAGGAGAACAATAAAGTTATTCGCACATGGGGGGAAATTAAGAAAAAAGACTTCCAACCAAAACCTCACTGGGATTTAGGAAAATCCTTGGGTATTTTTGAATTGGAACGTGGTGCAAAAATTACAGGTAGCGGATTTCCCTTGCTTACCGGCTTAGGTGCCCGTTTAGAACGAGCATTATTAAACTTTATGTTAGATGTACATATAGCAAATGGTTATAAAGAAATTAACCCACCTTTTTTAGTAAATCGAAAAACTCTTACTGGAACTGGACAACTGCCAAAGCTAGAAGAAGATATGTATTACTGTGCCAAAGATCAATACTTTTTAATCCCAACAAGTGAAGTTCCTGTTACTAATTTCTATCAAGAAGAAATTATTCCAGGAGAAAATTTACCTATTTATTTTACAAGCTCTACGCCTTGTTTCCGAAGAGAAGCAGGGGCAGCTGGAAAAGATACACGCGGAGTTTTACGCGTCCATCAATTTAATAAAGTAGAAATGGTAAATTTCGTAGCAGAAGACAAATCTGTTGAAGCTCTTGAAAATTTAGTCAAAGAAGCCGCTCTAATTTTAGAAAAATTAGAATTACCATATCGAGTAGTTTTGTTGGCTGCTGGAGATACTTCTTTCTCTTCTGCAAAAACTTACGATTTGGAATTGTGGGCTCCAGGAGTAGAAAAATGGTTAGAGGTATCTAGCTGTAGCAATTGCACTGATTTTCAAGCACGTAGAGCTAATATTCGTTATAAAATGAAAGGTGAAAAACCTAAGTTTGTACATACGCTTAATGGATCTGGTGTAGCCATTCCACGCCTGCTCATTTCCATTATGGAAAATTATCAGCAACCTGACGGGCATATTCGCATTCCTCAAGCATTAGTATCTTATATGGGCGGAATCACTATTATATAATGCTTAAACTTAATTGGCGGAAAATATTTATAAAAAAATATATTTCCGCCAAAAATAATGGTCCGATATAGGAAATAAAATTTCCTTTCAAAAATATCGCAGAAAAAAATGATCGGACAAACAATTAACGAATATTGCATTGAAGCTGAATTGGCCACAACTAGTACTGGCACAGTATACCAATCAAAACACATTTTATTACAGGTTCCTCGTGCCATAAAGCTAATTCACCCCCAACTTCTTTCTAAAGATATTATAAAAAAACGTGTCCAATTAGCATTGGAATCTTGGGCAAAACTTGATCATCCTAACTTTGCTCACATTTTTGAAGCCGTTGATGATGTTAAAAAAAATGCTTTTGGATTTGTTATGGACTATGTCACTGGAAATACTTTACGAGAAATATTGTCCTCACAAGGGAAACTAGGTATTTCTCAATCAATTGACTATTTCATTCAAATTGCCAAAGCAATGTCCTTTGCACATAATCGTCGTTTATTACATCGCAAATTAGCTCCTGAAAATATTAAGATTTGCCCGGATGAAAGCATAAAAATTTTAGGATTAGGCGCGCTTCGATATTTACAAAATCCCAAAATTACACCTGCCAATCTTTGTGTTGGTAAAGTGCGATATATGGCACCGGAACAATTCCAAGGAAATTATTCTATTCAATCTGATCAATATGCTTTGGGTGTTATTTTATACGAGATGGTAACAGGGCAAGCTCCCTTCCAAGGAAAGACTCTTGCTGAGCTTTATAAGATGCACACATTGGAAAATCCTATACCGCCACAAAATCTTAATTCAGAAATTACTCAAGATTTGCAAAAAATTATTCTTAAAATGTTAGCAAAGAAACCACAGGAACGGTATCCTTCTTTAATTAACACAATTGACGCTTTAAATGAGGCAACAGATCGGATTGATTTTTCAAATGATAATAGTTTGTCTTCTTTAATGTCTAAAGGACGTCGTTCTCTAGAGCGAAGAAATCTAGAAAATGCAATTTTTTATTTTACTCGTGTGCTATCTTTATATGGAATCAACTCTGCTGAAGCCCAGGAAGCACTTTCTAAAAGGAATTTAGCTTTTTCATGGCAAAAAGAAGAAGAAGACATAAGAAAAATCCGTGATTTGGCCATGCAAACACTTGGATATTTTGATGAAGATAAACTGGATCAAGCAAAAAAATACCTTCGCAATATTTTTGAAATTATGCGACGGCATCCAGAATCAAGCCGTGCACGTGGAGTGAAGATGGATTTGCTTCACGAAATTCCAGATTTAGTACAAGAAACTATAAAAGAACTCGAAACCCAATACAATAAAGCAAAATTTAATCTTAAAAGTGCCGAAAAACTGATTGAAGATGGCCAATATCAAGAAGCAATTGGTATGCTGGAAGAAGCATTACGATATGATTCTGGAAACGAACACATTCAAAAGCTAATGAAAGATATCAAACGTCATCAAAATATTATTCAAGCAGCACAATATTATCGCGACGCCCAAGTTTATTTAAATCAAAAAAATTATATAGATGCAATAACACTTTTTGAAAAAGTTCTAGAATTATCACCTGCTCATAACGAAGCAAAAAAATATTTAAAACAAACTCAGGACTTGGCAGAAAAAGAAAGAAAACAGCAGTTAGAATTAGAAAAGCTATATCGCGAAGGAAAAACTCTTTATGAAAAAGGTTCTTATGAAGAAGCTCTTTTTAATTTTGAAAAGATTTTAGAAATAGAACCAAAACATCAAGAAGTCAAAGATCTAACTTTACAAATAAAAGAACGTGTAGAAGATGATCAACGTATTCAACATATTAGTTTTTTCTATAATCAAGGCCATGAATTTTATAAAGTGCAAAAATGGAAAGAAGCTATTGCATGTTTTAACCGTGTTTTAGAAATCATGCCTTCGCATAGAAATGCGCTACAATATAAAAAATTGGCCGAGGAAAATTTCCAACAAGAGGAAATTTTTCAACAGTTTTTTAATAATGGTGTTTCCTTATTTGAATCCAGTCAATATCGCTCTGCATTAGAAAAATTTAGCTATTTAGCACAAATCGCGCCACAAAATATTGAAGTTCGCAAATATAGAAAATTATGTCTAGAATTTATTTCTGAATATGGAGGATAATTTTATTTTATGATTTTAATTACTCATACAGATTTAGATGGTGCGGGATGTGCTGTTGTTGCGCGGCATTTTTATCAAGAGCAGCTTACAAAAATTTTTCATGTTGAATATGATACAGTAGAAGAACTATTATTAGAATTACTAAAAAATAGTTCAGAGACTATTATCATGGCTGATATTTCTATGAACAAGGAAACTGCAGCAATCATTCAAGCAAATTATTCAAACCGTTTTGAAATTTTTGATCATCATCAGACATCTTTTTCTTATTTATCAAAATATCCTTGGGCAAATTTTGACATGAGCTGCTGTGCTACCAAATTATTTTTTAACATTTTGAAAAAACGAAATCCATTAATTCCTATTCCGGAAAACTTGGAAAAATTTGTTTTTCATGTGAATGATGTTGATCTTTGGTTACACAATGATCCGTCTTCAATGTTTTATAATGATCTTGTTAATTTATTTGGCGTTGAGTATTTTGTCCAATTTATCTTACCAAGGCTTTATGAAAATGAGCCTCTTCTAAGACTAAATGACACAATATACCTCAATGGCATCCAAGCAAAAAAACAACACTATTTCAAACAACGAACGCAACAAACAATTTTACAAGGAAATCGATTGATTGTTATTGCTTCTAGATATATTTCTGAATTATGCCAATATTTAAGAGATAATCCGCAGTCTCCAGAATGGAAAGAAAAAGCTGATTATATTGATGTCATAAATTTAGAAAATAAAAATCATTCTTTACGTTCTTATCGCGATGATTTTGACGTCAGCAAAATTGCTGAAAGTTTTGGTGGCGGTGGTCATAAAAAAGCCGCTGGTTATCAAATGAATCCCAACATAATCGATTCTCTTTTTAAAAGTAATCTATTTTAAAGAAAAAACAGTTTGTATATTATTTCAATTTTTTTATTAAGGAAGTTTTATCATGGGTCAAAAATTATCTTCTTATTACGATAAGGCCAATGCCATTGGCGGTGCTCAAGCTCGTGTTGCATTCGTCAAATTAGTTGCTTTAGCAGCTAGTCAAGCAGAAGCAATGCCAGATTCTCCAGATTTAATTGCTAAATTTGACACTGCTCTTCAACAAGTCAAAAAACAATTTGGCGGCTAATTTTTATTCCACTTCTCCAACCCTAATCAGGGTTGGAGGAGTTTAGTAGTTCATAACTTCCTCAGCAAGCAGCTTAAATAGCAAGCCATCATCCGATTGTGAGATAGCAAAGTCAATAACTCTACCCTAAAGGGTTGGAGCTTGTGAAGATAAGCTCCACAGTTGACCAGCCTAAGCCGTGTGGTAGAAATACCAATAGGCTACGTTATGGACGAATTTTGCGAAAGCGATGTTATAGGCACTTTAGGAT
>CAZPDM010000135.1:0-5080 GCA_964585305.1 uncultured Planctomycetota bacterium | reverse complement strand
TTTTAGCAGTCGCTAAATCTGTATTTGTTAGCTTTTGTTAACAAAAATGTATCGGCGACAGCCCTTGTCCTTATTCTGCTCATATTATGTATTTAAAAAAAGGAGATACTGTGAGAGTATCTTCCTATAGTACTATTGCTATTCGTTTTGGGGCACTTGGAGAAGGACATCATTTTTGGTTTCAGGGAGAATATTTAGGGAATTAGCAATTTTGCTAATAAAAATACATCTCATCAAAAAAATATTCAAGAGATATAAGTAGTTGTTTTACTCAACAACTTATATCTCTTGAATCAAGAACTTTGTAGAATTTCCAATCTTATTGCTTAATAAGAAAGAAGTCAAACATGGAAAAAAAAGATACGAAGATTTCTTGGCTATGGAAAGTTAGTGTTGTTTTGTTACTGCTTTTAATGGTAGCGATTTACTTCTTTTTTTTCTCTACACGTGAAATAATATGTGAATCTCTTGTAGAAAATATATCTATATTTAATGCTTCTCATCCGATCATCTATCAAGGGGATATATTGCTAATAGCCGTTGAAGAAAGAACAGATAACTTAGCAACAAATATGCAAATTATTAAAATAGATACTGAAAATTTAAAATCTTCTTATGAAATCATTGATAAAACTGTGGATGATATTTATTATAATATGTTTATTGCACAGGACTATTTGTATGTCGTAGGAAGGCATACGTTACGCAAATATGATCCTTCTCATAATTATAGTTTAGTTAAAATCAAAGACTATTCTCCGGAATTTGAATTTTATCTTCCTAAAGGTTCTGACGATTTTGTATTTCAAAAATACGCTCTTATTTCTTCTATGTTTAACGAAGAATCTTCTTTAAATATAATTGATTTGGATACACTGGATATTGTATGGAAAGAGGCACCATTTGCAAATTCTCCTTTAGTAATATCAAAAAATCGTGCTTATTTCGTTTCAGCCGATAATATGTATAGTATTGAGATAAATGGAAAAAATTCAAAGCTGTCTAAAAAGAAAATATCTATACCAAATGAGGTACAACAATTTGCAAAGCCTTTTTTAAAAGATAATCGTTTGTATCTGGAATCTACAATGCATTATGAATCCTATTATTTTATAATAAAAGATGGCGAAGAATTTGATGAAAGCAATAATACAGAGAAAGTAAAAAAATTCAAAGATAGTGAATTCTGTTGTCCTCTTATTCACGATTCAATTTTGTACTATGGAACCTATCAAACAATACATGCTATAGATATGGATAAAAAAGAAGAAATAGGGAAATATGATGTTTCTCCACGGTCCTCTATCGTATGGTATAAAAACAAAATTTACTTTTTGGAGAGAGCAGGAAAATTATATAAATGGGATGTAATTAACAAACAGAAACCTACCTTTATTAAACTCGCACTTCCCCCTAGTGGAAAAGAAGGATGTTTTTCCTATCTGCTACAGAAAAAAGAACTATTATATGCGATCTTTTCATATCCTGGGATGAAAAAAGCTAAAATATTTTTAGTAAAATTGGAATAGTTAAAATTGACTTATATTTAAAACGATTCATATTAAAAAAATATTTGATGGAAAATTACATAAACAAAAAAATAAGGCAAACGCCACCAATTTAATTTACGGTGATGTTTGCCTTATAATTTTACCTGAGTGAAGTAGTATTATTTAATGACGCCATATAATGTTGTTATGTTTTTTACACCAATGGTGATTGTGTGTTCGCCTAATACAACTTCTTTGACAAGGTCGCCGGTAGGTGTAGCAATAGATTGGACAGAGTTGGCTAGGGTTTCTTCTTGAATGTATTTGGTTAAATTTTGGATAGCTTTTTGGAAGGTTTCGCTATTTGTTTGGTAGGTAACTTCAATATGGTCAGAAACCTTATAGTCCGCTTCTTTGCGAAGTGTTTGAATATGGCGGACCATATCACGGACTACACCTTCTTCTTTAAGTTCTTCTGTCAGGTTTGTATCCAAAACAACTGCAATATCTTTATCTAAGACTGTGCAAAGCCCTTGTATGGATTTGCGTTCTGCGAGAATTTCATCAGGTTGAAGAGTAAGGACTTCATTATCAAGAGTGAGTTCTATAGTTTTACCACTTGTTGCTAAATCTCCAATCTTTTTTGAATCCGCTTTTGTTAAAGCTTCTTTGATTGCATTGAGTTTAGCACCGTATTTGCGTCCTAGAATTTTAAGATTGGGTTTAATTTCATAGGAATACATATTTTGAGCATCATTGATAAATTCTAATGCTTTGATGTTGAGTTCATCTAAGATAATGTCTTTGAATCTTAGCAATCCACGTTGGCCATTTTCACCAACTTGTACGAGAATTTTTGCCAATGGTTGTCGGACTTTTAACTTCGCATTATCACGTCCAGAATGTCCAAGTTGGCATACGCGTAAAGAAACATCCATATCATCTAACAATTGTTGATCAATTTCATTCAGATTGGCAGTAGGATATGGCAAATGATGGATACTTTCTGGTGCTGCTGTATCAACATTTCTGACTAAATTTTGGTAAATGTATTCTGTTGTAAAAGGAAGGATTGGTGCTAAAGCCTGGCAAAGTAGTTTAATACTGTTGTATAAGGTGTAATATGCTGAAGACTTATCATTATCACTATCGCTTTTCCAGAAACGTCTGCGGCTGCGGCGTAAGTACCAGTTAGAAAGATGATCCCAGAATATTTCAGTTTCTTTCGCTACGGTTATGCTATCATAAGAATCCATGCTACGATTGACAATATCTAAATATTGGTTGAGACGGGACCAAAGCCAACGATCTATATCTGGCATTTGATCAAATGGAATTTTTTTCGTAAGATCAGGTTTGTCAAGTCTAGCATAAGTAATAAAGAATTTGTAAACATTCCAGAAAACAATAATTTTGCGACGAACATCTTCTGCAGGACCATAACCAAACTTTAAGTTAGAACGGAAATTTTGTCCAGCATACATCCATCGCATGATGTCTGCGCCAATTTTTTCTGCGGCTTCATCAAAAGGAATTGCATTTCCTTTAGTTTTGGAGAAAAGTTCTCCTTTTTCATCTACAACTGCAGAATAGGTTAGTACTGTTTTATATGGGGCGCGATTTTGAAGTGTAACACTCATAAAAAGCATGGAATAGAACCACAGGCGAACTTGTTCAATCATTTCCGTAATGAATTCGCAAGGATACCATTCTTCCCAATACTTTTTATCATGTAAATAATTTAAAGTTGAGAAGGAAATAATTCCAGCATCTAGCCAGCAATCTCCAACTTCTTCAACACGTGAAACTTCATTATGGCCGCAATGAGAACAACGGACTTTGACATTATCAATCCAAGGGCGATGAAGCTCTTTCATTTGTTCAAAACCGCTTGTAGCAGCTTCCTGTAACTCTTTTTTGCTGCC
The DNA here is from genome assembly GCA_964585305.1 of uncultured Planctomycetota bacterium. Classification (GTDB taxonomy): domain Bacteria; phylum Planctomycetota; class Uabimicrobiia; order Uabimicrobiales; family JABWCH01; genus CAZPDM01. The sequence goes on along the minus strand of CAZPDM010000135.1, from coordinate 1,665 downwards.
AATCATAGTCCATTTACCGCATTTTTCACAGTGATAGAAAGGCAATGGCAAACCCCAGAAACGTCTGCGGGAAATGCACCAATCACCCATATTATCAAGCCAGTTTTGCATGTGCATTCCGGCATAATCAGGTACCCATTTTACTGTTGCTGCGGCCTTTTTCATAGGTTCACGGATTTCGTCGCAACGGATGAACCATTCATCTACAAGTCGGAATACCAATTCTTCTTGGCATCTCCAGCATACTGGATAGCGGTGTTTGTAATTTTCGATTTCATAAAGATAGCCATTTTGTTTAAGATGATCAAAAACAATATCAGCTACTTTAAGCGCGTTTTTCCCTGCTAATGGGCCAAATTTTTCAGAAGTATAGAATCCTGATTCATCGATAGGTGTGATGATAGCAAGTTTTTCAGCTTTAGATAGTTCAAAGTCTTCTGCACCACAACCGGGAGCAATATGAACAACACCAGTACCTTCTTCTTCTCCAACAGCAGTCCAAGGAACAATTTTAAGCTCTAAGTCTTGTCTTGCTGGGATATTCATTGGGCCTTGATAGTGCAAACCAACTAAATCTTTGCCTTTTACCATTCCAATAGTTTTAGCATCAGATTTTAACCAGCGGCTTGTTCCCTTAGAAAGGTACAAGATTTTTCCTTGCCATTCTACTTTTAAATAATCTAAATCAGGATGCACAGCTAACGCTGTATTTGCAGATAGTGTCCAAGGTGTGGTTGTCCAAACCATAATATATTCCCCAGGACGTTCCACAATAGGCAGGTGCATAGCAACAGATCGATGAGTCATATCTTTATATGAATCATGCAATTCGTGTTGAGAAAGAGAAGTCCCGCATCTTACACACCATGGCATACAACGATGGCCCTGATAAAGCCAACCGCGTTCGTTACAGACTTTCAAAAAATGCCAAATTGTTTCTATATTGCTGTCTGACATAGTGTAATAAGAATTATCCCAATCCATCCATTGACCTAAACGAATAGATTGTTGGGATTGAATTTTAGAAAACTTATCTACACGTTCTCGACATTTTTCTGAAAATTTATCCAAACCATAAGCCATAATATCGCGTTTGGAATTGAGTTTAAGATCTTTTTCAACAACAACTTCAACCCAAAGCCCTTGGCAATCAAAACCATTTTGGTATCGTTGATCAAAGCCTTTCATCGCACGATGTCGGATGAAAATATCTTTGTAAGTGCGTCCCCAGGCATGATGTACACCCATAGGGTTATTCGCAGTAATTGGGCCATCAAAGAAACTCCATTTTTCTTTGCCACGATTCCGCTCAACTAGTTTTTGGAATGCTCTTGTCTGGTCCCAAAATTCTAAAATATGTTTTTCTAAAGCTGGAAAATTTGGAATAGTTTCTACATCTTTAAACACAAAAATCTCCTATTTTCATCAAAAAAATAACAAATAACAAAACTTTAGATGGAAAAAATAATGCTTTATTTTGATGAAAAATATATCATAGATTAAAACAAATCGCAATAATAATTTTTGTTGAAAAAAATATTTCTTATTTAAAAAAATTAAAAATATGAAAATAATGAAAATAATAATAAAAAAATTTTTAAAGCAAGTAATGTTATAATATTTTGCCAAGAAAACCGCTATGCTTGCATAGCGGATGAATTGGCT
>CAZPDM010000134.1:0-5088 GCA_964585305.1 uncultured Planctomycetota bacterium | reverse complement strand
TCCTTGGCCTGTAACACCAGAGATAGGATAAATTGGAATTTTTAAATGTTCTTGCAATTTTTTTAAATTTTCTTCTGCCCCAGTTAAATCCATTTTATTAGCCGCAACAATAAATTTTTTGTTCGCTAATTTAGGGCTATATAAAGAAAGTTCTTTTCTTAAAATATGAAAAGTTTCAACAGGATCGCTCTCATCTATGGGGAGTACATCCAGAACAAAAATTAAAACTCTTGTTCTTTCTGCATGTTTAAGAAATTTATCCCCAAGACCAATTCCTTTATGAGCACCTTCAATGATTCCAGGTAAATCTGCAAAAACAATAGCACGGTAATTAGAAAGCTTGACTAATCCTAAATTAGGAACTAAAGTAGTAAAGGGATAGGAAGCAATTTTAGGACGAGCAGCAGAAACTCGTGAAATTAAAGTAGATTTGCCAGCATTAGGAAATCCAACTAACCCAACGTCTGCAATAAGTTTTAGTTCTAATAAAAGTTTTTTTTCTTGCCCAGGTTCACCAGGTTCTGCATAACGAGGAGTTTGGTTAGTAGGAGTTGCAAAACTTGCATTTCCACGCCCCCCTTTTCCTCCTTTAACAATAACGATTTCATCATTATCGTGTTTTAAATCACACAGAATATTTTGATCGGAATCTTTGATAATAGTACCAACTGGAACTTTTATAACTAAATGTTTTCCAGCTTTTCCTTTGCACATATTCCCGGAACCAGCAGCACCATTCTGTGCATAATAATGGTATTTACGAGAGATGTGTAATAAAGTTTTGCAATTGTGTACAGCACGTATAATAACATTGCCACCCTTTCCACCCGGCCCGCCGGCTGGCCCACCACGTGGAACATATTTTTCGCGAAGAAATGCAACGCATCCTTTACCACCATCACCAGCTTTTACATAAATTTTAGCTTCATCTTTAAACATAGTTTTACTATTCTGTTTTCAAAAAAATGTTACAAAATATGGCAATATTCTGCAAAAAGATATTACAATAATATTGCCTAAAAATAGCATCGACGACCAGCAAATTAGTGGTCGTCTCCTATTACAATTTGATAGGCTTTGTTATCGTCTAGCCTATTTTTTAAGTCATGCGATATATTTTTCTTAAAATCCATTCGATTGTCCAAAGGATAATAAGAATAACTAACCACCACCAATAATCCCAATAAGGCTTTTCTGATATACTTTGTGGTAATCTAACGCTTTGAATGATTAGTTTTTTTGCTAAACTTTCTTCAAAATTTTCTGGCTTGATATATTCTCCGCCTGTTTTTTTCGCCAATTCCTGTAAATCTTTTTCATTTAATTCTAAATCTCCCGCCTCAGCTTGAGAAGGAACAACTTGAAATGTTGTTTGGATTTCTTTTCCATCATCCATAAACCAAAGTTTATGCTCTCCAAGTTGAGTGGCTAGAAAACTTGTTTCTAAAGAACTGGCATCGCTTTCGCTAATTGTCATTTTCTTTGATTTTTTTTCTCCACCAGGTTCAAGATGGAAAATTTCCATTTCCTGGGGAGGCTTATCTTGCCGGGGATCTCGAATAGTTAGACTTACACGTATTTTTTCACCTAGAGGGTATTGGCTATTGTCCACACGTAAAAAACATTGTCGCCCACTGCCTAGCAATTTTCCCATAGCTACATAGCGAATAACTTGTCCCCAAAAGCGATAAAAATATCTGTCTGGATTCATTAAATACCCATCAGATGGTAACGGTTTGCGCCATCTCCATGTAGAATCTATTCCACAGAAAAAAGTCCTTCCTTTACCAAAAACTTGTGTTACAACCAAAGGAGTATTTGATTCTTGATGGGTTATTAAAACTGTCGCACCAGGTTTAGCACGTTCTACAGGATATGACCAATAAAATCCTGGAAGTTCTCGTTCCCAAAGAAAAGAATTTTGTTCTATTTCTGTAGTCAAGCGAAGAATAGGATGAACTTGGCCTTCTGGGGTTAATCGAAATCTTTGTTCATTTTCAAAATTTCGTTCTTCATCAATGATTCGAGGCAATTGAACTGGAAGTAGTGCTTTAAGATTGGCGTCATCATTATAGTTCTTCAAACTATTTTGTATCCCTGCAATAAAAATCAATCCGCCGCCTTCTTGTACAAACTCCGCTAAACCTGCAGCCATTTCTTTTCCTAATTTAGAAAAAGAAACATCTCCTAAAATTAGGCAATCATAGTTTGTTAAATCTTGTCGCGTAGGCTGTTGAGTTAGATTCGGAGCATCTTTGCTTTTATCTTGAGGAAATTCTCCATCTGCTGAGATCAACCATGTGTTGACTTTTACTGTTCCATCTCGAAGCATAGCATTTTTTAAATATCGATATTCCCAACGAGGAATATCTTCGATATATAAAACACGAAATTGTTGCTTAATAATTTTTATAGTATGCGTACGAACATTATTTTCTATTGTAATTTCTTCTGGGTCTGGGAAAATACGAACAGAAAGATTGTACTCTCCTTCTTGGGTAAATGTATGAAAAAGGCTTTCTTTTTGAGCTTGGTTTGTGTTTTTTAATACAATACGTTGGTTGCTTAAAAGCCTTTCTCCCCAACGAAGTTCAATTTGAACAGATTTTCCTTCGGGATAATTATGATTCAAAATTTCAACATCAAAACGTACTCGATCATCCATAAGAGCAAACTCTGGAGCATCTAATCCAGTTACAATTAAATCCTTGCGTTTTTCAGTACTACCAATACCAACTGTATAGACCTTTGTGTTGTCCTTTTGGATAAGATGTGTAATAGTCTGCTGCATAATCCGATCACGATCACTAGGATTAGGATGAGTATTATGTTGACCGTCACTTAAAACAAATACTGCAGCAATATTTTCACCGGCAAAAGCATCTACAGTCTTAATAAGATTATTATAAATATCTGTACGATTCCCCTCAGCATCTAATTGTTCTAGGCTAGTAATTTGAGCATAATCATCAGAAAATTGATAAAATTTTATTTTTGCTTGTTGATGCAATTGTGAAATTTTTTTTGAGTTTTTAAGTAATTCTTGAGCAATTTGGATACGACTGATTTGTGAAATGTCAATATTTGGTAATGTTTTTTTTAACGCTTCACTAGTTTCATAAGGATAATGATCGCGATTTTTCATAGACATCGAATTGTCTATTAAAAATATTAAACTAGGTTTTTGAATCTTTTCAACAATCTCATGCCATACAGGTTCGCATATTATTGCAAAAAGTCCTAATAATATCAATGCTCGCAATAGTCCCAAAACTAGCTTTATCCCAAATGAAGATATTGCTGTTTCGTGGCGGTAGCACCAATATACGAAAAGTATAATACTTATAATAACTAACGCAATACTCCAACTTGGTAGAAAAGTTTTCCATTCCAAAAAATATTTGGTTTCTTGCATGTTTTTCTCTTGATTTAGATTGCTTTTGTCTCAAATATCACAAATTTTATTCGTTCCCACGCAAAAGCATGGGAACGAATTTTCGACTGCATTACAACTATATTTATGTTTTGTTAAGCAAATATTTACAATCATTTTTTAAATAAATGGAAGTGTTGAATGTTCTCCTTCAGAAACTTTTGCTTTCTGATTGCGTTTAAAAATCCAATTGATTAGAGACATAAGTAATAAAAATCCGCCAATACTAATGAGAACAAGAATATCTGATCTTATCGATTTTCCCCAGGGTAAGTATTCACAAGTCATTTGAAAAAATGCTACTAAAAATGCTATCAATGCCCAAAAAGAGTACGGATGATAGGATTTCGACTGAATCCAGATGTCTTGTTTAAAAATTTCAGTGTATTGTCGTGCACAAAAAAAACTAATATTTGCCTTGAGTTGTTCCTCTGAGTAATAAGTATGCGGTGTTACCCAAAATTCAACGATTGATTTTGGATTATTAGGAAGAATTGAGATTTTATTAGGAACAACATGACAACCTGGCAAAACTGGTACGATAAATCCTGGATAGTTGTTTGTAATATTTGCTTTATCTTTAGAGCGTTCTAATGTAATTTGCCATCGATAAGTATGATGTGCATACATTTTTTGATAATATATTGCTTGGATTTGAAAATCCAAATTCTTTTTTATTAACTTTACAGAGGTTTTTACAGCAACTTTTGGCTTTTGTTTAGTTGTAGAAGGTTTTGAAGAAATTTCTTTTTCAGTTAAATGAGATTCCTCATGTATATAAGGAATTCTAGAAGTCTTATCTTCATCAGAGACTTCCTTTACTACATTAGAAAAATCTTCCTTTTTAGATACTGGCTCGATTGAAGAGTAATCCGCTGCTGGTTTTTGGGTGGGTTCTATATGAGAGGGTTCATGCTTATGAATGTCTTCTTCTGGTTGTTTAGCAATTTCAATTTTAGGACGATGGGGGACTAAATTATCATCTACAGGAAATATCTTATCTAATGCTGCTGCACCTTGACTCGCAGAAAATTGTTCCGCCAATTCTGAAATAGTAGCTGCATCCGAAGTGTTGGTATTGTATATTTCTGGAGATTCCTCTTCGGTTGCAGGTTCTGGGTCTTTTATTGCTGATTCGATGGCCTGTTTGCTTTTCTCAAGTGCTTCTTCAATTTTATCATGATAATTTTGTGATTGTTCTATTTCTTTAACTTTGCTCTCGTTTACTGTATTATGATCTTCTAAATTTTCGTTTTTTTCTTCAGTATTTTGAACAATTTTTGAAGGGGCTGTTTCAATTGCACTATTATTAGCAGAATATTTTGCAATTGTTTTTTTTAATTTAACGCCTGTTGTTGGTGCTGGTTTTGCTATAGGTTCCAAAGATGATTTCGCTGCTGCAATTTTAGGAGGTGCTATATTTTCCGGTTCATTATTTTTATTTTCTTCTGGCTCTGGTTCTTCTATTGTGTTAAATGAAAAACTTTCCAAAGTTTTATTTGGTTCAGGCAAATGTGTAGGAGTTGCAGGTACATGATGATTTTCTTCTGGAATATGAAATTCTTTTAATGTAGGGCTATCATGTGTTACAGATGGTGTTATAGACGGTGGATTTGTCGAATGTGGCAATATAAATGACGCTGTTGGAGGAGACA
>CAZPDM010000133.1:0-5369 GCA_964585305.1 uncultured Planctomycetota bacterium | reverse complement strand
TATTACTAGGTTGCTCTTGCTAAAAACAGAAGGCTTGCAATTTTTTTTACAAGCCCCTTGATCTTTAGTCAAGGGGTAGTTGACCTTGACATTCTATGACTTGATCAAGTATATTTGTGTTAAATACAATTACATCGTATTTAGGATTATATTGTGCCCATGGTAAATTATTATTTTGCTGTGGTTTCATAAAAGCTAGTGTAACTTTCATCTGCTCACGACTGTTAACATTGTCATTAAATTTTCCAAGCTTCAAGTATCGGTTTAAGAGAACTTCTCTTGTTCTCCAATTTTTCTTCCATTCTTCTTCAGTACGTTTTATAACTTGAGTTAAAAAAATACTGTACTTTGGATTAACGCCATGTTGTTGTGCCTTTTCAAATTTAAATGGAAAAGGGTTTTGAGCGGTTTGAGCAATACGTGCTTTTTTGTCTTTTTGTTTTTTTCTCTCTCTTATTTTTTCTTCCCACAAGCTTTTCACATCTTCATACGTAATAGGAATATTCCCTTCTGCATCCGCATACCTCAGTGGATTTCCTTTGAACGCTCTATACAAATTCAGTCCATCCACAAAGCCAAGCATGTCTCTTTGCAAGAATCTTCCTACTTTTGTATGATACAATCTTGTAGGCGATAGTAAAATGATCCCATTTGAATCGTCTAATGTCATCCAGTTGCTTTGGTAGCGGAAATGGTTGGTGGTTGTGCTTGTGCTTGTTCCTAATGGGAGTCCCCAGGCGTTTGTTTTGTAGGTGGCACAGATTGCTGCGTTCTCGTCGGTTAATCGAACAACCGTGCCTCTGTGATCGTAGATTGGGTATTGGTAGAATGTTGTGGTGATTTGTTGCTCGTCTGTCTCTTGTTTCTTGGCAGATAGAAGTGTTACGATTCCAGGAATGGGACTGCAGCCATGGGTATATTGAGCTGTGGAGGTAGCGGTTAAATGCGTCGTAGTAGAAATAGTTTGCTTTGGCGTTTTTGTGTAAGATTGATGTAACAAAATTAGCAGGGTTGTATTCGAAGTACGTTGTTCCATTAGAAGCCATGGCTTGTGGAACACCAACCATTGTTTCTGATGCTACTTCTTTACCTGAGATAGTAGGCAACTCTGCTCTTGTTTTTGATGCTAAAGATAGCCAATCCTTAGCATCAGCAATAGAAAGATTATTAAATGATACTCAGGAATACATGGCATTGGTATGGAAAGGAAAAAGCCAAGCAGAGAAGTTCACATGGGAAGAATGTGCAAGAAGAACACTGGAACTATATAGAAAAGTGATGGAAAGAGAATAGATAAAAATAATGCCTATCATTCAGATAAATGAATAGACAAAAGTTTTTGGACTAAAAAATATGCCAACTACTTTGAGACCCAACTATGAGGAATTGAACCCGCCGCTGCAAATTTTTTTCGTTAAAGCTCGCCGTCTATAAACGGCGGGTTAATTCCTATCATGCACTACGTGCATGGACGAGTTTACTTAGCTAAAGTTAGTATTGAGATAGTAATGTATAATAAACTCTTAGTCCAAAGACTTAGTTGACAGACCACTTAGGCATTATTTTTATATTGAACAGGAAACACAATGGGATAAATCCTAAAGTGTCAAAAAAATGATAATGATATTATTACCATTTTTTGAGTTTAGCATTAATATGGCAGTATATCGTAAGTTCCATCTAGTCCATATTCGGCTATATTCTTAGAAAAGATTACTTTCGGAGTATCTTTTACATCCACAATTTTGATTAGGTTACTTAGATATTGAGGAGAAAAAAAACTTTCTAATTCTTCTAATGAAAAGTGGAACTTTCTCGAGTTAAAATGATAATTCGAGATATGTACTTTTGTAGTGGTAGCTAAAAACAAATAATTGTTTTTATATTTGATAGAAGGATTGCTTAAAAAGAAATCATAAGGTTTCCAAAAGATACCATAAAAATCTTGCAATGGCAGAATATGAAGAAAACTTATTTTATCATCTTTGACATCCATCTCTACTAAGTAGGTATTTTGAGGCATTTTATTTTGACTATCTATAAGGATAGGTAATGTTTTGGTTTTTATCCGCCACATTTTCCCCCCTTCCAAACCGTACGGGCGACTTTCATCGCATACGGCTTTCCAACGAATAATGGTTTTAAAATTATTATTGATACAAACGACATATTTTACTTTCCAGATTAGGCTAGAATAAATATTCGCAAGTTTATATATTTTGCAAAATCTTACATCCTATACTATGTATGACTCTATGCCCCATCATTGGCCAGCATATAATTTTCAAAGGTGTATTTTGACGGAAAAATGTCGTTTATACTCATTATCCGTTTAGAGTCCTTCCCTGACTTGGCTTTCACCAGGTTTCTATGAGTAGTTATTTCTCATTCGGTACTACGACTCCTCTGTAACGGTTACCATGTCATCGCAAGGCAATTTGCTCGATGTATTCCGTTATCAACTGTTCCAATAAGACTTCCTTTGCTGATTTTCTACAGCTTATTGCATTATGTCGGTTCTATCCTATACCCCGTCAATCCAGTTTTACTGTCTCTTTCTTTCAAGAGTAGGCTATTCTAAAAACGAAGTAAAATAACCGATTGAAGTTCTTAGTTTTTTAGAGCAAACAGGTTGTTTTTATTCCTTCCTGTCTACATTACGAGGCTTCACGTTTCGGATAGTTCGTCTATAAATTTGTGGGTTTTACCCATATTCCTAACCGTGATAATGCTTTTTAAGGTCTCCGAATTACTTCGATACCATTTCAGGTATCTTCAATCCGACTACATCCTAGCTCTCCAACCCTATTTATTTTGCCTTATTTCGGGCTGGTAGGAAGTCCTTTAGCAGGTCTCTCGACCACTTCATCTTATCAGTTCTAATTCTTGTTTTCCCCAAGAATTATAAGCCTTTCATCCTCACTAGTTACCTAGTTAGGACTTATAGCCAACAGTTCGCACTCGTCTCTTTTTCTTTCTAATATAATAGCATAGTTAGGAGAGATTGGTGTTGCCGCTAATATGTAATATTGTTTTCCATCAACAAAACGCTTCTCATCATAAACTATATTACTAGCATAATAAGAAAAATTAGATAAATTTATATATTCTGGAAAAAGTTTCTGTAAAAATACTCTTGTATCTTTTATTTTAAGTAATTCCCTTTTTTCTTCCTCCGATATGTTTAGATTGGAACAAAAATCTTTTTTAAAAGATGGTATTTCAAGAAAATGATTAAACTCTTTAGTAAAAGTTCTCATGTCTTCTCCCCAGTTATGATCATAAAGTTCAATCTTTTGTTGAAGTTTTTTAGAAAATTGTTTCTTTAAATAGAAAAACTTTTCACCTTTTTTTTGTGAGGAAGATTTTAATTCTAAGATAAATGCCTCAAAATTTATAAAATGTTCGTAATTAAATTTTGCATCAGGATGAATATGTATATTATAGGCTCCTCTCTTTGGCGAATAATAAGTAAGTAACCATTGTTCATCCTCCGTATTAAGCCATTGATTAAGTGGATATATTTCTACGTCTAGTAAAAAAATTGTTGTTATTATTTTAGGAAGTTTAATATTTGTAACATCTACGCAAAATAGATAAATTGGATATCTTATATTATCCATTAAATAGGCCTTGTTATCATGAATAATGATGTTATCTATTTCCTTGTCCATTCTTATTTCTAAAAATAATCTGCTTACTTCTTCCAATTCTTTATTGAGTATAATAAAGTCTGTTTCAACTGCTATAAATACATTTTCATCATTAACAGCCATAGAAGAAATTTTCCCTACTTTTTTTGAGACATTAATAGTAAAATCCTTGCCAATTCGATAGATAGTGTCATCTTTATAACTAAAGATATTATTAGCATCGCCAAATAATTCTCGAAAAGAAACATTCTTTAACTCTGCTACCTTCTGATATTGCTGAGAAGTTGGATCATACTTTAATTTCACCATCCCTTTGCGTCCGGATATAACAAGATTCTTTGGGAAATCTTCTCGTAGAATGCTTGGGTTTAAACTAGTCGGATTTGAAATTGGCTGTTGGATTTTCCATAAATATAACGTAATAGTTCCAATACATAAAAAACTGACGATGAAGGAAAGTTTTTTTTTCATATTATTCGAGCATTTCTACATTAAAAAAATATGTAGAAATGCTCTTGCCTTTAAAAAGATGTTTTCTATAACAAACTTAACGCCAATAAATTCTGGAGGAATAGGGATCATCCCATTCAAACATAGGATACGGATTACTTACTGTAACTGTATAATTCCAGTGATTTTTCTTTACAGTAATTCTTCTTTCTATTCCTTCTATAGTAGCAGTTGGAAATTTAGCATATTGCCGAAGTACTTCCATATAAAGTTGTACACCTACTGTTCTTGCTGTTAATTCAGGGCTTGGATCGCCCATACTCCTATAAAATTCTGCAGAAAGAAAAATATCTGCTAATGAGCCAATATTAATAAAAGTTCCATCATTTGCTGTTTGACATTTATAATTTTTCAAATCATCTTGGCTTGCATATCTTTTTTCAGCATTTTGAAAGTAATTGGACACAAAAAAATATTGCTCCCTCTGATCCCAGTATAATAAATTAGAACCAGTATCTGTATATATCCCTTTATATGACATTCGTAAAGGTTTTTCTAATTCTAAGGCAATAACATTTACAAAATCTGTAGGTGTTAAAGTAGAAATTTTTAAAGAGTACGAAAAATTATTAGTAGGTAAAGGTATCTTCCCTGGGTAGAAGTCATTAAGGGGTATAAATTTTTTTCCATTCCATGTAGCTTTGCTCACATGACGACTTTCCTCTACAAAGTCTCGAATTAAATCTATGCCTTTTCTACTTTGAAAATTTAAATAAATTTCAGCACTCTGTTCAGTTATTGTGTGTTCATTGCCCATAGCCGAGGCTGTATCTATTACAGCACCTACACCAATTCTATGCTTTCCTTTATTGATAGATTTTAGATATTCTTTAAAGAATGGACTAGAGAATGCCTCTGATACTGCGCTTTGCAAATCATCATACATTTCAGGTAGTATTTTTTGTGCGTCTGAAGGAATAATAGATTTATCATTCAAAGGATATATTTGGCTCCCCAGTGGATTACCTGCTAAGATTGCTCCTCTCTTTATTGCATCATATATTTGTGTACCCATTGAATCAGTCGCATTTACCCCAACATTTCTTATAAATTATATAATCCTAGCCCGTCCACAAAGCCAAGCATGTCTCTTTGCAAGAATCTTCCTACTTTCACGTGATACAATCTTGTTGGCGAAAGTAAAATGCTCCCATTTGAGTCGTCTAATGTCATCCAGTTGCTTTGGTAGCGGAAATGGTTGGTGGT
>CAZPDM010000132.1:0-6317 GCA_964585305.1 uncultured Planctomycetota bacterium | reverse complement strand
TATATGTCAAGTTTTTTTCTAAAAAAACTTCAAAAAGAGCCAATTCATCCGCTATGCAAGCATAGCGGTTTTCTTGGCAAAATATTATAACAAATTATATAAATTTTGCCAGCAGTTAATTTCGATGCGTGAGAAAATAATATGAAAGATTATTACCAAATTCTAGGTGTTTCTAGAAACGTCTCTAATGAACAACTTAGGCTTGTTTATTTCGAATTAGCAAAAAAATATCATCCGGATCATAATCAACATAATCTTTACGAAGCAGAACAAAAATTTAAAGAAATGAAAGAAGCTTATGAAATTTTATCTGATCCAAAAAAACGTCATCAGTATGAACAAACACTTATAACAAATATGAATCTTAATTTTGATGGAAAAAATATTGATGAAGTTTTTGATTCTTTATATCATGGACTTGGGCCACAAAATACAGCAACTCCCTATAATAGTAAAATACGCATACAAAATGGGGAAGACATTTATTTTCCATTAGATATTTCTTTAGAAATGGCAACAGAAGGTGGAAAAACTTCTGTAAAAATGGAAAAAGAAGTTATTTGTGAAGATTGTGATGGCAATGGTGCAGATCGCAAAGGTCATAAAAAGTTATGCAGTTTTTGTGATGGCAGCGGAGAATTTAAAGAAGTTAATGGAAAGATTTCAATTTGTCCAAGATGTTCTGGACGTGGATATCTGATTGATATTCCATGCAAATGTTGTAATGGAAAGGGCATTATAAAAAGATTGTGTAAATGGAGCGTCCATATTCCTGCAGGTGTTGAAAATAGCCAGAAATTGCGATTGCCAGGAGAAGGTCAACCCGGACGAAATGGGGGATTGCCAGGAGATTTATATCTCGAAATAAAAATTATATCATCTAACGATTCCGACACAAAAACAACACAAAATATTTCCTCAGAGATCGCTAAAAGTAAAGAAGAAAAAATTACTCATAACCATCAGATAAACCAAGAAGATTTGAAATATCAAAATAATTCCCAATTAAAGCAAGATGGTTTAAATGTTATTCTTGAATATACATTAAATATTAAAGAAGCAATTCTTGGTGCAATCTTAACAATTTCAACACTTCGCGGAACTATTGAAGTAGCAATTCCTCCTGGAACTCAACATGGCACAATGTTTAGAATTCCTAAACATGGAATTGTGTTAAAAGATCAAGTTGGCGATTATTTTGTCCAAATAAAAATAATTATCCCTAAAAATATAACTCCCCGCCAAAAAATGCTACTTGAAGAATTTGCAAAAGACGGGTTGAGCTAATATATTTGCAATACAGATTGTATTACTGGTTTTCCATATACTGCTTCACCCGTTAGAGTCAGTATGTTTGGCAATATTTCAATTGCTCCCATACCATGAGTATGTCCGCATAATACTAGCAACTGTTTTTTTGGATATTGCAACATTACTTCACGCAACATATTTCCCATTGCTTGACAAGCAAGATGTGGCTGCCATTCTACATTGGAAATTTTTCCCTTAAAAATACAGGATTCCAAAAAAGGTGGGAAATGAGTAATAAAGACAACTTTATTATATTTCATAAGAACTTTTATCAACCGTTCACGTACATTTTGAGCTGCTTTTTCACCAAGTATTTTAAGTTTTTCAAATAAGTTTCTTTTATTGGAAAGAACTGATAATTTAAGAGTAGTAATATCTTCAATACAAATATAATCCGTCATAACTATATCAGAATTTATAAAATCTCCGTATTGGCCATCAGCCCAACCTTCATGACCAAGTAAAACCGTTTGGGATGTCAATTCTTTGCTTTCTATATCTGTTAACCAAAAAAGATTGGGATGTTTTCTGCATATTTTTTTTATTATTTCAGCTGTTTTTGCAAATGAAGATCCATAATAATCATGGTTTCCCAATACAAAGTAAATAGGAAATGAAAGATTTTTTGCTAATTCCTCTAAATAATTTGTAACATCATGCGATTCTGCAATGTCTCCTGTAATAAGAATGCCATTAAAATTTTGTTTTGTTAAGTTTTCTTGAAATTCTAAAAATCTTTCTTCTGTTAAAAAATTAAAATGTGGATCTGTTATCCAAGCTAAACGTTTTAAATCTGTATTAACTACAGGATTAAACCAAGTTTGGATAGCCTTTCCATTTTTTTTGTTTACTTGTTCTTTAGAATTTTTAAAACTTTCTTGTTCTTGTAGAAAAAATTGAGATAGCCTTTGAGCCAAGATAGTAAAGTCTTTTCCATCATATTGATTATGATATGCAAAGGCTATGTAATTTCGCTCTATAGCATAGAGTGGAAATTCCTGCAATTCTGGCGTAGCATGAATTTTGGCTATTGTAACAAAATCAAAGTCTTGATTGGGAATAAAAATAAGGCAATATTCTTCTTGAAAACGAGTGGGTTGATGGATTGCTCGAAGGAAACATCCATACTCAAACCATAAGATATTATCTTCGGAAGATACAGGATATAAACGATAGTCTTTTTCAACTAGTTGCGCTCCGATATTAGCAAATCGATCATTATTGCTAAAGAAAGATATATTCATATTTTTTGCATCCTTGCTCTTAAAAATTTTCTTGATTTTTTTCAATATTAAGTATATGCTTAAAAAGAATTTATTCTTATACAAAAATTTTTCCTTTACGAAAGGCAATTATTATGGCCAATGAATTCCATCCTATTACGATGGATCAATTGACATCTTGGATATTCCAAGAGTTAGAACAAAAGAATAGCATTTTTGGAATTCCTAAGCAACTATTTTTTACTCCAAAAGCAAAAGATCGTTTTTGTCTAACGCAATATCAACATTTTCTTGAATCTCCTCTTGGAGTTGCAGCAGGTCCACATTCTCAAATGGCTCAAAATATTATTGTTGCCTGGTTATGTGGTGCCAGATTTATTGAATTAAAAACTGTTCAAACAATGGATCAATTACAGATTTCTCGTCCTTGCATTGATTTAGAAGATGAAGGATATAATGTTGAATGGTCTCAAGAACTAAAAATTTCCGAATCTTATGAAGAATATTTACGAGCATGGGTTCTGATTCATGCTTTACATCATAAATTGAGATTTCCCGGCCAAACTCCTGGCATTATCTTTAATCTTAGCGTAGGATATAATATGGAAGGTTTGCTCAAACCCAATATGCAATGGTATTTGAGCAAAATGACAAATGCTTTTCCAGAAAAAGAAGAATATGTAAAAACTGTCGCAAAATATTATCCAGAAATTACCAATATTCCTATCCCTAATAAAATATGTGACAGCGTTACACTTTCTACTATGCACGGTTGCCCACCAAATGAAATCGAAAAGATTGCATCATATCTTATGCAAACATGGAAATTTCATACAAATGTTAAACTTAATCCCACCTTGCTTGGTGCAGAAGAAATACGTCGAATATTAAATCAATGTCTGGGATTTGAAGATATAGAAGTACAAGATTCTTCTTTTGAACACGATCTTAAATATAGTGATGCAGTTTCCATGATCCGCCGTCTTTTACAATTAGCTCAAACGCTTGGATTGACATTTGGATTAAAGCTGACAAATACATTGGAAGTTCGCAATTTCCGAAATATTTTTGATTCCAAAGAAAAAATGATGTATATGTCTGGAAGATCTTTACACCCAATCAGTATCCATGTTGCTTTAAAGTTATTGGAAGAATTCCAAGGTAATATACTTTTATCCTTCTCTGCTGGTGCAGATTGTTTCAACATTCACAATCTTATAGCATGTGGTTTAAAAACAGTAACAGTATGCTCAGATATTTTGAAATCTGGCGGTTATATGAGAATGTTACAATATCTTGAAAATCTTCAAGAACAAATGAACACTATAGATGCTATAGATGCGAAAGAATATATTGTAAAAATAGCTTGCCAACAAGAATACTTCGTTAGAGATTGCGCAACAATGTTACAAAAAAATCCTCAAAGTAATTCTTCTTGGTATAGTAATATTGCTATTTGTGAAGAATTTTGTCTGAATTTAGTAAAACAGATCCAGCACAAACGACTCTCTGAAATACTATCTGACTGGGCAACGCAGCATCATTTAAGCCTTTCTGGTTTAGAAGATAACATTTCTCATATTGTTGCAATTTGCCAAGTTCTTAATGCGAGTAAATATGCTCCCAGCACTCTTAAAAACTCTCACTATTATAAACAAAGTATCTTAACAAGCAAAAGTAAAACAAATCGTGCATTAGGTTTGTTTGACTGCATTAAAGCTCCGTGTCAAGACGAATGCCCGATCAGTCAAAAAGTCCCCTGGTATATGGAAGCTGTAAGAGAAGGACGATTTCAAGACGCAATTGAAATCGTTCGAGAGGATAATTCCATTCCTACAATATTAGGTAAAGTTTGTGATCATCTTTGTGAACATACATGCATCCGTACTCATTATGATAATCCACTTTCTATTCGGGCCATGAAGCAATTTATTATGTCCCAAGAAAAAGAGCCTCATTATCGCCCCAAATTAGCTTCTTTAGGCGTTAAAATAGCTATTATCGGTGGTGGGCCTGGCGGCATCACTGCAGCATATTTCTTATCTCAAGCAGGTTACAGTGTTACTATATTTGAAGCAAGAGGTTATCTCGGAGGTATGGTTTCAGGGACGATCCCCAGTTATCGATTGCCAGAATCTGCTATTTTTCAAGATATTAAAATCTTAGAAAATTTAGGTGTAGAAATTCGCTACCATCAACGTGCTGGAATCGATTTCCAATTGCAAGATTTACGCAATCAAGGTTATCTATATACCATTGTTACTATTGGTGCGCAACAATCTAAAAAATTAGATGTCCCTGGAGAAGAAAGCGAAGGCGTTATTGATGCCCTGAGTTTCTTACGCAGCGTTCGCGAAAATAAGCCATTGCCATTAGGAAAAAATATTGGGATTATTGGTGCCGGGGATACAGCAATGGATTGCGCCCGAACAGCATGGCGATTGATGAAAGATAGCAGCAAAGTAAAAATAGTCTATCGCCGTACTATTTCTGAAATGCCTGCAGATCGTGAAGAAATTGTCGCATTATTAGAAGAAGGAATTGAAATCGTTCAACTTACACAACCACTCTCTGTTGTTTCAGAAAATGGGAAGATGACAGCTCTACGTTGTCAAAAAATGAAACTGGGCCAACGCGATCGTTCTGGACGTAAAAAACCAGAAGCAATTCCAGGATCAGAGTTTGATTTACCACTTGATACATTAATTTTGGCTATTAGCCAAAATAGCGATGCAGAATTTTTAGCAAAAGAAAAGGCTACTTTTAATAAAAAAGGTTATCTTGAAGTAAATCCGGAAACAATGGAAACTTCACTCCCAAACATCTATGCAGGCGGAGATATTAGCCAAGATGGTCCTGCTTCAATTGTAAAAGCTTGTGGAGATGCGCGAAAAATTGTTGCCAGCATCCGACAAAAACAAGAAAATATTCCAGCAGGCAAAACTCAGAATTTAACCGTAGATATGCCAGAATTACTACAACGTAGGTGTCATCGAGAAAAACGTATAGAAGTCCACAACCGACCAGTATCCGACCGCCAAAATTTTAAAGAAGTTGTTCCAACACTTACTACTGAACAAGCACAAAAAGAAGCTCAACGTTGTTTGGACTGCCATAAATTATGCAGCATTTGTGCAAGTGTTTGTCCGAATATGGCAATTATGACCTATCAAAATGAGCCATTTTCTATAAAACTTCCTAAAATAGAAATCAAACAAGAAAAAATAGAATTTGGTGAAAACCAAATTCTTGAAATTAACCAACTCTATCAAATTGCCATATTTGCTGACTTCTGTAACCAATGTGGTAATTGTGCAACTTTCTGTCCAACCGCAGGCAAGCCTTACCAAGACAAACCACGCATTTTCCTATATAAGGCAGATTTTGTAGAACAAAGTAATAATGCGTTTATGATTTTTAAAGATTCCCAAACAACATGGACTATTCAAGGACGTTTCCAAAACCAACTTCACAATCTCATTTACCAAGAAAACCTATCTTTACTCACCTACCAAACTCCTGCTTTTGAAATCAAACTTAACTCGACTAATTTTCAGATTATGGAAACTACTCTTTTGCAAAATTTAGCAATCGATCAAAGCATTTCCTTAGAACCTCTAGCAACACTATGGGTTCTCTTAAAAGCTATGAAAAAATCTATGCCTCATATCCCCACTGCACACTAAAATATTTATTTAAAAAGCAGCAAGTAACTTTGCTGCTTTTTTAAATACTTTTGACGTACAAAATATAGCCCGTAGTTATACATCCTCGCAGCATGAA
>CAZPDM010000131.1:0-6466 GCA_964585305.1 uncultured Planctomycetota bacterium | reverse complement strand
TCATAAAGTTTTACTCCTTAAAAATATTTGCAATTTCTTTACTATTTTTCTATTATATCACTTTAATTAAAGTAATCATTTTTTTTATTAGACGGTATCAATAAAAAAAAGTTCCAAATTTTTTTTAATTTTTATATAAAATACTCAAAGGGTATAAAATGAAACCTGAGATTGTGTTTATATGTCAGCGTGTACCCTATCCTCCTGATCGAGGTGATAGAATTACTACATGGAATTATTTAAAATGGCTTTCAAAGAAATATTACATCCACTTATTTTGTCTAAATTCTGAGAAAAAAAATATTTCTGCAAAAAAAGTATTAAGTGAATACTGCACTTCTGTCAACATTTATCAAAAATCATTTTTTAAATCAGCTTGGGATAGTCTTTGGACACTATTATTTAAGCATAATACTCCTATTTCAAATGGATATTATTATTCCTCTCAGCTTACTAGCGATCTTTCTGAATTATTAAGCAAAAAAAAAGTCCAATTTATTTATGCAAGTTCTTCTAATATATTCGGGCATATTAAAGAAAATGCTAAGGATATCCCTAAAATATTCCATTTTATGGATGTAGATTCAGAAAAATGGAAAAAAATGGCGAAATGTGGAAAATGGTGGATGCGTCCTATCTATAATATAGAGTTTAAAAGACTGCGAAAATGGGAGATAGAACAAGCTCATCAAGCACTATTAAATATCTTTATTACGGAACAAGAGGCCGCTTTGTTTCAAGGGATAGTAGAACAGAATGTGAAAAATTTTGAAACTAGGAAGTTTGGAAAAGTTGTTTCCATTTTAAATGGAGTAGATAGCGAATATTTTTGCCCAAACCATTTACGAAAAAGTTTCGAATCTCAGGAACCTGTTGCAAAAGAAAACGCAGTTATTTTTACCGGAGTTATGGATTATTTTCCTAATATAGATACAGTATTGTGTTTTTATCGAGAAGCATTTCCTATTTTAAAAGAAAAAATGCCAGATATAAAATTTTATATTGTTGGCTCAAGACCTACAAAAGAAATATTATCTTTATCAAAAGATCCTCATTGTATTGTTACAGGCTATGTTTCTGATGTTCGTCCATTTTTTGAAAAGGCGAAATTATTTGTCCTCCCAATGAAAGTAGCCCAGGGAATGCAAAACAAAATTGTAGAATCCCTTGCTATGCAAGTTCCAGTTATTGCTTATCCTAAAATTGTTGAACCATTAAATTTGACAGAAGAAAATGGAGTCATTTCCTCGTCAAATCCTAAAGAAATGGCAGGAAAAATTCTACAATTACTTTCTAACAATACTAAATTGCAAGAACTTTGTCAAGCAGGAAGAAAGACTGTTTTAGAACGTTATAGATGGGAGAATTGTCTTGCCAAATTGGATAAATTATTAGAAGAAAACATTCCGACTGAAAAAGATTAAAAAAAAATGCACAAGTCATTGACTTGTGCAAACCATATTATGATCAAACTTTTTCTAGAAAAAATTTAAGTTGCATGCTAAAAAAGTCTTTATTTAATAAGTTGAGTTGCAATAAGTGTAGGTGTTATATCTTCTGGATTTTGGCCATCTAATGTAGCGCGATAGATGGTACTATTTGAATTACACCAATACATATAATTATTAGGAACATCCAATCCAACGCCATTTGGGCTTACTACAACTTGATCACCTACTGGTGTTATATCTTCTGCGGATTCGCCATTTAAATTAGATCGATAAATTTTATTACCAGAGTTAGTCCAATACATTTTTTGATTGGTTAAATCTAATGCAATCCCGTTGGGTCCTTTGGGTTTTAGTATAGGGGTAATATCTTGTGCATTTTGTCCATCTAAGTCAGCGCAATAAATCTTATTACCATTATTGGTCCAATATATTTTTAAACTTGTTAAATCTAATGCAATTCCATTAGGAATCGTCTTTTTAGTAGGAGTAATTTCTAGTGGTTCTGTGCCATCTAAATTAGCTTGATATATTTCTTTATTAGTGGCAAAATACATTTTTTGATTATCTACATCTAATGCAATTGACCCTGGACTGGTAATTTTTACATCGGGTGTAATATCTTCAGCATTTACAACTTTAGCATCCAAATCTGCACGATAGATAGTTTTATTAACATTAGTCCAATATAATTTTTTATTGTTTAAATCTAATGCAAGGCCATTAGGATTATGTACAACACCATCCGCTGGTGTTATATCTTCTAAATTTTGCCCATCTAAATCAGAACGATATAGATTTTGGTTTGTATTAAAATACATTTTTTGGTTGGTTAAATCTAATGCTAGTGAACGAACTCGGCTTAACGTAAAAGAAGCATAATCATTAGCATTATTATTTCCTTCTTCTACCTCAATTTCAACGACATAAGAAGTATATCCGCCACCAGAAATGCTTAAGGTCTGCTGACCAAGTGGAACATTAAAAAGAATAAATTTCCCATTTTCATCTGTAAGCTCACTTTGATCACCAATACTAGCGGTAGCACCTACTACAGCTGCTCTAGTACCATCACTTACAACACCAAAAACAGTCCCTGTTTTAGGATCCTTTGAATCACAACTTATAATAAAAGAAATAGTGACTAGAATCGTAATAGCCAAAAATAAATAAAATTTCATAAACCTAACCCTTTCTAAAGATTTTTTTTTTTAATAAATAATATATACTATATATCAAAAATAGTACCATATTTGTTTTTTTGTAAATTTTTACATAAATAAAATTTTATCTCTTTTATATATAATATCTTATATATTTATATATTTTTTTCGATTATGCTAAAAAATAGCAAAAAGCTGCTAGATTTTTAGCGTAGTAAAAAAAATTTATCTTTTTTCTTGACAAATTATTTTTTTTATTATAAATTATATTTCGTTATTTAGCTAAATATACAAATAAGGAATAAAATTATGGAAATAGCATTAAAAATGATAAAGGCTTTGTCAGATAAAAACCGCTTGCGGATTATTATGGTTCTGATGCAGGAACAGGAGCTTTGCCTTTGCCAGATTACCGCATTATTAAAATTGGCTTCTGCTACAGTATCCCGCCATTTAAGTATCTTGCAAAATGCTGATTTAGTACAAAATCGTAAAAATGGAAGATGGGTACATTATAGTTTGTCAAATTCATTTCCGGAACAATTGAAAGTATGGCTTAGTGATAGCCTGACTCAATCAAAGGAAATGCTTTTTGATCGT
This sequence comes from uncultured Planctomycetota bacterium, assembly GCA_964585305.1. Taxonomy (GTDB): domain Bacteria; phylum Planctomycetota; class Uabimicrobiia; order Uabimicrobiales; family JABWCH01; genus CAZPDM01. The sequence goes on along the minus strand of CAZPDM010000131.1, from coordinate 3,255 downwards.
GAAGAAGCAAAAAAAATTGCTCTTTGTGATTTAGAAACTTTTTGTAAAAAAAAATAACTCTTTATAAGAAGTAAAATTAGCTATTTTTAACGGAAAATACTTTATTGCTTATTAACCTTTGATTGTACTCAATCAAAGGCCGCAACAAATATTTTCCTATCTTATCATTAAAGAGAAAAAATATAATAATTATGAGGTAGTTATGAAAGAATTAAAAATTTTGTCTTTCTTTGTTTTAATCTTTGCTGTTATGTATTTTATACCATTAGAAAACGCTTCGATTAGTAATGCTATTTTAGAAGCATTTAAACTTCTCCAATGGTATGTACGTGAACATACTTTATCATGTGTTATTCCTGCTCTTTTTATCTCCGGTGCGATCATTACTTTTTTATCACAGGCTTCTGTGATGAAATATCTTGGCCCACAAGCAAAAAAAATATATGCGTATTCCGTTGCTTCTGTTTCTGGTGCAATTTTAGCTGTTTGCTCTTGTACAGTACTTCCGATGTTTGCTGGAATTTACAAAATGGGTGCAGGATTAGGACCCGCAAGTGCTTTCTTATATTCTGGTCCAGCAATCAACGTTATGGCGATTTTTTTAACAGCTCGTGTATTAGGATTTGACATAGGCTTAGCACGTGCTTTTGGTGCGATTATTTTTGCCTGCTTGCTTGGGGTAATTATGGCAACTATTTTCCGAAAAAGTGAAGAAGAAAAAACTACTGTTGCCTTGCAAATGCCGGAAGAAGAAAACCCACGTTCTTTTTGGAAAACAACTTCTTTTATGTTTACAATGGTTCTATTTTTAATCATTGCAAATTGGTCAAATACTAGCAATGTTACTGTTCATAGTAACCAATTTGGTGAAATGCAATGTATTCTTTTACAGAAAACAAGCGAAAAAGTAGTTGTTCAGCTTGAACAAGACATTGGAAGTTATAAAACAGGTGAAAAAATAACACTTGATCCAAAAGATATTTCAGAAAAAGGTATTGTTGTTGAAAAAAACTTGATGTCTAGCATCCATCAAAATCGCTGGTATGTATCAGGATTATTGGGAATTATAGTTATTATCATGTCTTGGAAATGGTTTAGTAGAGACGAAATTAAAACATGGTTTTCCAATACCTGGGATTTTACTAAAATACTTATTCCAATTTTATTTATTGGAGTCTTTATTGTCGGATTTGTTGCGGCATTACTTCCAGAAAAGCAAATTGCTGCCTTAGTTGGGGATAATAGCTTAAAGTCCAATCTTGTTGCAAGTATTATTGGAGCATTTTTTTATTTTGCTACACTAACCGAAGTTCCTATTCTTCAATCTCTCATAAAATTAGGAATGCACAAAGGTCCAGCACTTACTTTATTACTTGCTGGCCCAGCTCTATCTTTGCCTAGTATGATTGCAATTTGGAAAATTATGGGTGGCAAAAAAGCATTTGTTTTCATCATGCTTATTATAATCATTTCTGCTTGTACAGGTATGTTATTTGGTTGGATTGCTGGATAGTTTATTTAGATTCGCTTGCTAAAAACAAATCATCTAACAAATTTTATAAGCAAGCGAATCTAGCAAGTTTTATTAAAATAGAAAGGGACTTATATGAAAGTTCAAATTCTAGGAACAGGTTGCCCAAAATGTAAAAAGCTAATGGAAAATGCTGAAGTTGCAATTAAAGAAGTTGGAGTGTCTGCTGAAGTTGAAAAAGTAAGCAAGATAGAAGATATTATGAAATTTGGGGTAATGATGACGCCTGCTTTAGCTATTGATGGACAAGTAAAATCTGTTGGAAAAGTGCTTAGTTCAGAAGAAATTAAAAAATTCTTAAAATAAGAATTTCCATAAGAAAAAAGTTATATATGAAAAAAAAGCTAAAAATACTTTTTCTTTGCACAGGAAACTCTTGTCGCAGCCAGATGGCAGAAGGTTTAACTCGGCATTTTAAAGGCGCCGAAATCGATACTTATTCCGCAGGGGTTAAACCCAAAGGATTGGATCCGCTTGCTATAGTTGCGATGAAAGAAATCAACATAGATATAACTTCTCAAACTTCTAAGCATATAGATTCGCTCAAAGATATTAAGTTTGACTACGTTATTACAGTTTGCGATCATGCCGCGGAAACTTGCCCAATTTTGCCAGGGAGTAAGATATACCATCATAGTTTTAATGATCCTCCTAAACTTGCCGAAAATTGTGTAACTCAAGAAGAAAAAATGATTCATTATAGACGTGTTCGTGATGAAATTAAAAATTTTGTTTTAACTCTTCCAGAAAGTTTGGAAGAAAAAAAATAGTTTTATTTTTAAGGAAAATGAAATGTCAAATACTTGCGCATGTCAAGCTGCTCCTAAGTTGATTTTTGCTTGTTCCGGTGCTGCGGATGTTGGTGCTGTTGCTGATCAAGCTGCTCGCAAATTAACCAAAGAAGGTGTTGGCAAAATGTTTTGCCTAGCTGGTATTGGTGGCCGTGTTAATAATATTATGCTTAGCACTCAAGCTGCTAGCGAAATTCTTGCCATCGATGGTTGCCCTTTGGATTGCGTCAAAAATTGCTTACTTCAAGCAGGTTTTAATAAATTCAGTCATTTCCGCGTTACAGATTTAGGATTAGAAAAAGGCAAATCTCCTGCAAACGAAGAAAACATTGAAAAAGTCTTCCAAAAAGGCAAAGAACTATTACCACCAACAGTTTGCTGCTAACCTAATAGATTTTATTAAAAAGGAAGACTAGCGGTCTTCCTTTTTAATAAAAATATAATTTAAAGACATCTATTTTAAGGAAAATATTATGCGGAAGAAATTATCTTTCATGGATAAATATTTGACGCTTTGGATTTTTATAGCAATGGGATTGGGAATTGCGTTAGGCTTTTTCGCGCCTTCTGTTACAAAGATTATTACTGATTTTCAAATAGACTCAACATCAATCCCAATCGCCATTGGTTTAATTTTAATGATGTATCCCCCATTAGCAAAAGTTAAGTATGAAGAAATGGGTACAGTATTTCATAATAAAAAACTGCTTATTTTTTCTTTACTACAAAATTGGATTATTGGCCCATTGGTAATGTTTGGATTAGCAATTTTATTTTTGCGAGACTATCCTCATTATATGGTAGGTGTAATTTTAGTTGGTTTAGCACGTTGTATTGCTATGGTTATAATATTTTGCCAAGAAAACCGCTATGCTTGTATAGCGGATGAATTGGCTCTTTTTGAAGTTTTTTTAGAAAAAAACTTGACATATA
>CAZPDM010000130.1:0-6490 GCA_964585305.1 uncultured Planctomycetota bacterium | reverse complement strand
TTTTTACAGCCCAATTGCATGTCTTGTTTTTTCTTCTTCATCCAGTATTTTAAATAACGCAATAGCTTTTGAGTATGTATCTGGGGAAGAGACTACAATTTTATAAATGCCGAGTTGGGTAAGATTGATCCGACTCTTCCAGATTTCCTCGAATCTGGCGGCATAGGTATAATTATCTCCGCTGTGTTGTTGTGTCCAGGCGATAATGGCTTCTTCCCAATCAATGCTTCTATGTTGTTTTTTTCCCATGTCGAATTTAAATATCTCAATGCACCCCATTTGGAGTAAGTAACGGTCGTTACAGCAATTCATGGCTATTCTTTTAAGCAAGCATTCTTTATTGCAATTTTTGCAAATTTCTTCTATTGTTGCACGGTGGGATTTTGTAGGTTGTGCTTTTGAAATAATCTGATTTTTTGAAAGAGAACGGAGTTGTATTCTAGACAGTGATCGCATTTGTTTTGACAGTAGATATTCAAGAATGCAATAGGAACAAGTAGAGAGTTTTTTTACAATGTATTGGTTATTAGAATTATTCGTTGTGGATTGTTTTCTTTGTGTGGAATAGTTATTTTGTAAAGATTGGCAATTTGGTGTGTTTTCAGTAGCTTGCTTATTTTGCGAATTTTGTTGGGTGTTTGGTGTAGCTTGTTTATTTTGCGAATTTTGTTGGGGTATAGAATGATGGTTTGAAATATTTGGATAAAGTTGAATGTTTAGGCTGTTTTGTGTATTCTGTTGGTTACTTGGTTGAGAAAAAGTTTTGCATTCTTGCTGAAATTGATGTAATCGTTCACTGTTTTTCTTTTTTTTGCGCATACGTTTTTCCTAAAATTTTTAAGTATTTGGGTAATAAAATACTAATACTTCTTGCAAATATTTTAGATAGACTAGCTAAATAATTATTCAAAGTTAGTTATTCTTCTTCTGAATGCCATTCAAAAAATTCTGACCACCACTGTATTTCATTAAAATTTCTGCCAATAAGAATAGCACGTCCGCATATATTTTTTTGCCTGCCTCTTTCTTGTATTTCATCGGAAACAAATGATTTTCCATCTGTAATAACTAAAAAATCTTTATATTTTTTTTCCATTGCATGTAGCCATATACAATCAAAATCTGTTCCATCACCACTAAATAGTTTATTATCTAATACTGCGGAGCGTGGTAATAAAACAACCTTGGTATCGAATGCCCAAAGAGTAGAGGGTAATAAATCTTTTATTTTTTTAAGAATAAGCAGTGTTAATTGGGAATGCTCTTGCATACTATTACTCGAATCTATATAAATTGGTAATGAAAAAATAGATTGGGGTGTTTTGTTGTTGTAATAAATCTGTGGCCAACCACAGCTTTTTTTAATAAGACTAGATACCGTTGGGCGAAGAAGATAAGGTAATTTACTAATACTTGGTATTATATCTCCAACAACTTTATATAATGCTTTTTCCAATTTTTTTTGAATATTTTGATGTTCTATCCAACGCCAAAAATCTTTAGGTAGATTACGAGGGGAATATGGATTGCTTATTTTTTGCAATTGTAAATTGCTATTTTTTCCAGGACTGGAAAAACATAATTCGTTTGGACAATTCACTCTTTTATGTTCTGTACAATCCTGCTTTTTATCTGCTTTTTCTTTCTTGAGGGATTTTTTTATCTGCTTACATTTTTCTAAATTCTGCGCCTTCTCCAGACTTTTTTCTAAATCTTGCTTCTCTTCTAGACTTTTTTCTAAATTCTGCTCCTGCTCTAAATTTTTTTCTAAATCCTGTTCTTCATCATCAAAATATTCATCCAAATTTTCAAACAAAGGAATAATTTGTTGGTAACATTCTTCAGGAGAAGGAATTTTTTCTTGCTTCCATAAATAAGACCAAATTTCATAATAGTTCTTAGGTAATCTTTTAAAAGAAGGAAGACATGGAGAAGCGAGCCAAAATAAATATTTATTAACTTGATATAAAGTTTTATTATCTTCAAAGGAATTTTCCTGGTTGTTTCCAGCATCGTTTAATTTATTAAGTTTGCCGAGAAAATTTTCAAATAAAACATCATAACATACTCTAGATCGAAACATACTTGCTAAAGCACTACTATATCCTGCAGCTACTAAAATACGGTTAATGCAAATATCTAATGCTAAATTTAATGCTGTATGACAAGGTAAATGTTGAAATCTACAGAAATTATTATATTCTAAAAAATGGTAAATTTCGTGTAGTAATAATACCTCTACTTGCTTGTCTGGTAATCTGCAAGCTTCGCTTGTGAAGGAAATAATCGCACCTACCACAGTATTATCTTCTGTTTCTATAGTACAACAGGCAGGAAAATCCATTGTATCATCAATCTCAAATTTAATTTTATCTGTAATAGAAGAAATATTCAATATACTAACAACACTATATAGCTTTTCTAACTCTGGACTATTATGAGAGTTTTGTCCAGAAATCTTCTGTTTTTTTTTCATATAATTATTACCTTTAACTTGAATTCAAGAATATTTTAAAACTCTCTCTCAAAAATAGAGAGAGAGTTTAATCTTACATAAGCTGAGAAAGTTCTGTTAATGCTGTAGATGGAATCTTAACCGCAAAAATATCATTGCATTCCCATTCAAATGGAAATTGTAAAATACTGTGTACTGGTTTGGCTTGTCCTTTTTTAGCAGATGCTACAAGCCAGGTAGGAGTGGAATTAGATTTATCATAAAGCTGGCATTCAAGCCAAAGTAGAGGGACTTCTGAAAGTGGAATTGGCTCAAAAAAGATCAAAAATTTAAGAGCAGATTCAGAATTGCTATGAATAAAAAGAAAAATTTGAGAAAGATGATTAAATGTTTCTTCCTTATTATTAGCTGTATTAGGCGATAAATAATTTTCCTCTTTAGGATTTTGCAATAAAAAATTTCCTTGTTTTAAAGCAGTCCTTAAACCTTCGTAAAAAAAAGTAAGCATGGTACTATTAAGTTCTTTCATAGTTTCAGTGTATAAATTACAAAGGGATTCTATTCTTTTTAGACTATCCATATTGCTTTTAGCAAGAAATTCATATTGTGCTCTTGTAGAACTATATTTCATAATAAGATTACTAAATGGCAACAAATCAGAACCATTTAAAGTAGGATTATTCAGAAAGGATAGCAAGTCATAAACAGCATGTTCAAGAATAGAATAATACGTGCTGTTTTCAGCAGAAGAAAGTATAAGTCTTCTAATAATTTCTGGTTGCAATTGAAATTCGTTTCTTTTTTCGAATAAGAAATCATCCAAAGCTTCACTACCAGTTACAAAGTAGGAAGAGTTTGCCCATGCCTTTTTTTGCAGCTGGTTTATTAAGAAATATTTATATTTATCTGGAATGTTATATTTATTTTCTAAAACCATTTCATTTAATATGAGATACCAATAATTTTCATAAATTTTTTTTTGACTTATGTAAGAAACGATTTCTTGTAATATTTTCTGAACCTGATTTTCTGGCAATAGTTCGAATAATGCAGGCCAAAATTGAGGATCAGAAATATCCATCCAGAAAGAAATATTATCTATGATAAATTTGGTTACTTTCTCTAAATTTGCTGGAGAATAAGCTGTTAATGCTGCTATCTGTTCTCTCCAAGTTTCTTCAGTTTCAATACTAATAAATCCGCAAACCAATATATTTATGACATATTCCGACTGTATTGTCGAATTGTTAAGAACAATTGTACGCATCAATTTGGAAATTTCTTCATTGCCATCCATGATCATTTTTTTTGCTAGATGAAATGGATTTCCTTGACTTGCTTTCTTTATAACTTCCCAACATTCTTTTGTTTTGGAGTCATTTATTAATTTTTTTAAAGTTTGGACAAGGCTTTCTTTTGGGTTAGTCTGTTTTATCGTGGAATTTTCATCAATATTTTCAATACTTCTTCTAGACATTCTAAACCCTTTATTATTCATTAACCCAGACATATTAGTCTGGGATTAAATCATTTTGTTTAAATATTCTCATAAGTAAAATTTGAAACACTAAAGTATGTTGATAGAGAAAATGATGATGAAATAGGAGATGTACCATAGTGAATATTAAATTTATGATACTTTCTAAATCTAATTAATTCGGATATATCATTTTCATCTTTTTTATACCCTTCATAGTCTCCATATTCTATATCATTTTCCTCTTCTAGCTTTTCATAAAATGAATCCTCCTCTCGCTCTCTTATCAGAGAGCAATCATTCTCCATAGTTTCTTTTTTATAATATTTGGGTTTTGCCACAGAAAGTAGTTTCTCTAGTTTTTTTCGAAGGATTTCTACTTCTAGTTCATGTCGTAGCGTACTAAACAAAGAATCTTTCCATTTATTGCAAATTTGCCAAAATTCCTGATAAAGAGAGGGATTATAGGTTTTAAGTATATCTAGCATGATCTGTCGAATTAAGAGATGCACTTTGGGTTTATCTTCTGGATATATTTTGTCTAAATCTAATGTGTGTAATATGACGATCTTAAGTTCAAGATTGCTTATAGACAAGCAAGTACAAATATTTTCTATTTCAAGATCAGAACTATTGGTAAGCCATCTTTCTATTAAATTACGACTTACTCGTAAAGCATTGTTTATACTTTTTTCGAATTTGCTTTTTAAGGCAAATATTACTGCCAATTCTAAACGTTTAATCATTAAAGTAGGGGAAAGTTCTTTATCACAAGCATAATCGTATGCTAATAAATCAAAAATTAAATTCGGCAGATGAAATCCAAAGGTGCGAGGAGAAATAAATTGGGGATCAGACGCTCTACTATTTTCAAATAATATTTTAATAACTTCTGCAATCCATTGCATAACAATTGCAACAAGTACTGGCTTTTTTAAAAGATATTCTCTACATCTTGCAAGCGTTTGTTTAAAATTGTCAATATCCATTTTTTGAACCATATCTTTTTCAGAATTTTGTAAATTGACATGGACAATTCTTTTGATGATGTCTTTAGATGTATCTTGAAAATCCGGCAGAGGTATTAATACAGTAAAACGATCCAACAAAGCAACATCTAAATCGTATGAAGACGAGTAACTTTCTGGATTACATGTTGCTAAAAATAAACGACAAGCGAGTTTCTGTCCAAATAATTTCCGCTCCTGGATTATTTCGAGCCACATATTTTGATTTTCTCGATTGGCACGAGAAATTTCATCTACAAAAACAAGCTCTTGATTCCAGATTGTTCTTGGATGCTTTGCAAATACAAGTTCTTCCTTGGATAGCTTATCAGGAACAGGAATACCACATATCGAAATAATATCATCCTTGCTTGCGTCGTATATCACATGCTTCATCCCGCTGACTTTAGCTAGCCAATGAGCCGCAGTTGTCTTGCCTAATCCATGCTTACCCAATAGAAGAATATTCCGCTCCGCAAGCATGGCAACAATAAGCAAGTGAACAATATCTTCTGGATAGCCAATCAAGCGTTGGTTAAAATTTTCTTTTAATAAATGAATTTCTTTGGGAAAAAGCAAAGGATCAACTTGTGAGATTGAAGATTGTTGCGATGGAGTTGGTTCTAAAAATGGAGTTTTTGAAGATTGTTGGGATTGCATTGGTTCTTCTAAAGAAATATGAGAAGACACAACACCATTCTCATATTTCTTTATATTTTTTTTTATATTTGCCATATTTTTCTTTCTTTTTTGTAAAAATTCAAACTATTAAAGCTAATTTTATATATAGCAATTGCAGATCCATTTAAATAAAATAACTAAAAAAATAATAAGAAAAAAAATAACTCTATAAATAGTAATGATTTATAGAGTTATTTTTTCTTATTATGAAATACAATTTTACAAATTAAATGAAAAATATCTCAAATTTTATAGTCTTCTATTGTAAAATATCTCAAATTTTATAACTTGATTCCTTAGCATTTGTAAACAAACTATTTTTTTTATTTATACAAAATTTTTTGAAAGAAAAGATTTATGTTAACCCAAAAGATCATAAAAAAAGAAGTTACTTTTGAAGATATTGAAAAGTATACAGATTTGCAAGAAACATTACAAAAAGCACAAGCATGGGCTGAATTAGATGATCCTATCTTTATTTTAGGACCTACTGGAGCAGGAAAAACATGTATTGCTCAAGCTATTCATAATGAATGGGTTACTTCTAACTCGAACAGAAAGAAAAAATTTGAAGAATTAATCTGCACAAATATTCCTGAACATCTATTTGAAAGCGAATTATTTGGACATGTAAAATATGCTTTTACAGGAGCACTACGAGATCGTACAGGATTAATTGAAGAATGTAACAATGGTACGATATTTTTAGACGAGATTTCAGAAATTCCTTTAGCCACACAAGCTAAATTGCTAAGAATTCTGGATAATCGTTCTTTTAGAAAAGTAGGCGGCAGCAAAGAAATTAATAGTAAAGTACGCATAATTTGCGCTGCTAACCGCTCTATTGTGGAATTACAAAATCCTGCTATT
>CAZPDM010000129.1:0-6599 GCA_964585305.1 uncultured Planctomycetota bacterium | reverse complement strand
AACGTAGCAATCTCTTATAAGATTGCTACGTTTTTTTTATTCTTTCTTAACAGAAAGAATTTTCTCTCCACTTAAAATCTCTTCGCCACGTTTAATTTTCCAGTAAATTTTATCATCCCAGTTTAAATAAATTATATCAAGTTGGGCAGAGGTAAGAGAATCATAAGTTTTGTTATTAAGGCTGATTAAAATATCTCCTTTACTCCATCCCATTTGAGATGCAATACTCTCAGGAGATACTTGAATAATTTCAAGTTGTTGGTTTTTGTATTGCAATTTTATTCCAAGACTTGGAAAGTCGGGAAATTCACTAGTTTTAGTTCCAATGATCCAGTGTGCTAAACTACGGGAGATAATAATATTTGGGATTTCTTTTTGATTGAGTTGTTTAAAATGAGGATCTATTCCAGATTTTTCATTATTGAGAGTTGTTTCTATTTCTTGAAATATAACACTTGTCCAATTAGAAATGCCAAGTTCTTTTAATCGGAATGGGATTCCTAAATTATAGATAACATGCCCACTCCCCACAATAACTACAAAGATTGTATTTGCATCAAATTGTCCAAGTGATTTTTGAATACTAGAAGCCATTGCAGTGTCCCAAACGCATTGAGCAGCATACATATTTTCAAACATTGCTGGAGAGGAGATTGCAAATTCTCCAAAGATACGTTGGATAAGATAACGATGCTGATGTAAATCAAGGGTAACTTTAGGAAAAAGCGATTTTTCTTCTTCTGTTAGGTTATTAAGTCCTTTACGATTTACTTTATGAACAATACTTCTAGGGATATTGATCCCAATTACTGGCAAATGGTATTTTTTAGAGACTTCTAATATAGGTTGATAATATCGATAATTAAAGCCAATAAGATTGGGCCATTCGGTTTCTTTTAAAAATTCAGCTTCAGTTAGTTGTCCTTGACTCCATTGTTGAAGAATTGAATTATGGCTTCGTTCGAAGAATTCCATTGCAACAACAACTTTTTTTCCTAGCTTACTTAGATCTTCTATGATTTTGGCTTGCAACTGATGATGTTGAAAATTTGTATGACTTTCACCTAACAAAATGATTGAAGAGGATGAAATTTTTGAAATCATTTCTTCCCAATTTAAATTTCTATCTTCAATACTATGATAAATATTATCTAAATTAAGTAATCTCTGATCCCAGCAATATTGAGAATCTCCCAAAGGTAGATTATGTATAGTGTCTTCAGCAAAAATATTTGAAGCGAGTAGAAAAAGTATAAATATTTTCAAAATCGCTTGCATCAATAATTCCTTTCCATATTTTTTAATAAAGGCATTTCTATGTTATATTGAGCAAGATTTTTCAATAAACTTCCTTTTGCTTTTTCTAACTGTACAAGAGCTAATAAATAGCTTGATAAAGCATTACTTTCGCTAATTCGAGCTTCGCTTAATTTTTGCTCTGTATCCTGTACTTGGAATAATGCGATAATACCTGCGCGGAATTTATTTTCTTCATTAGCCAATTGTTTTTCGGCTAATTCTCTTGTTTTACGAGCAGTTTGCACGCGCTTCATTGTCGTTTCAACTAATCGAGTTGCATTACGAACTTCTAATAAAACAGCGTTTTGTAAGTTTTTATATTGGCTAACAAGTTGTTGTTCTTGTACCAAAGATTGTTGATAGCGGCTCTGAGCAGCTCTATTACCTAATGGAATTTCTAAACTTAATTGCAGGGTCCAAGAAAATTGATCTCCATCTTTCATTCCATCCCATGCTTCGCTGCTTGTACGACCTTGTCCGCGAAATCCTATTTCGCCTGAAAGATCAGCCTTAGGAAGAAGTAAGTTTTTATATTTAGCAATATTAATTTTTATATTTTTTAAGCTGATTTCCGTTGCTTTGAGATCTGCTCGTAGTGTTTGAGCTTCTTTTATATTTTGATCAAAATCGAGCATAAATTCACGATATATACGTTTTTCTGTGGGAAGTATGCGGACATTTTTATAATAGTTAACATCTAAGGGGCGAATTAATTGTTTGAGCTTATCTTCTGCATCATAAATTGCTCGTTCTGACAAAACTAAGGAATCTTGTTTTGCTGCAACATTACGTTCAGCATCAAGAATATCAGCGGCAGCTAATGAGCCAGCTTTGATACGCGCAAGAGTAATTTTATACAAATTTTCTGCTTGCTCTAAAGATTTTCTTTGTAGCTCATAGCTAGCAATTGCATCCACCAAGTTCCAATAAGCTGTTTGAACATCTGCTAATACAGAAATAATCTTATTTTCTAAAGTATATTGTGTACGTGTAATTTCATTTTTAGCTATATTTATTTCTGATGTATTGACATCAACTCCAAGATTACGTAAAAGAGACTGGCTTGCACGTAGATATATTTCATGCCCCCATCTTGGGTTTCGTATTCCACGATCCGAAGCATAAGATCTTGTGATGTCCAACCCATAATACAAGCCTACAGAACCTCCAAGGGTATGTTTTTTAGCAATACCAACTTCCCAATTGATAGCACGAGTTTTAGCAATACTTGGAGAATAAAAAATATTTCCGCTATTATCTAACTTGCTTGCAATACTTTCATTATCTACTTCAGATATGGCGAATGTTGAGCTTACTGCAGGATCAAATGCACTTTCAGCATATTGGAGATCAAATTGCTTAATTTTGGGATTATAGCTTTCGATTTCTAAGTCTAAATTATATTTAATTGCTTGTAATAAACAATCTCGCATTGTTAAAGGTTCCATTTTATAAATTAAACCTTGTTGTGCTACACAAAAGCTTGATAACAAAATTGCCACTAAAAAAATAATACGAAGCATATAATAATACTCCTAGATAAATTCTCTTGGAAAGTAAGAGATGTAAAGCAAATTTCGTAGTTTTTCTTCTATTTTATCATAATAAAAAGGAAATAGAAAAAAAATAATCTTAATTTGTTATTTTTTGAATAGTTGAGCCTTCCCGCTCTTTATGAATAACTAATCGTGCAGGTAAGTAATTATTTAAAATAGCTAAATGGCTGATGATACCTACCATACGCCCTGTTCCTTGAAGATTAACTAATGCTTTGACTACAATATCTAGATAATCTTCATCAAGAGTTCCAAATCCTTCGTCTAAAAATAGACTTTCTAAAACAGCACAGCCTCCGCTTTGTTGGCTAAGTTGATAAATACGCTCTGCGAGGGCTAATGCTAGAGATAAGGATGCCAGAAAAGTTTCTCCTCCGCTAAGGGTTTTTGAAGTTCGAACTTCATCTTGATTCCAATGATCAATAACGTTAATTTCCCGTTCTATGATGGAAAAGGAATATCTATTTTCAGATAAAATATCAAGTAATTTACTTCCATCTTCAATAAGAGTATGAAGTGCTTGTTCCAATACATAACTTGGAAATTTATTTGCTCTCAAATCCCAAGCTATTTGTTTTTGAAGACCTTCAACCTTTTGAAATTGGACAAGTTCTTTTTCCAAATCACCCATTTGAAGTTTAGCCTTTTCATATTGGCTAATTTCTTGAGATAAACGGCCGCGACTTTCAATTCTGTTATCTAAATGAGATTTTATTTCAAAAATCTCTCGCTGGGTTTTAGAAATTTCTTCCAAGCTGCTTATTCTATTTGATAAATTTTGTTGTGTACCATGAAGTCGACTTTCAATCTCTTTTATTTGTAAACGTGATTGCATGACTTCTTGTTCCCAGGAAGATAGCATTTCTATATTAGTTTTCAGTAAAAGTAATTCATTATAATCCGTTACTTGTACTTGCTTCGCCAATGTCTGTAGGTTTCCTTGTATGATTTGGTAATCTTGTTGTGTTGTTAAAATCGATTCTTGAAGTAATTTACTTTCTTGGCTTAATGTATGCCCTTCTTGTTCTAATTTTAAAACAAATTCTTGAGCTTTACGATGTTGTGTTTCTATTTCTTGTCTGCGTTGTTTGTTATTATTGATCAATAATGCTATATCTTGTCCCATAGTAACTTTGAGTATTTTTTCATTAAGATTTTCAAGTTCTTTTTTTAAAAAAGAGCTATGTTTTTCTGTATCTGAACTTTGTCGTTGAATTTCTTGAATGCTACTTTCTTGCCTTGCTATGTTTTTTTCAATAATATTGATCTTATTATTTAGTTCATTTTTTTCTTTTTTATAAGCGTCGATTTCTATAAGAATAGAGTTATATTGTTTGATTCCATCACTAATTGCTTGTCCTATAGTAAGTACGTCCATTCCTAATTGCTGGCGAACTGCTTCTTGTTTTTTACTATACGAAGCAAGTACAATGTCTTTTTCTTCACAGGCGTTTTTACATCGCCGTTCGGCTTCTTCTTTTTCTTTTGTAGAAAGACAATGTTGTAAATATATTTCTTGAAATTTTTTTTCTTCCTGAGATAATTTTTGTTCAGCTTCTTTAATTTGAACTAAATTTTGTTTGATTTCTTGTTGAGCTTTGCTTAACGAATTGATTGAATTTATCCATACTTTTGAGGATGCGTCAGTACCTTCTAAAGGTTTTATTTCTTTTGGCAGTTTTATAAATAAATCTTGTATAGTTTGTATTTGACCCTGTATTGTAATATTCCGTTCTTGCTGTTGAACTTTTATTTGCTCTATGGTAGCAGTTTGTTGTTGGATTATATTTTGCTTTTGTACAATTTTTTTTTCTAGCTCTTTTAGATCATTTTTCTTTTTAGAGGTATTTTCTTCTAATTTTTTTTGTTCTTCTTCGTAATTTTGTACTTCTGGAAAAAAATTTTTAAATTCTTTAAGAATATTTTGGTAAATTTCTTTTAATTGATTTTGAGTAGTTTTTGTTGTCTGCAATTCTTTTTGTAAGGATTCTATTGTTGTTTGAAGATTGGGAATCTTAGTCTCTGCTTCAGTAATTGCTCGTTCTATTGTTTTAATTTCTTCTTGTTTCTGCTCAATAATGTTTTGTTTTTCTTGTAAGATATTTTTATTTACTTCAGATGATTGAGATGGTAGTTTAGTTACATTTTGTCCGCAAACTGGACATGGACATCCTGCTTGAAGGTTGATACGCAAGGTATTTGCTAAATCTTTAGTATAGAGTTCCATCCAATTTTGTTTATGCTTTTGAATATCTTCAAATAAGTTTTTACGTTCTTTTTGTTTTTCTTGAAGAATGATTGCAAGTTTTTGTAATTCATCTTGAGAGCGAAGAATTCTGTGGCTTATTAAGTCGATTTTTATTTGCCATTCTGATAAGTTTTTATTTAATGATTGATATTGTGGAAGTTTTTCTGCAAAAATAAGTAATAATCTTTGACTATAGTTTATTTCTTCTTGCCAATTGTTAGCTAGTTTTTGTAAATCCTCTAAATCTTTTTGATCAGAAGCAATTTTTAAATAAGTCTTTTCTATAAATACATTTTCTTGATTCCAACGTTCTTGCAATTGTTCTTGTTGTTGGCGATGGAAATAAATACGTTCTTGGATTTGGTGAATAGATTCTAATTGCTGCCATCTAGATTCCAATGCCGTTTTATCATCAAGTTTAGAAAAATCTTGTTTGATCCTATCAACGGATTTTTTTTGCAATTCTAATAATTCGTCAATTTTTTGTAAATTTAATTTTTTTTCTTCCCAAATTTGCCAAACTTGTTTATATAATTCCTTTTTTCTTTGACATTCTTCATAGCCTTCTTTTAGCATATTTAATAAAGGCTCAGCCCCTTGAAACTTCTGTAAATCTTGTCTTTTCTGTTCTAATTCAACCAATGTTTTTTCGATCATTATTATTTGTTCTTGAAGACTTTGAGAAGAAAGTTCTTGTTCTTTTTTTTGTTGTTGTAAATCTTGTATGCGTTTTTTTTGTTGCTCTAGAGAGATTTCAAGTTGATTTCTTTGTAGCTGCAATTCAGTCTCTTTAGTTTGCCAAACTTTACTTTCTTGAAGTTGTTCGTAATATTTTTCTAACTCTGGAAGTAAACCATACTCTTTTTTTACTAATAGAAAAAGATTTTGTTGCTCTTTCCAACGTTTTTGCCAATTTGTTTCTTCCTGTTGTAACTTTTTTTGGCGTTCGTAGAATTTTTCTAATTTTTGTTCTAACAGTTGATATTGTTCAATTTGCGGTTTAATAGGAATGATTTTTCTTGTTAAAAGAATCTTTTGTTCTAATAGCTGAATATGATTGGAATTCAGTAGAAGGCTTTTATGTTGATTTTGTAAACTTTCTAAAGTTTGCAGTAAATTCCAAACTTCTTGTTGTTCATCAAGTTTATGATTTAAGTTTTCTAATTGTTTTTGTAAAGCAGCAATTTCTTCTAAGATATTTTTTTGTTGGTCTTTGAGCTTATTAAAATTTTCTGTTGTTAAACCACTAAATTCTTCACTAAGTCTTTGCTGAATTGTTTTTATTTTTTCTTTTGTTTGCTCATATTGCTGTGAAGCTTCTTTTTGCATCTCACCTAGTAATTCTAAATTTAGCAATCTAATTAAAATTTCCTGACGACTTTTACCATCATGAAGAAGATTTTGAAATTCTCCTTGAGGTAATACAATACATCGAGTAAAAGCTATAAGGATAGGTAATGCTTTGGTCTTATACCTCTGCATTTTCCCCCCTTCCA
>CAZPDM010000128.1:0-6661 GCA_964585305.1 uncultured Planctomycetota bacterium | reverse complement strand
TTAAACCCAAGCAATCCTCTGCCGTAACTTATATCTTTGCAATGATGTGCTTAGGCATATTAGCATTGTTAGGGATATTTTTTATTATAAATACTACTCTGGAACAAAAATCCAGCCATTATTCAGAAACAAAACGCCATGCAATATTAGTTGCTCAGGCAGCACTTGATTTTGCTGTAACAAGTATTCCAGAAAAAGCAATGGTTGTAGCATATTCTAATCCAAATGCTGATCATCAGTATAAAGATTTTGTAACCGATCCGTTAAAAACAGTAGAAACTGCTATAAATCCTTCTTTTTATATCGCGGCACATCCTAAACTAAATTTTGCTTATTCTTATAAAACTGACTATCAAAAGAATAAAGCATTTGCTACATTAAAAATTATAGATGCAAATGCCTTTTTTAATATGAATTCTCCATTAGGCACCCATTTTGATCGTTTATTAGGAAATATATTAAAATATTGCATGGGATATTCAAATGCCAGTACAATCAATAATATTGTCCAAGCTGTAACAAACTGGCGAAATTATGGGACTCCTCGTGAGTATAGTCAATTTAGTGATTTATATCATTTAGTAGAATCTGGCTATATGTCTATGGATGATTTAAAAAAATTCTCTAATTATGTGACAGTTCATAGCTGGGGTAATACAAAATCTATTGTTTATGGGTCTAGTTTATCAAGTCCGGCACGTGAAAAACGTTATCCTATCAACATCAACATTGCTTGCAAAAATGTTTTAAAATCTGTTCTATCTGGAATTGGCAATAGTGCTCTTGAGATTAGCGAAAGCAAAGCAGAAACTCTAGCAACAGCTATTGCAAATAAAAGAAAAACAACTCCTTTTAAAACATGGAATGATGTGGAAGAATTTTTAAATAATAATAGTCTTTCTGGATTAAGTACAGATGAGGCAATTTTAGTTTTTGCTGCGATTTATCCTGGAATTCGACTAAATAAAAAAGATCCTGATTTTATTCATTATCGTAAGTATGATAAATTCGATATAACAAAAGGAACAACAGAGTTTTCATTATTTGAATCAGGTGTATTTTATATAGAATCTCTGGGGCGTATTGTTGAAAATGAGCAAGATCTTATTGCCATGGGAAAAATTACAACAAACATCAAGATTTGGGAACCACATATTACAACAACTCAACATGATTTTGAAAAAAATCGAAAAACATCATCCAATCAAGATGCTTGGACAACTCAAAATCCATCTAAACCATTTGATACAGCTAGTGCAAAAAACGAATATTTAGGTTCGATTTTCGAACGTAATCCTGAATCTCCCAATGCATGCCGATATTGGGCAGAAAGCTATGATATAAGTAAACGTCCGGAATGGCGGCCAGATGGAGCGTATATAGCAAATGGAAAACCTCTAATTATGGATGATTGGAATTCTGATGGTTTTGATTTGTGGTTAAAACCTGGATATTCTTCGCCTAATGAATATGTTATTGTTGAAAAACATCAGCCTGCTGATGGACCAGGTCATATTTACACTCGCTGTGCTTATGAAAATAGCTATGTTACACTATCGAGAACATACATTATAACAGAAGGACAAGGACGCCCTGCTCGAGAATTTCCCACACGAGTTTTTTATGGCACTCCTATGGTAAATAATGCTCGAACAAATTTATTCAATGCTGGAAAACTTACTTATACTTTGATCGTCTTAAAATTAAATTCTCTTTATCAAAGTGCTACACGTTCAATTATTCGTAATGAATCTGAAATCGCTCCTTTTGCAGAAAAAGTTTCCCGCATTATATACGGATCATTTGGTAGCGGACATAGTAGTGTAAAATTTCCACAAACGACTTGTGTTGTAAAAGTCCAAACAATTATCTTCCACCCTGATGGCAGTACGAGTTTTCAATATGCTAATATGACAGTAACTGTAACATTTCATGTTCAACCAAATTGGCAAAAAGCTATTTTGGATTGTAGCCTAGGAAGTGGAATTGAGCTTGATATTCGGAAACCACTTTGGATGCATATTTTCAGTACTGAGCCTACTGTGCGAGAAGTAAATCGAACCGCAGCACAAAAAGAAGCTTTTAACATCAACGAGTTTCCTAGCGATACTCAGCAAACTACCTATAAATATTCACGCACGGAATATCGTGCCACAATTACTTTAGAAAAAGGGCATTGGTATCATATTACAGGCCGTTGGGATGATATGCTTGTAACTCAATTAAAGGTTTCATCTAAAAAACAAATTGTAGATGGAGCCATACAATGGGACTTGATTGATGGACCTATGCATGTCTGGCCAATTCGTGGGACATTAAAGCCGGGAGTATATTATTATTCTCCAAACTCTGTCATTTATCATAGCCCTTTCCGTGCAACAGGGCAAGTCATTCGATATTGGCAAGTAAATAGTAGCTATTCTACTCCTAGTACATTTGCAGGAATTTTTGATCTGAGAGATGTATGTAGATCACGTTGTTATTTTGGTGTTGTAAATTGGACAAGATACCTTGCAGAAAACAAAGAAGAAACCTATTGCTCCATTACTCTTAAAACCAGTACTACAATTTCACAGACATTTAAAAATGATGGTTCTATTTCTACAACACCTACTTTAAGCCCCCTTTTCCGAAAACCAATAGATACTTATGCTTCTCCAGCAGTTCCTCCTATGCCTTCTCCTAATCCTGCTAATCGTATTGAATATGAAATACAATTACGTGGAAATAGTGCACCTTATGAAACCAGTATTCTTGATCAAATTTGGCTTTATTTAATTATAGAACCTCTTTATAAGAGTTATGAGTTAGGTTAACAACAAAAAAGGCAACAGAAATTGTTGCCTTTTTTGTTAATATCTTTTTTTAAAATTTACTTCCAGAATTTTTGGAGTAAAAGAATTCCATGTGCATTATTAACTTTTTTGGCTTTGACTTTGTTAATTCCTAAAGTTTCCATAAAACCTTTAACTAAAATTAAGTTGCCAACTTCAGTATCAGCAAATTGGCCTCCAATTTGGCTATCAGTTTTATTTAATTGAGCATTTAAAGTTTTGGAAACACCTTCAAGAGTGAATTCTTTTCCCATATTAACTTGATTGCGTACACTATAATAATGTACACCACCTACACCAATAATAAGAGTATTTGGATTTTTGATCTTATTTTTTAAAACTTCTGAAACTTTATTAGCCTCTTCTTGGACATATTGCAAGGCTTTCATACTATCATCTTCAGAAATTGGATTTGGACTATTGACTTTGGATAAATCTTTGCCTTGAATATTTTTGACAATATAATTAGCTAAAGATTTTGAAGCAACTTTTCCAAAATAAAATTCATATTTCTCGGCAGCTTCTTGAGATACAATTTGCATACTTCCACCACCAATATCCCAAACAACAATTTCTTCCAACTTCTTTTCTTCTCCAGCAATACCAGCAGCAAAGCCAATCATGGCTTCTTCACGTTGAGTAATAATTGTAACGTAAATGCCCAAACGGCGAGTAATATTATCAGCAAATTCTTGCCCATTTAATGCTTCGCGGAAGGCTTCCGTTGCAACACCAGCAAATTGTTTTGCACCTTTTTCAAGTGCAACTTCTTTCATTTTTGCTAACATCAAAAGCCCTTGATTTTGAATATCTAGGCTGAATTTTTTATTTTTAGATTTGTCTAAATCTTGCTTATAAGCAACTGCTTCAGATTCTTCATAAATAACATTGACGATATTTTTGTTGACATTAACATCTGCAACAACCATTTTTGTTGATCCGGAGCCAATATCGAAACAAGCTCGGCGGATAGTTTCATCAGCGAAAATACAGCTACTTACTATTACAAAAAAAACTAGCAATAGCATATAATTCAATTTTTGCATAATAAAAACCTTTCTTTAAGAAAATATATAAAAAAATAAAAAGTTTTAATTTGCTATAATTATGAAATATTTTTTTACTGTTGATTATAAAATTTTAACAAATTTTTTTGATGATTTTTCCACCATTCTCGCCATTTTTGGGGATCTTGAGATTTAGGAAGATTACTAATATATGCTAAAGTGTCTGATGCAAATTCTTGAAAATCTGAAGTTGATGTTGTTTGCAGTATTTCTATCAACCAGGGAACATGCTGTTCCGGAGATTGGCGTAATACTGCCATCATACTTTCTTTGGCTGTTGGATATTGACGAGAAATATCTAAAATAGTTTTTATTGCTTGAGAATAATTCTTACGATCAATTTCTAAAAAAGCTCTCAACATTTGCGGTTCAGGAGTATCTATCAAAACTTTTTCTGCAGCACTAATATACTCTAGTGCTTTATCCCATTTTTTTAGACTTTGATATGTTGCTGCTAAGGCTAAATCTAAATATGGATTATCTGGAGTATTTGCTTTTGCATGAGAAAGTTCTAGTTCTGCCTCTTCATAATTACCAGTATGGAAAGCTAACATACCAAGCATAATATGAGCTTGGGAATGTTGAGGATTTAAGTAAATAGTTTTACGAAATTCTGTGCGAGCTTTATCCAATTGTAGTCCGCCAGTGGCCATAATATTCCCAAGTTGTATCATTAAAGATCTGCGATTATTTGCTTCAGGATATTCCCAAGGTTTTCTTTGAGAAGATTTATTGATCTCCTCTTGTAAATAAATCCGGCCTAATTGAAAATGTGCCTGATCAGATTCTGGAGTTAAATAAACAGATTTTTCCGCATATAGAGTAGCTTTTCCCCAATCTTTTTTGTACATACTAAATTCGGCTAATGCCAAATATACGGCGGATGTTTGTAATAAAATTTCTGAGTTTAAATTGTTACTGGAAGTTTTAAGATTTTCAGATTCTTTTTGACTTTCTGGTATTTGAGAATTGTTTTGAGCTATCCAATCTAATAGATTTTTTTCTGCCTCTTCATATTGTTTTAAATTCCAATGGGCTTGAGATAAAAGTAACCTGGCTACAAAATGATTGGGATTATTTTTAACAATTCCTTGAGTAGTTTGAAGAGCTTTTTCAGATTCATTATTTAATAAATATGTCTTTGCTAGATTAAGCTGAATTTCTAAACTTTGAGGATCTTCTTTTTGGGCAGCTTCAAATTGAATAATAGCTTCCTGAAGTCTATTTTCTTTCGCCAAATCAATACCTGATTGATTCAAACGATCTGCAGTTGTTGCACATCCCAAAATAAAGATAAACATAACCAAAAAAAATATTTTATGCATGTATTTTTGTGAAAAATATTTCAATGAATAATATTTTTTCCTTTTTAAAAAAAACTTAACTCCATTTGCTATAAGGAGATTCTTGAAGGCGACTGTTAAAATATCTAGGATCGTGAGAAACATCATCGCCAATCCAGCTTGGGAAAGGAAAAGATTGGGTTTCACTAGTAAGTTCAATCTCTGCAAGAATTAAACCTTTATTTTCTCCCAAAAATTCATCCACTTCCCACAAAAACCCTTTATGCTTAATTTTATAACGGATCTTTTCCAAAATTGGCTGCAAACAAAGACTTTGAAGTATAATTTTTGCATCATGAGTAGGAATTGCATATTCAAATTCTAAACGGGAAATACCTGTAGTCAATCCTTTAATAGTTAGAAAACCTTGTTCTCCTGAAATACGGACTCTTACAGTTCTTTCTTTTGAATTATTAAGATACCCTTGAGATAGTAAAACTCCAGGCTCAATAATTTCTTGTCTCCAGTTAGAATTCTTTACTAAAAATTTGCGCTCGATTTCTTGCGACATATTTTTCCTCTTCCCACGCTTTTTCACTTTGCGTGGGAATACAAGCATGTTGAATTATAAAGCTAAGCTACTTAGAATAGGCATCAAAAACCATTGTCGTTTTTAAAATATCTTTTTCTAGTAGCCAGTTTTGTTGTTTTAAATATTTCTTTAGAAGAGTATGTACTTTTTCTGCTTGAGCATATTCAGGAATTTTTGTAGAAATTTCTGTAACAACAGTTCCTGCTATATTCCAAACTTCAATATAAATCTTGACTTTTCCATACTCCGGCAAATTCCATAATCCTGTGTATCTTATACCAGATACAGGACCATAAATATGAGCTTGTTGAAGAATATTTTTTGCCCAATTTTCAATCCCTAAATATCGTTTTCCCCATTTTTCTAATTTTCCAGGGATATATTGAGACACCAAATTTTTTGCTACTTCTGGAGTGGGTAAAGATTTTATATTGCTTTTATTTGAAACTTCTTTCTCTTTGGAAATAGCTAAAGTTTGTTTTTCATAACCCCAATCAACTTGATAGCTATACGAAGTTTCGCTGCTATCCCAACCTAATTCTTTGGCTTTTTTTAAAGCATCTTGGAGATTTGTTACGATGGGAATACGATATTTATAAGTTATCTCAAGAATAGGTTTATTATCTTTAATTCGAATACGAATAAGCCATTCTTGATTATAGCACTCTCGCGCAGAAGAATCTAAAAACTGCATTACTATATTATATTGGCTTTGAATATTAAAATATTGTTTGGCTAAAGTCTGTAAATTCATAGAATTGGGTTCAAGAATTTTATTACTATCAAGAAATAATTTTACTTCATAATCTTCTGGAGTAATATATTGTGCCTGACACCATATCCCTAAACAAAGGAAAAATATAATATATAATTTTATATACTGTA
>CAZPDM010000127.1:5697-7080 GCA_964585305.1 uncultured Planctomycetota bacterium | reverse complement strand
TTTTAGCAATCGCTAAATCTGTATTTGTTAGCTTTTGTTAACAAAAATGTATCGGTTTCTTTCGAATGCGACAGCATACGTTGAAAAGTAAGCATATAACGAGCCTACATAAAGAATTGATAAACATGCTTTGGAAAAATAGAGTACAAGATAAATAAAAATTAGAAGCAAGTAAATAATCTTATTAAACAATGCTGGAAACTGATAGGTAGTACGTGCCTTTTAAATATAAATATTCCAGCTATTATGTTCAAGCAATGATAAAAGATTGACTAAAGATAGTTAAAAATTTCAAAGTTTTCTCACCAAAACAAATAAAAGCCATTGCATTTTTGCAATGGCTTTTATTTATTTCTTTGCTGAAAGATAAATTATTTTGGGATGGTTGTGGTTTTTGTTGAGTCCAATAATCCAAAGTTGTAAAGAGTGTTTTCCTGAAGATAGTGAAGGTGTTGTAAAGGTGAGTATTCCTGTGCGTTCTTGATAAACAAAAGGAATTGTTTTTTGGTTCAATTCAACAATAAGGTGTTTTGCAAATATTCTTGCCAAATGGCAACCCCATTCTTGGCGATCTTCCAATCCATCATAAATCTTGATTGTAAATTGTAAGGAGGTATCAGAGGGAATATTAAATTCTTCTTTTGGATTTTGATTTTTAGAAAGCTCTATAGGAACTAGTGAATTTGATTGGTTTATACTACTAATATCTTGTATTTTCCAATAGGGAACGCCCGCATAAAAATATTTTGCTAATCCAAGAAAAACGCCATAAGCCTCTTTTTTTAGAAATTCTGAATCACGAAGTTTTAATTCAGTTTCTAAATTTGAGAAATAGGAAAGTTCACATAAAACTCCTGGAATTTCAGGAGATAATTCTCTTAAAACTGCAAAACCAGCTTTGTCATAAATAAAATAATCAGATTTTAGCCCCATTGTTCGATCGAGTTCATTCATAGGAATTTGCTTAGTGAATTCATCAAAAATATATCTCGCAACATCCATACTTGCTGGGTTATAATCTGGATTATCATGGTACCAAATTGTTGTTGCCTGCGCTGTATATCTTGGCGACCAATTATGGTGAATCGAAAGAAAAATATCTGCATTATTCAATTTTGCTATGTTTGGACGGTCGCTTAAAGAAACAAATTTATCACTATCTCGAGTCATTAAAACTTGAGCACCACATTGTTTTAGAAAATCTTTAAGATACCGACATAATTTTAAATTTGATTCGCTCTCTCGATTGCCAGAAGGACCACGTTTATAGCCAATTTTATCAGCATCCCCGCCATGTCCAGGGTCTAGACAAATTGTCCGTCCTTCTAAATAACACGCAAAATCAGGAATAGGATACTTTGCTTTCTCATCTAGCATATTAGA
>CAZPDM010000127.1:0-5597 GCA_964585305.1 uncultured Planctomycetota bacterium | reverse complement strand
GATTGGGCTTGAAGTATAGTTATATTACTCATCAATAAGATAAAACTTAAAAAAATAACATTTATTTTCATACTAATTTCTTTCCAAAAATCCTTTGACAACTTACTTAGCAATCGCATAAGTTTAATAATATTTCTTTGATATGGGATGCAATAGGATATTTCTTATCCAAATAAATTATGATTGCTTTTGCTGATTGTGGATTATTATTATAGCCTTGAATAAATTTAGACAATTCCTTTGATATGGTTGGATACCTTTCTTCTATTCTTCTTTCACTTGAGAAAATATCTTTATAAGCTGGCAAAGCAATTTCATCTTGTTCCAGTAAATCTATGATTCTATCTACAGCGTATTGCTGTATAAATCTTGCTGCAGAAAGTTTCTCTCCACGTTTATCTCGGCATAATCCTATATATAAATTTGTCAAAATTTCTCCAAGTAACCATTCTTTTGACTTTGCTTTTTTTTCATTCGTAATATTACGAGGTTTACAAATACTTTCGTCAAATTTTTCTTCTTTCCAAATAATTTTTCCTTCAGCAAAAGGGATATTCAATAACTCATATATTTCAAAGACTGCAAATTCACAAAATACCTGATCTTGATATAATAGCTTATATCCATCAATAGTATTTTTATAAAAAAAAGCAACAGGACTAATTTGACTTAGCCATTGCAAATTATCTAAAAAATAATTTTTTTTTCCATTTTTTGCAATCACAAAAAAATCTAAATCCGAATAGATGTCCATTCTGTCTATTTCTATTCCTGCAGACCCCAAACCTAACAAAGCTAAGGCATTTCCAGTGTTTTCTAAAGATTTTCCAATTTCAATAAGTCGTCTTTGCAATAGTTCTTTTTTATCCATAACTTTCTTTCTAGCTAGAGGCTGGATTTTCCAGCCTCATTTAGCAAAATCATTCTTAATCCTCAATCCCATATTTTTTGTGATGAAAACTTATTTCACAATAAAATAAATCTTAGCTATATTTTTTTCTGGTGTATAAAATATTTTTGTTTCAATCCTTTTTCCCCTTGTGTATCTGCCAATAATATTAGGAATATGAGGATATTTATAGAGATAAACTAGTGGAGTTTTGCCAATATTTTTATCTCCATCGTAACAAAATACATTATCTATATTACTTACAATTTGTACAGGAATCATTATTTTTTGCGCAGCAGGAGAATTTTTCATTGACTCATTCTTAACGATTTGAAAATATTTATCTATGGCATGGGGTAAAGTTTTATCGTTTTTTTCTAATTCTTGAGCTTGTTGATATAAAAGTTCAGCTTGTTCATATATCTGAGTAATTTTATTTTGGAAAAATTCTTGATAAGGAAGAATATCTTTTTGGCGGTTAGGATAGATGCTAATTCCTAGCAAGCAAATTTCATGTGCTTGCTCCCATTTTTCCCATTTTTTGCATAAATCTAAAACTTCCTTTAAACTTCCAAATATTTTATTTTGGATTTCTTTTTCTTGGGAAGTTTCAATATTTTCTTTAGTTTGATATAGTCTTATAATAAAGTCTGTTATTTCTGTTTTTAAAACGGGGCTATAAGTTTGCTCTAAAAGTCCCCAAGTTTGTGTTTTTATAACGTTCCAATTTTTTCTAGTAATATTTTGGCTTTGAAGATGGGCTAAAGTAGAAGATATTTTATTATCATAGGAATCCCACCATATTCTATATTGCCAGATGATAAATGCTAAAAAAACAAGCAGCCATACTACTCCTAAAAACCGAAGCCAAGTATTATGAAGAACTAAACTATCTCCATGTTCTTGAATTTTTTTTCTTATATCTGTGCGAGTAGCGTCTAATCTGATCAATTCTGTCATGGTTTTTAGCATTGCTTGTTTATTATTGATTCTTTGATAAAGTTGAATTAGCATGTCGTAATGTTGTGAAGCAAGTATTTTATCCTTACGTCTCCTAGCAATATGTATCATTTCGTTATGACAAATTACTAACCCGCTATCATTCTTCAGTAAAATTTGGCAGATTTTTTCCATGATCAAATCTTGCTCTTTTTTATTACTAAATAAAAACCTATTTAGAGTTTTTTTCTTCAATTCCATAAATAAATCTAAGCCAAATTGCTGTAATTTTTCACGTTGTTCCAGCTGTTCATATAATTCTAATAAACTAATTTTAGGCTTAATATGTTTACTGTCTAAAGCCACAGCTTTTTCATAATTGGGAAGTGCTAATCCAAAATTTTTTGTTTTAAGATGCAAAGAACCAATCATGGCATAATATTCTGCGGCCTTTTTTAACTCTCGATTATTTTCATATAATTTTGCTAAGGCTTCATATAATTCTAAATTTTCAGGAGATAATTTAAGGGCCTGCAATAAAAGATTTTCTCCATATTTAAAACTAATTCCAGCACTTGTCTGAAATACATAAAGCAGATATTTTGAGGCTTCTAAAAGACGTTCTTTAATAATAATTGTTGTGAAAAATAAAGAATATAACATATTAAAATCTGTAGCTTCTTGTACAGATTTGGGATTAACATATTGTAATAAATATTTAATTATATCTTGAGAATTCATAGCTCGCTGTGAGTGTAATAGTGTTGCTATATAGCTGTGTATTTCAGGTAAAAGATTCCCTATTGCTACCCATGATTTTTTCAAAGATAACATATCTAAAAAATGTTGGTAGGAAAAGGAAAGAGTCGGCAAGGAATAATTTGCAAGTTTATGCCATTGACGATATTGAATTTGTACAGGCGTTTGATCAAAAAAACTACCAAGAATATCTTCTACTACAGACAAGTCTGTATAAATTTCCCAACTTTCCTCATTTGCTGTTCCTAATATCCCAAAGATTACCCCTTGTTCATTAAATGAAAGGCCTATTGTACGCTTCAGCGTAGAAATACATATTCCACTGAAGTTTCGTGTATCTCGAAATAGTTGGAAAATTTGTGCAATCGTAATTAGGAATTCTGAAGAATTAACAAAAAGTTGGCTTTTTATAGAAGCATTTGGTAAGACTTTTTTTACAATATCATTTTCCCAAAATTCATAATCACATTCCAACTGCTGCATAAAATCTCTTAAATATGCGTAAAAGATTTGTCGAAAGTGTTCTTCCTGAGACAATCCTGCGAGCATCTTAGGAACAGCTAATAAACTATGTAATTCTAAACCGTCAGGGGTAATAGTAATAGCAAATTCTTTAGAAGATCCTCCCAATAATAAAACCCCTTGGCGATTATTATTTGCTATATTATATAATAATTCAATAAGTTTATTCCAACTCCCAAGACCTTCAATATTTTTACTGGTTGTTTGATCTTTTAACTTTGCACAGTGATCGCAGCATTGCTCTTCAGGAACAATATGACTTAAACAAAGGCCAGATGTATTGCATTTTTTACAATGAAAAGTTTCAAGAATACTATTAGATTTTCCACATCTTGGGCAAAATATTTGATTATATTTATTCCATAATTTTTCTATTTCTGAAATCAAAGCATTAAAATTGATACGCTGGCTAGCTTTCCAAGCTAATAGATAATTCAAACAATTTTGTATGTCAGATGGAATAAAAGCAGGAAAAACAGGCTGTTTAATTGAAGTTGCAAGCGGAAACATACGTTTTGTAGTAGGGGGGGAAATTCTTGTATGTTCTTGAAGATTCTTCTCAGGAACTTCTTTTTTTACAACATCTTCAAATATCGGAAGTTTTCCAGTAAGCAATTGAAAAAATATACAACCAAGACTATAAACATCGCCAGCAAAACTCGGAAATTGGCCTTCTAGTTGTTCAGGAGAAATATATCCCAATCGTCCATAAGTTAAAACACCAGAAATCATTTGTACTGGTGGCAGTCCAAAATCTATAATTTTCCAAATATTCTGACTGACACTATAAACAATACTAAACGGTGCTAAATTTCCATGTACAATTCCTTTTTCTGTAGCTAATGCAAGTGCAGGCAATAAATCTTTAATAAATTTTATAGAATCCTGCAAAGAAAATTTTCCTTGTTGTTCAATAACACTGGCTAAGGAATTTCCTTCAATAGCTTGTTCTACGACATAATATGCCCGCAATCGTTCATCAAAAGTAATATCATAGATACTCGCTATATTCTCATGTTCTAATGTTACAAGTTTCTGTGCGCAGGATAAAAAATAATCTACTGTTGGAGATGGAAGTAAAATTTTTATTGTAACTATACGATCTAATGATTCATGATGCCCTCGAAAAACAATAGCAAACGGTTCTTCTCTTTGAAAGGCATCTATTTTATATTTTCCTAGATATTGCCCAATCAACTGTTGATAATTCATTGTAGATTCCTCCTTGATGCTCAATAGCTCTTATCCGTTTTGTGTAAGAGCTATTAAGTTTTTTGTGCATATTACGAATTTTTCTTTTTGGCCAATTCTACTGCTAATTGTGTTGCAACGAGTGCATTATTTTCTAATAATGAGATATTTGCTTTAAGTGTAGCATTTGAAGTTGTTTTTCTTAAAAATTCCATAAGAAATGGAGTTAAATGTCCGCCCTGGATCCCTTGTTTCTGAGCTTCTTTTAAGGCATCTTGACAAAGAACATTAAATTCTTCCAAAGAGATTTCTTTATCTTTTGGAACAGGAACTGCAACCAAAACTCCACGTTCCATCAACGTTAAATGGGTGTGAACAAGATTAGCCATATCAAAAAGATTATTTACCTGACGATCGATAGGAATATTTGTTTTTGAACAATAAAATGCAGGAAGCACCGGAGTTTGATAACCTAATATCGGAATTCCCCATGTTTCAAACCATTCTCTTGTTTTACGCAAATCCAAAATAGCTTTAGGACCGCTACAAATAACAGCAACTGGAATTGTTGCAAGTGCTGGTAAATCACTGCTACAATCCATCTCTTCTCCAGGATGAATGCCCCCAATTCCTCCGGTAGCAAATACTTGAATTCCAGCTTGATGACTTGCCCATACTGTTGCAGCAACCGTTGTTGCCCCATTTCCTTTTTCTGCCACAATAAGACTAATATCTTTTAAACTTACTTTAGCAATCTTATTTTCTGCGATAAATTTTAATTCAGAATCGTCCAATCCTACTTTTACCTGGCCATCTAAAATTGCGATTGTAGCTGGGACAGCACCATTTTGCTGGACAATATTTTGTAATTTTTTTGCAACATTAAGATTATCAGGATATGGCAATCCATGTGCAATTACAGTACTTTCCAAGGCAACAACAGGAATATTATTTTGCAACGCATGAGATATTTGAGGATGTATTTTTATCATAAAATAACCTTTTTAGCTTATTTTATAATATAAGCTGGCAGATAAAAACACCAGCTTATATATTTTTTTTATAAAGAAACTATTCCTCTGGAAGAATAGTTTCTTTACGTTCCAAAGGCTCTTTAGTATTAACTACTGGGTTGATGAGATCAAATACAGCTTCTTCTAAAGGTTCTTTTTCTGAAATGACAGAAGGTTCTTCAGATTGAGAATCGATCAATTTAATTACTGCATCAAGAAGTTCTTTTAGTCCTTGGCCTGTAACACCAGAGATAGGATAAATTGGAATTTTTAAATGTTCTTGC
>CAZPDM010000126.1:0-7188 GCA_964585305.1 uncultured Planctomycetota bacterium | reverse complement strand
TGCAATAAACTGTAGAAAATCAGTAGAGGAAATCTTATCGGAACAGTTGATAACGATGTACATTGAGTAAATTGCCTTACGAAGACATGGAATCGTTACAGAGAAGTCATAGTACCGAGTGGGAAATAACCCCCCACAAATACCTAATGAAAATTAGGTCAGGGAAGGACTTTAGACGGATAACGAATATAAATGACATTATAAATAATTTTGAAATAGTTATTCGTTGGAAAGCCGTATGCGATGAAAGTTGCCTGTACGGTTTGGAAGGGGGGAAAATGTAGAGGTTACTTAAGACCAAATCATTACCTATCCTTATAAATATTACTTCGGAAAATATCACCAGGACGTTTTACTGCTATCAATTGTTTTATTTTTCTTTTTATCGCCGTTTGCTTTATACTTAGAACGACTCTTTTGATAACTTGTTTTTCGGAAGCTAATACTAATCCCTTATGGTTACTGGCTACCTATTCGATAGGTCTTTGTTTCGATATAGTAACATGTTTTTTTTTATTGATTCCATATACAATATACCTTACTTTGGTTCCCGACAAATATGTACATAGTAAGACAGCTCGGTTTTCAGGTTATGTATGTTATTTTATATCATTATTTTTATTGATTTTTATATCTTTTTCAGAATATTTTTTCTGGAATGAATTCCAAAACAGATTTAATTTTATTGCTGTCGATTATCTGATTTACACAAATGAGGTGATTGGTAACATCCGAGAATCATATCCACTTTTTACCTTGATTTTTTTCGTTTTTTTAGTAACAGTGGCTTTATTTATAGCCATTCTCAAGTGGTTTCCCAAAAATAAGGAAGAGTCCACCAGGTTTACACAACGACTTTCACAGGGGCTGATTTATCTGGCTATTCCTATTTTTGCTATTTTTTTTCTGAAAAACTCGATGGCCGAATTTTCACCAAACCATTACAATGGAGAACTGGCTAAGAATGGAATTTTCAGTCTAGTCACCGCTTTTTTTGAAAATACGCTCGATTTTGAACATTTCTATCAACTTCGAGATCAATCTACTGCTTTAAAACATATAAGAAAAATTTTAAAAACAGATAATGCTCAATTTGTAGAAAATAGCAACTTTCCAGACATCACTCGAAATATTCACTATGATGGTTCGGAAAAAAAGAAAAATGTCATTATTATAGTTATTGAGAGTCTAAGTGCACAATTTTTCGAAAAATCGGAAGGAAAAGGCGATATTACACCTTGTTTAAATTCTTTGATTCAGGAAAGCCTATCTTTTACCAATACATACGCTAGTGGCACGAGAACGGATCGTGGATTGGAAGCCATTATGGTATCGGTTCCTCCTACACCAGGGCGTTCTATTATTAAAAGACCTCAAAACACTATATCAAATTTTGGTAACGTATTTAGAGAAAAGGGATATGAGACAAAATTTATTTATGCTGGCTTTGGATATTTCGATAATATGAATAATTTTTTCTCTAACAATGGTTTTGCTACAGTTGATCGTACAGACTTTCACAGTGATGAAATCACTTTTAGCAATATCTGGGGTGTTTGTGATGAAAATCTTTATGATAAAGTATTGTCTGAAAGTGATAAATCTTTTCAATCTGGCAAGCCATTTTTCTCCGTTGTGTTGACTACTTCCAACCACAGGCCTTACACATATCCGGAAGGGAAGATTGATATACCTTCGGGTATAGGTCGGAGTGGAGCGGTAAAATATGCCGACTACTCAGTCGGCCAATTTATAACTAAAGCTAAGTCCAAGGCATGGTTCTCCAACACAGTTTTTGTAATTGTTGCTGATCATTGTGCTAATAGTGCAGGGAAAGTCAAATTGCCTGTCAACAAATATCGCATACCATTAATTTTTTATTCCCCCGGTTTTATTTCAACTAAAACTATCCATACAATTTGCTCCCAAATAGATGTTTGTCCCACTCTGTTAGGGCTTTTAAATATCTCTTACAAAAGTGATTTTTATGGCAAAGATGTGCTGAATTTTCCAGCAGAACGAGCGTTGTTGGGTACATACCAAAAATTGGGACTTTTGTCTAAAGATATCCTAACTGTATTAGAACCAGGAAAAAAAGCATTTGCATACAAAATAATGCCCGATCAGAAACAAATTTCTGTAGAACTTTCAGAAGAGCTTTTATTAGAAACCATTTCTTATTATCAAACTGCTAGCTATTGGATAAAATATAACAATAAGGACTAACATATTTTTCATTATAAATGGCTATTTATTTTTTTTGACGAAGTGTTGGAAAAAGTTTCAAATAATTTACTTTCAATAACTTAGTGGTCTGTCTTTGGGTATCCAACTGTGAGAAATTGAACCCGCCGCTGTAAATTTTCTTTCGTTAAAGCCATCATTTATAAGCGGCGGGTTAATTCCTACCATGCACATACGTGCATGGGCGAGTGTAATTAAGATAACGAAATTATGTCTAACAATTTTCTTGACAGACCACTTAGTTAGCAGGAAATTTTATGCCAATCTATAAGCAAATTTTTGTTACTTTATTTTTGTTGTTAATTATCCTTTGTGTTTTTGAATTTAGCGATCTAGATATTTATTGCCAAGACTTTTTTTATAATACTGAGCGGCATGAATGGCTAATAGATAAAGATTATCAAATTTTCAAAATCTTATTTTACACAGGGCCTAAGGTATTGCTTTTTGCATTTGGCATAGCATGTTTTTTGATGATTTGTTTATCATCAAAAATTAACTTATCTCATTCCAAAAGATGGTTTTGTATATTAATGCTTCTTTCTTTTATTTTTGTTCCCCTTACCATTGCTATCTTAAAGAATATCACGAATATATACACTCCCGCTCAAATTATAAGATATGGAGGGGATAAACCTTATGTTAAAATATTTCAAAAATATCCGAAATATTTTCATCAAAATTCTTATGGAAAGGGATGGCCGGCCGGGCATGCCAGCGGAGGCTTTGCATTAATGATGTTTTACTTTGTTTTTGAAAAAAAACGCCAAAAAATAGCTGGTCTTTTAGCCGGTTTATCTGCCGGGTGAATTATGGGAATATATCAGACATTAAAAGGAGCCCATTTCCTTAGCCATACCTTTGTTTCTATGCTGCTGGCTTGGGTATTGATATTACTCATTTATAAAATTTCGCAAAGATATAAACATTTATTTCAGTTGCGAATGGGCAAACAATAGATAGATTTTTGGTTGAGATTGTTAACCACTCTCCCATTATCTTGCCATTTATAATGGCAAGATAAATATTTTTTTGTTATTTAAACCAAGAGTCGTTTATGATGGGATAGTGTTAAAATAACTTGTTGCTTTGTAAAAAAACAGACTTTTGGTACTTATTTAAAAATTAGGATTTAGAGGGATTACATGTATTCTCGAAAATTAAATATTGAGCAAAGTTTATATCAATTAACGCCACATAAAATTAACAAAATTTTATTAGTTGCAACATGGTATGAAAGTTTTATTTTGGAAAAAGATGGTCGATTAGTAGAACAGATTTATGAAGAGTTTTCGGAACTTAAGTTAACAGAAATTCCACATATTACACGCGCATCTAATACGCAGGAAGCTTTAAACTACCTTGATTCACGCAATTTTGATTTAGTTATTACAATGTCTAATTTGCCAGATATAGACGCTTTTCAATTGGCAAAACTTATTAAATCGAAATATCCAAATTTGCCTGTTGTATTACTTTTGACAGATCCTTCCTATCTTGCATTGATTTCTCCACCAGTCTCAAATTCAATTCTTGATGGCGTATTTTTCTGGAGTGGAGATCCTGCTTTATTTTTAGCAATTATTAAATCTGTTGAGGATCGAAAAAATATTTCCCATGATATAAAAAGCGAATTAGTCAAAGTAATTTTAGTAGTTGACGATAGTATTCAATATTATTCTAAATTTTTGCCTGTAGTTTATACTGAAGTGATGCGACAAACACAAATTTTAAGCAAGGAAGGGTTGAATTACCGCGAAAAGTTAGCATACATACGAGCGCGCCCTAAAATTTTATTAGCGTCTAATTATGAAGATGCAATGAATATTGCACAGATGTATAGCAATGCTTTGCTGGGAGTGATAACTGACATAGCCTACCCTAAGGAAGGTAAACTTACGGATAATTCAGGCTTGCAATTAGTAACAACTTTAAGAAATTGTAATCCTGATTTGCCTGTAATTTTAATGTCTGCTGACGACCGAAATGCCCAAGAAGCTTGTAAACTAGAAATCAGCTATGTTAATAAAAATTCTCCTAGCTATGGAAATGATCTTAAAAATTTTATGGTAGCAAATATGGGCTTTGGAGATTTTGTTTTTAGAAATCCAGATAATGGTTATGAAATTGCTCATGTAAGCAGCATGAAGGAATTTGAAAAAATTTTGCCCAAAATCCCTGCAGAATCTTTACTTTATCATTGCTCGCGTAATCATGTTTCTACATGGCTTATGTCGCATGGGAAATACGAAATTGCATTGGCATTACGTCCTAAAAAAATATCGGATTTTGCTAGCCCAGAAGTAATTAAAAAATTTTTAATTGATGCTTTTACAAACTATAGACAATCTCGACAAATTGGACAACTAGTAAAATATACTCCTGGAGATTGGGATAGTAATTTTATTCAAATCGGAAATGGCTCTGTTGGCGGAAAGGCGCGTGGTATTGCGTTTGTCAATTACCTTTTAGCCACCCAAAAACTTGATAAAAGCATCCCTAATGTTCGATTAAAAATCCCTAAAAGTATTGCAATTACAGTAGAAGAGTTTGATTTATTTTTAAATGTAAATCATCTTAATAAAGACATTTTATTCTATCAAGATGATCGTAGAATTAGAGAAAAATTTTTAGAGGCAAAACTTTCTGAAAGCCTTCAAAAAAGTCTAAAAGATTTTTTACAAGAGTTTAAACAACCAATTGCCGTACGACCTTCAAGTCTTATGGAAGATTATGAATATTTACCTTTTGCTGGAATTTCCAGTTTTATTTTACCTAACAATCATCCTGAACTTCATATTCGTTTAGAACAACTATTTCAAGCAATAAAATTACTATATGCTTCAGTATTTAATCATACTAACAAAGGTTATCTTGGCTCGAAAATACAAGAAGTAAAAATGGGGGTAGTAATACAAGAGCTAGTTGGCAGAAGCTATGGGCAATATTTTTATCCAAGTTTTTCTGGAATGGCACAATCTTGGAATAACAATCACTTTTGGTATACAAATGAAAAAAATGAAAGATGCCTAACCGAAAATAAAGAAGGCTCTGCACAAATTGCTATGGGATTAGGCAAGATGATTATGGAAGAATGTCGAGCTGTACAATTTTGCCCCTGTCAACCCAAAAGTTTTTATGAATATCACTCGGCTGCAGACTTTTGGCACACAACGCAAACATATTTTTATGCTTTAGATCAAAATGTTTCTCAACCTAATTTACTTGACAATGTTGCTCCTATTGCAAAATTAGAAGTAGAGCAGGCTACTTCACAACTTATTACACAAATTTGCACTGCATATAGTTTGAAGACGCAGGTTATTCAAAAAGATATAAATGGAAATGGAGTAAAGGTAGCTACATTTGAAAAAATCTTAAACGGACAAATTTTCCCTATTTGCGCAGTTCTGAAGCAATTACTTAAAGTTTTAAAAGACTCTTTAGCAAAAGAAGTTGAGATTGAATTTGCTGTAAATTTGCAAGAGTCTTCTGATCAGGAACATGAATTCTATATCTTGCAAATTCGCCCTCTTGTAGGAGAATGGGTACATTCTTTAACGCAAAGCGAAGCTGGGTAAAAAAAATCCCTTGTCTTAAAAAAAGACAAGGGATTTTTGATTTCTATCTATGCGATAAAAATCAAATATAATCCAGCAATTAGTAAGAACATTCCGCAAATTCTCTTAGCAATAATTGTCCCTGAAGATTTTTCTGTCCAATCCAAATAAGATTGTACTTTATGGGCACTTGTTCCAGCTATAGCAATAACACCACAATGCCCCACACCATAAATAAGCAATAATAAAATTGCATATCCTAAGTTTTGGCTGGCGACTTTAAAAGCAATTCCTAACATAGGTGCCATATAAGCAAATGTGCATGGCCCGACTGCGATACCAAAGACTAAGCCTAACAGTAATGCTCCAGTTTTACCTTTTGTTGCAGTATTCATCAAGTTTGGCATATTCCAGGGCAAAATAATTATATCTAAAAGATACAAACCAACAATGAAAAATAATATTGCGACAATATAGCTTCCAAACGGCCCAATATCACCCAGCATACGTCCTGCTAATCCTGTAAGAATACCAACTAAAATAATTGTTATAAGAATACCAAGTGAAAAAATGGTAGAAAAAATGAATGCTTTCTTTGTATCAATTTTTCCTTGCTGTCCTAAAAAAGCAATAACTAAAGGAATACTGGAAAGATGGCAAGGACTCAACAAAATACTTAAAATTCCCCAAATGAGAGAGGCTAATAAAGCAATAAGAGGGGTACCTGTTAAAGCATGATTTAAACTCTTAAAGAATTCGCCAATATACTTATTTGATGTATCATCAGATTTTTCTAAGGTTCCTGTTTTTTCAAATTCAAAGCCTAATTCTTTCCACTGAGCTAAAATATCTTCTTTAGGAAAAAATCCTTCATGTCGAAATATTTCTTGACCTAGATTGTCCAGAAAAACTTGTGTGGGGCGAATTTCAATTTTATATTTTTCTGCAATTTTTGTATAAATTTCTACATCAACAAAAATTACTTGTAATTCTCCCGCATACTCCTCGGAAAGGGCTTTGATAATAGGTTTCATTTGTTGGCAAGGAATACATGTTAATGAACCAAATTCAATTAAGGTGGGGATTGGTTCTAGATTTTCCAAAGGGTCTTTCAAGGTTTCGACATTTTGTTGCGATTGATATTTTGAGTATCCTATACCAGTGATGCACAAAAGTAAGACAACGACAATAATTATTTTTGTAAAAAAGTAGTAAGATTTAGACACAGGCAACCCCTTTAAAAATTACTCTGGCTTTTGCCAATATTTTTTTTGAAATTTTAAAGCTACATTGACTAAAATAATGAGAACTGGGACTTCAATAAGTGGACCAGTGACATACCTCATGGCAAGCCATGAGGCTTCGACAAGAAAATACCTGGACT
>CAZPDM010000125.1:0-7291 GCA_964585305.1 uncultured Planctomycetota bacterium | reverse complement strand
GTTTGAATCGCACTATCGTAGGATTAAAACTTAGTCCTCCCTGGTAGGCGTTCCCATTCATAAGGTCGTTGTTTGAATCGCACTATCGTAGGATTAAAACTTTGGTTTAGGTTTGTTCATCTCTTTTACACGTTCGTTTGAATCGCACTATCGTAGGATTAAAACATCTTTGACATCCAATATACTAAAATGATTATATATTGTTTGAATCGCACTATCGTAAGATTAAAACCTATAACAAGTCCCTACAAAATACCGATAGACTTCGTTTGAATCGCACTATCGTAAGATTAAAACTGTCATTGCTAATATTTTTTACAATATTAGTTTTTTGTTTGAATCGCACTATCGTAATAAATAAGAGATGCTAGTGTTGCAACATTAGCATCTCTTGTTTGTCAGTTTCTTTTTATTCTTCGTATAAATACAAATTATTGGAATTTTTCGGTTTATTTTGTTGAATAATTTCTAAATACATCTTTGGAGTTTTCTTTTTCCGCTATTTTATTAGCAATGAATTGGATTAGACGTTCTTTATTTCTCCATTTATTGCTTTTCTGAGATATATCTAATCTATTATCACTAATAATTGATTGTAGCTGTTCAATATTTGATTGATTAAGAGTGTCGTAAAATTTTTTTTTGCTTTTCCGGTAGAGCAAATATAAGTCGGGAATTTGTTTTTGGGATTTTACAACCTTTCTTTTAGGTATTTTATCTTTTATCGAAGTTTGTTGTAATGGAATAAGCAAGATGTTTATTTCTTTAAGAAATTGAGGATTTTTCTCAATTTCATTTGCTATAAATTCAGCAACTTTTTTTAAAATTTTTCTTAAATTTTCTGGCATTTTTCCATGAACTCCTTGGTGAGATTTGTATACAGTTTAAATAGCGCAGCACCATATTTGGTTTTCAATTTTTTAAATTGAGTTGAGTCATAGCAAATTACTTCAGAAAGTCTAATAGCTTCTGGAATAATAGTCTGAAATATCTCTGGAATGTTTTTTTGTGTTGATTCACGATCCAAATTCTTGTATTGTACACTTTGAAACTTATATGTTCTTTGCCTATTGATTAGAATTCCTATTGGCTGGATTTTTATTTGATGCTCTCTTTTAAATGACTCTATTCGGTTTAGAATTTGCTCTAAACCATAGGAAGAAAAGTTATCTAAAGTTACTGGGATCACATAACCATCACTTATAAAAATACCATTCAAGGTAATTGTTCCAAGACTTGGTGGACAATCTATTAAGATGTAATCATAGTTAGATATGATTGGTTCGAGTGTCTTAGAAAGGATAGTATAGGCATCAGATGGAATCTGTTCTTGTATATTGATTAACCCTAGACTAGAAGGTAAAAGAGAAAGTTTACCAATTCCTCCCTCCAGATTGGACACCCCATTTATAATTGAAGGAATAATATTAAATTTTGAGGTTTTATCCAAAGTATCCTTGAAAAGTTGAAGTAATGTGCATTGTGCCTTATCCCTCTCTAACCAATCCTCTTTAGAGATAAGACAAATTGTAGCATTTGTTTGAGGATCAAGATCGATTACCAAGACTTTTTTTCGTTCTTCTGCAGCCAAAAATTCCGCAATTGCTATAACGTTGGTAGTTTTACCTACGCCTCCTTTTAGATTGATAAAGCTAATGATTTTTGTCATCGTAATTCCATTCTAATCCACTTGAGTGGAATGTTATAAGAAGCAAGTTGATATACAAATCATACATAAAAAATTGTGGTAATAAGATTATCAAAAAAGTAGCACACTCATCATAGGATTGAAACATAGTCAGTAATAATTTCAGATATTTTTTCCCAAATAAATTTGGTGAACTATTGTAAGATTAAAACCTTGACAAATTAAAAAAAAACATATAAAATATATGAGTTATAAGATTAAAACATGGCAATTGTGGCTTGCAACGTTAGGAGTTATCCAGTTTGAATCGCACTATCGTAGGATTAAAACTGCCCTATTACGAGGTGTTTTTTTGCCATTTTTTTGGTTTGAATCGCACTATAGTAGGATTAAAACTCGTAACGCCGGGAAATCCAATGGCAATTGCATTTTTATAGTTTGAATCGCACTATCGTAGGATTAAAACGATATTTGTTCACTTTCATATTGTGCTAATGATCCAAGTTTGAATCGCACTATCGTAGGATTAAAACAAAATTAAATTTCTTTCATTTTTTTCGTTTGTATTTTGTTTGAATCGCACTATCGTAAGATTAAAACAAATTAGTCCCATCGCAGGAAAATTCAAAATATAACGGTTTGAATCGCACTATCGTAGGATTAAAACAGTTTTGCAACAATCAATGTTGCTTTTTTTTGTTTGGTTTGAATCGCACTATCGTAGGATTAAAACTGGAAAGCCTGTGCAGCTAAATAGACATTGCCATAAGGGTTTGAATCGCACTATCGTAAGATTAAAACATGTAAACAAAAAAAGAGAACCGTTATAGACGGTTCTCTTTAAATTAGTGCGAAAGTTTTTTTACTTTAGAATATTTTTAGCCGTTGTTCTATGGGTTGGAAATCTTTTGCATTTGCTGGTTGATTGGTTGAGCCGAAAGGCATTTCGGCTAATAATTTCCATGTTGGATTGATGTTCCATTCTTTTCTGACTTCTTCATCAATTATTGGGTTATAATGTTGAAGTGAAGCTCCTATGTTCATCTCTGCTAATGCTAGCCAAATATGGTATTGTAGCATTCCATTTGACTGTAAAGACCATAGTGGAAAATTGTCTTTGTACGCAGCATATTTACTCATAAGATCATTCACAACTGTTTGATCTTCAAAGAAAAGAACGGTTCCAAAACCGGCTTTAAACGAATCAATTTTCTTGCTAGTGTTTTCAAAAGCGTTGGCGGGAACAATTTTCTGAAGACATCTGCGAGTAATTTCCCATAATTTATCACTATTTTCATTGAACAATAAAATAACGCGAGCACTTTGAGAGTTAAAGGCAGATGGAGTATGTAAAACAGCAAGTTTGACTCTCTCAATAATGCTTTCTTTATTTTGTTTGCTTTCTTTTCCAAGAGAATAAATGCTTCTTCGCTTTTGAATGATTTCAGTAAATGTCATAAGTATATCTCCTTTTCTAAAGAGAAAAAACTGATAAAATATTTCTCATCACAAAAAAATACTTTATATAACTTTACAGAAAATCTATTTTGAAACCAATGCTAACCAGGTTTGAGTACCTACGATTCCATCTGCTGTAAGGCCTTTAGAATTTTGGAAACTTATGACAGCAGATTTAGTATTAGGGCCGAAATCTCCATCTATAGTTAGACTAAAACCAAATTTGTTTTTGAGAAGATGTTGCACTGCTTTAACTGCATCACCGTTGCTTCCTTGAGATACGGTTTTAATCAATACTTTCCATGTGCTTTCGGCAACAACACCATCTGCTGTTAGATTATATGCTGTTTGGACGTTTTGGACTTTGCTTTTAGTTTCAGAGCCAAAATCGCCATCTATATTTAAAGATTGCCCATGTTGTTTCAGCAAATATTGAATCGCATATACATTGTGGCCGGAATTATTTGTTGCAGTGCTATGAGTAGGCCATGTAGATGGTGTCGGCGGAGTTGGATCGTCATCTGAAATATGTAAATAGCGGAATGGAACATATCCGCTAAAAGAACTCCAAGAAAGATAGCGATAGATAACACGATCGTAACTTCCTGTTGTAGATTCATAAACATTGCAACCGCCATTGGCAAAACTGGCAAATAAACGAACATGGCTGCCTGCTTTATTTAGTATATCTCCTTTAAGAAGATTATCAGTAGAGTCAAACTGTTTTGCAATTTGAGGTAAGGTAGATGTTCCATATTTTTTATCTGTGCGGCCCCATGAGCGAGTTGTAAATCCTGAACAATCTACACCTTTTGAGCAAGATTCAGAAGCAGAAGTATTAACATCGCCAGCTTGATAATTTTTATCCATATAACTATTGAAAGCAGATACTGTATCCCATCCACCCCAATCATAAGGAACGCTGTTATAAGTTCCAGCACCACCCAAATAATCGGGTTTAGTACGTCCTGAGCAACTTCCATTTAGGTTGGTAGAATTTAAATATTTAGAATTATCTATATAGGCCCGTGCATTAGCAATGATGCCGTCGCGAGAAATTCTTTCTCCAAAATCCCGAGCAGGTTCAGGAAAATTGGTGATTTCTGGTAAGGAAGGTTTCTCTACAATAGTTTGGGAAAAAGCAAGTTTATATATCTGGACAGCGTATGGTAAAGTAACAAGGGAGTATATTTCATTTTCTTTGTCTATTGCCAAACCACACAGTACTTCTCCATAACGTTGCATGAGAGGAACACGTGTAATGCCAAGGAATTGGCCTTCTGTATTATAACGATGGATTGTTTTATCTATCCAAATTTCTGGATTGCTTTTCATTTCTTCCACAATTATATAAACGTCTCCATTAGCAGCGACATTAAGTATTTTTGTTCCTGCTAATTGATTTTGAGTAGAAATGTTAACGCTGCATTCGCCTAGGTTTATTGTAGTTTGGCGGGATTTTTGTTGCAGTTCTACTTGCTCAGTGCGATATAATTTCCCATTATAAGGATAGCCAGCTAATGTAACATTGGTAAATTTCCCTGAAGGATCTATAAGTTGAGTAAGATACGCTCCGCCTTCTTGCTCCAGTATTAAGCCGCCTTCAGAAGTATAGGTAATGCCACTTAAACCACTTTCTAATGCTACAGGAGATGGATATTTGGCTATCATGCTTCCCCTCAAATCAAGGTGATATACCATAGGAGAAGGATCCGCAGCATCTAAAATAAAAATGCCTTTTTCTGTAACACAAAAATCAGTTAAGCCTATAGCAAAAGAAGTATCGATCTTGCTAATTTCATCTCCTGTATAATTATATTGGCATAAAGAATGATTTACAGGATTGGCAATCCAGAAAGTTCCATCCAAACCTACAGCAATCGCAGATGGTCCTTCTATCAACATTTCTGAATTTTCTTCGCCTTCATACATTAAACCTGATTTTCCAATAGGTAAATTTAAAACCAGATTACTTGTAGATTGCGCTTGACAAATTACAATACTTACCATCATAAAAATAACTATAAAAAAACAATAGGCTTTCATAAACATCCTTTCATTATATAATTGATAAACTATTATTTATCCGCTGTTTCCCATTTGGTATGAAGCGTGGTTCCTTTTACTACATAGAATTTATTTGGTGGCCCGTCTAATTTTAATTTGAATATATTATGCCATCCAAAGCCAGTGTTGACTTGTGCAGCAATGTTAATATCGTGGGCATTTCCTTTTAATTGTATTTTGTCCATGTATCCTACGGCTTTTTTTCCCGAACTCCATGATTTCTGCTGATCGCCTTCTTTCCAATTCATGTAAAACTTGGCAATATAAACGCCTGAATGTTTAAAACCAATCCAACCATGGGGATGACGTTCGCAAACTAGTTCAGTATAGTCAGTAGCGTATCCCATCTTGGCAAGACGATTGTCTTTCAGAAATCGAATTGTATAGGAGATCGGTTGGCCTGGATTATTTTTCGAATATAACGCATTTTGCCCTTGTATTATTTTATGAAGATCTTCAATGTGATTTGCATCTATGGCTTGGGTGTTTACCTCTGCATTTCCTCCGATTGCGATGAGAGTAATCTTGCTATTTTGGAGAGTCTTTTGATAATCTGCTGATGCAGTTGCCTGAGCACTTAAATATTTTAGCGTTGCTTCCATCTCTGTCTGAAGGATGGCAGAGCTTGTCTCAATTTGCAACATGAGTATTCTACCATAGTCCACGCTGCTTACGTAGGCCGGAGGAGTTTCATTATTTATATTTTTTTTTATGTCATTGACTGTAACATTGGGATGGAATACTGCTCCTGAATTTGATGGGGGATCGAATGCGACAGTATAAAATACTTGCTTGAAAAGCACTACAGCCACCTTTTTTTCTCGCGTTGTTGCCATCTGAAATTGAGTAGATAGGCTTCCTTTAAGATTCCAGTAATTTATACCAAGAGAGGCGGCAAGTTGTTCAGTGCTATATACAAAAGTTGATGTATATTTTGAACGAGACTTACTCACATAGCCTTCTTTGTATTGGTTGTTATTCCAGTAATCTAGCGCTTTGTCGATAGCGGCTTGTACTGTGCCATTGCTTGGATTCTCTACAGCAAATATTCCTTGATCTCCAATGCCTGGAAGATCAATGCTAAGTTTTACAGGAGCGCGGTGGTATTGAAGAGGTGTAGGCATCCCACGCACAAGTTCTTGATCAACCTTTACAAGTGCTCCAGGCCATACTACTGAATGTATGGGATTAAGGATAAGTATATCATCAAGATTGCCACTGAGGTGATGTTTTACTTGTTTGCAAATTATGATCGCATTGCCATCGTCATCGACTTCATTTGGAAGAGGTTTTGCAGGAAAAACTGAATCGCCGATTTGCTCGGCAAGGATTTGTCGAGGATCATAGTTCAGACTATCAAGATAGTCACTGATTTCGTGATTATAGCCTTCTGGCATAGGAGTTGGGTCTTTTTGTGGTTCTGATAATGGCTGGCCTATACAGGTTACAAAAGCAATCGTGATTAGAATTGTAATGAGAAAATTTTTCTTAATCATATATTGCCCCTCCAAAATTTTAATAAGCCCTGAGTTAATTCTTTGTATATGCCAAATATATCTTAAGAAATCTATTTTTGAAATTCTACGTTCAATCCAATATCAGGGTAATGATCTTCACCTATTTTTCTTTCACTATTTCCTTGTTCATCTATTTGATTGTATCCAAGACTATAAACAATATAGCCATTTTCTGTTTTTAAATATTTGATAGGAGAAGATTCAGAAGAATAAAAATCGAAAGGAATTTTCTCTAAAAATTCGGGAACAACTTGTTCTAATTTTTCTGGCAAACATTTATATTTATTATGAAATCGATTGATAGCTAAAGCAGCTTGGTAATTTTGAAGTCTGCACATCATGTCAATTTCTTTAGTCCAAATACTTGTTAATGCAGGCATGAGCAAACTACTTAGAATATAATGTTGTGGAAAGCCTTTTATATCGGGTTCTTTTTCGTATAGACTTACC
Source organism: uncultured Planctomycetota bacterium (assembly GCA_964585305.1). Classification (GTDB taxonomy): domain Bacteria; phylum Planctomycetota; class Uabimicrobiia; order Uabimicrobiales; family JABWCH01; genus CAZPDM01. The sequence goes on along the minus strand of CAZPDM010000125.1, from coordinate 151 downwards.
CACTTGTTATGCGGATTTTCTAATATTTTAGCATATTTGAACATGGTATCCATATAAAATTGGGCATCTTTATATAATATTCCACTCAGTTTATAAAATTTTTGTGCCCAATATGGAATTTCTGGTACTTGTTCGGAGTTGTCCCATTTTC
>CAZPDM010000124.1:5440-7436 GCA_964585305.1 uncultured Planctomycetota bacterium | reverse complement strand
ACTGCTGGAATTTCATCTATAATTGGACATGTAAAGATGGGCGAATGATATAATTCTACACCATGAGAGAGCAATTCCGTTGGCATCTGTAACTCTTCCCATAATCTATTTGGTTTGTCTATTTTAATTTGAGTTATATTGCTTTTGTTGTTTATGTCCATTTGGGAAAAGTGTGTTCCTGTAATAAAAAGGTAATGATATAGTTCTCCATATTTTGCCAAGCTAGAGAGTAAATCATGAGTATAGCATCCTATTCCTGTCATTCCAGAAACGACAGATAATGCATTCACTGCTATTTTCACAATGGTTTCCTTATAAATTTTGTTGAGATTGTTATCGTTGAAAATCAGTTAACTATCCAATGCCTTTTTCAGAGCAGTGATTACCATCTTAGGATAATGTTGTTTACCTAATGGTAACCATCCCACTTTTTCCAAAAAGATTTCTTCTGTAATCTTCTTGACATTTTCTAATGATTGGCCAACAACCATGTCCATTAGGGTACAACAGACAGCTTTTAATATTCCACATTGGTGTGTCTTAAAATTTATTCCAGTAACAATATCGGAATCTAAAATAATTTTTAGAGATATTTGTATAAAAGGGCCTTGGGATGGATTGCCTTCTATGCCAACTTTCTCTACGATATTCATTGTATATAACCTTTATTTTTAACGGAAAATACTTTGTTGCTTATTAACCGCAACAAATATTTTCCTACCTTAATAAAACTTGATTTGGATATAGATTACTCTAAAAAAGTTCTTTATCTTTATGATAAAAATAATTGTAAGAAATTTATAGAAGTGCTTACCTGTAGATGGTAAGCATTTCTATAAATTTCTCATTATGCCTGTTTGCTAGTAAATTGGAGTATTGTCTGAGAGTAAATCTCTTTAATTTTTATAGCAACTTTATTCCAAAGATATTTTTCTTGGCACATTTTCCAGGCATTATTAGCAAGTTTGTTAGCAAGTTGCGTATCGGAAAGTATCCTCATAATAGCATGAGCAAGTTGTATTTCGTCTTCTGGCGACACTTTTAATCCAGTGTTCTCATGATCCACGATTTCGGATAATCCGCCAGTGTTGGAAACTATAACAGGAGTTTTGCAAATCATGGCTTCCAATGTAACCATTCCAAAGGGTTCGTATCTGCTAGGAACAACCAGACAATTGGCTATGCGATACATCGCGTTAAGAACTTTCCCGCTTAAGTGTCCTGTAAAAATGATATTGCCGTTAGCATTAATTGCTTGAGCAGATTTCACTAATTCTTGAAGAGAAACACCATCTCCTACAAAAATAAAAGTTGTGTTTGGTAAGTATTCCATAACTTTTTGTGCAGCTTTTAATAAAACATCTGGGCCTTTGATAGTAGTAAGACGACCGACAAATAGTACAATTTTAGCCTCATGCTCTTTTACAAAAATTCTACGAAAGTCTTGTAAATTGCATTTTGTTTGAAATTCATCTGGATTGACTCCGCAAGGAATAATATCAATTGCATGAGTAGGTATTTTATAAGTCTTAGTAATTTCCTTTTCCATAAATCGGCTAGTCGTAATAATTCTACTGGCAATATGTGAGATCCAATTTTCCATTTCAGCAATATAATATTGTTCTCGTGTGAGATGATTATTACGTTTTCCTACTTCTGTATCATGTATTGTAAGAATCACGGGTATTCTATAAATTGTTTGGAGTGATTTAGCTGTTAATGCTGCTAACCAATCATGTGCAATAATTAAATCAAACGATTGTTTCTGAAATATTTCCACGGCTCGTTCGAGCATTCGTATATTGCTAATAACTGTTTCTGAAACCCAATGAAAACTATGAAATCCAAGAGTCTCTTTCATTAGATATACTCGAACGCCATCAATTTGAATTTCTTGTTTTCCTTCTAAAAAATTCATAGTAACGACATGTACTTCAACGCCAATTTTAGTTAAATGAGAAGCTAGATTGGAAGCATAACGTGCCAGTCCATATCC
>CAZPDM010000124.1:2937-5340 GCA_964585305.1 uncultured Planctomycetota bacterium | reverse complement strand
TTTTCCTTCCATCCCATTTTTTCAATTACTATTGGCAATGTCTCTTGCCATGTTCCTATTTCAGATTTTGTTTTCTGCCACCATATCCAGAAGTTATGATCTACAAGTTTATATAAGTATTCTTTCCACGGTATTCCTGATTTTTTCCATGGCTCTAGCCAGGATAGACAAGATTGCGGATAATTTCCTCTATAAGGTTGAAGTTTAGGTAATCGCTCGTCTAAGATAGTGTCAGGAGTACGTGTTTCTCGTAGCCAAGGAACTTTAATGCCTTCGATCATTTCGCTTCTATACATATCAGCATTTTTGTATTCAAGTATAGCATAACGAATCCACTTTAGAAAAGTCTGCCATTGGGGGCGACAGTATCCAAAATGCAAATGTTCAATCGGAATAAATGCTTTACGTCCTGGCGTCATATTCTCCATAATCTCATGCACACTTCTTGACCAACGCATTTGTTTATTATATCGAAACACATTTCGCTTAAGTTGACGATTTTGTAAAATGTCTGGCGCGATCATAAAGTGAACTAATGTGGTTTGAAACATCGCAATTTCTGGATCTTTCATAGCTTTTTTCAATAGCATTAATTGTTCAGGAAAGAAGATTTCATCTGTATCTATCCAATGAATATGTGTGGCATTTTCATTTGTTTCAGCTAATGCTATATTACGCAAATCGCTATAATTTGTAATATCTGGTTTCAAAATTAGTTTAGCATGAAAATGTTCCAGTTCCTTTTTGACCATTTCTAATACATCTGGAGATGAACCATTATCTATCACAATTACCTCGTCAGGATATCCCCTCAGTACTTCTAAGCAAGACTTGAAGAAGTGCATTCCCAAGGAATCAGTTTCTTTACTAATAATATGAACAGAAATCCAAGGCTTTATCTGTTTGACATGGTTTTCATTATCTTGCTTTAGAATACTTTCATAAAGCTCTTTATGTTGGAAAGCAATGTTATGCCAACTTCTTTTTTTAGCCAAATCTTTGGCGAGTTCTCCAAGAGAATTAGCAAGTTTATCATCAATAAGACATATTTTAACTGCATTTGCCAACTCTTGTATAGAACTCGCACGTAATATAGAATCTCCTAAATCTTCAAAATATGGAGTAGCCGAAGTAATAATAGTAGCACCCATTGCTAATGCTGGTGTTACGGCAGCACTAGAACCAATAATGTGATGTTGATAGGGATATACCACTATATCGGCATTAAGAATTTCATATAGTAATTCTTCTTCAGTAAGAAATTTTTCTTTCACTTCAACCATTGTACCAACGCCATTTTGGATAGCTTTTTCACGAAGTTGTTGCGGATAATCCTCGGCTCCCAAACGAGGTGAGCCTATAATACGATAAATAAGAGTTGGAAAGTCATTTTTGAGTAAAGATAAAGCCTCAATCATAAAGTGAAAACCTTTAGATGGCTGAAGAAATCCATGAGAGAGTATCATTGGTCTATTTTTGCTAATTTTTTTCTTGATAGAAATTGTATCAGGATACGTCTGAATTCCAATGGGAATAACATCTATACGAGATTGAATACCCATTCTATGTAACGTTTCTTTTCCAAGTAAAGTATGCACAAGAATTTTGTCTGCTGCTAAAAATATTGCTTGAGGAATATCAGGCATAATTTCGTGGAAAGTAACTATAGTTGAAATCCCATTCGTTTTTAATTGCCATATTAATTCTGCTAACGCTCCATCTGAAAAAAATGCGCTATGATGTTGGATATTAACTATAGTAATATTTTGTTTTACTATCTCTTGAAATAATAAATTAAGACTTTCCCCACGTTGCCAACAAGTACATACTGTAACCTTATCTGGCAACTTTTCGCCTTGGGGTACTTTTTCGGCTAAAACAACTACATCTATATTATTTTCTACTAATGCTTGAGCAAGATTACAGGAATATAATGCAATTCCACAATCAATCTTCCATGTAGTAACTAATCCTACTTTCATTTTTTTATCTATGAAAGAGATTCTATCCTTTAAAATTTCTATCTTTGATTTATTTTCAATAGAATCCATTATCTTTTCAATTTTTTCTATAATATGTTTTGCAGATTTACTCCAACGAAATTCTTTACTTCGTTTTCTTCCTTCCTGTGAAAGTAATTCAGCTAATTCTGGACTTTGTAATATTCGTGCTATTGCTATACTACATTCTTCATAATCATCTGGACTAACATCTAATCCAGATCCCCCAACAATTTCTGGTAGCGATCCTCGATCAGAAATAACAATTGGAATTCCCAATCCCATTGCCTCTGCCACAGGTAAGCCAAATCCTTCAAAATATGATAAATGTACCAAACAACTTGTGTTTTTCATTAAAGCAAATAATTCGTGATCTGGAATAACTCCTGTAATTTTAATGCGA
>CAZPDM010000124.1:0-2837 GCA_964585305.1 uncultured Planctomycetota bacterium | reverse complement strand
GCCTGTTTTTTTCCTTTAGTAGAAAGTGTTTGGGCTATATCTACATTTGTTAATATTTCTGTTAATGCTTTACAGATACTATATGGTACTTTTGGATTTACTAAATATGCCGATTCTCCTGCAATCTCTTTCATCGCATTTAAATTTGAAGTAATTACAGGGACTCCCACTATCATAGCTTCGATAATTGGAAGACCAAATCCTTCATGGAAAGAAGGATAACATACAACATTAGATAACCGATAAATATTGCCAAGTTTCTTACGACTTATTTCTCCAGTAATGACAATATTTTTTTCTATTCCCAAAAATATTGCTTCTTGATATGCCCTTGGATTGACATTCCAATTTTCTCCAACGATCAATAACGATGTTGTTTGACGAATTTCTTGATTTAGTAATGAAAAACCTTTCAATATCCCTGATAAATTTTTTCGTCCTTGTCCCATTCCTATAACTAAAATAACATATTTTTTTAAATCATATTCTTGAGATAATGCTTTCAATTGATCCGTGGATGCAAAATCAAAATCTTCTGTTCCTAGCCAAGTTATTCTTATGGGCGTATTTTTTATTTCTACAAATTTCTTTAAATCTTCTTCTGTGGATTGGCTATCAACTAATATTGCATTTGCATGACTTACAGAATCCCGCACTGATTTTTCTATATGATCAATAAAAGCAAAATCGTAAAATTGAGGATATAACCAAAATGTTACATCGTGGATTGTGATTATCTTTGCCACTTTTCCTGATGTAGCTACAGTAAAGGATGGGCCGTGATAAATATCAATTCCTGACGCATCACATAATTTTCCTGCTTCCTCGTTTTCCCATCTCATATCCCCTAATCCAAATGGAATTTCTTTATATCCTATATTTTCTATTTCTGGAATACTATTTCTTAAAATATTTTGGCATTCTCTATTTCCAAATAATATCAGGTTACACTGTTCAGATTTTGCTAAGTAGTATACCAATCGCTCAACATAATATCCTATTCCTCTTATATGACGATCTATTACTCTAACATCTATACCTACTTTCATTTTTTTATTTATGCTAATTTGTGAAATATATTTTTCTTGAGCTTCCATTTTCATTTGGCAAGTTTTATACATAATATCAAGTGTTATTTGTGCAATTCTTTTCCAATTGTAAAAATTTTTTGCTTTCTCATACCCTGCGATTCTAAGTTTATCACGATATTTAGGATTGTTAACTAAGGTTATTATTGCAGAAGCCAGTATATATGAGTTAGCCACAGAGCATTTTATACCATCGACTTCGTTAAGCACAATTTCTGATAATCCGCCAACATTCGAGACAATAACAGCACATTTGTTAATCATTCCTTCTAAAGCAACAATTCCAAATGGTTCATACGTACTAGGAACTATATGAATATCAGTAACTTTGTAAAGATAGGACAATATCTGGCCACTAATATACCCAACTAATTGCACCTGTTTTGTTAGATTATTTTGCTTTACCCATGTTCGTATAGATTCTTCCATCTCTCCTTTACCAGCAATGATAAATTTAATATCATGGTGCATTTGTATCACTTCAGGAATTGCATTCAATAATACATCCAGTCCTTTTTCTTTATCAAGTCTTCCAACATAGCTAATTATTACTTCATGAGGTAATGCTAGGACACTGCGAAAACTTTTTTGTAAAAATGGATCCTCAGATACTGCGAAATTTTCTTCATTTACACCACAGGGAATTACGCATATTTTTTTATTAGGAGCTTGGTAAAGATTTTTAAGTTCATTTTTTATAAACTCTGAACAACATATTATAGCATCAGCATCCATACAACCATAACGTTCTATGTGAGCTGCCAGTTTACCAGGATTATCAAGCTTTCCGAAATTTTTACCAATCATGGTATCGTGAATAGTAAGGATATGTGGTATTCCAAAAATCCTATTTAAAGATCGTCCAGCTAAAAATGTTAGCCAATCATGTGTATTGATAATATCTGCCTTAAGATTACGAATTAGCGGCACTGCTCTTTCTACCAGTTGTAGATTGAATTGTAATACTGTAGTGGTTGTATCTGCTGGTTTAGGAGGAGGCGGAAAATGGACCCGATGAATATAGACTCCATTATTTTGAATTTCAAAATCTTTACCGTTTATGCTGTTTGTAATAACATGAATTTCATGCCCTTGTCGTGCCATTTCCACTGCTATATCATGTACAAACCTGCCTAAACCGAATACCTTTTGCGGCGGATATTCTGAAGCTAAATGGATAATCTTCATTAGTTTTTGCCTTTATTGCATGTTAAAAACATTTAGAAAATACTTATTTTTTATTATTATATCAAAAAAAATACAAAAAAAAATTATTTTTTTGTATTTTTTTTATAATAATTTTATTATACTTTAAAATATAAACTATTTTAATCTCTGTAAATCTAAATTTTTATAAAAAGGAAGAAAAATATGCTAGAATTGGTGTTGTCACCAGCTTCAGGGCAATTATCTGTTCATACTCCATTTCTTATTCGTAAAGGGGAAGAAATAATCATGTTCTATTCACGGGCAGACGAATTGCCTGATGACAGCGGAGAAAAAGATAAAAAGAAGCCCAAAGAAAAGATATACAAAATTTATTATGGAATAAGCAAAGATGGAAAGAATTTCAAATTAAATTCTGAACCAATCATTGAAATGAATCAATCCGTATGTAGGCCGTGGATAATAAAAATCGAAAATGAATATAAAATGTTTTTTGTAAAAGCATTACCAGACAAAATAGCCAGGCGATATAGAATTTGTTGTGCAGAAAGCAAGGATTTAGAAAAGTGGAAAATAAACTCC
>CAZPDM010000123.1:0-8189 GCA_964585305.1 uncultured Planctomycetota bacterium | reverse complement strand
CCAAACCAGAAGCTGGCAAACCTGGTGCCAAACCAGAAGCTGGCAAACCTGGTGCCAAACCAGAAGCTGGCAAACCTGGTGCTAAACCAGAAGCTGGCAAACCTGGTGCTAAACCAGAAGCTGGCAAACCTGGTGCCAAACCAGAAGCTGGCAAACCTGGTGCTAAACCAGAGGTTGCTAAACTTAATGCCAAGCCAGATGCTAAAGCACTTCTGAAAAAAGCTGGAAATGCTGAACTTCCAGAACCAGAAGAAGGCGATCTTGATGAGGTAGAAAGACCTGATAATGACGAAACCAATGAAGTAGAAAAACCTGAATTGCCAGAACCGGAAGAAGATAACGCTGACAACGAAGCTGAAGAGCCTGATGATGAAGAAAACGAAGATGAAGGCGAAAGCAACGAAGATAGCGATGGTGAAGGCAATGAAGATAGTGAAGAATCAGAAGACACTGAAGAACCTGAAGATGATAGCGAAGAATCAGAAGACACTGAAGAAACAAGCGAAGAAGAAGAGACAAAACCTAAAACCCTTAGCGCAGAAGAACGCCGCCAACAAGAACAACGTCGTTTATCTGAACAACGCAAGAAAGACGCAGAAACTGCTGCTACACATGCTCTAACACATAATATCACCAGCCAAGAAATCTTTGATCGCCGTCCAGTCTTCCAAGCTGGCACTCCATTAGAATACACTATCGAATATCCTGATGGTTCTCAATATAAATGCGCAATTAGTGAGCCACTACCTATTCGTGATCATTATGAATTCCATATTGAAGTTCCCGGTCAAACCGAACCTGATCCTGAAACCGAACGTGTAGTGAAATTCCACCTTGATGAAGAAGAAACTGATGAAGCTACTCTTATATGTGATGAACGTGGACAACTAATTATGCTTACAAGCTCACCTTATGATATCCAAATTTGGGCAGATATTGAATATGTGCCACAAAAAATGGATATCCATTACGATCCATTCTGTGGACATCACTAAGATTAAATTCTACTCTCTAAAAGTACATTAGAAAAATAATTAAGCCCGGCATAAACCGGGCTTAATTTATAAAAAGAAAATGAAAAATCTTATTTTTACTGGATTTATGGGAGTAGGAAAAAGCACAGTAGGAAAAATTGTTAGCGAAAAACTTGATCTCCCATTTTTAGATACGGATGAAACTATTTCTCAACGATATAAATTAACTATTTCTGAAATTTTTCAGCAATATGGAGAAGAAAAATTTAGAGAATATGAAAGAAAAATTTGCCAAGAATTGAGTATTCTAAGCAATTTAGTTATTGCTACAGGAGGAGGAACATTACTTGATCAAGAAAATCAAAAGAGTCTTTCAAAAAATGGAATAATTATTTGCCTTCTAGCAAAACCAGAAACCATTGCCAAAAGACTTACGATGGATCATTCGCGTCCATTATTTAACTCAAATTGGCAAATTTTATTATATAAAAGAGAACCTATTTATTATAGTTTTGTACATCAAATACAAACGGATTTTCTTTCTCCTATTGAGATAGCTGATATGGCAAAAAATATTTATATATTTTATAAGTGACTTCATTTCTGATTTTTTAAAAGGATTTTACATGGATACTTTTGAAACAATTGCACAGCGTCATAGTTACCGCGGAGAATTCTTGGAGACGAAGATTCCTCGCGAAAATCTTCGTAAAATTGTTCAAGCTGCAATCCAAGCACCATCAGGAAAAAATTCTCAGACAACAAATTTCATCATTGTAGATGATCCTACTTTATTACAAAAGATTAGTTTTATGCAACCAAGCAATATGGCTATGCGTAGCGCAAAGGCGTTTATTGGTTTTATTATAGATCGACAGCCTCCTGCAATTTATGAAGGATTTTCTTTCCAAATTGAAGATTGTGCTGCAGCAGTAGAAAATACTTTATTAGCAATTACTGCTCTGGGATATGCGTCTGTTTGGATTGATGGATGGCTAAGGGTAGCTGGTCGAGCAGATGCTATTGGAAAAATTTTAGGAATTCCAGAAAATAAAATATTAAGAGTCATTTTGCCAGTTGGTGTTCCTAAAGAAAGATGTAAACAGCCTGAAAAGAAACCATTTTCTGAACGCGCATATTTTAATGTGTACGGTCAAGTGGAAAAAAATAATATATAATTGGCGTACAAATATTTTTGACAAAATTTAAGAAAACTAGATTTTCCTATATTTAGGTGGTATACTTAAAAAAAGTGCTTTCATCACCAACCATTCAGGGAGATGATGAAAGTACACTCTAGTCATTTATGGAGAGCACGTCTTTAGTTTTGTTTGGACTCAAGTAAAAAAAATATTGAATATTTTCTTTTTGACTTATGACTTGCTTTCGGGAGGCATGATATGAAATATACGTTAGCCTGGATATGTTTATTTTTCTTTCTATCAGGTGTTTTTATAACTGCACAACCAACCAAAGATTTAGAAAGAGGATGGCCACCAGAAATTTCTGAGGAAAATACTAAGTTTTTATTTACTAAATTTAAAGAGGGGTTGATCCCATATCAAAAAAAACAGCGCAAAATTACTTTGGATCAAGTTAATGGAAAATCTGTTTATGGTATTATAGAATCTATAGATTTAGAAAAATGTACAATACTAGATTCTAAAAATCAAAAAAATATTGTTTTTTTCAAAAAAATACGAGGAAGTAATTTTTTTAAATTCGTAGAAGATAAGAACCATAATGATCAGATGCTATTAACCTTTGGTATTATATTTTTATATGATAAAAAGTGGGATCGAGCAGAATTATGTTTCCAACGTTCAATAAATTTGGGAAATGAAAATGCCAAAGGTTGGTTGGCTAAAGCAAAGGCTGAAATTGAAAAAAATACACCAAAAGAGATAGCAATTGTTTCAGAAAAAGAGGAAATTAAAGAGACTTCTAAAACTGAAGAATTAAGTAAACCAAAAGAACCTATAACAAAACCTACCCCAGAAAAAGTTGATCCTAAAACAGCTACAAGCCTTTTACCTCCTCCTCTTAAAAATCTTCCTAAATTAGGTATTCCCAAAATAGATAGTATTAAAGCCACAAAGAAAATTGATTTCAGTCAACATGTTTTTCCAGGATATTATACTATTTTTGAGTTTTTTAGCCCTACTTGTGCCGCATGCGAACAAGTTGGTCCACAAATTGAAGAAACCTGCAAAAACCGTTCAGAGCTAATCCTACGAAAAATAGATATTGGAAGTTCTGGAGGTCCAGTTGTAAATCAATTAAAAATTAAATCTATTCCATTTTTTGTTATTTATGGTCCAACTGGTATCGAATTAATGCGAGGAGATTATAAAATGCTTATTCCTTACCTTAAGCAGTGGCTAAAAAAATAACTATTTTTATAACTGAGAAAAAAACATACTCTCCGTCATAAAAAAAGAAGCAGATAATCTGCTTCTTTTTTTATATCTTCATAATTTTAAATTTATATGCAACACCTTCAGCATCGCAAGCAAGTAACGTGCTACTATCTAAACTAAACTGAGTACGAATAAAAGGACATGGTGCTACAAATTTTTGAAGCAACTTTCCTATAGACCAGTTCCAAAGAACGAGTGTATGATCTTGGCTAGTACTTGCCATATATTGGCCATCTAAAGAAAACGCAATAGATGTTATCTTATCACAATTCTGAGTTAAAGTATGAATTATTTGGCCGTCTTGGGTTTGATATATCTCAATTTGACCATTTTGAAATCCCACAGCAAATATATTTTTTTCTGAAGCAACTGATATTGATGTGGGTAAATATGATTCATTCTTAATACGATATAGGACTTTAAAATTAGGAATTTCCCATAAAAGTATTTCATGATCTTTGCTGATAGAAAAAAGTTTTGACCCATTATTGCAGAATGCAATTTTAGTAATTTCACTACTATGTATTTTAGGAGATACTATCTCATCATTAGTATCTAAGTTTCTTAAATAAATTTTTTGTTCTTTGCCAGCAGAGGCTAAATTATTTTGAGATAGAGCAAGACAATTTATCCAATCGTTTTGTATTGTAAGCCATTTGAAGTTATTAAGATTATTTAAATTCCATGCTCCAATACGAGAATTATGAGTAGCAATAACTTGGCCTTTCGCAGGTGAGAAAAGAATTGCTTGACAGTTTGCTAATTTAGATTCTAATATTATTTGACTTTGATTAGATTGCATATCAAACAATATTAAATCTTTACCAGTAGAAGAAATCATATAATTATCATCTGAAGTAAATGTTGCAATAATGGTAGGCAATTGGTTCGTAATCTTTTGATATGGAAATTTATTGACGCGCTTTAGCCAAAATGTATTTTGAATCCAACTAATTTTAGGAAGAGATCCAGTAAAATTTTTTAAAATAGGAGATTCTACATCGTTTTCAGAAAAAACACGGCTATATACTTGTTGAAGAAAAAAATATGGAAGTATCATACGATGTTGTAGAGCTTTTGTTTCACGCAAAATAGATTGTTGTAATACTTTCAAATTTTCATTTCCATCATTCCACTGTAATCCACGACTTAAAATATCTCGAAGGTATTGAAATCCATGACGATAATATTCTTTTTCTAGCCGTCCAAAATCTTGAAGAAGTTGTAACATTTTTTCAGAAGCTTTTTTACGACGATTTTGTTGCTGTTCACGCGATATATTTTGGCTAAGAAAATTATAAATACAAGTTGGAAGACGAATTCGTTCTTTATCTACTTTTTCTATAAAATTAATATTATATAAACCTTCTAATAATTCTTGTAAAGAAATATCTTTTCCTTGTGCTTCAGAAGAAAGATTACTCCAAATAGCTAATGAATCTTTTGAAAAAATAAAGCCTTGAGGAAATAAAGACATGGTCTCTAATATTGTACGTGAATACTCGTTAGGAATATGCTCCCATAATTTTTTTATAATAAAATTTATAGTTGCTGCATATCTGAATGATGAAGATCGTGTTAAATCTCTTAAAATAAATTGACTACTTTGATTTCCGGCTGCTAATACATCATTTAAATACTTAGAAAAATTTTCATAAGGATTTTGAGCTAAATATTTAGCAATAATAATAATTGCTAGTGGCATATAAGAAACAGCTTCACATAATTTTTTTGCAGATTCTGTCTCATTGGCATTTGTTGGCATTCGAAATCTTGTTACCAATTGTAAACTAGCTTCTGGATTAAGTCCTTGAATTTGAATAGCTGTTACGCCTGAAATAGATTGAGAAGTCTTACTAATGGCTAAAATATAACATCCTAATGCTATAGGAATAAAATTATATGCAACCTCCTGAGTAAGTTCTTGTATATTTTGTAAATAATCTACAATCAACAAAAGATTCGGACGTTGTTGAATATATTCTTTTAATTTATTGATAGAATTTTTACAGAAAGCCATTTCCGGAGGAATATTTGTTAATCCTAGTTGATAAGATAACTGTTGAAGTCCATTATGCCAATCATTTCCTCCATTATGAGGAAGCCAAAGGATTCCATCCTCAAAAGTCAATCCAAAACGATAGGCAAATTCTATAGCTAATGAACTTTTACCAAATCCCTCAACTGTGGCATAGTTTTCTTCTTGATATAACGCTACATTTTTACAGGCAATTAACTTTTCATAAATTTCTAGCAATTGATTTTCGCGACCGATCAGTTGATTTTGCAAGTTTGTAGGAATACATGAAAAAGCTGGCAATATATTATAATTATATGATTGCTTCTTATTTAAAATAATTTTCTCAAATTGTTGTAACCCTTCTTCTTCAGAAGAAGCATCAATTATCAAAACATCTGGAAAACCTAATGGTAAAATAGAAGTTTTTTCTACTAACCAAAAAATCACGATTTTTCCTAATCCGCGTCCAACGTTATATTCATGTTGCATCAACACATTTGAATAAGAAGATTTATCCCATATAACAATGACAATATCACTGGAAGATACGGAATGACTAAGTTCGGAGTTCCATATAATATTAGTTTGAACCCTTTTTTCATCAAGAAAAATCCCATATCCTTTTTGTTCTAATGATTTTGATAACCATTGAGCAAAAGAAATATTATTAGGCTCATAGCTGATATATACATTTCTTTTTACAGAAGAAAAATTAGCAACAGGTGTTTTGGGAGTAGAAATCATTCGCGCTTGAATGGCTCGAGAAGAGCGTTTGACTGTAGCAGGTTCATATTTTTCTTCACGTTTGAGAGAAGAAAAATAAAGAAGAGCTTGTTCTTCAGTTTGGCATAATGAAATAGATTTTCCCATCCCCATTAACTCAAAAACAACTTTAAACTTTTCTTGAAGACCAACTAAAGCCAATCCTCCTCCTAAAATTTGCGCACGGTTTCCTAATTCAATAAGTATTCCAAAACCATTACTATGGATATATTCAATTTTACTAAATTCTAACACTAAGCGAAATTTTCCGTGCATATAATGATCGAGGACTTTTGTTTTTATTGTAAGACAAGTGTTTATTCCAATCTTGCCTGCCATTTTAATAATGACTACCTTACCAGATGGGCTATCCCAACTCGTCTCTTCTAGCTGGAAATCTTTATCTTCAATATTTGCTGGAATACTTGAAGTTTCTAATGAAGCAAGACGGCTGCGAGTTTGAGTCATTCTATCCAACAAATGAGGCAAAGGAAAAGATGTAGTTGATTTTCCGCCTCCATCTATTTGAAGAGAAATTCCTTGCTCTACTTTTGCTAGATCTTTTTCTGATAACAAAGGTTTTATATTATTTGTTCGAATTTTGATTGTGTTTTGGAGAGCTAATGTTATTATTTTTTCTAAAGTTTCTAAAACGCCTTGCCCTTTATGGGCAATTGACAATACTTCTTGAACATCAACAAAAATTGTTCCCTTATGCAATTCTTTGATATCCATTGCATTGGGTAAATCTCTTTTATTCCATTGCAAAATTATAGGAATATTGGAAGCATTTAATTCTTGCAAATTTTTAGAGACTTCTTGGAAAAGCTGAGCATTCTCTTCTAATTTTTCACTTGTTGCAACAAATACAATTCCATCTACTTCCTGTAAAAACAATTTACGAACATTTTGATACGATGAACTTCCAGGAATTGCAAAAATATTAAACCTGGTTTTCAGCTCATCTAAAATAGAAACTTCAATAGGAAGAAAATCTATCAGTAAATTTTCTTTTGAAGAAACAAGAATTGAAGATAATCTTCCTCGAAGTAAATCTGGAAGTTTTTGTTCAATAATACTAAGATTTGTTGTTTTTCCTGATTCAGTTGGCCCTAAATAAATAATTTTAAATATAACTTCCTTTTGTACTGCATTTAGTTGTACCATAGTTTTATCTCAAGCTGCAATGATTTATAAAAAAAGTGATTTGCAAATGTTATGATAAGTAAGTTGTCAAAAGTATTTGAACTAAGAATTTATTATACATTCCTATCTCAATACTAACTTTAGCTAAGTAAACTCGTCCATGCAGGTAGTGCATGGTAGGAATTAACCTGCCGTTTATAGATTGCGATTTTTAACGAAAAAAAAATTTGCAGCGACAGGTTCAATTCCTCACAGTTGGCATATTTTTTAGTCCAAAAACTTTTATCTATTCATTTATTATATCATTTTTTTATAAATTTTGATTAAAATAATTATAATTTTATATCAAACCATAAGTTTTATGAATTAGAAAAAGCTAATATGGAAAAACTAATTTTTATAAATTTTGATTAAAATAATTATAATTTTATATCAAACCATAAGTTTTATGAATTAGAGAAAGCTAATATGGAAAAACTAAGAGTTCTTTTTATATGCAATCAAAACTCATGTCGAAGCAAAACGGCAGAATGGTTATATGAAAAAAATGAAGATATTATTGTTTCCTCAGCAGGCATCAATGAAAATGCTAATGTTAAACTAACTGAAGATATGCTGATAGATCAAGATATTATATATGTTTTTGAATATCACCAAAAAAATTTTATAAAAAAACAATTTCCAAAGATTTATAAAAACATTGCATCTCAGATTCAATGTTTAGAAATTAAAGATAATTACAGGTTCCAAGATCCTGATCTGATAGAAAAGTTAGTTTCTCAACTAACAAATATTTTAGGAAGACCAAATAGATCGATAAGAGATTACGGAGCATAATCGTTTGTTATTGGAGAAAATATTTATGAT
>CAZPDM010000122.1:0-8297 GCA_964585305.1 uncultured Planctomycetota bacterium | reverse complement strand
ACAACTCGGAATGTACTGTTGCGGTAACAGAATTTTGGGAAGTTGGTTCAAGTGGCTATGCAATGGTTACACAAGAATGTGCTAATCTATATATGGAACCGCGTTTAGAGGCTGGGGACAATCTTTCTAGCCAAGTCTTATTTGGAACGCCCATAATTATTTGGGATCAGACGCCAAATTCAGAATTTTATCGTATTCAAAGCCATCTTGACGGCTATATCGGATGGATTGCAAAAAAAGATATTCAAGTTGTTTCTCAAGAGATTTGGCAAAATTGGGTGCAACTGCCAAAATTTTATTTTTCAGAAATAGTTTCTCAAAAAATAGGCGATGTTAAAGTTCCTGTTGGAAGTATGTTAGGTTTTAAAGACGATAACGTATATCTTTGGAATAAAAATTTTTCTGAAAATCTTTCTCCCATTATTGAATTTCCTATTGAAAATTTCATCACAAATTTCCTGAAAAATAAAAGTCCAGAAGAAAAAAAATTTCAAGATTATTTTATCCTGCCTGGTGTTTTAAGAAATGCAGATGATATTATTAAAACAGCAAAACGTTTTCTCCCTAAAGATTCCTGTGAAAGTTCTGATAAACTTTCTAATAATGATTTAAGCGGAATCTATTATGTTTGGGGAGGGGCTTGTATTCCAGAACTTGATTGCAGTGGTTTTGTACAATTAGTTTTTCGTCTTAATCAGATTTTGCTTCCACGTGATTCAGATCAGCAATATCAATTTAGTCAGCGGATCTCACTCGAACAGATTCAACCTGCAGATTTGATTTTCTTTAGCCGCCATGGTCGTCATCCTACACACGTAGCAATTTACATTGGAAATGATCGGTATATCCATTGTTCACCAGTTGATCCAACAGGTATAAAAATCAATCTATTGCATGGAACAAGTAACTATGAAAAAAGTTTAAAAGATATGTTTTATGGTGTAGGTAGAATTTTAAAATAAGATCGCGAGAAATCGCCAACCATAACGGTTGGCGATTTTTGTTAATAATGTCTTTTTTTTACTTTCCTAAACTTAAAATATATTTTCTGGCTTCCTCAGCATTTGGTACAATATGAAGGACTTCCTGTAATCCTAAAGCACTTAAAATTGTCATTACTTGATTATGGACATTAAAAAATACAACTGTGCCACCAATACCTTGTATTTGATCATTAAAATTAACAAAAAATCCAATGGTACTGGAATTGATATAGTCTATATTGCCAAAATCAAAAGCAAAGTAACGTAGTTTGCTTACCCTTATATCATCCAAATTTTTTGTTAGCAGGCTCATATTTTTTCCATCCACATAATTTTTTGAGCCAGCGAATGTTGTTACTGAAATGATTGCAGCATCCTCTCGGATGCTTGTAATTCCTGGAGCACCAGATGAAGTTACAGGAGCAGAAGAGGCTACTATTGCTTGTTCTTTGATTGCTTCTAAAACTTCATCACAAGTGGCAAAAAATTCGTCATTCTGTGTTTTGCCACAGCAAGACGCATAAACTTTATCAACCTTACTAGGAATCCCATTAACTTCCTGACTGGGAAATTCAGCTTTTTTGGTTGGATATGTACCTGTAACCATTTCATATAAAATGACACCCAGAGAAAAAATATCCGCACGTGGGCTTAAATCTGTTCCCATTCGATGTAATTTAGATTTATATAATAAAGATCTCATAATTGGTTTTGGTAACTGAGTACCTTTTACATTAAATTCCCGGTAATAATCAGAAACAGTCAATGAAGTTACTTGCCCTAAAATATAATCTAATAATCTAACATTTCCATCGCTGTCAAGAATGATATGTTCTGGTCTTAAATCAAGATGTGCAATATTTTGAGCATGTAAAACTTTTAAAGATGTAATAATTTTTCTTAAAAAATCAAATGCTTCGGAAGTAGGTAATCTTTTTCGTTCTCGTAATATCTGGCGCAAACTTTTTCCAGGTACGACTTCTTGTGCTAAATAAGGTAAATTACCAGAAGGATCGTAGTCTTCAATAATAGGAAGATGTTGTGGAGATTTCACTACTCTTAAAAATTTTTGTTGTTTCAAAATTTGAATAAATCGTTCATCACGAAATATTTTTAAACAGACTTCTTTACTTTCTAAAAAAGAATGCTCACCTAACCATGTTTCACTTATAATACCATCTGCTAATTTTACAGTAAGGGTATAATGGCCAAGTTGCATATCTGCTTTAGGTTGATTATCTGTTGACACAATTTTCTCCTAAATATCAATAAAAAACAGTTGAATATTTATCGTTGAAAAATACTAAGATAATTATAGGGGACTTGCAAAATTAGTGTTGCAACAGCAGTAGGATAAATTGAACCAAATTTATACTCCTCCAAATTCTCTCCCCAAGACCCATTAAATTTTTGTTTTTTTAATAAATCGCTTCTTATAGCAGGATACCACTTTTCCCAATATTCTGGTGGTGAATGATACATTGCTTGCACAGCATAAAAATGTCCATAAAAATAAAAGGCTTGGTAATAATCATCTTGCAGTCCTTTAGGAGGTAGATATCGCATCATAAATTCAGTCCCACGCTGTATTTCAGGGCTTTCATATTCTCCAGTTGCATTCAAACTAGAAACACCTGCTGCCGTTAAAGGAAAACTTTCATGTGCGCGAGTCATTCCAAGACGATATTTAAAAGAGCCATCAGGGTTTGCAGAACGTCGTAAATATTCTAATGCGCGATCGATATTTTTTTTGGGTACCCATATTCCAACATTTCGCGCAGCACGAAGAGCTTGCAATTGGCATACTGTAATCGAACCTTCATGCAAGGTATCTCCTGGCAAATATCCCCAACCACCATCCGGAGTTTGGCTATCTAAAATTAGTTGTACTGATTTATTCAGTGCTTCTCGAATTTTTTGTAAGCGATGTTTTTCAGAGATCATTCCATGAACTTCAGCCAGAAGTAATACAGCAAATCCATGCCCGTGCATACGAGACTCATCATCTAAACGACTGATATAGCCATTAGGATTAACCGATTTCAAAATATAATCAATACCTAAATCTAAATTTTTCCCGTATTCACCTTGACCTGGAACAATCCCATTAGCTAAAAAAGCTAAACATGCAAAGCTTGTTCCAGCAATGCCGTATTTGCGTTCATCCGAACTCTTTCCAAAACAGCCCGCGTATTCTCCTTCTTGCCATTGACTTTCTTTTAAATAAAGAATGCCTTTCCAAACTGCAAGATTTACTCTTGCTTGTTGTGCTTCTTCCTGAGCAAAAGCTATTGGAAAGCAAATAAAGATTAAAATAAGAGGAATAATATTTTTCATCGCTGGTATTCCTCCCTTAAGGAATCTTTTTAATATATGTAGATAAATGCTGTTAAATAGTTATAATAAATTTATAAATTAGTTTTAAAATAGAACACGTTACCACGCAAAGCATAGCGTGGTACGTATCTCATAGTATTTGTGATTTTATGAAAAATATGAAAACAGAGAATTTGCTTTCCTGAAGTAATAGTAGGGAAAATGATAGCATATTTGCTATTGCTAAATGAAAATATTTTCCAACTCGCTAAAATGATCGATGAGAAAATCAGGATGATAACTTTCTAATTCTTCTTTAGTTTTAAAACCATAAGAAACTGCACATGTTAAAATTCCGGCAGATTTTCCAGAGTCTATATCATTAGAACTATCGCCTATAATAATTGTACTTTGAGGCGGTAAAGAGAACTTGCTAATAACCTCAAGTATTGGCATTGGATCAGGCTTCATTTTAGGTAAAGAGTTTCCTCCTAATACTAAACTAAAATGAGAGATTAAATCTAGCTTTTGCAAAACAAGGCAACTTAAATCATAATATTTGTTTGTTACCACTGCTTTAGTTTTCTGATGGAAATATTGTAAAGTTTTTACAACTCCTGGATATGGTTGTGTATAATCTGTACAATGAATTTTATAATGATTGCGAAAAAATTCTAAAGCTTCCTGGAGTTGAATATTATTGCAATCTGGAAATAAACGTCGAATTAAAACAGTAAGCCCATCACCAACATAGCTAATAATAAGAGAAGGATTTAATTCTGAATGACCAAAATGAAGTCTTGTAGCATTTGCCGTAGCAATTAAATCTTGACTAGAATCTACAAGTGTTCCGTCTAAATCAAATATTAAGCCTTTGATAGGTATTTTCATAACATATTTGCAGTAATCATGCTTGAAAAGCATGGATGCTCTTTCTTAGTTTTAAAATCTCCATAAACTTAAATGTTTTGCCAAAGCGGTACCAGCTCCAAAAATCCCTAGAAACAAAATAATAAGTAATATTCGGATAGGAATTTTTGTAATATTTCTCCAATTTGTTTTTGCTAATAATAATATGGCAAAAAAAATCATAGAAAAGCCCAAAGCCATAAGCACTGGTGGCCAAACAATTAAAAGAATCATTTCCATAATAAGAGTAGCCATAACATATATGATAGTTTTTTGTTGACGAGGTAAATTTTCTGTTAATGTTGGTAATGGTTGTTCTGATGTTTCATCATCAGCTTTAAATTTTTCATAAAACATTAAAGTAAATGGACCAATTTTTATTTTATCCCCATGTCGTAATCGCAGTTCTTTTATTACTTTTTTATCATTAACAATTACTCCATGTCGGCTTGTATCTACTAACATCCATTCATTAGTTTCTGGTTTAAGAAAAATTTTAGCGTGCATTTTTGAAATGGAAGGATGCGCTAACATTAAGCGACCTTCGGCTTCAGACAAAGGATCATGGATACCACGCCCAATCCAATTTTCTTTACCATGTTGGAGAGAAAAAGTCTCACCAGAATTTTGATTGACTAAGAATTCTCCAAAAATTTCCATTATGTTCTCCCCGTTTATAGAAATATTTAAATCCGATTTTGAATTAAAGAAGATTATAATTATTACAACATAGCCTTAGTTTTTTGTCAATTATTTTCTTAAGTTAGTCAAAAAACATGAATATTAACTAAAAAAGCTGTTTCTAGCTAAGAAATAGCAATTATCGTTAGAATTTTTCTTGACTTTATTGCTTTTTTTTGATTAAATATATTATTCTTCTTATAAGAATCTCTTAATTGCTAATTTTAGCAATTTTTTATATAATTTGGGAGCAAAAATATGCATCAAGCCTTGCAAATTGCCGAAAACTTACGTCCTCAAATTGTTGAATTTATGAGTCGTCTTATCAAAAGTAAAGGGTTTTCTGGCACAGAAAAAAATACTATCCAAGTTATCCGTGAAGAAATGGAAAAAGTTGGATTTGATGAAGTAAAAATCGACGCATTAGGTAGCATTATCGGTAGAATTGGCAATGGAAAAACAAAAATTGCTATGGATGCCCATATCGATACTGTTAATGTTGGTAATACACAACTTTGGCATAAAGATCCATTTAGTGGAGATTGGGATACTGAATGGGTTTACGGACGTGGAGCTTCTGATCAAAAAGCTGGTATGTGCTCCATGGTCTATGGAATGAAAATTTTAAAAGATTTAAAACTTCTTGATGATTTTACTGTGTATGTAACAGGTACTGTTATGGAAGAAGATTGCGATGGTCTTTGCTGGCGTCATTTGGTTAACGAAGGGTATCTTAAACCAGATTTTGTTGTTATTACAGAACCTACAAGTTTAAGAGTATATCGTGGGCATCGTGGTCGCGTTGAGTTTAAAGTTCGCACAGTAGGGCGTTCTGCTCATGCAAGTGCTCCGGAACGTGGAGACAACGCTGTTTATAAAATGATGCGTATTGTGCAGGAAATTGAAAAACTAAATGAGAGAATCAAAAATGATCCTTTTTTAGGCAAAGGAACAATTGTTGTTTCTCAAATTAGTTCTGTATCTCCCTCTTGTAATGCGGTTCCAGATGAATGTACTATTTATCTAGATCGTCGCCTTACCAAAGGAGAAACTAAGGAAACTGCTTACCAAGAAATCCGAGAGATTTTTACCAAAACTGGTATTGCAGGAGAAATTCAAGAAGTTACATACACTCAACCAGCTTATACAGGAAAAGTCTATCCTACTGAACAATACTTTCCAACTTGGGTTTTAGAGGAACAACATCCTCTTATTCAAACAGCTTGTGAAAATTATAAACAAGTGTTTGAATCTGCACCTGTTGTGGACAAATGGACATTCAGTACAAATGGTTGTGTAACTGCTGGTGTATTTGGAATTCCTACTGTCGGATTTGGGCCGGGTGATGAACATTTTGCTCACGCACCTGATGAAAAAGTTAAAATTGAGCATTTAGTAAAAGCTGCGGCGTTTTATGCTAACTTCCCTAAAGTTTTAGTCCAAAAAATGAACAAATAGTTTTTTGCTAAAGTGTTAAAACTTTGCATTTGCAAAAGAAAGAAAAAAATGGCTAAAGTAGCTGTTATTGCCATTGGCGGCAATTCTCTTATTAAAGACGATAAACATCAAACAGTTCCGGATCAATTTAAAGCAATTATGGATACATGTGTACATATTGTCGATTTGATCCAAGAAGGCTATGAAGTTGTTGTTACTCATGGAAATGGTCCACAAGTTGGATTTATTCTCCTACGTTCTGAAATTACCCATGAAGTTTTGAAAAATAAATGTGTTCATGGGAAAGACTTAAATGACTGTGGAATGAAAAAATTCATGGGAATTCCTGCTCTACATACTGTACCATTGGATTCTTGTGGTGCAGATACTCAAGGAGCGATTGGTTATCAATTGCAACAGGCTCTATATAATGAATGTCTCAAACGTAAAATGAATAAACCTGCTGTAACTGTTGTTACACAAGTTCTTGTTGATCCCAAAGATTCTGCCTTCCAAAAACCCAATAAACCCATTGGCTTATTCTATAGCAAAGAAGAAGCTGAACGTAAACAAAAAGAAGATGGTTGGGCAATTATGGAAGATGCTGGACGTGGATACCGACGTGTTGTTCCATCTCCTATTCCACTTGAAATTATTGAAGAAAATGCTATTAAAAATCTCATCAAACAAGGTTTTGTTGTCATAGCAGTTGGCGGCGGTGGTATTCCAGTCATTAGAAACGAAGATGGTAGTTTAACTGGAACTGCTGCAGTTATTGATAAAGATCATGCTACAAGTTTGTTAGCAGCACGTATTAAAGCTGATGTATTGATCATTTCTACAGGCGTAGAAAAGGTATGCTTGAATTTTAATACTCCCCAACAGAAAAGTTTGGATAAAATTACTCTTGCTGAAGCTGAAAAATACATGGCAGAAGGACATTTTAAGCCCGGTAGTATGTTGCCTAAAATTAAAGCTGCGATCAGTTTCTTGAAAAATGGCGGTGAAAAAGTCATCATTACTGATCCCGATCATATTGTTAAAGCTGTTCGTGGTGAAACAGGTACTACTATTGTCAAAGAATAATAATTCTAAAAAAGCCCAGATATTCTGGGCTTTTTTTATCGTTATAACTTTTAAAGGTAATTTTATGAGTGCGAACTGTTGGCTATAAGTCCTAACTAGGTAACTAGTGAGGATGAAAGGCTTATAATTCTTGGGGAAAACAAGAATTAGAACTGATAAGATGAAGTGGTCGAGAGACCTGCTAAAGGACTTCCTACCAGCCCGAAATAAGGCAAAATAAATAGGGTTGGAGAGCTAGGATGTAGTCGGATTGAAGATACCTGAAATGGTATCGAAGTAATTCGGAGACCTTAAAAAGCATTATCACGGTTAGGAATATGGGTAAAACCCACAAATTTATAGACGAACTATCCGAAACATGAAGCCTCGTAATACCTACAGGAAGAAATAATAACAACCTGTTTGCTCTAAAAACCTAAGAGCTTCAATCGGTTATCTTAGTTCATATGTAAGATAACCTACCCTATAAAGGGACAGTCAAACTGGATTGACGGGGTATAGGATAGAACCGACATAATGCAATAAACTGTAGAAAATCAGTAAAGGAAATCTTATCGGAACAGTTGATAACGGAGTACATCGAGCGAGTTGCCTTGCGAAGACATGGAACCCGTTACAGAGGAGTCATAGTACCGAGTGAGAAATAACCACTCACAGAAACCTAGTGAAAATTAGGTCAGGGAAGGACTCCAGACGGATAACGAGTATAAACGACATTATAATATGCACGCCAGAAGGAGCTATTTCACTTAGAAAGGAGTAAAACCTCCATGTCTAAGAATAGCACCGAACATATTAAACCAAAAGAACGGGCAATAAGATATTATGGTTATGCTCAAATAGCATCAAAGCTATATAAAGCTAGCCAAAATGGAAAAGTATTCA
>CAZPDM010000121.1:0-8365 GCA_964585305.1 uncultured Planctomycetota bacterium | reverse complement strand
TTTAAAAGAACAACGTGATCGCCTTTCCTTGCTGAAAGATCGCTACCAAAAAGGACTCCAAGAAGGATTACAAAAAGGCGAACAATTAGGATTACAAAAAGGCGAACAATTAGGATTACAAAAAGGCGAACAACTAGGTTTACAAAAGACTGCACAAGAGTCTTTTAAACTAGGCTTGGATTTGGAAAGCATCCAAAAAATTACAGGATTACCAGTCGAAGAATTAAAAAAAATACAACGAAGAAAATAATAATGTATTTGCTGAATAAAAAAGACGCACAACAAATTCGTGCGTCTTTTTTTGTTTGGTTAAGCTAAATGAATGATTTTTCCGTTTAATACGATAGCGTCAATTCCCATTTTTTTCCCGGATGCTAAGGCTTGTTCAGAAGTATGAACAATAGGTTCTCCCTTTATATTAAATGAAGTATTGATGAGAGCAAGGATTTGATGATTATTATCGAGATATTCTAAAATGTCATAAAGAAAAGGGTTTTGGAAGCGGTTTCTTAGCACTTGAATGCGAGAAGTCCCATTTATATGAATAACTCCTTCTAATTCTTTTCTAAAGTCTGGTTTAATAACAAAATCCAGCAACATATAATCAGCAAGTTTGGAAATATTTGTTTCTCCTGTAACTTTTTTAGCATTTTTTTCCAGCATAATGGGAGCTATTGGCCGATACCATTCACGTTTTTTACATTCCATGCTAAGCTTGTTGCTTAATTGCTTAGAGTTTGCCAATGCGAGTAAACTACGATTCCCTAATGCTCGCGGACCAATTTCTCCGTATCCATTTGCTATACCAATTATTTTATTTTGTAATAAAAGATTGGCAACATTTGTAACGGTTTCAGAGGTATAGTTGATAGAATTTTCATTAAGTTGGAAATTATTAAGGTAAGGCAGATGTTCTAAAATTTTGTTTCCCTTTTTAATTTCCATGAATGTTGCAGCACCTAAAGATAATCCACTATCATTACAACATGGAGGGACAAATATATCTTTAAAAATTCCACTATGAGCAATTTTCATATTGGACTGAATATTTAACGCGCATCCTCCGCTCATATACAAATAATCGGCATGGACTTTTCCCTGAATTTCTTTTAATTTTTCTAAAAGATTTTTTTCAAAGTCATATTGGAAAGTTGCTGCGATATCTTGAAGAAATTTGTCTTTTTGATCGAGACTTTCTCCCTTCCAGCCGAATTCTTTTTTAGCAGATTCAAAAAATGCTCTTTTATCACTCCAGATGTTAAAGAAATATTTGTTACGTTCTAACCAGGATAAGATTTCTGGTTTATACGTTCCATACGCTGCATACCCCATAAGTTTTCCAGGCATACTTAAATGTTCACTAGATTTATGCCCAAGTATTCCAAATGTCAAAGCATTGTCATTAAAATATTTTGATAATTTTGATAATTGCCAGTGGTATTCTAGTTGATGCAGTCTTCCAAAACAATAAAACCAAGCAGAAAAATTTCCTTTACTTGCTCCACCATCAAAATGAACTAATAAACTATTATCTTTAAAATGTCCATAAAATGGAACGCAACTAAAGATATGAGCAAGTTCATGGTTTAAGCAGAAACTTGTCATTTCTTTTCCATCCCACCAACAAAATCCGGGTTCAAGATCGCTTTGTAATATTTCAGTTGGGCCGATTTCAAAGCGAATTCTTCCAAATTGAGAGATAAAGGATCTTCCTGCAAAGCTATCCACAAAAACAACATCAAAATCTTTTGGCAAAATTCCCATATCCCAAATTTTTTCAAGATACAATGGCATAAGGTGATCATGTTTTTTTTGAGTCATGCGTTCTAGTTGCAAACAAAGAGAAATTTTTCCATCTTGCATAACTGTTAAATTGTGATCATGGACATATCCGGGACTAGGATAATTATTTCGATCTGGAATTCCATAGATTGCAAGTGTTGGTTTCATAAAATTATCTTTTATAAGTCCTTTGAAGATTGACATTTTTTTTAATATCAATGTTTTGATTCTTTAGATATATTTTAATTTCATTCAAGAATCTTTGTAGTAAGATAAAATCATTTCGTAATTGGGAAAAATTTTTTATATATTTTTTTATTAAATTTTCGCTTAATTGAATAAACTCATATAACTTTTTTATACCGTTGCTCAGTGAAATCTTTTGCATAATACAGCAAAACTTTATTTTTTCATCTGAATTTAAACAAGACTCAATAAATCTACGTGGTAGGTATCTATGTTGTGTTTCTTTTTTAAGAACATAAATAATTCTTACTAAGCGTTGCAAAGTTAATTGATAGCTGAAATAAAAACGATATTCATCTTGTATCTTATAATAGTACAAGATTCTTTCTATTTCATATCCTAAATTAAGTAACCATTCTTGTAGCTCTTGTTCAATTGTTGATGAAATTTCCATTTTCTTTTTTTGTTGAATATTTAAAAGATGTTCTTCTACAATCGTATTTCTATCCAATAAAACACAATAATCAATGTCTTGAATTTCTGATCCTAGAAAATATTGATCCAGATCGGAAAGTGAATAGCATATTTTAATTTCTATCAAAAGCATTTTCTCACTATAATAGATCAATAATTTCCTTTTGCTTTCCAAATAAAATATATATCGTATTTCTTTTTTAAATTCTTGATAAAGTTTTTCTTTCAGTTTTTCTAAAGAAAAATTATTCCCCACTAAAATTTCCAAATCTATATCAGATAGTAGAGTCGCCTCTTTTCTGCCATGAGAGCCAATAAGTAAAGCTGCAGAACATTCTGAAATAGACTCCAAAATTTTTTTCATTCTTAAAATAGTTTGATTCATATTGAATTCCTTATGAATCCATTTTAATGAATAGATCTTTTTTCATACAGAATGTTAATAATATATTCTAGTATATTGTCATAATCTTGTTGAGAATTATTTTTTAGAATACAAGAAAATGTAACATTCCACTCTTGAATAAAGGAAAAATTATTTTTTCTTAACTCTTGATCTAATCGAAGAATTGTTTCATATATTGTTTCTGATGTAGGTGGTAAAGGAATATCTTTCCAATTGCGATTTTTAATTCGTTGGTAAATTTTTTCTATATCTGAATCTATAACAAATAGAAAAATATTGCCAGAGAACATCTTTAAAGATTCTTGCAACAATTTTCCAGTTATTCCAAGACCTGTACATTCTATAATTTGACACTCATTATAAGAGGCAGTGTGTGCAAAAATTTCTTGGCATTTTCTTTCAGAAATTTCTGTAGAATCTCCATATTTTTTTCGAAAATCGTCGATTGCCACAATTGGCCAGCCAAGTATTAAATTTAATTGCCAAGCTAAGGAACTTTTACCAGCACCTAAATTTCCGAAAAGCAGGATTTTAGAAAACATATTTATCAACCTAAGATAAAGAATGTATGATCGTTCCCTTTTCATCAATGATATTTTTTTTCCCTGAAAAATCTTCTACCAAAGCACAACCATTATAAAATGGCTCAATTTTTTGATAGCGTTGCGAATATAGTGCTTGGCCGTTTAAATTGATATGGAACCAACCTTGATTATTCTGAGCAATGGCATAAGATTTATGAAATACTCCCAGATCATCAAATTCTTGAGTGTAAATAAAATTCCCATGAGCATCTATATGTTTATATTTTCCATTAACAAGTCTCACACAAGCATATCCATCTTTGAAATCTCCAACATATCTGTAGTTTTGAAGATATAGTCGTTGTCCTTTTGTGTCAATATGAAAATAACTGCCTAAAAAATCACGAATAACACAGCAAGATTCTTGGAAGTTTCCTGCAAAGGCGTATTGTTCAGAATAGATTTTATTTCCATGTTCTTCAATATGAAACCAAAACTTATTATCAACTACAACTGTTGCTAATCGTTGATAAAATCCAAATGTACGTGTATAGCGTTGAGGATAAATATCTAATCCTTCAGAATTTATATGATACCATCCTGTGGAGTCGCAAACTGCTGCAATTCCTGGATCATGGAATTTTAAAACTTCCTTAAATTTTCGATTGAAAAGCAAGAGGATATTTTCTGTATAAAAATATTGACGATCGTTTGATACTCGGATATTCTGCCAATCCATATTATCCTACTCTCCTCATTATTATTTGTTGAAATCTATTTTCTCATGTTGCAATTTTTGCATAAAGGTATATCTTTATAGTTCTGAACAAGATCAAGATATTTTTGGCTTTCTAATACCTCTTTTAATGATGTAGAAGGAAAATTTCCAAAATCACCTAAACTGTTTCTTAAATTATCTGGAGCACAACAAGGAGAAATTTTTCCTGTTGCAGAAATCCATAATTCGCGATTTAAAAACGGACAATTGTATTCATCGGGTACCTGCAAATTTTTGTCCTCTGATAAGGGAGTGATATTTTCTAAAATAATTTGCTTTCCATCATATTTAAGATATTCTTTTTGTGCTTGGTAGGCTTGCTCTACATATTGATTCCAACGAGTAATTTCATTTGGAAAATTTTTAATTGCGTATTGTTTTAATTGAGAAAAATGTACCCAAAGATGATGTCCTTTTATACGATCTATACCTAATTGACTTGCTAATTTAACCATGTCTGGCAATTCATGCATATTGATCGTCATAAATGTCATCTGCCAAGATAACTTTGCATAATGTCCTGTATTTTGATAATACTTGTTTCTCAAATGAACCCAAGTTTTTATACGTTCTATAGTACCAGCAAAATCTAAATCAGGTTGAACTTTAGATACGGTTTCTGCAGTTGCTCCGTTCCAAGATATTTTCATATCAGAAAGAATTGGTAAAAGAAATTTTGCCCATTCTTCTACGGCATTTGGGGCTTGATTAAATTTTACGAATGTTCCATTGGTAGTAAGATTAAGAGCTATTTGATGTTCTTTACATAGCGTTGCTATTGTTACCATTCCTGAATAAAGCAATGGTTCTCCCATTGTTGAAGGAATAATTTCTTTCACACCAAGCTCTTTCGCTTGTTGAAAAATTTCAGCCAGCCAAGATTCCGGCATTCTGCGAAAAGAGTAACCAGTTGCCTTTTTTAATTCCTCTTTAAAATTACTATAAGGACTATGCTCTTCACACATAATACAATGAAAATTACAATCTTCAGGATTGGTATCTAATGTTAATCTAAAAAGAGACATCTCAAATCCTTTGTTATAAAAAATTATTTCAGTTGGCCAATAGTTGCCAACTGATTAGTTTAAAATTAAGCAATTGAAATTTTATGATGGTATTTTTTATATTGCAAAGTTTGATAAATTTCTGTCAATTTCTGACAATGTTCTTGAATGCTAGGAATATTTCCATCTTGAGAATATAAATACCCACGTTGTCCTAATTGTTTCATTTCTTGTGGATGTTCTAAAGCGTATTGCATTTTTCTTTGTAAATCATCTTTATTGCGATGTTCGAATAATAATCCATTAACATTATGCTGGACATATTCCTTCATTCCTCCGTAATTTGCAGTAATAACAGGGATTCTAGCCGCTTGTGCTTCATGAATAACAAGAGGAGAATTTTCTCCCCAAATAGAAGGCACTACCAAAATATCTATATTGGGAAAAACTTCTTGCATGATTTTTTTATTGTCATATTCGTCTTTCCAGATAATCTTTTTATTTTTGTCCTCTAAGGAACTGGCTAATTTTTTTAATGCTTCTGTATTATTATTGGCTCGTCCCCAAATAATAAGCTCACATTTACCAGATAAATTTGCAAAGGCTTGTATTAAAATGTTAACACCTTTTGCTGGAATATGAGTTCCGATATATCCAAAAGTAAACGAGCTTTTTGGTGTTTTCAATCTATCAGGAATTGGAGTTAAATATTCTAAAGGAAATCCATAGTCGAGAAATTTTATTTTTGTTTGAGGTATTTCAAAATCATTCAAAAAACGTTGTAGCAAATATTGAGACGGAGCTAAAAACAAGTCTGTTTTTTCAACAATTTTTTTTGCTTCTTGCATTCGTAGATCAATCCATCTACTCCAATATTCTATTTCAGTATCTCTGTTTTTTTGTATACCTGAGAAATATGCTGCATAGCAATTCTTGGCACACTCAATAGATTCTTGTTTATGACAAAGACGATAGAAATTTTCTTCCCCAAAATTTGTTTGCAAAAATTGTCCACGAGGACACATTAGCCAAAAATCATGCAATGTATAAACAATTGGAAATTTCCTTTGATAGAGTTCATGTACAATGCCAGTAGATAAATGATTGAGATGTCCAATATGTGCTATATCTGGCCTAATGCTATCTAATAATCTTTCAAAATTTTTATCCAGTTTACGATGGCAGTAACCATCTTTTCCTCGTGGAATGTTTACTAGATATTTGCTTAAATTTGGAGAAACTTTTTCACAACGAATTGAGAACTCCGGAGAAAACCAATCTTCTTCTCGAGTGAAAACACTAACTTGATGAGAATGTGCCAGTTCTTCGCAAATAGATCGGCTATACACCTCTGAACCCGCATTATATAAAGGAGGATATCCATGAATTACCTTAAGAATGTGCATAAAAGAAACCTTTCGAAATTTTTGTAGTTTTTTGCAATAAAAAATAATAAATCCTACATTCATCCCCAGCCTTCAGGCGACCTCAGGCTGGAGCGAATATTTTGTAAGTTTTTCAACTATAAGAAAATTTGTTCTTCTATTTTTTTTAGTGCATCTTCTACACTTGAGTTATTTTCAATTATACAATCAAATAATTTTTCTTGAGATACTAAATTAACTTCTGTGCAATGTTGGCCTAAAATTCCTGGTGCACCTGATGTTTTTCGCTTGAGTAAGATGCATAAAGCATTCCATTTTTTTGCAGTTTCAAGTTCTTGGATAGTTCGTACATCAGTACAAATAATATGTTCTTGATTTTGTAATTTATGTAAAAAATCTTGTTCCCACAATTTGATCAATGCTAACGGATCTTTTTTTCTTAAAAGATCTCCTTCTTCTTGATATATTTGGCGGGGAGATTTATTGTATCTATCGTCAATTGTATTTCGAAATTCTCCCCAGAGCTGTTCATAAGATAGTCCATATTTATCTTGCACCATTTTCTTTAGAGGATCTGCAATTGCAATCTTTTTAAACTTATATTTAGAAATTATTAAATTCCCTATAGTATCCTTTCCTGCTCCAGAAAGCCCAGAAAGCGTAATAAAATTAACTAAGATCATTTCTGATTCCTTTCTATTTTAAAATTGGTAATCTCCACCACGTTTTTCAAATTTTTTGTAGTTAAAGGTTATTTGATTAAAAGCAATTTCACATCCGACATCTAGGATTGGCTGACTAAAGCAATATTTCCCTTCGACATTATCAAAAAATCTTCCACAAGGATCGATCATTGCATAGGTTCCTCGTATATCCTCTTCTGATTCTGGTACTATGATTATATTGTTGTGACATTTAGATAAATTTTCTTTTTGCCTTGAAATAAAAGAATTAAATTTCTCGCTATCAATTGAAAAATCAGCAACATAGTCATCATTTTGGCCAGTAACACAAATGGCTTGTAAAATTTTCCATCGTTCGGGATTAATTTTAGTAATTAAAGAGGTCATATCTTCGTGATAATTGTAAGCATTTACAACTGTATTAATTTTGAGCCGAATTCCTAAATCATGTGCGATATTTGCAATTTGGATATATTTTTCCAAATATGTTTTTCCTTGTTTATCATTTCTCCCAATTTTTTTTAAAGTACAAATATCAAAACTATCTATACTCAATGCTAACCAGTTTAAACTTTTTAACTTTTCAAGATATTCCTTATTCAAAAGAGAGCCATTTGTAACTAACATCGTAACCAATCCACATTTTCTTGCATAATCAATGATGTTTGGAAGATAGCTACATAAAACAGGTTCGCCACCCGTAAATGTAAGTTTGCGTTGGTAGTATTCTTCAGGTGCTGGGCTTTTAGCGATTTTTTCAATAATTTCATTCATGTGTTCTAAAGAGAGCATCGGGCTACTTCCGATAGGGTAGTCATAATTTTTAGCGAAACAATGTTTGCAATTAAAATTGCAAGCATGTATAAGATGATAGTTAATTGATTTTGGAAGGAGATTCATATTTTTTCTCCAATTATTCTAATTATATTACATTATTACATTAAATATAATGTATTTTAAAATATGTTTTTTTTTATTTTGTTTTTTAATGATTATATAACGATTATTACGATTACGCAAAGCATTTTTTACATCTTTGCGGCCTAAGATATTTTCTCTCTCGATTAGAGAGAGAAAATAGGATGGAGATTTAATAAATTTGGCGGATAATCATGAATAAGCATACAAATAGAATTGCTAAAG
>CAZPDM010000120.1:0-8474 GCA_964585305.1 uncultured Planctomycetota bacterium | reverse complement strand
TATTTTCCGTTAAAAATAATTGAAAATAAAGATTTTTTACAAAAAAAAGCAAGATTTTATTTTATCTTGCTTTTTTTTTTATTTTATATAGCTAAAATTCTTTTCGCACAACAAGTTTTCCCATTTTTCTTAGTTTTTCTTCAATAAAAGGGATAATCTTTTTACGGGGGAATAATCCTAATTGTGTAAAGACAATTCCCTGATGCCCAAGATTATCTGCACCACCAAGCCAGAAGACAACTTTATCTACAGCCTTAATTAACAAGGCCATTTCTGAAACGCAGGAATCTTTATCATACATAGAATCATCATAATCGAGAATATTATATAGCTGGTTTAAAGAAAATGCACCTTCTGTAGCTATAGCAATGCCATCAATATAATACTGAGGAGGGTTAATATAACTTCCTGTTAAATGAGATGTTTCTACTTTTTTTCCACTATAACGAGCAACAATATCCGTAGTTGTTGAACCACAAACAATTTTTATTCCAGGAGAATCTAAAAATTGTCGCACCATTTCATAATCTTTGCTTTTATCAGAAGCAGGGCCTGTCATAATATTTATTATTCTTCCTTTTCTAGCCGTAAGAAGGATTGCTGTAGTATCATCAGCATAATGTCCTCCGTCTAGTTTTTGAACTGTCTGAAGAACTGCATGAGGAATATCTTCAAAATCTTTTCCTATTTTTATTTGGCTAGATATATAGGTAGCCGCTTGTTTAATTGTCCACCCCATCGAATTGCTTACCCCCATTCCTGCTTGGGAGACTCCATCGCTTGCAATCATAATTGCATATCCCGGTTGAATAGCTAAATGAGATTCTCCGACTACTTCACCCCCCATAGTAAAAAATCTTTGTTCAGCAGGATATGCTATATTAGGTTGTATGAAAATAGGTGCTGGCATTTCGTATGTCAATATTGTTGCATGTCCATCATTTAATATTCTTGCTACAACAAATGATGCAAAAGGAATGTTACTTTCTCTTGCTGCGTGCATATATGCAGCCATTTTTTCCCCTGCTTCTCGAAGAGTAAATCCATTTCTAATCATTTCGATTAACATTGAAGCATTTAGTGTCGCAGATATATTTGCTTTTGCTCCAGAACCTATACCATCGAATATTGCTACTGTTGAGGCTTCTGCTGTCCTGTCTTGTACTATCAAATCTCCGCATATTTTATGACCTCGTTTAGGTTTTTGCGCACTCATAATATCTACGTGCATGTAAACATTATTTTCGATTTCTAAGTCTATCATATTACTCTCCGTTTTCAGCGACATCAGTCAATTTTCGTACCAATGCTTCTGTTTTTGCAGAGTTCTCTCCCAATTGCCAAGCAATTTCCTGTGCCATACGTATTTGCCGTTCTAATAATTCTTTTGCTTGATTGGCCGCCTGTTCTTTTATTTTCTTTATCTTACTTTTGTCTATTTGAGATGCTGTTATATCAACAAAAATTCCTACATATTGTTTATCTTGTTTGAGAGGGTAAAAAAGTTCATGACAAGTAATATTATGGCCAATATGATTTTCTGTAATATCAACTTTTTCAGCTACACCAGAGGCCAATTTTTCAAAAGGAGCCGGATCTATAATAATAGAAATATCAGATCCAATAAAAGAATCTGTAACAGAAAAAAACTTTTTAAAAGCAGGGTTCATTTTTATTATTTTTAAATCGCGATCCAATACCACAATGCCATTCGGGCTGGTTTCAATAATCCGATCGGTTCTTTGTTCTGCAAGCCTTCGCATATATGGCAAGCACATTTCCGATTCTGCCATACCTTCTAATACAGCAATTGCTTTTTCACGACATCCTCTATAGCCACAAGCTCCACAATTGATCATATCTTCGTCGCTATTTTTTCCTGTAAGTTCAAGAACAGCTTTTATTTCTTCCTCTGTATGTTGAGGATGAATAAACGCTTTACTACTTGTATATTCAGGACGAAAAACATATTGAGTATCAGTATCTTGAGAAGATTCAGAAACAATATCTATATGAGAATTATGAGTATTGATATGAGAAGGTGGATCATTTTTCTTTATAATAAGTTTGCGTCGCTCAAAAAGATTTGTTTCACTTCTAATCCCAGGTCCATTGATGCACCCTCCTGTACAAAATAAAGGTTCTAATAAAATATTTCCTAAATTTTCTGAGGATAAAATGTCAATAACTCTATCGGCACCATCCACTGGCATATAATTCCCATCGAATCCAATTGTATCAATTCCTGCCGTTTTAAATGTTCCTCCAGATAAAGGAAAAAATGATGCATCCCCTCGTGCTTCAGCATCCAAACCAGATTCTTCACAGTTTTTTATGTCAATATTTTCATCTTCTAACCATTTTAACGCTTCTTCAAATGTTAATACTGCATCTACAATTCCATAATATTCTGAACGAATACTCTCAAATTTTTTCGCAATACATGGCCCAATAAAAACCACACGAGAATCTTCTTTAAACTTTGATTTTATCAATCTCGCATGAGCAATCATGGGAGAAGTAATAGAAAGCATATTTTCTGCCAAATGTGGCATATATTTTTCTATATAATTAACTGTTGCTGGACAAGATGTGCAGATACTTGTTTTTCCTTCTCTTTGTGCAGCATTTTTTATGCTTTCTTGGGCCACTATAGGTGCTGTTATCGAAGTTTCTTCTATTCTTTTAAAGCCTAGCATACGTAAAGACGCAATAAATCTTAGTCTTTGCCATCCTGGAAAAAAAACTCTATATGAAGGAGCAAGACTTACAACAGGCATAGAAGATTCTTGCAAGGCAACCATTGCTTCTTGAATTCCACTTGTATATGTCTTAGCTTTTTGTGGGCATTCTCTTACACATGTTCCACAAGATATACATCTGTCCTCATCAACATAAGCCTGCCCATTTCTCATTTTGATTGCTTTAACAGGACATACCTTTAAACACCTATAACAATCGCGGCATCTTGCAGTAAGCGTATAAACAATATGTTTTTCTTTTTGAGGATACGAGGAATTTAGCCGATTGCTCATAATTTTTCTTTCTAAAAGGAATATAAAAAATATAGACATCTTTGGCAAAAAAGCCACAGGATGTCTATATTTAAATCAACAATATTAAAAATAATAATTCTTATATTGATTGGCGATTTTTATAAGAACTATAAAAGAATCTATATATTGGACAACTATTTATAATTCCTGTGGTTGGAGGAGGAATTTATTAGAGAAAGTTTAAAATATTTTATTCTTTTTTTCAGATATTTTTTTTTACTTTGTAATTTTTTTCTTAATTTCTTCAATCGCTTTTTCCGATGTACACTTTTCAATAATAGTTCCACCAACATTTACCACAGGACCTCTTCCACATTTTTCAAAGCAAAAGGAGGCTTTTACAGAAACTTTTCCATTGAGTTCGTTTCTATCTAAATAGTCTAAGACATCTTTCATAATTTTTTGAGCACCTTTTAAGAAACAGCTTGTACCAAAGCAAACTGTTACTTCTAGCTCAATTGTCTTTCCCTTAGCATTTATATCAAAACTCTCTTTAACAATACGCTTATGACTTCTATAATGGGTATGAAGCAATTCATGTGCTTTATGATTTCCTGTATCTTCATCTCCAAATATCGTTTTATACAATTCCATGACATAAGGATTTTCTTGTGCTTTATGAAGCTGAAGCATTTTTTCATTATCATAAAGACCTTTAGTTCGTTTAGAACGAACTGTAGGTTCTTTATATACTGGTTGCCCTGCTCCGCCAATGCAACCTCCTGGGCAAGCCATAACTTCTATAACATCATATTTTGCTTCACCCTTTTTAACTTTTTCTATCAAGTTCTTGGCGTTTTTTAATCCGCTGACAACCGCCAATTTTAATACAAGATTTCCTATTTCTACTTCTGCTTCTCGTAAGCCTGCTTCACCTCTAACTTGTTTATATTCATAATTTTCACTACGAACTCCACTAAGTTTTTCAGAAGCATATCTTACTACAGCTTCAGAAACTCCGCCAGAATTTCCAAAAATTACTCCGGCTCCTGTTTTAAAACCAAAAGGCATATCAAAAGAAGACGGTTCAAGATTTCTAAATTGAATTCCAGCTTCTCCTATCATTGAAGCCAATTCTTGAGTTGTTAAAACATAGTCAACTTCTTTAATACCATCTTTAGCAAATTCTGCTCGTCTTGATTCATATTTTTTTGCTGTGCATGGCATAATTGAAACAACAACTATATTTTTCTTCTCAACTTTATTTTTTTCTGGGAGAATTTCTTTTGCTAAAGAGCCAAACATTTGTTGAGGCGATTTGCATGTTGAAAGGTTATCTGTCAAATCAGGATAATATTGTTCTGCATATTTTACCCAAGCTGGACAGCATGATGTAAAAAGCGGAAGTCTTTCTCCACGTTGCAATCTATTGATAAGCTCATTCCCTTCTTCTATAACTGTGAGATCAGCAGAGAAAGAAGTATCATAAACCATATCAAATCCCATAAGTTTAAGCGCGGATACAATTTGTCCTGTTGTGCTTACGCCAGGTTCAAGATTAAATTCTTCCCCAAGAGCAATGCGTACTGCAGGAGCTATTTGTGCAATAACAAATTTATTTTTATCTTCTATAGCTTTCCATACATCTGCAATTTCAGGTTTAGGAGTAATTGCACCAGTAGGGCATACTCTGGCGCATTGACCACAATATACACATTCTACACTAGCAAGATTTTTTCCAAAGCTAGGTAAAACAGCTGCTTTAGATCCTCTAAAAGCAAAATCTATAGCACCAATTCCTTGAACTTCCGAACACATTCTAACACAATCGCCACAAAGAATACACTTATCAGGATTACGTAATAAAGATGGCGTACTATCATCTGTTTCTTGCTTATGACCAGTTTTATGGAAACTTACTTTTTTTAGTCCTACTTTTTTAGCTAATAATTGCAATTGGCAACTACCATTTTTACCGCATGTAGGACAATCATGGCCTTCATTTGCTAAAAGAAGTTCTACAATTGTTTGACGGAGTTCACGTATTTCACTATTGTTGGTTATAATAACCATTCCATTTTCTGGAGGTGTAGAACATGCCGGTTGAAGCCCACGTCCTTCTACATTGACCATGCATAATCTGCAAGCACCATAAACGCTAAGTTCCGAATGATAACAAAATGTGGGTAAATCAATTTTAGCTTTTCGAATAACTTCTAATAAATTTTTTTCCCCATTTACAGCTATTTCTTTTCCATCCACAGTTACAGTCATAGTTGTCGCCATGAAACTATCTCCTTACCGCTTTAAATTTGCATGTTTCTATGCATATACCACATTTTATACATTTCTTTTGATCAATAACATGTGGTTTTTGACGTTCGCCTGTTATAGCTCCTACAGGACATTTCTTTGCGCAAGCAGTGCATCCTTTACACAATTCTGGCAGAATAGTTATTGATGTAAGATGTTTACATTCTCCAGTAGGACATTTCTTATCTTTAATATGTGCATCATATTCATCTTTAAAATATCTTAATGTAGAATGAACTGGATTCGGCGCAGTTTTTCCTAATCCGCAAAGAGAGGCTTTTTGGACTGCATTTGCTACTCTTTGCAATAAAGCCAATGTTTCTTCATTCGCCTTACCTTCTGTAATATCAGTAAGCATGGCTAACATTTGCTTTGTTCCTTCTCGGCAAAGCACACATTTGCCGCAGGATTCATTTTGTATGAATTGCATAAAGAATTTAGCTATTCTTACCATGCAAGTATTTTTGTTCATTACTACTAATCCCCCAGAACCAACCATAGCTCCGACTTTTTTCAAAGAGTCAAAGTCCAATGGCATATCTAAGTGTTCTGGAGTAAGGCAACCACCAGATGGTCCGCCAATTTGTACTGTTTTAAATCCGTCCGGCCATAGACTGCCATCTTCTTTTGTAACTCCTCCGGCAATATCATTTATAATACTTCGAAGCGTAGTCCCAAATGGTACTTCAATAAGCCCAGTATTAGCCATGTGTCCAGTAACCGCAAAAGTTTTTGTTCCTGGAGATCCTGGAGTTCCTATTTTTCTAAATTCATCTGCACCTATTCTTAAAATAAGAGGAATATTTGCAAAAGTTTCTACATTGTTAATTACTGTAGGTTTTTCTAATAAACCACTTTGAACCGGAAATGGTGGCTTGGGAGTAGGCATTCCTCGTTTTCCTTCGATGGACGCCATTAGTGCTGTCTCTTCTCCGCATACAAATGCTCCAGCACCTTCCATAACACTAAGTTTTACATTTTTTCCTGAGTTGAAGATGTTATTTCCAAGAATGCCAATTCTTTCTGCATCTATAACAGCTTTTCGCATTCTTTTTACTGCTAAAGGATATTCTGTTCTTACATATACATATCCTTCATCCGCTCCAATCGCAAGAGCACCAATAATCATTCCTTCTATTACGCTATGAGGATTTCCTTCCATGACACTTCTGTTCATAAAAGCACCGGGATCTCCTTCATCGCCATTGCATATAATATATTTTTTTCCTTTAGGTTGCTGTCTTGCCATTTCCCATTTTTTCCCGGTTGGGAATCCACCACCGCCGCGTCCACGTAAGCCTGATTTTAATATCTCATCACAAATTTCTTTATCAGTCATATTAAGCGCAGCTTTTTCAGCAGATTTATACCCAGATTCAGCTATATATTCAGATATATCTTCTGGATCTATTGTTCCGCATTGTTTTAAAATAAATCTATATTGCTTTTTATAAAAATTGATTTCCTCTGTGTTTTTACAGAATTTTCCAGTAGTAGGATCTTTATAGAGCAATCTTTCTACAACTTCACCAGCTAGAATCGTTTTCTCAACAATTTCTTTTACATCTTCAGCTTTAACTTTTGTATATAATATATTTTCTGGAAGCATTGTTACTAGCGGACCCATTTGACAAAAGCCTTGGCAACCACTTTTTGATACATAAACGCCAGGCTTTTCTTCTTTCAACTCAACAACAACATCAAGTCCCTTTTCTGCAATTTGCTTTACAAATTCTGCATGAACTTTTAATGAACCATTCGCAACACAGCCTGTACCCGCACAAATGATTATTCTTTTTGTTTTCAAAGTTATTTTTTTATTATATTCTTCTGCGATCTTCAAAAGTTCAATGTTTATCATATTGTAGCCTCCTTTTTCAATATCTCATCTATCAATGCAAGTGTTTTTGCTGGAGTCATAAGTCCATGTACATCTTCATTTATTACTACTGCTGGTGCTAATCCACATGCTCCAAGACATGATACAGTCTCAAGTGTAAATAGCATATTAGGCGTTGTATTATTTTGCTCGGTTAAAGATAATTTTCTTCTGATAGCATCAAGTATATCTGTAGATTTTTTTACATGACAGGCAGTTCCATCGCATATTCTGATCAGATATTTTCCTTTAGGCTTTAAGGCAAAATGAGAAAAGAATGTCGCAACTCCAAAAACTCTTGCAGGGGGAATCCCAAGCGATGTCGCAACAAAAGTCATAATTTCTTCAGGTAAATATCTATATTCTTCTTGAATTTCCTGAAGAATTGGTATAAGTCTTGAAGGGCTATTTCCATTCCTCTCCAAAATCTCACATACCTTTTCAAAATTTCTTTGAGCAGTATCTGTACTCATAGTTCAATCTCTTTCTATAAATTTCTAATTTACAGTATTGTGGCCTTGCAATTTTTTAGCAAGTACAGCCAATGATGCTGCAAGATTCTCATTTAGAATTATAGTATCCCCAGTGGTAACGATTTTTATCGGTGAAAAATTCCATAAGGCTTTTATTCCTGCTTCAATCATAATATCTGCAATTTCTTGTGCATATATCGCCGGAACAGTAATAATCCCTATTTTTATTTTCATCCTTTTAATAAGCTGAGGTAATTTTTCAATATGATATATTCTTTTTTCATGTATTTCTGTATTTACTTTAGAAGGATCGATGTCAAAACCAGCAAGGATATTTAAGCCATATACTTCAAATCCTTTGTATCCTAATAGTGCAGAACCGAGACCACCCACACCAACAAGAAAGGCATCAGTAGTATTATTCCAACCTAAAAAATTTTCGATTCCTTGAATCAATTGCTTGACGTTATATCCAATTTGTGGTTTTCCTACCACTCCAGTGATAGCAATATCTTTTCTAATTTGGATAGGCTCCAGGTGTAAATCATTAGCCATAGTTGTACATGATATAGAAATTACACCTTCTTCATCTATTCTTTTTAAATAATGGTGATATATGGGCAATCTTCTAAGAGAGGGTTCTGGAATAGCTTTTAGCTTGGGTTCTTTATTGTTATCGTTGCTACCGTTTTCTGTATTTTCTGTTTTCATAGCTCCTCCTTTTTTTAAATAAATTTTTATCGATAATTTTATATCGATAAAAATTTATTTATTGAATTTATAACACAAAAAAATAAAATTGTCAAGAAAAAT
>CAZPDM010000119.1:0-8946 GCA_964585305.1 uncultured Planctomycetota bacterium | reverse complement strand
ACTCAACTATTTTCTATTACTCGTTTGGAATAACAAGTGGTTTTTGAATTTCTGTTGTTTGGCTTGGAATTTCAACATTAGGAATATAGGCAGTACTTACAGAAGGGCTGGGTGGATGGTTCCATATCTGATTAAAAAATACTCCTGCTAACCAGGCAAAAATTAGTATAAACATAAGCCAGCGGAAAAATGCTTCTGTTTCTTCTTTGCGTTCTTCAATGATTTCTTTTTCAAGCTGTTTAGTAACTTGATCGTAATTTAAATCTAGCCTGGTTCCGCAATGACGGCAGAATAATTCTGCACTTGATGTTTCTTTGCGACATTTAATGCAACGCATATTTTTTTCCTATTTTTCTTTCTTATCTAAACGATGAAGAAGAAGGCTTTCCATTTTTGCAGCCTTTTGACGATCAATTTTTTTTGCAATAAGATAAAGATTATGCCTGGCCAATTGCTTAGGCAAAATTGGATCTTCCTGAACACCTGCATTCAAATAATTTTCTGGTAACCAGGATAAATAACTTTCCAAAATTGCATATCCATTTTTTAGATCATTTGGAGTATGATTAGCTATTCCTTGTAGGAATAAAAGCACCGCATAATTATTTAAATTAACAAATTGAGAAGTTGTTAATTTTTGTCCTTTTGGTAAACCTGCTACAGCTTTTTCAAAAAATTCTATTGTTCTGCCAGTATCATTAAAACTTATAAAGTTATTTGCCTCTAAAAAATCTCTGTCAATCTTAGCAAGGCGAACTTGCATTAAAGCATGGTGAATATGTGCAGTATTAGGGTTATTATATAACGCTTTACTAAAGCATTCTCCTGCGTTATTCCAATCTCCCATATAAAAAAACGATACTCCCATTCCATAATTTAATTGAAAAAATCCTGCGTTTAAATTTTCATTTTCCATACGATTATTTAAACTAGCTCGATTTAAATATGTTTTATAATTTTCGATTTCTTTTATATATTGCTCTGCGCTTGCTATAAGTTTTAATCGTTCGGATGTCTCTATTCCTGGATAGCTAAGTAAAGTTTCATATAAGTTTCCAATACTTTGGCAATAATTATGTTTACTAGGACGTAAGAATATAGCAGAACGCAGATATTGAATAGCCAATTTAAAGTTGGAAACAATTTCTTGGGATTCTTTAGAATTGGTAATACCAACACTTTTATATTTGTCTAATATCTGTTTAGCCTTAAGATAATAAATATTGGCAAGACCTGTATATAAAGAAAGACAAGCATCGGTAGAAGGTGGAGTACAACGTTCAAAGCGTTCTAGATAATCTGCGTCGGGGTCGTTTGTAGCAAAGATTTCTTGATTTTTAAGCAAAACTTGAGTAAATTTTTGACGTGCTTGTTCTAATGCTATGGTGTCTATAGAGGAATTTTTTTGACTTAAAAGAAATTTTTTAAAAAAAATTTGTCCTAATAAAATAGATGTTTCTGCAAAATCTTTATTTTCTTCATAAATAGATTGGGCTTTTTTTTCTAATTCATTTAACTTAGCCATAGCAGAAACTGCATTATTATCATAATCAAGTTCATAAAGATCGCAAACAACCATCCCAATTTTAGAGATTGGCATATATTCAAAAGTTGTTCCACTAATTGTTTTATAAACTTCTCTTGCTTCGTTAAATTTATTTTCTTTGATTAAAGCCTGTGCGCGATACATAAGTACAGTAGGATCATCTGCTCGATATTTTTCAAGTTTTTTTAAAGAACCTTCTATTTCCATTTCTTGGCTTACCGCAACATAACCTAGCATTTTTTCCAATTCAAGATAATATTTCATATTTGAAATAGTTTTAGTCCACGTTTTCCAAACAATTGGAACTAAAACTATGACAATCATCATTTCTACTGTTGAAAGCCAGGTAAATTTAAATCTGGGTAATTGCATAATGCCTCCTGTGTCAATTGGGTAGAATATGACCAATGATTGTATGAATTGGAAGTGGCCCTGTAAAACGACTGTCAAGATTTTGTATTTCTCTTGCCCAACTCGAACGATTATCTATAAGCAAATAAATTGAATCGCGAGGGACAATAATTTCAGCATAATTTTCTGTATTTTGATTAGGATTAGTAATATACCTTTCTTCTAAAGGTTGTCCATTACGATAACAACGTCCATCTTGAAAATGAATCCTATCTCCTGGTAAACCTATTACGCGGCCAAAAAATAAACTTTCGCGTCTTTTAATATCTTTTTTTATAGGAAAATCATAGTATACAAAATGATCGTAGCGTATTTCTTTCCAATCGCGATAGCGATAGCCTACATGAAATTCTTTTGGGGCAAAC
This sequence comes from uncultured Planctomycetota bacterium, assembly GCA_964585305.1. Lineage (GTDB taxonomy): Bacteria > Planctomycetota > Uabimicrobiia > Uabimicrobiales > JABWCH01 > CAZPDM01. The sequence continues at coordinate 6,624 of CAZPDM010000119.1, read as the reverse complement.
GTAGGAGCCATCTGTTGATTATTAAGAGGAATCATAATATAATCATAACTTCTCCATAACCAAAATCCCATATATAATATTATGAGAAGAAGGCCAAATTTGATATAATCAACAATCTGTTTAATATTAAGTTCTTTTTTGTTATTTTTTACTGCCATAACAATTCCTTTGCTGCTATAGCAACTTAATTAAAAATCTACACATAATTTTTAACGGAAAATACTTTGTTGCTTAACCTTTGATTGATTACAATCAAAGGCCGAAACAAATATTTTCCTATATTTTTAACGGAAAATACTTTGTTGCTTAACCTTTATTGAGTACAATTAAAGGCCGAAACAAATATTTTCTTCTTATATTTATATTATTTCCAATTTTCCATATTTTCTATAAAAAATCAAGCTAGAAATATCTTATTTTGATGTTAAATGATTTTATCGAAGTAATTTTTGTTCCGCAAAACTTACATAACGTCCATTTCCTACAATAATGTGATCTAAAACTTCAATGCCTACTAATTGTCCAACTTCTATAAGCCTACGTGTAACTTCAATATCTTCTGGACTAGGAGTAGGATCCCCTGAAGGATGATTGTGAACTAGGATCATACTTTCTGCGGATTCACGTATTGCAGATAAAAAAACTTCTCTAGGATGTACTATAGAAAGATTTAAACTGCCTACAGAAACTAATTCTTCTCGAATAATACGATGCTTACAATCTAAAAGCACAACAAAAAATCTTTCTTTTTTTTGATCCCTTAGTCGCTCATGGTAGTAACAAAATACTTGATGGCTTCCTTGCAGCAATTCTCCAGGAAGCAAAGAAATTTGCTGGAAACGTCGCGCAATTTCCAAGCACGCTTTAATTTCAATTGCTTTTACTAACCCAATTCCCTTTATTGTACGAAGTTCTCTTAATGTTCGAGTAGATAGTTGACGCAAATTTCCGAATTTGTTTAGTAAAATATTTGCTAACGTTAAGGCACTTCGTCCTTTCCCTCCTCCATTACCTAATAAAATTGCCAAAAGCTCGCCATCTGAAAGAGTCTCTACTCCGTGTTGTATAACTTTTTCTCGCGGTCTTTCTGTTGCAGGCATTTCTCTTATTAAAATTTCGTTCATTTTGTCCCTTTCTTTTTTAAGTAAAGAAAAATTTTTTAAGAAAAGATAAAATGAAGATGCTTGCATCTTCATTTTAATAAGAAATAGGACAAAATAAATTTAAAAATAACTTATGCTTTATATCCGCCAATAAATTCTCGTACCATATTATTTGCAGGAATTGACGAAATTTCAGCATCTGTTGGTTGAATTACCATATCTAGCAATTTCTTTACACGACTCCCACGTCGATAAACATCCATACGACCACGTTCTTTATAACTTTGCATAATGCTGTCTCCAAATGGAGATTGGCAATGGGTCATCAGGTAATGCTTTAAAGATGGCAGCTCATAAAGAAGACTTCCATTTACAACAGCATCAGCAGTTCGATAGAAAGGAATAATACCTTTAAATTCTCCTTTACGGACATTTGCCCAATGTTCCAATGTATATTGAACTGCATACCCACGCTCTCTAACATCACGACACATTCGTCGTAATACTCGAATATCACTGAATTTAATCATTCTTCCATCATTTGTTGTAATACCAGGGTAAGTTTCAATGTAAACTTTGAATTTATACTTTTCTTCAATAGAAGAGGTTGTAGGTGGATATAAACCATGTAAACAATCTAATAAGAGAATTTCGTCTTTTTTAAGTTGAAATGGCTCTTTACTTTCTGTACGCAGCCCAGTTTTGAAATCATAAAGAGGAGGATAAATCGCTTCTCCTGCCATCAATTTTTGTAAATCATCATTTAATCTTTGTAAATCGATGGATTCTGGCAATTCATAATCCATATCACCAAACCAATCTCTAGGATATTCAGCAGTTGAAAAGAAATAATTATCTACCGCCAACATTTTAAATTGGTGGCCTTTTGCCATGAGATAATTGCAAAGTTTTTTGCATGTGGTTGTCTTACCGGAAGAAGAAGGGCCAGCAATGATCATCATCCGCAATTTTTCTTTCTGAGATTTTCGTTCAAACTTATTAACAGCTTGCTCCAGCTCTTTTTCATAGCGTTCACCATCAGCTTTTACGATTTCAGAAAAATGTCCTTCTTTAATTTTTTGATTCAAATCTTCGATTGTGCTAATTCCTAATTTAGCACACCATTTTTGTCGTTTTTCTAAAATATCTTTTGGATAACCATTTCCAGCAAAATCTTCCTCATTTAACCATCCCATGCGGATTGCTCGTTTGCCTTCACGGTAGATACTATAAGAAGATGAAACGCTGACAAAACCTCTATCTTGTAAAATATCAATGACTAAATCATGTATTTCTTCTAATGTGGGAGCCTGATGCGGAGAACGATATTGTCTTTGCATATTCAAACATAATATCACATCTTCCGTAAGAGCTTGTGCAATTACCTCATCAGTATCATTTGCAAAGCGAATATAAATCGAATCTGGATCTATATTCTTACTTAGCCCACCCACTTCTTCAGCAGCTTGTAAAATTGCAGCAACAATTTTATCCTTATTAAAATCTAATAAAAATCCTTTTTTATTGTTTTTTACCTTACCAATACGGTTTTCAATTGCCATAACAGTACTCTCCTTAATCACTTAAAAAATCAAAAACAAAAAATGACATTTACATTATGTGCGTAACTTACTAGCCAGCTTGAAATTGTCAACTACTTATGTATATATACTACATTGCAGAAAATAAAGGAAAATGTCAAGATATTTTTGATATATTTTTTATAAAAATCTTGAAAAAATAAAATATCTTGACAAATTTTTTTAGTTTGGTATTATATATATAATATATATCTATTTTTGTTGCAATATGTTATATTGATAATAAAGGTTTATAATGCATAAAAAAATTTTACTGTTGGTTTCGATTATTTTATTATCTACATTTCGCACCATCTAAGAGAAGTTCCCAGCCAACATTTTCTAAAGTAGAATCCTAATTTTTAAGGAAATAGATATGCAAAAATTTTTACTTTTATTTTTAATTTCTTTTTCAATAATATGTTTGTCTGCACAGCAACCTAACATAGCAAATAATCAGGAAGAAAAAAAAGTTTATATTGTTACTTTAAAGGGTGAAATTTTTGAATCTTTGGAAAGAGAAATTTTAAAGAAATTTCAAAGAATAGATATTGCCCAAGCCAAAGCTGTTATTTTAGAAATTGATACTCCAGGAGGCTTGGTCACATCTGCTTTAGAAATTTGTCGCCAAATTGACGCCATTCGAAAATCAAAAGTTCCTGTGTATGCTTATATTACTGGTTTTGCTTGGAGTGGTGGTGCGTTAATTGCCTTAGCATGTGAGCGAATTTATATGATCAAACAAGCATCTATTGGCTCTGCTCAGGTAAAAATATTAACTCCAAATGGTATGGAAAATGCCGATGAAAAATCTATGTCTGCTATGCGTGCACATTTTCGTGGACACGCAAATCAGCAGGGATATAATGCTGCTTTGGCAGAAGCAATGGTAGATCCTAATATAGAAGTTCATGAAGTATTAGATCGTGGAATGCCAGTATTTGTAACTGCTGAAGAATTATATAATATGCGACAGAAAGCAAATGAACCTGGCCAAGTTATCGATAAAGGAATTATTGTTCCGGCAGGAAAATTAGCCAATTTCACGGCAGAAGAAGCAAAAACTTATCGTTTTTGCACTACAATTTGTCCCACTCGTGAAAGTCTTTTAAAAGAATTAGAATATACCAAGTATTCTATCATTGAACTGAAAAGTACTTCTGAAGATAAAGTGGTTGGTTTTTTAAGCGATCCTTGGGTAAGAATGTTTTTTTTCGCTATTGGTATATTAGGAATTTTTATTGAATTATGGACACCTGGTTTAGGATTACCTGGCATTATTGGTGTTGCTTCTTTAGCAATGGCTTTTGTTGGTGGCTGGCTTAATGATACTGCTGCGGTTTGGGAAATCATTTTATTTATCGTAGGCTTAACTCTTTTAGCTATTGAAATTTTTGCAATCCCAGGCTTTGGAGTCGTAGGTATTTCAGGTATTTTGTGTTGTGTTGCAGCAGTTTTATTATCTTTTCAGACATTTGTTATTCCTGAAACTGAGGCACAAGTAGATGAATTAATGCAGAATGTTTTTAAACTTACTGTAAGTTTTGGTTTTGATATTTTAGCTATTATGATTATTATAAGATTTCTTCCAGAAGGCGCACCATTAAGAAGATTATCTGTTGCAACCGTTCAAAAAGTTGAAGATGGATATTCTGTTGCGATTCCTTCTTATCAAAATCTTGTTGGAAAAAATGGAGTGGTTGTTGTCCCTCTACGACCGGCTGGTCGTGTCCAAATTGAAGGAAACTTCTATGATGTTATCTCACAAGGAGATTTTTTGGAAAATGGAACAGCTGTTTCAGTAGTAGAGGTCCAAGGAAATAGAATTACTGTAAGTGCCGTTTAAAAAAGTTTTATTCTACTTGAAAAATATTTTTCTTATAAGAGGATTATGCCATGCCTTTTAGTTTAATCTGTTTAATTTTTGTTGCTGGATTGGCTATTTTATTTATTGAGCTGTTTTTACCTGGCAGTTTTCTTGGATTTATTGGGACTGCAATTCTTGTTACTAGCATTGTGCTTGCTTTTACTCACCACTCTGCAATCTATGGGTTTATGCTATTATTGATTACAATGATCATCGTTCCAATTGTAATTATATGGTGGTTAAAAAAAGTTTCCCTTAATACGTCCCAAAATCTTGAAGATGGTTATACAGCAGCGGATGAATCACTCACCAAATTAGTTGGAAAAACTGGTGTTGCAATTACCCTTTTACGCCCCAGTGGAACTGCAAAAATTGATAACCGTCGTATTGATGTAACAACAGAAAATATTGTTCTTCCTGCAAACACGCCTATTCAAGTAGTAAAAGTAGAAGGTATGCGTGTTATTGTTCAAGCGACAGGTACTGCTCCAACAGAAGAATAATTCTGGTTTAAAAAAAATAAAACAACAAAAGAACGCTTAAAGCGTTCTTTTGTTGTTATTTTTAGATCAATAGTTACTAATCAATTTATACCAAAAGCTTTTCAGATTTTAAAATAATATTTGTAGAAATATTAAAAAAATTTGACATATAGCTTTTTATAAATTAGACTTGTTAGTGTTAATAATATTATTTTCATCTATGTTCTTCTATCGGAGATAAAGATAAATATGACATATCCCATACGTAATGGTAATTGTATCAAGTTTCTTTTGGATGGTGAGGAGTTCTTCTCTGCCATCCGAGAGAATTTTGTAGCAGTCGCAAGTACTCCTCAGGGAACGCCCAATACATACGTTCGCTTGGCCTGGTGGGTCATCGCTGCCGATATGAAACTTGGTAGTCTTCTCTCTCGTAACCTGCCAGAAAATACCATACAACGCCATATAGCGGCGGTTCTTCAGGCCGGACATGATGTTGATATTATCCTTTGGTATCCCAACATGAAAGAGCGGGGCCAGATGGAAGAGCAAAAAGAAGAGCATGACAAACTTGCAAAGGCGGTAGTTGACATAGATGTTAAACTTTTGCCTAAGTCTCATTGGAAATCTGGCCGTGGCCGTGTTTACCGTGAGCGATACGAAGGTTGGACAGGTTCTTCTCAACATCAGAAAATTGGTATTTTTTCGATTAATGGCCAACGTACTGTGATTGTCGGCGGGGTTAATATGGCCGAGCGGTATTTCGATACTGCTAATCATACACGCAATACTAATTGGCATGATACGGCAATCGAGATCAAAGGGCCTGTTACCACAGATATTGAGGACGAATGGATGAGACGATGGAAGAAGGTCATTGATATTGCAGATGCTAAGGTTCCAACTGAACGGCTCTATAATCATCTCTCATCACGCGACATTAAATCCGAATGGACACTGAAGGGTGCTGCCAACATCAATAATAATACCACCGCTCAAAATACGTTTATGGCTGGAGTAACTCCAGGATATTGCTACAATATTCCATCTCAAGTAAAACTTACTCGCTCGAATAAGACCAGTAAAGTAACTGAAATCCGCGATCGCGTAATCGAACTTATCAAAGGTGCTCAACGACGGATCTACTTTGAGAACAACCAGTTTACTGATCCTGATATCATACAAGCAATTTATAAACGAAAGGCCGCAGTGCCCAATCTTCAGGTCGCGATCGTTACTAACCCAAGCGATGGTGGTGTTGGCTATCTTACACGACGCGCTTGGCTACATATAGCACTTCGTGATCCATCATGCACTAGCATCGAGTATGTATCCAAGACAGATACGTCAGGATTTCGTGCCCTTGATCGTGGAACCGGTCCAGCACCGTGGACCGTCGAAGACAACTACAAGCCGGGTTCACAAGGAGCACAATGGCTTCAGACCGACTGCGTCAATATTACTAAGACTGGCGGCTCTATGTTGGCTTCGTCGAATAAGAAGAAAATGTTTCACGAAATCATTAACCTGGATGTTGACTTCCACTTTTACACACCAGTTGAACATATAGGGTGGATACAGCCAGACGCAGC
>CAZPDM010000118.1:0-8956 GCA_964585305.1 uncultured Planctomycetota bacterium | reverse complement strand
ATAGGAGAAACTCCAATAGTAGCTCAATCATCTCATTCTGGACTTGCTAGCCGCCGTTTAGCATTAGAAATTTTGTGTCAAAATTCACCAAAATTTAAAAAAGAACTGCTCGACCAAAGTTTTGCTAATTTTGAAACCGACATAAGAGATCGTCATCTGGTTATGGAACTGGTTTATGGCATTCTAAAACATTATCGAACCTTAGAACATATACTTAAATATTACTCCAAACATAATTCCAAAGATGAAGTGATCCAAAATTCTATTTATCTTGGTTTATATCAACTTTTGTTTATGGAAAAAATTCCAACTTATGCTGCTATCAATACATCTGTAGAACTTTTGAAAAAAGACAGAAATAAAAAAATAGCAGGATATGCAAATGCTTTGTTACGTAAAGTTTTGGCCGAGATTAAACCTATAGAAACTGATTTAGAATCGCCGAATATTTTACCTATACGTCCTAAAAAATCATGGCAGTTTTTATCTCCGGTTTTTCCAGATCCCAAAGCAAATTTACTTGTTTATCGTGCTATAGCATATTCTTATCCCGACTTTATTGTGAAGTCATGGGAAAAACAGTTTGGTTCTGAAACTTGTTTAAAGTTACTTATTGCTGGCAATAGCATTATGCCTATTTATTTGAGACCTAGAATTCCTATTTCCCAAGCTGTTGAAACTTTAACACAACAAGGTATTGATGCTCAAATAAAAGATGATTTGATTCAATTACCACCAGGAAGTTTTTCTTCAATTTTATCTGGATTTGAAGAAGGAAAATGGTTGGTCATGGGTCCTGCTGCAGCAAATGTAATTAAACTTCTTAATCCTCAACCAGGTACTAAAATTTTGGATATGTGTGCTGCACCAGGTAGCAAAACTATTGCAATAGGAGAGCGTATTTTACCGGATGGCAGTATGCTGGCTTGTGATATTTCAAAAGAGCGTTTAGAAATCTTAAAAAAAACAATTGAAACACTAAAATTAAGCCATATTTCTACTCAAGTTTTAGATTGCCGAAATCTGCCAGCAGATTTAGAATCACAATTTGACCAGGTTATTTTGGACGCGCCTTGTTCAAATAGTGCAGTTCTTGCACGGCGTCCAGAAGCTCGTTGGCGGCTTACTTCTCAAAGTCTTGCATCGCTTGCTCAAGTGCAGAGACAATTGCTTGAAAAGGCGGCTAAAGCTGTAAAACCTGGCGGCACAATAGTATATTCAACGTGTAGTTTAGAATCTCAAGAAAATCATTCTCTCATAGCTGCTTTTCTTCAAAAGAATAATGATTTTGAATGTTTAAGTCAATCCCAAATATTACCATTGTTGCCTGTTGGTGATGGTGGTACGGCCTTTTTGCTAAAGAGAAAAAAATATGAGTCTGTTTAGTAAAAAAACTTCACAACCACAACTACCCAAAAGAATGCCCTGCCGAGTTGGAATGTTTTATCCTGACAATGCACAAGATTGCGAAGTAGATCTAAAAACTTGTATCCCGGAATTAGTTCCAGGGCTTAGCATGGAAAAAGTTGTTGCAGGAATTGTTCCTCACGCAGGATGGGCATATTCCGGAGCTACTGCGGGTAAAGTATATCGAGCTGTTGCTCAAACAACATCGAATCCTACTTTTATAATTTTTGGTGCAGTGCATGTTTATGATGCTAAAAAAGCCTCTCTTTGGAGACAAGGTTCTTGGATATCTCCAGTGGGAGAGATGATGGTAGATCAGGAATTAGCAGAAAAAATTCTAAGTTCAAATTCCTTGCTTTTTAAAGAAAACCCTGATGCACATCGTTATGAACATTCGATTGAAGTTCAAGTTCCTTTTTTACTTCATCTTTTCCCCAAAGCTAAGTTTGTACCAATTATGGTAGAGCCTTGGGAAGACGCTGTAGAAATTGGCGAGATGGTAGCGCAAATTTCTGGCCCGGATGTTATTGCCATTGCATCATCAGATTTGACACATTATGGAGATAGTTTTGGTTTTACTCCAGCCGGATATGGACATGCTGCTTTACAATGGGTAAAAGATGTTAATGATCGCCGTCTTATTGATCTTATTTTGAATTTGGAAGCGGAAAAAATTGTTCCAGAAGCTATGCAAAATCATAGCTCATGTGGTTCAGGTGCGATCGCGGCTGCAGTTGCTTTTGCTCGAGCAAAGCAAAAAGTAAAAGGACAACTTTTAGAATATACAACCAGCTGGGATGTTGAACAGCGTCATAATCCAAGTCGTGGAACTCCACAACATTTTGTTGGTTATGCAGGTATTGTTTTTTAAAGCTGTCTCAAAAAATAGACATATTATTTATTCTAAATAGTACACTTAAAAGAAGTGATTTTATTTTAGAGATAAATTAGTTATCTTTATTCGATAAAATCACTTCTTAAAAAAATATATATTGGCATTCATTTTGCTTATCATTTAATGATATAGATAATTGATTAAATGAATTGATGAGAATGTTTTTAACTCTTTTTTAACATAAGGGGAACATTTATGAAATTTTCGATTACACTTATACTGATTCTGACTTGTTTGAGTTTAGTTATGGCTCAAGATGGCAGAAGTGCAGCCGCTGCTCGTGCTGCCCGATTGGATGCGCTTCGCCAATTAGGTGAAACAATCCAAGGTGTTCGTATTGATGGTAGTACAACTGTCAAAGATTTTATTACACAAAATGACAATATCAAAGCCCAATTTGAAGGTCTAATTCAAGGTGCTACTCAAGTAGGTAATGTTGTATATAATAATGATGGAACTTGTGAAGTTACACTGGAAATCAACATGGATCAATTGATTTATTGGATGCGTACAATGACATACCAATATACTCATGGTGATCCTCGCAAACATGATAATATTCCTTATTACAATAACCAAAAGATTTTCCGTGCCACAGGCTCTGGTGCTATTGCTGAACCTACTCAACCACAACCTCTGCCACCCCAACCCATGCCAAATGATAATTATTATACACCAGACACAAGCTATAATCCTCCTCCACCATATAATCCACAGCAACAATATAATCCACAACCTACACCCGAACCAAGCTATAATCCAAGTAATTCCTTTGATTGGTCTTATGTAACTGGCCAAGGTAAACTTATGGCTAAACGAGCTGCGATTGTGGATGCCTATCGTAACTTAGGAGAAGTTATTCAAGGTGTCCGTATTGATGCAAGAACAATCGTTCGTGATTTCGTTACTGAAAGAGATGAAATTCGTGCAGCATTCAATGGAACCGTACAAGGTGCTCAAATTGTTGGTGAACCACGCTATGCACCAGATGGTGTTGTAGAAGTCACTGCACAAATAGATATGAATTTTTTAATCAATAGTTTGCAAGGTATTTCAAGAAAATATAATTCTAGAATTCCTCCACAAAAATTTTCTGGAATGCAACAATATTATCCTTCTCAAATTATTAAGGCCACTGGTAGTGGAGCTGTAGATCGCAAGTATATTCGTGCTATGCCAACTCCAGTTGCTCCAGTGCAACCAGTACAACCGGTTGCTCCAGTTGCTCCTCCTCGTCCTTACGTCCCAGAATGGGCAAATCGAACTGTTAAAGTTACTGGAAACGGTGCTTATCCAATGAATATCCAACATCCTGGTCAAGCACGTCTTATGGCAGAACGCGCTGCGGTTGTAGATGCCTATAGATTGCTAATAGAACAAGTCTATGGCTTGAGACTACAATCTCAAACAACTGTTCAAGATTTTATCACCACAGATGATACAATTAAAACCAAAGTTGATAATTATGTTCGTGGTCAAAAAATTACTGCAATCCGTAATAATAACGATGGCACAGTGGAAGCTGATGTAGAGCTTTGGCTAGGCCATGTATGGGAACTTATTGAAGCAGCCTATCGTCGTCAAAAATAAGAAATATCTCTAAAATAGAGACGCATTTCAAATGCGTCTCTAATGAATTTTTAAAGATTTAGTTTTTTTAAATATATCACTGTTTTTTTCTTGAAAATTTTAAGAAAACAAATTATGTTTATAGTAACATTATTTTTTGATATTCAATTTTTTGAAGTTTGAAAGGATTACGCATGAAAAATTTAGTATATGGACTTTTCGTATGCTGCTTAGCGATTTTAGTTGGTTGTAGTTCTAATCCTCCTATAGTGGAAACTCATGAACACTATGCTATTACTCCTAATGTAACACCTGTTGCTCCAAATCAATCTATTTCTCCAAGTTATCAATCTGTTGCTCCAACTTATAGCCAACCTTCTACCCCAGTTGCTCCTTCAACAACTGTTGTAGCAAGTAACCGTTCTGGTGTTCCTGCTTGGGCAGATGAAGTAATTCGTGAAACTGGAGAAGGTGCTGCGGATATGTCTCGCGGTAACATTGGCCAAGCTCGTCTGCTAGCACAACGTGCTGCAAGATTAGATGCACAACGTAAATTACTCGAACGTGTGCTTGGTTTACGCTTAGATTCTCAAACTGTTGTTCGTGATTTCGTTACCCAAAGTGATGAGATCAAAGCTGAAACAAGTGGATATGTTCGTAATTCTTATGAAGTTGGTAAAAATTTTGATGAACGTGAAGGTACTGCCAGCGTAACTATGGAACTCAAGTTGTATGATGTTTATATGTACATGAAAACAACTCGTGTTTATTATGAATAAAAAGTAATTCTAAAAAAAAGGCCTATTAGGCCTTTTTTTTTATTTTCTTTCTTGCCAAAAATGCCTAAAAAAGTTAAACTAAAGTTAAAGTATAAGAAACATTAGGAGAAGGATATGCCTATTTTTGAATATAAGGCAATTGGTACAGGCGGAAAAACTAAAACAGGGGTTTTAGATGCAGATTCCCCAAAAGATGCTCGTAACAAACTTCGTTCTCAAGGAATACATGTAACCTCAGTAAAAGAAATTGAAGCTGGCAAGAAATCGAAAAAAATATCTTTAAATCCTTTTTCTCATAAAAATCTTAGCGATCTTGCTATTATTACTCGTCAGTTAGCGACTTTGTTAGAGTCAGGTATTCCTTTACGAGAATCTATTAGTGCTTTGATTGAACAAGTAGATGATCAAGGTTTACAAAATGCCTATCGAGATATTCGCGAGCAAATTACCAGCGGCAAAACCTTTGCTGGTGCATTAAGTAACCACCCCGAATATTTTAGTGATCTTTATGTTAGTATGGTCAGTGCAGGTGAGGCCGCCGGTAACTTGGACGTTGTACTAAAAAAAATTGCAGATTATCTACAGGCTCAAAATCGAATGCAGGGAAAAGTTGCTGCTGCATTAGCTTATCCAATTGTTATGATGTTTATTGGTGCAGGAGTTGTTTTGTTTTTAATGACGTTTGTTGTTCCTAAAATTCAAGGTGTCTTAATGGCGCAAGGTAAAAAAATGCCATTGCCAACACAAATTTTGATTACTTCTGCAGATTTTTGTAAAAATTGGTGGTTCTTGCTAATTTTGGGATTTTTTTTATTAGTCATTGGTTTTAAAGCTATTATTGCAACAAAATGGGGAAAAAGAAGGTATGATTTACTTCGTATTTCCTTACCTATATTAGGGATTTTGTTTAAGAAACAGGCCGTTTCAAGATTTGCAGTAACGTTTTCAGCTTTATTGCAATCAGGTATTCCAGCTCTTGACGCCTTGCGAATTGTACGCAATATTGTAGATAATATAATTATGATGGAAACCTTAAACGAGGTTGAAAAAAATATTATTGAAGGCGGGGAAATTGCAGCTCCTTTTCGTAAAAGTAAAGCCTTTCCCCCGATGGTTGGTTATATGATGTCTATTGGTGAAAAAACCGGTCAAATGGATTCAATCTTGACTAAAATTGCAACTGCTTATGATGAAGAAGTCGAATTGACAGCTCAGAAAGTAACTTCAATTTTAGAGCCTTTGATGATTGTCAGTCTTTCTGTAGTTGTTGGCTTTATTGTATTAGCCATCATTTTACCAATTATGGAAATGAGTAAATTATAATTATCATAAGTAACAGATAGTCTTTAAAAGAAATTTCAATTTCTAACTTAAAAGTTTATTTATGTTAATAGGAGAACGCTATGAGAAATACTCAATGCGCTTTTTCATTGATTGAAGTTATGGTTGTTGTTGTGATTATTGGCCTATTGGCTAGTGTTGTAACAGTTGGCGTTATGGGATTTTTAGCAGATAGCCGCAAAACTGCCGCTAAAGCTCAAATGGAAGAATTCCGTAAAGCCCTGGATTTATATAAACTCAAACATAGCACATATCCCTCTACTAGTGCAGGACTAAAAGTTTTGACTAAGGCAGAAAAGGGAATGTCTGAAGCCTATCTTAAAAATGATATACCCAACGATCCTTGGGGAAATGAATATCGTTATCGTTGTAATAGTGCTGGAACTAAATTTGAAATTATCAGCTATGGTTCAGACGGGCAAGAGGGCGGAGAAGACGAAGCTGAAGATATTAAAGTTTTGTCTTCTGCTAAGAGTGAGTAATTTTTCTCTATTGTGATTTTTCCTAAAAAAAAGGCCAATGACTTATAACATAAGCCATTGGCCTTTTTTCTTAGTCTAATTTTGCAGCAATTTGCAAAAGTAAGTTTTCAATTGTATGTTCCATCGTTGTTTGAGTAGGTTTTAATTGAGATATAAAAGAAAATTGTCCTTCTTGATAGTTTGCCAATTCCAAAAAGGCTTCCTCTCCTTTTAAATTTTTATATTCGCAATGCACTACCATTCCTGAATCAAAGTATATTCTTGCTTGAGAATCATTATTTTTTATTTTTAAGCAACCCGTAGATTTTTCAATTCCTAAAACTTGCAAAACTTGCCATATACTAATTTGGCTTAAATCTCCATTAAAACCAGACTCATGGAATGAAGTTTCTCCTATTGCTTGCACAAGTATCTGACTTTTATCACTATTTGTAGGAAACATTTGGCTGTTGGACAGAGGGAAGACTTTGCTGTTTGATGCCCTAAAAACATTGCTACCTGCTGGAACATCTTCAAGCGTGACTGTGTTTGCAAGATTTTTCGCAATAGGATTGGCAGGCATTACTGTTTTACCTTGCTTTTTATTTTGGAGTGCTTCAATTGCCAGGGTTGCCGTACCTTTTGAAACTGTACACTGGCAGACATCATCTCTATGCAAAGCATTTTTTCTGCAATGAGCAAAAATTTCTTTTAATGGGCAAACACGACTTCCATGTTTTAAAAAATTGGATCTTTCAACAATTATAGTAAGTAATTCTTTTGCAATATCTTGCTTTATCTCGCGAGAAAGTTCAACTTTTAATGTAAAAAGTATGAGAGAAACCATACGAAAGAAGAAAAAGAAGATGCGATAGGGCATAAGTGTAATTATTTTAACATGCTGAATATTTTTAATAAGACTGCGCCAAGAAGGTGTTTTTCCTATTTTTTCTAATTCTATAAGAAATGGAGTTGATAAGATACGAAATAATAAAGGGTATATTATTTCTCCATCTTTTTCAAGTTTCTGAACTTCTACAGAAAGGATTTCAATTGCCTCATTGATATAGTAAGAAATATCTAAATTTGAACACCGTTCTTTTAAAATAGTTAAAAATTTTTGGTATATATTATGACAAACATCTAACATGATAGGATAAGATTGATCGCATCCTGGACGGCTTGTAGAAAGGCTTAGACTAGTTATATCATCCATAAAATATATATCCTGCAGTTTTTAAGGTATATAATTTTTTTTAACGATATTGTTTTCTTTTCTATTATAGAAAAACAAAGAAATAAAACAAGCATTTTTTTTAAAATAAAATTTGTATAATATTTTAGTAGCCATCATAAATGCAGCAAAGTTTCCCAAAATAAAAGTGGAGCTATCAATATAAAACAAAGAAAAAATAACCCGGGATAATGGATTATAATAGTAAAATTATCTGCTGTTATATCTGAAAAAATTGACAAAAAAATAAATACTAAAAATGCAATTGCAAAAAAAATTGTTACCACAAAAACAAATGTGAAAATTTCCACATTTGTCTGATGTTGGTAGGAAAAAAATAAAAAAAATCCAGGCAAAATAGGATCGAAAAGAAAATCCGCAGCCATCCATATATTATACACTTTATCAGAAAAAACTTTAGGGTAAAAAGCCCATTTTTTAAAAGAAAATGGAGCTAAAAACGCAATTCCAGGCTCAACTTTATTTTTTAAATCGGAAATAGTCATATATCCAATATAAAAATAATCTAAAATAGAATGGAATACCATCATTGCAGCTAGCCCTAGTAGGAAATGCGCTGCAGAAGGAAATATTCCAAATATTCCCCCTCCTAAGATTCCTAACATGCTATGAATGATAAAACTATGACTCCAACTACGGTGAATTTTTTTTCCGATTTCGATGTCTTTAGTTATAAGGTAGGCAAGTCCTGAAACAATAAGATCTGCATCTGGAAGCATAGAGCCTAATATCATCCCTAGTTTCATATAGGGATTTGTTACACAACTTGCAAAAGCTAATCCTGTTAATCCATGTATCCCTGCAGAAGGCATGAAATTTCCTTTCTACAAATTCTAAAACATCTTTTTAAGATTTTTGTAGCTAAATTGATTCATTTATGATAAAATATTTTTTTTATAAAACTATTTATTTGTAAAAAATACAAAACTCTTTAACAGAAAAATTTGTTCCTTAGTCAACTTTTTTTGAATAATTGTTTCAAATTCTTGGTCAAACTTATTTTCAAAACACGGCTCACTTAATGAAGCAGATTCTAAAGGATGTTTTTCATCTGAATGTATATACCATGTAAAAAGGAAAATGTTTGACACATACCATGTAAAAGATTCATCATTTAAAGTCCATCCCATTTGCAATAATAAATTCATAGACCAATTATATATGTCAATCAAATAAATCCCTTTGAATATTTTTTCAATCACGTTCACTAAATACTTCTCAAATACACTTAAATCAGATTTTTCCTTAC
>CAZPDM010000117.1:0-9104 GCA_964585305.1 uncultured Planctomycetota bacterium | reverse complement strand
TTGGAAGGGGGGAAAATGCAGAGGTATAAGACCAAAGCATTACCTATCCTTATATATGGAATGGTCAGCGACTTTAGAAAACCTTATTATCAGATATAAACAAGGAGATTTAAGTGCTTTAGTTGATGCAGAAATATTTGCTGCAGAAACCAGTGAAAATTTTAAAAGCCTTGCGTATATCTATGTTGCTCAATTTTCTTTACTAAATAATGATTTTGTTAAAGCCGAAGCCGCTGTTGAAAATGCCTATACTTATTTTTCTCCCCATAGCGAATATATAGATGATAATATCCTTGCCTTAAGTAAAATTTTGCTTTATTTTTATAAAGG
This sequence comes from uncultured Planctomycetota bacterium, assembly GCA_964585305.1. Taxonomy (GTDB): domain Bacteria; phylum Planctomycetota; class Uabimicrobiia; order Uabimicrobiales; family JABWCH01; genus CAZPDM01. Next base: position 8,774 of record CAZPDM010000117.1, on the reverse strand, counting down.
ATGGTTATTAAAAAGTCTGGAAATTTTAAATCAAAACCAATTTCAAGACCATCATCAGTTTCAATATTGGATAGGAGAATGTTATTATTGGTTGGGAAACTTTGCTCAAGCTTATCAACATTATGAAAAATCAAAGATTCTTTCTGCAAAAAACGAGCTTCTTGCAGAAGAACACTATTTAGCCAAAATAGGCCAATCTAAATGCCTAATGGAATTAAATAAATTAGAAGACGCTGAAAAAAATTTACAAACCCTTTTGAATATTTGCGTTAAAGTGGAAAATTTGGGAAATGAGACATCAGTATTGATTCCGTCTGAATTGATAAAAATATTTGCTTTGCAAGAGAAATTTTCAGAAGCTTACCAAATTTTGCAAACTCATTTAAATATATCTAATATTATCAACCCTTATTATCGCGCACAAGCTATTTTTGCACGAGGTTTTATCCATTTTATGTCAGAAGAATATAATTTAGCGCGTGAAGATTTTTTAGAGATTACGCAAATGAATATTCGCACCTGGGAAAAATTAGAAGCTTTTTATTATTTATGTAAAATAGAAGAATCGTTTGAGCATTATATAACCGCCAAATTTTGGAAAGAAAAACTAGACCAGTTTCCAGAAATTTTTTTAGTAAAAAAAGTCCAAAATATTTTTATTAAGAAAAATAAAAATATTGTCGTCATGCAAAATGAAAATATAGAAAATAATTCCACAAAAAAAACAGAAACGGAACTTAATACTATTAATCCTTTACAGCAAGAAATTTTCCAAATGCCAATTGAAACTCAATGCCCAAAAAGTCCTGTAATAGAAACAGGGATTAACCCATTTTTGAATACTATTCCTTTAGAATTTATTATTGAAGGGATTAGTTCAATTCGCTATGAACAAAAAATTAAAAGAAAATAACAATCTCTATTTATTAGATGAGAAAAGAAATTATTATGGCAGAATATACAATTGGAGATACAGTAGATTCTCGATACCAATTAAAAAAATTACTTGGTGGTGGGCGAGTAGGAAAAGTTTATCTCGCTCGTGATATAAAAAATAATATCAATATTGCTATTAAAATCCTTACAGATCGTCCGCATTCTGAACGAGAGAGAATGTCTTTTGTTAGAGAATTTAATGCTGTAAAAAATTTGAATCATCCTGGCGTTGTCAAAGTATATGATCAAGGTTTAGATTATTTTACAATGGAATATGTGGATGGAGATCCTTTAATAAAATTAAAAGGTAGCGATGTTGCTCAAATTTTTGAAATTGGGATGGATATTACAAGAGTTTTAGAATATATTCATCGTCAAGGAGTTATCCATCGCGATTTAAAGCCAGAAAATATAAAGCTAACTGCGCTTGGCCAAGTGAAAATTTTGGATTTTGGATTTGCTGTGGGGCAGGAAGTAACTAATTTATTAGCTATGGGAAATGTAGAGATTGCAGGAACTTTAAATTATATGGCTCCGGAAGTTATTAAAGGTTTTCAAATTGATCCACGAGCAGATTTATATTCGCTTGGTATTATTTTTTATGAATTAGTTACTGGACATTTGCCTTTTAAAAGCGCAGATATTTTAACTACTATTGTTAAACAGGCAGAAACCGCACCTCCTCTTCCTACTTTATATAATTCAAAAATTACCCCAGGATTCGAAGCAATTATCTTAAAACTTATTTCAAAACTGCCTTCTCAACGTTATCAAGCTGCGGACGAATTATTAAGTGCAATGATGCGTTTAGCAGGACGTTCTGAGATTTTAAGAATAAAAATAGATCGCGGTCGCAAATTCTTATATTCTCCAAAATTTGTTAATCGAGAAAAAGAATTAGAACAAATATATACCGGATTTAGTAGGGCAATGAAAGGGCGAGGAAAATTTATTGTTTTAAAAGGTGAGGATGGAATTGGAAAAACCTCTATTTTAAATCAATTTAAAGCAAACTATGCAGTCCCTGGAACTTTGTTTTTAGAGGTAGAATGCGATAATACCCTTACAGCAGCCTGGTCAGGTTTTAGTCAGATTATTTATGAATTATTCAGATTTTTAGAAAAATCTAATTCTCCTTTGCTTAATACACTTCCCCAACGTTGGGGCAGAATTTTGCTAGCTGTGGCACCGTCTCTTGCAAGAAAACCATATTTAATTGGTATTTTTGAAGAGAAAACTTTAACAGAAGATTCTTTACTTCATAACTTAATACAGTTTTTTATTGAAGTTTCTCGTAGTCATGCTTTATCTATTTTTTTAGATAACCTAGAATGGTTAGATCATTTTAGCACGACTCTTTTATACCGATTATTATCCGCAAGTCAAGATCATCCTATTTTTATTTGCGGAACACATCGCAATGTCGCTTCTCAAAGCAGTTTTGAAAAACTTGTACCACGTTTAATAGCGAAAAAGAATTATGAAGAAATAACATTAAAACCTCTTTCCATCCAACAATTAGGAATTATGTTAGGATCTATGGTTGGAAGAGAGCAAATTTCTGGAGATTTATTAGAAAAAATAAATGACATTAGCAAAGGAATTCCGCTACTTGCTGAGGAAACATTAAAAAATATGGCAGACGATGGTTTGATCTTTCGGCAAGGAGGAATTTGGCAGCTAAACGTAGAAGATTTAAGAATGATACGACGTCCACATGTACTTGAAGATAGTCTTATAAAAAAATATGAGGAATTAGACAATCAAAGTAAACGTATTGTTCAAATAGCTACTGTCATCAATCATCATTTCCCTCGATTGCTTTTAGAAAAAATTTGTAAAATTTCAGATAATGATCTTGATCAACTTTTGAGACCTTTAATCACTCAAAGTTTTTTAACTCAAATTAGCGATAGTATGCAAATCGAATTTATTATTGGATCAGCAAGATTAGCTCAATTACTATATGAAAAAATGATGCCAAAAACAAGAGAGTCATTACACGAAGAAATTGCCAAACAATTAGAGCAGTTGCCCAATAATAAAATACGAGCAGAAGAACTTGCTCACCATTATTTTGAAGCAAATCAGCGCAGAAAATCTGTTCCATACTGGATTATTGCAGGAGATATCTATGAAAAACAATATACTTATTCCTCCGCAATAGAAATGTATGAGAAAGCATTAAAAATTGCTCAACAAAAATCAATGAAGGAAGAAATTTTACAATTATTAGAAAAACTAGGATATATTTATACTCTTACCGGAGAATATAATGAAGCTCTTTCGTATTATAAAAAAGGGCTAGATATAGCAGTTGATGAGCAATCTCAAAACCCATTTCATAAAGGAATTGGAATTGTTTGCTTCAAAAAGGGTGAATTCGAACAAAGTAAGGAACACTTTGAAATATTATTGGAACGATTGCGTCGCGAGCAAAAGAATTTAGCCTCTGAGCTGCATCTTATGGCATCTTTGCATATTGCACAACAAAGTTATGAAGAAGCCCAACGATTACTAAAAGAATCTTTGGCTTTAGCTCGTAGCGAAAAAAATCGTGCTTTGCAAGCTGCAATTTATGACTCTTATGCGCAGATATATTTTATGATGGGTTCCTGGGCCTCTTCTATGAACTATTATCAACGAGCATTAGAAATCTTATCAAAAATTGATCGTCAGAGAACCCAGGCTCAAGTTGCTAAAGGCATTGCACAAATTCATTTGCAACAAGGAAAAATACAAATAGCCTATCGATATTTGGAAGAAGCTTTATATCTTTGCCATCTAACAGGCGATCGTGAAATGCAAGTTATGATTATTTTAGACTTAGGATTACTGTTAGAATCGCTAGGACAATTGGAACATGCTCATAATCGCTATCTTGAAGGACTCGATCTGGCGCAGGAATTAAATATGCGCGCAGGAATTGCACATGCCCAAATGTGTTTGGGCCGTTACATGCTGCTTTGGGAACGTCCCATGGAAGCCTGTGATTATTTACAACAAAGTATGGAATTATTTAATGAACTACAGCTTACATGGGCTGTTGCAGAATGTTATTATTTATTAGGCCAGTCTTATAACTTCCAAGCAGATTATGATAATGCAATCAAAGTCCTTTTGTTAAGTGAACAAGCTATTGGAATCCATACAAAATGGAAATGTATTGGTATATATACTGAAATAGCAGAAATATATCGCAGGATAGGAAAAAACGATCGTGCGAATAAAATGCTAAATAAAGCTCTAAAATTAACCAAAGAATTTGGTACAGAGCCAATGCTTGGAAAAGTTCATACTCAGTATGGACAATTTTGTTGCGATAATAATTTAAGCCGTGAGACAATCGAACATTTTATTACGGCTATTGTTTTTTGGCAACGAACTGGTTGTGTCTTAGAGCTGGCTCGGACATATTATGAATACGGAAAATGTTTACTTGATTTTGAACGTAAAGGCGATTATGGATTTCTTAAAGTTGCTCTCCATCAATTGTATAAAGCAAAAGAAATTTATCAAAAGATCAATTTTCCTCCTATGTTAAATAAAACATTGCTTCTTATTAAGGAATGTGAACACGAACGTAGCGATATTATGGGGAAAAGAGATATTAGTGTAAGAATACGCGAGTTTAGCCGTGAAATTTTGGAGATGGAGCAAAATACTTCAAAAGAATGGGAAGAACTTCGCAACAAATTTTTGTCTGAAATTGGAGAGGACATGGACAAAGAGGCTATTTTGGCAGAAATAGAAAAGCGTATTGCTGAAACTTCAAAAGGTATGAATCAAAAGATTGAAGCATTACGAAATCAAAATAGTGTACTATTAACAGAAGTTGAAAATTTAAAAGCAGAGCGAGATAGTTTAATTACACTGCAAAAAATATCTAATACCATCAATACCGTTTTAGATTCGCAAAAATTACTTGATTTGATTATGGACATGGTAGTAAAAGAACTTCGGGCAGAACGTGGATTTTTAGTAATCAATGAAGGCAAAGAAAGTTTTACGGTCAAATGCGCTCGTAATATTGCACAAGAAGAAATTGCCCAAAGCGAATCAAGTCTATCAAAAAGCATTGTTAAAAAAGTAATCAAAACAGGTGAAGCAGTTTTGACTTCTGATGCGCAAGCAGACGCACGATTTCAGTCTGAATCTATTATGGATTTAAGATTAAGATCTATACTTTGCGTCCCATTTAAAATAAAAGATCAAGTTTTAGGTGCTGTCTATATTGATAATCGTTTTGTTTCCGGACTTTTTACAGAGCGCGATTTAGAATTCTTATCTGCTTTTTCAAACCAAGCTGCAATTGCAATGGAAAATGCTTTTTTATATGAAGAATTACGCGAAAAAGAAAGAATGGAGCAAGAATTGAGTATTGCGGCTCGAATACAATCTGGTTTATTGCCTAAATCATTACCTAATGTCTCGGGAATGGAAGTTTATGGTAAGATGGTACCTGCCCGCCAAGTAGGTGGGGACTATTATGATTTCATTATTTCTCCTGATAATAATACACTATCCATTGTTATTGGAGATGTTTCAGGAAAAGGTATTCCTGCCGGTCTTGTTATGGTCATGGCACGTCTAATTCTACATCACTTCCTTAAAGATCCCAATACATCTACTCGTGATACTCTATTAGCCGCAAACAGGCTTTTAAAAGACAATACCGAACCTTTTATATTTATGACTCTTCTTTTAGCTCGTTGGGATGTTCTCAAACAAAGATTTGTCTATACCGGTGCTGGCCATGAAAACCTTATTGTATGCCGCAAAGACAATCCTACACTTGAAGTCATTCCAGCAGGTGGTGTTGTTTTAGGTGTCAAAGAAAATATTGAGGAATTTCTTGAAGAAAAAGAAATCAAGCTCAACACTGGTGATAAGATTATTTTTTATACCGATGGTGTGACAGAATGTATGTCTCCCTCGGGAGAAATGCTAGAGCTGGATGGATTCTTAGATATGCTTCATAACCACCTTAATAAAAACCCCGCGGATGCAGTCGCTGCACTTCTCGATGATCTCAGACAATATATGGGCGGTGCTGAACAACATGATGATATTACTTTGATGATCATAAAAAAAATATAAAACAAAGTAAGAAAAAAGCATGTCGATCGACATGCTTTTTTTCTTAGTATTTTTTTTCTAATGCTTTTTGATAAATATTTTCATAAACAGAAGTAGTCCTCTGCCAAGTGTGGTTTTCTAGTACCCAAGATTTTCCTGTTTGTTGCAATTTTTCTCGTAAATTTTGATTGCGAAGCAAAAGAAGTAATCCTTCTGCTAATAATTCAACATTTCCTGCAGAAAATAATAGACCAGTTTCTTCATGGTGAATAAGTTCCTTATGCCCACCAACATCACTGGCAATAATAGCTTTTCCCATCGCCATAGCTTCTAAAGGTTTCAAAGGTGTTACGAGTTCTGTTAATCGCATGGAATATCTTGGATAAGCTAAAATATCAATAAAAGAATATATTCCTGGCACACGATCATGCGGAATTCGTCCAGGTATAATTACCTTATCAGACAATTGCAAATCTTGCGTTTGTTGCCGCAATTCTTTTTCCAATGGACCACCACCAACGAGCAGCAATCGTGTATCTGGTTCTTTATCTATAACATGCCGAAAGGCTTTGAGTAATAAATCTAAGCCTTCATAATGATAAAACGAACCTAAAAATCCAATTACTTTTTTACCAGAAAGTTTCCATTCTTCATAATATTGTTGATCAGGAGGACATGATTTAAAATCTTCCGGGGAAACCCCATTAAAAACAGGAGTCATCTTATCTGCTGAAATGCCTCTTTGAATTAAATCATTTTTAAGACCATTACAAAGTACAGCAACCTGATTTGCCTTACGACAAACCCATGTTTCCAAAGCACGAACAATTTTATATTTCCAAGAATGTTCTTTATATGTGCCATGATCTACCGCTGCATCTTCCCAAAATGCGCGAATTTCATAAACAAACGGTAATCCAAATTTTCGTGCTATTTTTAGACCAGGAATGGCATTTAAAACAGGTGAATGGGCATGCAAAATATCAGGCTTTTCTTCTAAAATAATATTTTTTAATCTATTACTTAAAGCCTGCATGAGTCTTCTTTCCGTTACAATAGGAATACGAGAAGGAAGAATATTTCCTGTACGATAGTATGTAATCCCTTCTCTATTTTCTTTCTCTGCCCAATCGCCTTTCCAATTCTCTTCATACTTAGAAGATGTAATAGCAACCGGATGCCATCCTCTTTGTAATTGAGATTGAAAGATACTATTACTGCGAAAAGTATAACCGCTATGCAACGGTAAACTATGATCTAAAATATGGAGAATTTTCATATTTGCACATAACTCACTATAATATTGCTTTTTATTCCAAAAATTTTCTTATAGATTCTACCACACGATTTGCAGTATGTCCATCCCAAAGATCAATTTTTATTGTTTTTCGTTCTGTTTGATATGAGATTTCATCAACTTTTCCAACTAATTGTTCTAATTTGCAAAGACAGTTTGTTCCATGAGTAATAGTAATAGGTCGCTCTGTATTCTGTCGCAAGGTTAAACAAGGTATTCCCAAGTAAGAAGTTTCTTCCTGAATTCCCCCAGAATCTGTGATTACAAACTTACAATGAAAAACTAGGTTCATAAATCGAATATAACTTTGTGGATCTAATAAATGCAAAGAAGGATTAGATTGAAGCATAGACATTAAGTTATTTTTCTCTAGATTTTTTCTTGTTCGAGGATGGATAGCAAAAATCAGAGAAAATTTTCCAGCTAAAGTTAATAATATTTGGCAGATATGTTTAAGATTATTTGCATCATCTACATTAGAAGGACGATGTAATGTAACTATTCCAAAATGATGATCTCCAATTCCTAATTCTTGAATTACAGATTCTTTTAAAATTCTAGGTTTCATCATTTCTAAAGAATCAATCATAATATTTCCTACGCGACAAATTTTATTCTGAGGAAGACCTTCTTTTTTTAAATTTTCATCTCCATCGATAGAAGGTGTCCAAAGTAAATCAGCTAAAGCATCAGTAACTACACGATTGATTTCTTCAGGCATAGAACGATCGTAGGAACGTAAGCCAGCTTCCAAATGAGCAACTTTAATTCCCAATTTTGTTGCGGCTAATGTTGCGGCAACTGTAGAATTTACATCTCCAACAACAACAACTAAATCAGGATGTTTTTCTATCAATATCTTTTCATAAGCTATCATTACCTGACCAGTTTGTTGTGCGTGGGAACCACTTCCTACTCCTAAATGAATATCTGGTTCAGGCAATCCCAATTCTTGAAAAAAAACATCAGACATATTCCAATCATAATGCTGTCCTGTATGAACAATTATGGGCATAGCCCAATCTTCTTTTTTTAACGCATGATACAACGGAGCAATCTTCATAAAATTAGGTCGTGCCGCTGCAACAAGGTGAATATATTGCATAATTCTGCCCTAAAAAAATTTATTAGTTAGCAACTTGATTTATATCGAGATAAAAAAGTTCTATGTGTACTAATAAAACATTAACGTCATAAAATTTAATAATTTCTCTGGATTTTCTATTTCTATTACATCATCTATTTCTAATTTTTCAAGTTTTTTTTGATTATTTAATCCCAATAAGTTATAGTATATCTTTAGTTGCAAGTTCGCACATTTCAAACATATTTTTCTATTCATAGCACAGGTAAATTTGCTCATCAAGATTTTTCTCGTATTTTCCGTCTTTGCTATACCTTAGATTGTATTATTTCCAAGATGGCAAAATCTCGAGCAAGACAACGTTATCGTTTGAGAAAA
>CAZPDM010000116.1:0-9286 GCA_964585305.1 uncultured Planctomycetota bacterium | reverse complement strand
AAATATAAAAAAATTATAAAAAATTTTTTTTTTGCTTGCATTTTAAAGTTTATTTGGTATAATACTTAGCGTTAAAATTAACGCCGGGATGGTGGAATTGGCAGACACGCAAGATTGAGGGTCTTGTGGCCGTATATATGGCTGTGCGGGTTCAAATCCCGCTTCCGGCATAAAAAAAACTATCTTTTACAAAATCTGTAAAAGATAGTTTTTTTTTTAAACACATTTTTTTGATACAATAAATTTTAAAGTTTTTCATATTTATGCTACCGCAAGCCTTTTTTGCAAAGTATCCCGCAGCATTTGAATAGTTTCTTTTTCAATCTGACGAATCCTTTCTTTGGTAAGCTGTAAAATTCCTGCTATTTCCTTGAGTGTTTTTTTACCTTGGCCATTTAATCCATATCTCATAGCAATAATTTGCGCTCTTTTGGGTTCATTTTGATAAAGATATTCCATAATATTATACACTTCGCTTAATTCTATTTTTTTAAGTTCTTCATCTCTATGCCGAACATCTTCAATCCATTCTTCACTATTTTCAAGAGATTGAAAACTTTGCACTTCCTGCATAGCACGGCAAGTAATAAGAGCCTCATTCATAATTTGACGTTGGTTTTCTGTAAGTTCCATATTATCTATAAGTTCTTCGTTATTAGGTAAATATCCTAGTTGTTCATGGAGTTGCTGTTTCTTTTCAGTAGCTTTTCCAAGTAAAGTCTTCATGTATGCCGGAATTCTTACAAGCTGGCGTTTTTCGGTAATAGAGCGGCAAATAGCATGTCGTATCCAGCAAGTTGCATAAGTTGAAAACCGACAATTTTTTTCTAAATCAAATTTTTCAATCGCATGAATCAATCCAATATTTCCTTCAGCAATCAAATCAGCTAATGATATTCCTGATAAAGTATATCGTTTAGCTATATTTACAACTAATCTTAAATTGGAAGTAATTAGTTTTTCCCTAGCTGATCTATCTTTTTTTTCTTGATATAATTGAATCAATTCTTTTTCTTGTTGTTCATTTAATAAAGGGAATTTTCTAATATCTTTGAGATAAATAGCTAAATTACTATCATGTAGTTGGTTCATTATATATCTCCTTGTTATTACTTATTTTAAATATAGTTATTTTTTTCTATAATATATTTTAGCAATAATCATGCCATCTTTATATATTTTTATAAAAATAATATAACATATTTAATATAAACATATTATATTATTTTTATAAATTTAAAATTCAGACAAATATTTTTTATGTAGTGTTTTGACTGCAAACTTTGTCCTCTTAGAAATACAACTATCAAAATAGATTCCTAAGAACTAATTACTTGAAAATTTTTCTTAAAACGCTACAATAGTAATTTGGCAAATTTTACGAGAAAATTTAGGAGAGAAATATATGACAGAAAATACAGCATATAATTTTCAAGATAAATCAGATTTAAACCTTGGGAAAAAGGCAGTTTCACACGGTTTAATCACAGCCCAGCAACTTGTAGAAGTTATTGAACTACAAGAAAAATATAAAGAGATTCAACAAAATAAAAAAATTGCAGATATTCTAGTTGAAAGGAAATATATACCTAAAAATATATGGGAGCAGTTTGTTTTACGTGTTGATGAAGAAGAAGATGATGATAGCGATGATGATGCAGCAATTCCTACCGATGATACAATGAATTTATCTACTATTCCCTCTGAATCTGTTATGGATGTTATTGAAGATGATGAAGAAGTTATCGTAGATAATAATTCTCCACATTCTACTGAAAAATTATCTTGTATGCCAGAAGAAGAATCCCGAGCAGAAACAATGATGATTTTTAGAGAAGTTATTATGCCAGATGACTTTTTAACATCTGAAAAATCTTCTTCTAAATCACCATCAAAACCATCTTTATCAGAACAAGGAAAATCTCCTACAAATGTGTCTGTCCATGATACAACAAAAACTCAAATTGTTACACCAGCATTATCTAAACCTATTGATTCTAATGATATTCCTACAACAGTTTCTTTAGCTCTAAAAGAAAGCCTGGAACAAGTAGTAGAGCATACAAATCCTTTAGCAGCAGAAACTTTATTTCAACCTACTGTAAAAAAATCTCTTCCCAAAATTGAAGGCTATCGTCTTATAGATAAAATTGGCGAAGGTGCAATGGGAACTGTATATAAAGCTATTCAAAATAGCACAAACAAAGAAGTTGCCATAAAAATTTTAGATAAAAGATTTACCAAAGATTCCAGCCTAGTAGAACGTTTCGATCGTGAACGTCGTGTGATTGGCAAATTGAACCATGAAAATGTAGTATCTGCAATAGATTCAGGAAGTACCGGGGATAGTATACCTTTTTATGTAATGGAATTTATAGATGGAGTTTCCCTTGGTAAGCAACTTGAAAAAGGTAAATTAATTATAGATCAAGCATTAGATTATACTTCTCAAATTGCTAAAGCATTGGAATATGCTCGTAAACAAAATATTATTCACCGAGATATTAAACCCGAAAATATTATGATAACAAAGAATGGGCTTGCTAAATTGTGTGACTTAGGATTAGCCAGAGAAGTAAATCGTGAAAGTAATCTGACAATTGCTGGCTATGCTTTAGGCACACCACAATATATCTCTCCCGAACAAGCACAAGGGTTAACAGATGTTGATATTCGTTCAGATATTTATTCTTTGGGTGTATCACTATTTCACATGGTAACTGGCCAAGTACCATTTCCCAATCAAAATCCTGCGGTTGTGTGCTCTTTGCATATTACTAATCCGTTACCAGATCCCAAACAATTAAATCCATCTATTCCTTTATCAGTATGTAAAATTATAAAAAAATGTACAGAAAAAGAAAGGAAGATGAGATATCAACGACCTACAGAATTACTTCAAGATTTACAGCGATGTAGAGAAAGTTTAAAAAATAATGCTTCAAAAAATGGAGAAGCAATTACTGCATACTCAAATGAAACTTCTGCACAAAATAATAAATTAAATATAGAAGGTAGCGAGAAAAAATTTAGCACCCAAAAACCTAAAGTAGTTACGCCTATTCCAAGTGCTGAGCTTCCGAAGTTATTACCTGTTGAAGAAAATATAGATTTAGAAGAAAATTTATATGATACCTCTGAAATGAGAAAAAAAAATTATTCAATAAAGACTCCTAGTAAAACAGGTTTAAAAGTAGCGAAAAATAGCCATCCCACAACTATTCCAAGTAAAAATACTAGCAGTAGTTCAAGAATTGCAGTCCCACCTAATAGTTCACAAAATAAATCTTTGCATAGTTCATCTATCAGTACCAAACCCTCTATAAAAAATCCTAATACTAGCACAAAAATGTCTAAAACTGCTAGCAGAAAATTATGGATGATTATAATACTTTGTAGTCTACTTGGTAGTAGTGTTGGTCTAGGAATTCATTTTATTCCTAAGGAATATATCTATAATCTAAAAACAATATTCGAAAAACTTATTCACCCCTCTCAACAAATAGATAAGCCGCCAGTAGAAAATCCTATTGCAAATACTACTAATAATTCTGTTAAAGAAATGCAACAACTAGAACAAGCTATCCAAGAATTAACAAAAAAATATTCTTTAGTGGATAATTTTAATGAAAGAAATCTTGCTATCCTTGAATTGATGAAACAAAATCTCAGTACAGAACAACAAATATATCTTCAAGATATTCAAAAAAATTGGTATAATGATTTAGAAAAACATGCAGAAATTAATTTTAATCAATGGCAACAAAAATATAAAATAAATTTAGATTCATATAAAGTTAGTAATGATCCTGCTCTTTTAAAAAAGAGTTACGAAGACTCTCAAATTTGTCCTATTTCTTACCATCATACTAAATATAAAGATATTTTTAGCCAAAAACGAGCAGAAATTGCTAATTTACTCATTAAAAATCATATTGAAAAAGATCAAGAAGAACTCAACAGCTTAATAAGTAAAGAAAGATTTAACAACGCTATTAAAATTTGCAATAAGATAAAACTATATTTACCTAAAACACCAGATCCTTCTACTAAATTGCAATCCTTGCAAGAAAATATTTTTTCTAAAAAAATTGCTTTAGAAAAATCTTATCAAGAACAATATCAAAATCATCAAAAGTTATATGGGCAAAAATTTTCCTCTGGCTTTGCGAATGCAGTTTTACAAAGGAACTATTCAAGCGCGAAAAAAATTTGCCAAGAATATTATAAATACCAAGGTTTAGAAGAACAAATAGTTTCCTCAAACCAGCGTATTAAAATTTTAAGTGAAATTACAGAATCCTATGATAATAAAAAAGTACAACCTAAATTTGATACTCTTGAACAAGACATTAAACTGAAATATTCTAAAACATCAGTAGAAGATCGAAATTGGATCATAGCAGCGATCTATCTTCATTATTATAAATGGGATTTTGCCCAAACATATTTTCAAAATATTTCCAAAACTGATGAAAATTGTCAAATATATTTAGAATATATTTCCAAACAAATTCTTGAGGATGAGCTTAAGAAAAAATTTGAATTAGCCAAGCAATATTTCACTCAAGGAAATGAAAATTTAGCAGAATATCAATCAAAAAAAATATCTCCCCTAGACCAAAAAAATTTAATTGCGAGCCAGACAAATTACCTCCAAGCTGTGCGTATATTTAAAGAACTTAACGAAAAAAACTCTCAAACACTATTCTATCAGAAAAATGAAAAAGAAATTCTGTCTATCTACAACCAATTGCTCCAAAAATATTACAACACATTTTTTATTCTCATCTATTTTTCTACAACATTTCAAATAATTCCAACAAAAGAAAATAATTATAACTTTGAGATTCATTACTCTTTTCAAAAACAAGAAGAATTGGATGATTTTGTTTTTTTTCCTCATGGTAATCCTGTTGAAATTGCAACACACACTGAAAAGCTTAGTTCTATGCTTCAAGAAAAATCTGCTCTTGAAATCCAAGAAAAAAATACAATTCCCTATCATGTCCAAATCGAGCAAGAACAATTACGAGTATCTTTTGACAATCTATATGGGGGATTATTCGCCATGTCTTGGAAAGCACGAACTACTGAATCTAATATATCTGTAGAATTCATTCCCCAAAATAATAATGTTCCTAGTAATATTGGCTTATTTGTTCATAAAAAAAGCCATGTCTGGCAAGTTTTAGATAAATTTTCTTGCATACTATATTATGATTGGGATATCATAAAATCTTGTGAAATGCGTCGTATTCCATTAGATTTTGAAGTTAGTGAACATACAAACAGCGAAGCTGTTGGAGCAATATTATTATTCAAAGATAATATGTTGTCTGGGAATTTGAGAGAAAGAAATCCTGAAGATGTGGAAAAGACTAAGGAAAACTTCAAAAAGATTGATACCCCATATATTTTAAAAGTTGCTGCTATAAATAATCAAATTAATTTCATTTCTTCTTCTAAAGAAAATCCTGAAAATATCCTTTTAAGAAAAACTATTGGCAATACAGTTTTTAAAGATGGATATATTGGATTGTATTGTAATAGTAATGCTGCATTTACTAATCTGGTTATTCGTGGAAAATTAGAATCTAATTGGGTAGAAAAGCAATTGCAAAATTATATGAAAATGAATTTTAAGAAATATCAAGGAATGATTAAATAAGAAAGTTGGAAGAAATTCATTTTGATTTCTTTTCAAAGAAATTAAGAATTTCTTCCATAAAAAATAATAGGAAGTTTTTTATGAAAATCGCACAGCTTACTGTTATTCAAAGCATTGTAGATTGTCAAGATCAAGTATTTTTAGTTCAAGACAACCAACGCCTTTTTGGACGCTCTACAATTTGCAACTTTCAAATAGAAGACCCTTTGATCTCTGCTATTCATTGCTATATTATGCCACAAAATGGACAATTTATTGTTGTTGATTTATTATCAGCCAATGGGGTATACCACAACGAAAATCTAGTGGATAAAGCGACTCTTAAAAACGGGGATAAAATTCGTATTGGAAAAACGACTTTGGAAATTTCTGAATATTCCGGCAATGAAAAAGGGAAAACTTATATTACTGGAGAATCCCCAAATATTTCTAAAAGAATAAGTAAGGTTGCACCGCATTCTGAAGAAGAAAATAAAACAACATTAGGACGCTTAATTAAAAAAGAAGAGGAGTTAGATGTCCTACGTCTTGCACTCAAAAATCAACGCATCACTCATGAACAAATTCGCAATCTTATTGCACAACAGCAAACTTTATCCAGCCAAGGAAAAGAAATTGATCTTAATGATTTGCTTATTGCTGAGCATATCTTAAGCAAAGATGATATGCAAAAATTGGACGCAGAACATCGATATTTTAAAATACGGAATAAAGACCTTCAACTTGGAGAAATCTTAGTCCATCAAAAGCTAGTAATTGAACCCAAAGTTCAAGAATGTCTCAAGGAACAAGAAGATTGCTATAAAAAAAATCAAGAAAGCCCACGCCTTGGTGAAATCTTAGTACAAAAAGGTTATCTTACTGTACACCAAAATAATGAAATTATCCGTGCGCTACAACAACATCGAAGCAACAAAAAGAAAGCCAAAGAAGAAAAAGATTAACGCGAAAAAAGGACAAATAGATATTCTCCCTCATAAATAGCTAGAGTATTTATTTGTCCTTAAATAGAATTTTGCTACTATCTTTTTACTTTCATTTACGAAAGGAAGACAAAATTTTTTACAATTTTGTCTCTAATTTTTTATGAAACCTTCTGTATCCATTGAAGAGATGTATCGTATTTTATATCAAGAACACCCTGATCCATTTCAAGTACTAGGGAATCACATTATAACGGAAAAAGAAAAAAAAATGGTGGTTATTCGTGCTTTTTTACCAAAAGCAAAAAATGCTTGTATCGTTGCAATTGATAAAAAAGAAGAATATCCCATGATAAGCTATCATCAGGACGGATTTTACGAAGTTACATGTGAAGATCGCCAGGAAATATTTCCTTATCAAATTAAAACTTGGGATAAAAAAGATAACAGTATTACACAATTTTATGACTCATATTCTTTTATGCCTGGTTTTAGCAATTTCGATCAATACCTTTTTCAACAAGGAAAACACTATAAAACCTATGAAAAACTTGGTGCGCATCTTACAGAAATGAATGGAGTTCGTGGAGTATATTTTGCAGTATGGGCACCTAATGCGAAATCGGTCAGCGTAATTGGATCTTTTAATGATTGGGATCAACGATTTCACATGATGAGAACATTAGGAACATCCGGAATATGGGAAATTTTTGTTCCAGGTATTGGAGAAGGTATAAGTTATAAATATAAAATTAAAACTCAAAAAAATGATCACTTAGATAAGAGTGATCCACATGGATTCTTTTTTGAAGTAAGTCCTAACAATGCTTCCATTGTTGTTGATCTTAGCAAATATCAATGGCATGACAATAAATGGGTAGAAAATCGCAGTCATAATCAAGCCATCAATAAGCCAATGTCTATTTATGAAGTCCATCTTGGATCTTGGCTGCGCAATACTCGCCCACACTTTTTACCAAAAGGTGCTTCAACTCCTCCAGAGGAGCCTAAAAATCCATTTTTTGATTATCGAGAAATGGCACATCGTTTAGTTGCGTACATTAAAGAAATGGGATATACACATATTGAACTTCTGCCAATAATGGAACACCCATTTTATGGATCTTGGGGATATCAATGTCTAGGATTATATGCCCCAACAAGTCGTTATGGAAAACCTAATGATTTTATGTATTTTGTAGATCTTATGCATCAATATAATATTGGTGTAATTTTGGATTGGGTACCTGCACACTTCCCTACAGACTCTCACGGATTAGCTAAATTTGATGGAACAAATCTTTATGAGCATAGCGATCCGAGACAACGCGAACACCGCGACTGGAATACATATATTTATAATTATGGACGCTACGAAGTAAAGAATTTCTTAATTTCAAATGCACTATTCTGGCTGGATAAATATCACATCGATGGACTCAGAGTAGATGCTGTAGCATCGATGCTGTATTTAGATTATTCTCGTAAACCTGGCGAATGGGTACCTAATAAATTTGGGGGACGTGAAAACTTAGAAGCTATCGATTTTATTAAAGAATGCAATTCTCTTATACAAGAACAATATCCTGGTGTTTTGACGATTGCAGAAGAATCTACTGCTTGGCCGAAAGTCTCTTGGCCTGCTCATTTAGATGGGTTAGGATATTCTCACAAATGGAATATGGGTTGGATGCACGACATGCTAGAATACATGTCTCAAGACCCTATTTATCGCAAATATCATCACAATAAAATTACATTCTCTATTTGGTATGCCTTCAGCGAAAAATTTATTTTACCATTATCCCATGATGAAGTTGTTTATGGAAAAGGCTCAATTTTAAATAAAATGCCTGGGGATGTTTGGCAAAAATTTGCAAACCTTCGCCTTCTCTTTGGATATATGTTTGCACACCCAGGAAAGAAAATGTTATTTATGGGAGCCGATTTTGGACAATGGAACGAATGGTGGCATGAAGCTTCATTAGATTGGCATCTTTTAGAAGATGAATCACACCGAAAGATGCATTACTATGTCCGCGAACTCAATCATTTTTACCGTCAACATTCTGCATGCTATGAAAAAGATTTCACTCAAGATGGATTCGAATGGATAAATTTCAAAGATACAGATAATAGCGTAGTATCTTTCCTTCGCAAATCACAAAATGAGGACTTGCTATTTGTTTTTAACTTTACACCAATTGTAAGACACAATTACAAAATAGGTGTCAATATTGCTGGAGAGTATAAAGAAATTCTTAATAGTGATGCCGACCAATTTGGTGGAAGTAATATTGGTAATTTTGGAAAAATTACAAGTCAGGAAGAACCTTATCAGGAACGACAACATAGTTTGACTATGCAAATTCCGCCTTTAGGAATGCTTGTTTTTCAAGTTCCTCATAATTAAAAGGTAATAAAAAAAACTCACGATTTTGTGAGTTTTTTTATTGCACTATCTTTTCTACAACAACATTATCATTTTTTTTATAGAATTTTGGCGAGAAAACCACGAAGTCTTTAGCTTCGTGGATGAATCGCCCAAAGCCTTTCAAAATAAAAAAACAAAGGTTTAATAAAAGTTATCCCTGATTTTGGATGTAATTTTGAATAGTTTGCATAGAAGCATTCCCTATAAGCAGTTTTCACTGGTGGGTCCACTTCGTCTATATTGTTTACCGTTTTAGCC
>CAZPDM010000115.1:0-9843 GCA_964585305.1 uncultured Planctomycetota bacterium | reverse complement strand
AGTTATAATATATACGTTAGAAAAAGTAACAAAAACAGAGATAATTCAATCTTTTTTTATCTGCTTCAAATTCTAAAGTATTTTTTTGAATCAAGTCTCTGCTTTCTTGCAGCTCTCTATCCAATCTTTCCAACCAATCAATCACTGGCTCTTTAGGTTCTTGTCCATAACATGTCAATATTCCTATTATACATCAAAAATAACCCAACATTTTTCATAAACAACCTTTCTTATTTTAATATGTGATTCTGCAAACATTTTAGAGAGCGTTTCCTCTTTTTCAGAGGAAACGCTCTACTTTTTTACAATTCTAATGCTCGAATTACGGTTTGTGCATTTTGCAAACATTCGTGATCTTCTGTCGCTTCTACTTCAACTTCCTCAAATTTTCCCCATATTCCCAGTTTTACTAAAAGTTTGTTATTTTTAAGTTCATGGGAAGTATAGTTCAAGTTAATAAAAAGTGGACTTGCCTGGCCTTTGCATTGGAAAAGAATATCTATAGAAGGTTCTTTTTGCAAAGCATTTTGTTTAATAATACCTTTTAAATCAGCAGAAATATTCATACTTAAAGGAACATTATAAGCTGCTTGAGAAAATATTTTCAATTCTGAAAGAATGTTTTGAGCAATTGGCATAGTTAGTTCCGTTTGATAATTCAGCTTAATAAAAGAATCATTATTATCCATACCTAAAGTTGCTTGTGTTAATAATAATCCTACTGGTAAAGTTAAAGGAAATTGGCAAAGTCCGGAAATTTTTTCTGGCGCAACTTTCAATTGCAATTCGCCTTGAATAGGTTGGGAAAGAATCGTTACATCACTTCCCAATCCTTCAATTTTTAAAGCATCTAAATCTAAAGTCATTTGCATTTTCTTTATGTCCCACAAACTAGGATCAGACTTTTCTACTTGATAAAAAATCTTGATTTTGCCAGGGGATTGTTGATGCAAATCTTTTATTTCTGCACGGATTTCTCTTATAAAAATAGGAACACCAGAAACAAAGGGTACGGATGAATGTTCGGCATCCCGCGCAAAACAATGCTGAATTTGAATGCTTTCTAATATTCCTTCTTGATTAAATTGCATATCTTTAATAATCAAGCCATGAATACTTGGCAATTCTAAAACGCCTCTTGCCTGGTGCATAATCAAACGATTTGATTCTTCCAAAGAAAAATTGCAAACAACATCTCTCATTCTTGCAAAGCCTAAGGATACATCTTGCGGAGATGTAATTCCACAAGCATAAATATTTTCATCCAGAATTGCAACAGTGTTGTCAGCAGAAAAATAAACATTTTCCAACCCACATCCTAATTTTAAAAGCAATTTTCCATATAGAACAAACTCATCTTGAGTAAGATAGCATGAACTTAATTCCATAGCACTATTGCAAAGAATAGGAGATGTAGTGGGTGATTTTTTTGCAAAACTTAAGCAAACCCAAGTTCCAGGTGCTTGTTCCATTTTTTGAATTATCTGTTGAGCAGGTAAAATTTGTTCAATAGATGGTGATTCTGTTTGTATTGTGGCATAAAAAGTTTTTTTCTCACTCACTAATTTATTTGTGTAAAGATACTTTTGCCAAAACTTGGAATTTTTTTCAGCCTGTACTAAATACTGTTTAGCATATTGTAAGTCTTGATTAAATTCGAATTGAAAATAATTTTCACTCACGACAGTATATTTTTGAATTTCGCCACTAATAGGATCTTCAATGCAGGCTTCTAATGTGCCAGTTCCTGCGATGATTTTTTTGTTTGTATCTATACTTAAACAACCAGAATCTTTTTTAGGTGTAAATTGGAAAAAGGCTTTGCTTTCGGAATTTATACGAAATTGGGCATTTTCTTTGATGAAATAAACCAATCCAGTGGAATCTGCAAAAATTTGCTTGGCTTGAATTTTTAACGGATAAATAGATTGCTCAAGAGTTGATATTTCCTGAGTTATATCTTCCTGCAAAGACTCTTCTGAAGACAAGACAACATTCGCGGAAGCAGGAACTACAGGGGAAAATTCTTGTTTTTGTTGGCCATATTTTTTCACAATAACAGGATAACGATAGCCTTGTATTTTAATATCTTTGAGTTGATTCAAGCGATTTTCTAAATCATCCATTTTTCTGGACATATTTTTCCAAGGTTCTTCCTCAAGTAATGCAAATTTTTCTTTGTACAATTCTCGAAGCTCTTGAGAGGCGCAATATCTACTTATAAATAGAATTTTTAATATATTTCGAGCCTTTTGAATATCTTGACTCAAGGTCTCAGTTACTTCCTGCCAGTGTTCTTTGGGAATATTTTTATACATTTCAGCTAGAGCATGAAAAACCAGATCACCATACTGCGAAGTATGCTTTTGAACTTTGCAAACAACTTCATAATAAGAATCCATCACACTAAAAAGCAAGAGCAAATCGTCTTCTGAAAGATGATTTAATGGGGATTCTAAAGGATTTTTTCCATCAGGATCAAGCGTAATTAACTTATTATAAAATTCTTCCACTTGCGAAACTCTCATCATCAACATGGAAAGAGAACCTCGGATATCATCTTTGATATACTGTCGAGTTTCAAAATCCCAATCTCCCTGAATATCTGTTAATTCACATACCAAAGCCGAAGGAGTTTGTGGCAATGAACTTTTCAATTGACGTTCCATATCTTGAGCCACTTGTTTTATAAATTCTTTGGTTTTGTAAAGATGAAACTGCTTAATAGCACTTTCCAATGTATATTTACTAATATGTGCAGTTTTTCCTTCACGCATACAAAATAATTTTAATTGTTTGGAAGAAAAAAATACCAGAATACTAGGAAAATCACTTAACTTTGAATAATTTAATCCAACTTCCTTTATATCAGCTATTGTTTGAGAGCGACTAAATTCATAGTATTGGCTTGGATTTTCCAAAATAGGACTAGGGAAATTTTCTATCCGAAAGGGCATCCAATGAGCAAATGATACTTTTTCAAAAGGATCTGATCTCAGTATCTGCATCAATTTATTAGCACCATAACCATGCAAAATTCCATAGGCATGAGAGGGGACTCCCATATCGCAAATATGATGCAAAAGGACCCCAAGAAAAAAATATGCCGCACCTTTATCGCCTCTTTTATAGGCATCTACACTATCCTGCCATATTCGTTCTGGGAATTGACATCCGGGATTTGTTCCTCCGTAATAGTTTCTTCTTTGTTCTGCGTCAATCCCATAGATTCTATATTTACTAATTATTTTTGGCTCTATAGCAAGATCGTGGATTTCACTATTGCAGCCTACAATAAGATCATTTTGATAACATACTGCTTCAGGGAAATGTGAGAGGAATTCTCTCACAAGATAAGAATGCGTAGAACGAGCTTCAGGCCAACTGTCCCATCCTAATACTAAATTAGGAATTAAAACCAACAAAACTATGATTATTCTTCCATATTTCATGATAATTCCCTAGCCATTATTTTTTGAAATAACTATAGAAAATGCCAATATATACACCAATAAGATTTTCTTTACAATTATTTCTGTCTTCTTCTGCAATCTCAAGAGACCAAGTTCCTATAGGATTTCTTAAGATAAAAATTGGAAGCAATTCGTCCCATTTCGAAGAATCTACTTTAATATGTATTCCTGGCAAACTTTTGCTAAATACTTCCAAAATTTCTAAGATAGATTTTTCCTTTTGCAACAATTTTACAACGGGCAAAGAATCTTTGATTTCATAAAAAACTTTGTTGTTGCTGGGTTGTAAGATTAAGTTGATTTTCGGAGAACTTGGAGGTGAGTTCTTGAAAACAAAGGCTACAACAACGGTTCGTATTGCAGGTGATTGCTCATTAGAGCCAATCTTAAAATAGAAATTTTCTTGATTAAAATTGCCTATTGCAAAAGTACATTTTCCTGTTTCACGCAAAGACTTGATCAAATAATTTGTCTGCTCGTTTTCCTGGTAACTTTGGATTTCCAAACGATTGCCCTGAACTTTATACTGGTTGACAAGATGAGTAAAAACAAGTTTATACCAAGCCTCTTTGAGTTTCTCACTTGAAACATCTTCTATCTTTAAATTCATCTTGATTCCAGTAGTTAGCTCCTGCCAACGTTCCATTGCCCGAATATAATATAAAATGCGAGATTTAGACTCTTCTTTTATTTCTTCCAATTCCACAAAATTGATTACAGGTTTAAAACCAACCTTTTGACAAACATCCGCAAAAAGTTTACGAGTGTTTTCGTAATCTATCTTGGCTTGCTGAATCTCAACTTGAGTCGTTGCAGCTTTTTTAAGTTCTCGGCTTTTAGCCTTTCGTAATTGGGCTTGTGCTTTCTTTTCTTTAATAACATCTTTTCTTGCAAGAAGGACTTTTAAACTTGCTTCAGCTTCTTTAAGTCGAGTTTCGCATATCTGAACTTCTACTTTAGCAATTTCTATTTTTTCTTCTGAAATAGAACTGTCTAAAGTTTGATTTTTATAATAAAGTTCTTTTTGTTGCTTGATAAACTTCTTCTTAGTCCCATCAATATCTGCAATACTAAGTCTTAAATTTGACATCTTTTCGTCCAGATATACTTTTTTTAATTCTTCAAAAGAAATTGCCAAAGCAGATGTTACTTTGTCGTAATCTTCTTGAGATTCTACCAATTTATTTTCCAAATCAGCTAATATTTGGGAATTCTTATTGATAGACTCTTCTAAATTTTGGATTTCTTCATTTTGTTGCATTTCAATTTCTTTTTTGTCATGAGCAAGTTTGGTTTTAACTTCTTCAGCTTTTCGCTTGAGTTCTTCAATATTTTCGCTTGCCATCAATTGACTGATTCGACATCGGAATCTATTTGAGAGAGACTCCATCGTACAGGAAAAGATTCTTGTTACATTATCCATATTCACAGAGTTTTCCAAGGTTTTTATGGCAAGCTCTTGAAGTTCTTTGTTCCCGGTTAATTTTTGTAGATGTTGTGCAAGTTCTTCCTTTACAGAATTATTCCAAACTGTGCGATATTTTAAAGCAAGTTTGCCAATTTCTTTATCAAAAACAAGCTGATATTGCTCACTCATACTAAATAGAATTGCTTTATACGCTGCTTCTGATGTCATCAAATTCTTTAATTTGGGATATTCAATCATAATAAACGGGAGAAATTCTTTTCGGATGAAATTTAGCAATTCTTCTCGTTTTATCTTTCGTTGCATATTGACAGGAAGTTCTGTAAGAATAATATCAGGCACAATTTTTCTCAAGGAGGAAAGCAACATAGAAGAAAACGCATCCGTGTCAAGTTCAAGTTGATTCCTAGATTGAATATAAATATGGCGAAAATCTATTTCTGAAGGGAATTTAGAAACAAGTTTTTTCTCATCAAGATTTGTAAAAAAGCTATTTTTCAAACTAGGGATTTCTACAATTTCCCCAAATTTTTCATAACTATCTAATATTTCTTTTTGAGAACAAGAAGCAAGAATAATATACGCATTACTTATTTCTACTTGCTCTTTTTGAAGCAAGATTTGTTCTTGGAAAATCTTATCTATTTCCTGCGATAACCAAGGACTCATCAACAATTGCTTTGATAGCTTCCATGCAACAATACTTAAGCTATCCACCAACATTTTGGCTTTTTCATCTTGAAATCCTTCCTGGGATTTTTGCGTATTTTCGATTTCCTTCTTAAGTTCATTTACAAGATTATCAAAAAGCGTTGCCAAAATTTGGATGGCTTGTTTTCGTATTGCAATTTCCCTTTGCATAGATTTCAAATCAAGATTTTTTTGGGCTATAACTGCTTTAATTTGACTGACAATTCTAAGGCTTCTTTTTTGATCCTGACTAGCTTGTGAGCTTTTTATTTGAGAAATAAGATTGTCAATATTATCTTTTGCAATTTGATAGCTCCAAAATTCTTTCTCATATTCAACTAATTGCATATCTATATCAGCGATTTTAATTCCGAGATCAGCTTCTTGCACACGTAATTTAGATCGCTCTTTTTCAATTTTAGCAATCTCAAGTCTTTTTTGAGCAATTTCCAACTGATAAAGCAATGATTCTTGAAATATCTTAGTAGATTTTTCTAATTCCGATAAGACATTATTTTCAAGATTTAAAATCTTCAATTCACAATCACTTGCTTGCTCTTCAAAAACAGCGGCTTGCCAATGGTACATAGTTTGAGAAAGTACTTGCTGGTTGTATTTTCCTTCAAAAGAATCTGCTAACATATTTTCATAGACTTTTTTTCTTTCGTCATAACTTTTTTCTTTAGCAGTTTCTATTTTTGATTCTATTTTTTCATAGAAATCAATTTCGTTTTTTGTAGCTGTTTGCAAAGTATCCCAAGGAATTGTGGGGAAAATATTAGGATCGATTCCATAGTAGTTTAAATTGCTTTCCAAATACTTTTTCTTTTGCTCAGTCTTTTGTAAAACCATTTGCAAATAATGGTAAAAATTATAATTCCAATGATTGTTATAAGCGATTTCATTTTTACCAAAGATTCCCCATAACTTATTTTTTTGTATATCAGAGGATAAAACTCTTTGCAATTCTTGAGCAAGTTCTTGAGCAGTAGAATATCTTTTTTGAATAGCATTTTTCTTTCTTATGTCAAGTTGAGAAACACTTAAAAATTCTTTATCTGCTAAACGCGATGCCCATAAACTTAAGAAGAGATCATGCAAATATTGAGTTCTTTGATCTGAAATAGCTTCTGTACGAAGCCTTGCTAAATTCGCTGAGAAATCATCATTTTGCCCAAGATAAATAATCCCTCTCAAGTAGAAAACCGCTAATGTAATATAATCCGGGCGTTTGGAAGAAAAATATGGGTGGCTTAAAAAGTTTTGCAAAATAGGATCTGATTGAATATCTTTAATATTCTTATGAAGACTTATGCCATGTTTAAATATATAAGCCATTGCCATTTCCAACCGTAATTGGGCATATCGAGAAGTATATGTTTCTGGCTGATATTTAGCCAGGGCATCTAAAATAAGTTGTGGAGATTTACTATAGCCATTCCAATAAACATGGGCAACAAGAAAACGCGCAATAGCCTCATACATTTCTATTCGTCTATTTTCAGGGACTTTATTCAGCCAATCCGACAGGGAGCTATCCAAATCGCTTATAAAATCATCATCAAAAAAAATTGGAGTAAGATCACTCTCTTTACTTCCCATTGCCAATAATATTAGCATGTATTCCACAAATACAGGGCTGAAAGTTTCAGATGTACGCAAGTTGCGCCATTGTTCTATTAAATTTTCTCTATATTCATAAGCAAATTGGTTAATATCGTCTGAATTTAACCAGCCCATTTTGTAATATTCGCTGCCTTCTAATAGCAGGCTCATTGCTTTACGTGCTTGGCTATGTTCTTTGCTATCTTTATTTTCCAGGCTTTTATCTGCAATTGCTTTCCAGGCAAAATGCTGGACAGCAAATCGAAGATTATACAATCTTGCTCGTTCAGATTCAGAAGTCAAAACCATGATCTTTTCGTGATAGTCTGCCAAATTAAATAAACCCAATCTTAAGCCTAAACAAGAGATGAGTTTTTGAGCCTGCAAATCTTTTTCTGTTTGCAAACCACAAAATGTCGCAGTTTCTAATAAACTTTTTACCTGAATATCAGAAAATAAAAAAATATCAAATGTATTTTCAAGAAGATAGTGGCAGGAAAAATCAAGCAATATTTGACAAAATTGTTTTTTAAATTCTGTTGTTACAGATAAATTATTTCTTAAAGGCAATTCTATATTGCATAATCTTTGTAAAGCTATTGGAGCTTCTATATTCTTGCGTTGATTTTGTTCCAAAAGTATTTGATGTAAAGCCCGTTGGATAAAATCCAGGCGTTGGGATTCCAAATTTTTCTGATTTTCCTGAGAATTAACAAAAAGTTTCCACTGATCACTAAAAACATTTATTTGAATGAGATGCTGAATAAGCTCAAAATTATTTATTGTCGCCCAATCAGGAAATTCTTTAGAAAATTCCCAGCTTCTTTTTAAAACAAAACAAAGCAGAATATCAGAAATATTTTCATTCCGTATTAACGACGAAAGCCAACTTAAATAATTATATAATCCTACGGACAATTCTTTTTGCAACATAATTTTTTGAAAAAGCGTGTTAGTTTGAAGGCTTGTAATAAAAGCTGGATGGATTCCTACAACATTATTGCTAAGAGATAAATCAAACCAAGATTGTATAGGAGATCGTGTAATAACCATATCATACTGGCAGTATGAGAGCAAAATATTACTCGCCTGAGTAAAAATTGGTTTCAATGATAATCCAATATTTTGCCAATTATTTTCGCGGTACATCCATTCATAAATTCCTTCTTTTTCACATAAAATTGGCAAACTAAAAATAACCCAATTCTTTTGAATTGCAGATGCTTTGCTAAGATTTTCATAAATTTTCGCATAAATATTAGCACCTGATTCAAAATCATTAAGAATATATTTATGAATAAAGCTCAACTCATTTCTGGCTAAAACACTTACTTCTACAGGAGCATAAAATTCTGTAATGATTGCCAAACTTAGCAAATCAGAGCGAAAAATTGTATTGTTAATAGCGGGAAACGAAATTTTAATGGGAGATTCTTTTGTTGGCCAACCTGAAAAATTAGTATTTGTAAAAAGATCTTTTTTTAGTTGCGTTTTTTCAAGTGTTGCAAGATTTAAAGAATCTATCAATTTGACAATAGCCGCTTGCTCTTCTTCATCCAAGCGAGAAATCAAAATACCAAGAAAAATATAGACTTCTTGACGTTCAAGATCATTTTTCATCGTTGACAATAGAATTTTACGTAGTATTTTTTCAAACTGTCCTTTTGTAAAAATCTTTTCGAGTACCTTTAAATGCTGTTCAATCTGTTCGCAAGCATGATAAGGATCTTTCTCAAGTTGAGAAAGATGATCTCCATGATTTACATAACTTATCGGAATAATTTCACGTTGCAAATATTTACTAAATGACTTGCATCCTGGAATACTCATCACTTTGTAAAGAAATGCCAAATTATGCCACAGTATACAAAGCCTATTCCATAAATTCGCATCTTGCTTAGCAACAACTTCCGTATAACCAAGGCTTCTACTCAAAAAAGTCAGCCGCTGTTCATATTTAAAAATTGCTATAGAAAAATTTTCCCCATCATTGATTGGAATAATAACTTCATCAGAAGCAGCAGCTTTTGGTAAATCAGGAACTCTTCTTTGCGCGTGCAAAGAAATTATTACGATAAAAAACACGACAAATAAAATAACATTGCGCATATAAAAAATCTTTCTTAAAAATATTCGATTTTTTAATAAATTTAAAATAGTACCTCGCTTAAGAATAATTATTATGAACTTAAATTATTTAAAATACAAGCCAAAAATTCATTATTTCTTTATAGAATTTTGGCGAGAAAACCACGAAGTCTTTAGCTTCGTGGATGAATCGCCCAAAGCCTTTCAAAATAAAAAAACAAAGGTTTAATAAAAGTTATCCCTGATTTTGGATGTAATTTTGAATAGTTTGCATAGAAGCATTCCCTACAGAAGAACAAAAATAAAGATATTTAACGGAAAAAATTCGTTGGCCGATAATCGGCCAACTGTACTAGAATTTTTTCCTACACACTCCAAAAAGTTTTTTCCTTCCAAAAATATTTTTGGAGTGATGGAAAAGTTATCCAAATAAGATAAGTACTTTGTTGTTTAAGTCGTCGAACAATTTGAGTTGGGGATATATTTGGAGGAGAAAGAACCATAAGATGAAGATGATCTATATCAACCTCCATTGTCGAAATAGAAAAATCAGACTTTTTA
>CAZPDM010000114.1:0-10506 GCA_964585305.1 uncultured Planctomycetota bacterium | reverse complement strand
AATAGCAATAGTACTATAGGAAGATACTCTCACAGTATCTCCTTTTTTTAAATACGTGACGTACCTCGTGGCGAACCACGAGGCTTCGACAAGAAGATTGCTTTTATTCAAAGCCTTATTCTTACAGGAACCGCCACAAGTTCCTTGACACGGTCGCTGTGCTTGCACAGTCTCCGCTTACTTTTTTGATTAGACCAAATTGTCGCTCGCTGGTAGCACTCTATTTTGTGGCCCTAACTATGGTCTGGAATTCCAGCAGTGAGCGTATTTCCACTAGGTATTTCAACCATTACTTGCCAGGTCATTGCGTTTGGCACTATATCCCATGTAAAAATAGTTGCTATAGCAACTATTTTTACATGCCAATTAAATTTTAAATTTTTTTTTATATTGTTTCAACAAAAAAATTTTGTTGGAACAATATATTTATGAAAAGCCAATTCATCCGCTATACAAGCATAGCGGTTTTCTTGGCAATATATTATAACTTCATTTTAGCACAATTTTAAGAAAATATGCAAGAAAAAAATAACCAAGTTTCATATTTTTTAATTTGTTTAATTATCAGCAGAATTGTCAAGAGGGACGAAAACTAATAAAAAGGAAATCCCTATTAAGATTCCAATACTTATAAGGGAAGAAGGTTCGTTAAATATAGAAAAATATCTTCCACCACAAAGGAAATAAATAGAAAAAAATAATCCGGCTAAAGCCTCTCCTAAAATTAACCCTGAACTTAATAAAATACCAATGTTTGTTGCTCTGACAATTCGAGTATTAGGCGGATCCTCATTATTATCCTGTTTTGAATTTATAGTATTTTCTACTTCAAATACTTTACTTGAAGAATAGCCATTATTAGAATTATAACAAATTTTATCTAACAGCCATTTTGCAAAGGCCCCTAGAAAAATAACTAAACTCATATCAAGAGGAAGATACATTCCTACGCCAATCAAAACAGAATTGCGAATGCGCAATAATATTGATCCAAAGCCAATAAATATACCAACACAAATATATGTCCAATCTACTCCTTCAAAAATAAATTTTTGTACAGTCTTTGGAAAAGTCATAGGAAAAATAGGATAATCTCTGAATAAAAGAGCAAAAGTGCCAAAAATAACATTTACTGCAACAATTACACCAACTATGCTAGCAATTTGCATTTTCCAGGGGGTAGCACCTAAAATATTTCCTACTTTAAAATCTTGCATTGTATTTGCAGCAACTGCTGAAGAGGTACAAACAATAGCCGCCATAAATAAAATAAGAGCAATAGCAATATCTCCTTTTATTCCAAATATAGAAAAAATTGGAATGACAATAATAATAAATGCAAGAGTTAATGCTGTAAGAGGAATATTAACCGCCCCCAAACTTGAAGCAATATAAGAGGAAATGAGAGAAAATATAAAACAAGATATTAAAACAATAAATGTCATACTTATAGCAATTGCGACTTTGGCTATTGTTGAATAATTGTTATTTTCTTTATCTATAAGAAGATAAAAAGAAAATAAACAGCATATAATTAAAACTGAAGCAAAAATTATTGTACGAATTTTATGGGAAGGGAAATCTCTTTCGTTTTCTTCTTTTGTAGAGAAATTTGAAATATCCTCTGTTTTTCTAAGTTCGTCGGAAGAAAAAGATTTATTAGAAGGATGATCAGAAAATTCTTTGTTGGCAAGAGAATTGAGGAAAATTTTATTTATCATTTTGAATAAGAAAAAAACTACACTTGCGAAAATAGCACCAACGCCAATAGTTCGTACAGAAAATCTCCATTGATCCAAATATGCGGTTTGCCATACCCTCCATACATTTTCAATTTCTTCTATTGATGCACCATTTATAATACTAGGCAAATTCATATCAGAAGAGTAGATATATAATAATATTGGGATAATGAACATCCAGCCTAAAATACCACCGCAAAAAAGCAAACTGGCTAACTTGATTCCCATAATATAACCAAGTCCCATATATGCTGGACTAGCATTCGGTATATTTATCATAATGCCAGTTCTAATTCTTATAATAGTTTCTCCAAATTTATCCTCCATAGTACTTTTGATTAAGGGAATAAAATTTTGAGATTCTGCATAGAATCTAATATATCCAGCAATTTGAATCATAAGCCCTACGAGCATTCCAACAAGGATATAAAAAGAATTTTGTAACCTTTTTATTTTATTAGAAATGTTTTGTAATACTTGATTTTCAAGATATTTCATTACTAAACTAGGTTTATGAATTATTCCAATTGCAATTGATTCTGGAAAAAGAAAACTTTGATCTGTAACCATTAGGCGGCGGAAAATTGTAGCAATCATAATTCCCAACATTGCACCAGATGTAATAAGCACAGTAAAAATAAAATAAGATTTCCAGGTAAAAAAACTTTTAGGAGACATTAAATCTAAATTAAAAAATAATATTAGTGTAAAAAAGGCAGACGCGGCAATATGATCTCCAGTTGTTGCTATTATACGAGAGATATTTTCTTCTAATATATTTCCTTGAATTGAGTTAAAAATAGCTTTGGCAATTAAAGCTGCTGGATATGCAACAATAATAGCCATTCCCATTTTTAGAGTAAAATAAAAAGTGGTTGCTGAAAAAAATATGCACATTACTATTCCCAAAAGTAAAGCCGTCATAGTAAATTCTGGTAAGTTTTTTTCTTGGAAATTTTTGGGAGTAAAATTTTTCTCATCCGACATATAATCTCTCCAAATGAATTTTATAAAAATTTTCTCTATTTTTTGAAAAAAACACTATTTGAGTTATAATATTGCAATGCAACTATGTTATTAAATTTTTTGTAAATTACTAT
This sequence comes from uncultured Planctomycetota bacterium, assembly GCA_964585305.1. GTDB lineage: Bacteria > Planctomycetota > Uabimicrobiia > Uabimicrobiales > JABWCH01 > CAZPDM01. Next base: position 7,664 of record CAZPDM010000114.1, on the reverse strand, counting down.
TAGATAAGAATATTTATGCCAATCAAAGCCTTTATTCAATCGTTATCTGCTGTTTTTTTATGGAGCATGTTTGCCTTTTTAGGATTGCAATTAGCAAAAATGCCGCCTTTTTTACTTATGGGCATTGCTTTAATGCTTGGCTCGTTATGTAGCATTCATAAGATTGCGCAATGGAAAGTTTCCTGGAAACTTATATTATTAGGAATTTATGGTATATTCGGTGCGCACTTTTTCCTTATCCTTTCCGTACGCTATGCACCTCCCATTGAAGCTAATCTTATCAATTATCTTTGGCCATTGTTAATTATTATGTTTTCTCCTTTGGTTTTACCAGGCTATTCTTTAAAAATAAAACATATCCTTGCTGCATTCTTAGGAGTAAGTGGTGCGGCATTGATTATTACAGGTGGAAAATTAAATTTTGATTCCAAATATTTTCTGGGATATATTTTTGCTGCCTCGGCAGGAATTATATGGGCAAGTTATTCTTTAATTATCAAAAGAATTTCACATTTTCCCGATTCTGCTGTGGGATTATTTTGTTTTTGTTCAGGAATACTTTCTCTTATAGTACATTATTTACTAGAACCAAGCTATGTTTTTGCAACAAAGGATTTTCCTTTGTTATTTATATTAGGAATTGGTCCATTAGGAGGTGCAATTTTACTTTGGAATGCTGCTATTAAAAATGGCGATCCTCGTATCTTAGGGCCTATAGCATACCTTACACCCATGCTCTCTACAATAATTTTGGTCGTAACAGGAAGTGATAAATTTACTTGGATTTCAGGAATTGCAATGTTGTTAATATTAGGAAGTGCTAGTATTGGAGCAAGCGGAGAAACACAAAATTAAAGGAATTTTAATATGAAAGATTCTCAAAATCTAGCAAATTGTCTTTTAGTGATCTTTGGAGCATCTGGAGATTTAACTAATCGAAAATTATTGCCAGCTCTTTTTGACTTATATAACCAAAAATTGTTGCCAACAGGTTTTGCAATTTTAGGTGTGAGCAGAACAGAATTTTCTGATGAATCTTTTCGTAATAGAGAAATTATTTCCATACAAAAATTTGCTAATACATGTATAAAAAATCACGATGAAATAAAAAAATTTCTCTCTCATGTTTACTATTTAACAATGAATCCAAGCGAATCTAATGATTACATAAAATTGCAAAAAAAATTGTTAGAATTAAATTCCCATTACTCAGCAATAGGAAATTGTATTTATTATTTCTCTACACCACCAAGTTTATATGGAACTATTGCACATAATCTTGGACTTTTAGGAATGCAACAAGAAATTCCCGATCATACTTTAGGTTGGAAAAAAGTAATCATTGAAAAACCTTTTGGTTATGATTTAAATTCTTCACGAGAAGTAAATGAAAAATTGTTAGAAGTTTTTAATGAAGATCAGATTTATAGAATCGATCATTATCTTGGAAAAGAAACAGTTCAAAATGTATTAGTAACACGCTTTTCTAATGGCATTTTTGAACCACTTTGGAACCGCAATTATATCCATCATGTCGAAATCACTTCTTCCGAAACATTAGGAATCGGGGATCGAGGCGGCTATTACGACGAAGCTGGTGCTTTACGTGATATGCTTCAAAATCATCTGTTGCAATTAGTAGGGTTAGTGGCAATGGAACCTCCTGCCATCTTAGACGCTAATGCTATTAGGAATGAAACGCTCAAAGTTTTTGAATCTTTTAGACCTATCAAAATAGAAGATGTTCCCAATATTGCTATTCGCGGGCAATATACACATTCTATAATAAAAGGAGAAAGTATTCTTGGCTATCGAGAAGAAAAAGGAGTACATTCTGATTCTCGAACAGAAACATATATTGCGCTTAAATTTTATATAGATAACTGGCGTTGGGGAGGAGTCCCCTTCTACATTCGGACAGGAAAACGTTTACCAACAAAAGTAACAGAAATCGTCATTCATTTTAATCCTACACCACATTATTTATTCAACCAAAATAAAGAACAATGCAATTCTTGTAATCAATTGGTAATACGTATTCAACCTGATGATGGGCTACTTTTAAAATTTGGGATGAAAGTCCCTGGTGCTGGCTTTGAAGTTCAACCTGCGAATATGTCCTTTCTTTATTCTAAGTTGGAAAAGACTTATATTCCCACTGCATACGAACGTTTACTCCTCGACTGTATTATGGGTGATGCAACACTCTATATTCGTGGCGATGCAGTAGATGCTTGTTGGAAATTTGTTGCTCCTATTCAACAAGCATGGCAGGAAAATCATAATATAAAAATATATGGCTATCCTGCTGGAACATGGGGACCGGAAAATGCAGATAACCTTTTAGGTAGTGGATTCACTTGGAGATATCCGTGCCGTAATTTAGCAGATGATGGAAGTTATTGCGAATTGTAAAATCACAAAATTTAGAGATTCCTTTAACAAAATAACAACATAACTTTTTTTATTAAGAAAATAGAAAGTTTTGTTGTTATTTTTTCTCAAATTTAACAAAATTTTAAGCAGGCATGAGTTTAAATAATAACTTATTTAACCTGACTATGTTTGATTTTATATAAGACTTCTTTAGCCGACTCGCGTACAAAAACTGATGAATCTTTTGTTGCTATTTGTAAGGCAGGAATAGCAGATTTAGCTGCCAAGCCAATTTGACCTAATGCTTGGATAGCAGATTGACGAACATCGGATTCTGGATCTGATATAGATTGAATCAATGCTGGGATTGCTATAACAGCTTGCGGGCCAAATTTTCCTAATGCTTCAGCAAACGATCTGCGAACGTTTGAATTTAAATCTGTAAGACCTTTGATAAATTTCACAAGTGCAGTTTGAGCAATCTCACTAGTAGCCCATTCCGGAAAGATTTTGTTTAAAGCATTAGCAGCAGCATTACGAACTGTCCAAGACGAATCCGCTAAAGTCTGAATTAAAACAGGAACAAAAGATTCAGCCATTATTCCCATTTCAGCTAGAGCGTTAGCCGTAAATTCTCGAACTTTGTCGTTTGGATGAGATAGGCTTTGAAATAAGGCTGGGACTCCAGCATCGCCCATCTTGCTGAATGCAATTACTGCTGCATTTTGTATTACCGGGTCATCTTGAAGTTTTAATAATAAGGCAGGAATCGCAGATTGGGCTATAGGCCCAAGTTCTGCCAAGGCTAAAGCCGCGTTTTGTTGAATATCGGGAAAAGTATGCTGAAGTTGTTCAATCAATACAGGAATTGCTAATTTTGCTTGTTCACTTGTACGCCAGTTTGGGGAAATCTTGTCTAAGGCTTCTTGAGCATATACACGATAGTAAGTACTGCTAAGATATTTCACTAATTCTAAAATTGCATCTTGAGATGCAGAACCAATTTTTCCAAGAGCAATTGGGCCGGCTTTGAATGTATGTGGTAAACTTTGGATCAATGCTGGCACGGCTTTAGCAGACTTCATATTTCCTAAAGCTTCAGCAGCAGCCTCTAAAACATTATGGTTCTCATTGACATTTTGTAAAACAAAAATTAACTCAACCTCCGATGAGCTTGCTTTCATTATTCCTAAAGCTTCTGCGGCTGCAGCCCGGACATAAATATCACTGTCATTTTTTAATGACTGAATCAAAGCAGAAACAACAGCAACATTTTCAGAAATAGGGACATTATTACCATGACTAGATAAATTATTCTTTTCACTAATGAGTTTTGCTAATGCTAGAGCAGAATATTTTCTTGCTTCTGAAGACTTTTCATGAATCAATGTGGTGATTAAATCAGGGATAGCTGCTTGTGCTGATTCACTGATTGACCATTGCGGATCAATTTTTCCTAAGGCATAATTTATAGCATCCCAATTCAAAGGTAATGCTCTTACTAATTGATGAATATCATCTAGTTTTCTTTGATTCATTTCCCAAATAGCTGTTCCGGCAGATTTACGAATTTTTGAATCTTCATGAGATAATAGAGCAATAATTTGTTCAAGAGAAGCATTATTTTCTAAAACGGCTGCAATAGAACTCATTTTTTGTAAAGTATTCGCAGAAGCTTGATATATTTTAGGATTAGAATCTTGTAAATTTTCAATCAGTTCTTCTACTGCCAAACCGCGTCCACCAATACTATATAAACGAATTTTAGTTCCATATTTAGTAATATAACCCGCAATTACTATTCGAAATGCTATAGTTAAAATAGAATTCCAAGTATTACTTGGTATAGTATGAAGTCGCCAATTGAACAATTGAAAAGCATCACCCGCATCCAACACACGTAAAAAGTTATCCAACGGCCACCACACACAGGCATTTTGCCAGGACCAATGTTGAGAAATAGCCATCTTAATTAAAGCTATAATTACTATTATCAAACTTATTTGTAATAAAATATTAAAAAATCGTGAATATTTGGCTAACCATGCTGTTGGTTTTCGTAAAAAAAAATTTACTACTACCGTAATCAAAAAAACATCTACCATCCAATGCATTGCTACAATTACTCCAGCTACTTCCCAACGGTGATGCTGAATATTTTGAAGATGTATTTGATACTCATCAAGTATATCGAGAAAATCGCTGGCACGCAAGATATGGATAAAAGTAAATTGTAGCCAATCCTTCCACTCTGGTAATTGTTCATATTTATAATACTCTGCCCCTAAATTAGCAAAAATCTGATAATACAACCAGGTAAATAAAAGCGGTTGTATTAAGTTCATACTTATTATGATTTTACCTTGCGTTACTAACCAATACATAGAATAAAAGAAAATCGACAGAATAAAAAAAACTGTTACTCCCAATCCCCATGGTTGTGGCAGCAATGTTGATAAAAAACATCCTACTGCTGTAATTCCCAATAACACCATCTCATGTGAATGAAACCATTCCAATATTGGAAAAATTATACTTTCCAATAACACAGTTTTTATAAACCAATATAATAATGGGAGACTTAATAAAATCCCTAAAATCTGCCAAAGTATTGTCTGTGTATATTCCCCAAAACCTCCAAAAAATCCTGCAATTAGACACCCCAGAATGCCTATAACAATAAGAGAAACAAAGCATCCAAAAAAATCGCTAAACTTTCTTGACATAGCAATTTGTCCAACAAATTTTTTTGATAAAAAGATCGTTTAAATATTGCTTTGTTGAGTGTATCATTTAAATATAAATGATACACTCACATTGTTTTTTTTATTTAATCTTCTGCGCAATTTTTGCATACGCGAACAGCTTTATTACTTCCTGTTAATTTTTTTGTGTACGAGCTACAAGTTGCACAAAAATTTCCACCACAATCTCGACAATGATGGCGTTTTTTAAATATAGAAAACGCTTGTCCACATCCTTGGCAAACTGGAATATTTGGAACCCATTGCTTTCGAGGTTTTAAAGTTCCAGTAGAGACTAATTTGGTAATGTAATTAAAACAAAATTTGCAAACTCTTTGAGATGAAGTATAACCTGGAACATTTTTTTGAAGGCCAGAAGGTGCGCATGAGCTACAAAGTACGCCCCCACAATATCGGCAATGTTGTTTGTCTTTTGTTCCAGAAAACTTTTTACCACACATCTGACAATTTGTAGCCATTTCATCTGAAATCAAGATTGGTTGAGAAAGCTTTTCTTTAAGCACTTGAAATGCTTTCGTTAGGCCTTCTTTTCTCCAAGTATTTCTCGTAACGAATATCATATATTTTAGTATATTAAGACTTTTAGTAAGGAGAACAACTTTATCTTCCTCTAAACTCCCAATGAAAGTTTTGTCATCTGCCTTTCCTTTTTGCTCATGTTGTTTTATTCTCTTTTGCATAATATACCATAAAGAATCTTCCATCATTTTTAGAAATGGCTCAGATATTTTTTTATTCTCAAATAAAAATTTTAGGCGTTTTATGCTGTTTTTTTCAGCTCTCATACCTTCTAACTCTTTATCAAAAATCACAGCTAGCATACTTGTAAAATAAGAAAGTGGACGATAAATATCATCCTTAAGATTAATATTAGTTTTTTTATTTAAAACGCCATTATCATTAAGTTTTGCAGTCAATTCCATACAACAGTTGGAAAAATAAGTACCTTCGTCTGTCTTTTTTTCAAAATTGTCAACTTCTTTTGTTAAAGCTAAATTATAGGCATTTAACAATACCTCATCTTCATGGATCGCAACAGCATCCAGCATAACATAGCAGCTTTGAAATTTTGCAGCATCTTCTGGAGTTTCAATACCCTCGCGATCTACACTAAAACTTGCGACACTTAAATCCGTGATATCAGGATTTCTCATAAAAATGGCTAATTTCCCTTTGACAATCAAAATTATAAAGAAAATAATTGCTTCTTCAGTATGACTTGTATCTTCATAGATTATACGAACATCACAATCAGAAAATGGCATCAATTCTTCTCTACTAAAAGATCCTCCACATAAAAGGGCCATCCTGCCTATATCCACATTGGTATTTTCCAATCCAATTGGACAAGTCATCATTTGATGGGTTTCATTATACATGTGATGGACCATTTTTCGCACAATGCGAGTAGCCTCTTCAACATTTTGATCCGTATAGAGAATTTCTTGAGCTTTTTTCATCATTAAAGCATGTCGTTCTGCTTGCCGTGCCATAATATAACGAAAATCATTATTAAAAAGAGCTTGCACCTCATCCTCTTCTTTATTAATTTCACACTTAGGAATTTTTGTGTATTTTTCCAACATTAAATCTATTTTTTCACTATACTGAGTTGTACCACCAGCGCATAAATATTTTGGTGAACCTTCTTCCTTTATAAACCAAAAATCTACTGTCTTACCAGCCATCAGTCTATGTAACTTTTTTTTTGCGGCTGTTAAATCTGTAAATTTTTCTTTAAACCCAAGTAAATTAGTTAAGATGTAATTCATTAGCATTTCTTTCTTTAAAGAAAAACAAGAAGGATTTTAATTTTTTCTAACCTAAAAAGCATAAAAAACTTAAATATTTGAATAAAATATTATATCAAATATTTTTTTTTTATCAATATATTAAAAATATGAAAAAAATTTTTCTAAAAAATCATTTTTCTCATAAAAAAAGCGAAAGGAAAGTTTAAACAGAAAACTTTCCTTTCGCTTTTTTTCCCATCTTTTTCAAGGTTTTGCTTTGCATAAATCTTTTTCGTCATAGACTATGAGTTTTTCTCCAGGCTTGCCTAGTACTCTTAGAATAGCATTTACCACAGCTTCCAGTGTTGCCTGATGATGGAAGCGAACGATAGAATATTTTTTCTTGAGGATCAGTTTTTCTCTTTCGGCTTCTTTCACAGGATCGTAGTGTGCATGCGCAAACCCATTGCATTCCAGCACCAACTTTAAATCTTTCACAAAAAAATCTAAACGATATTCTTGTAATTGGTAATTATATTTTAGATCGAATTTCTCAAATACTCTTGCTAAGGCTATACGCCACTGGACTTCACTTTTACTCTGCATATTCGCAAAATTTCCTAATTGCCCAAACATCTTATTTTTCAGTTGAGATGTAATTTCACTGTCCATATTTTAACGGAAAAATTCGCGCTTGCTGATCATCAGCAAGCTTAAATAGCGAATTTTTCCTAGTACCCAGAACAATTTTTGCTACATCTTCCATCCAATACCCAAACATTCTCTTTGC
>CAZPDM010000113.1:0-10682 GCA_964585305.1 uncultured Planctomycetota bacterium | reverse complement strand
TTTTAAACAACAAAAAAAACCCTTGTTTATCCACAACAAGGGTTTTTTTGTTAAACATGCATTTTTTAAGCAAATATTTTTTCTATACAACTGTTTTTACCATAATTTTCACAAAAACGTCGAATAAATTCTTCAATTGTATAAGAATAAGTTTGAGTTCCTACTTCTTCAACAGCATAACAGCCAGCAATTGAACCTAGTTGAACACAACATTCTATTGGCATTTGATAAAGCAGTCCTTTTAAAAGTCCGCCTCTAAAAGCATCTCCTGCACCAGTAGGATCAAGGACTTGGTTTGCTCGTGCAGAAGGAATAATGTTAGAGGAATTCTTATTATAAATAGTGCTGCCTTTTTCTCCGTTAGTTACAATAAGATATGAAACTTTTTCGCAAAGTTCTTGCATGCTTAAACCAGATTTATTCAGTAGCAACTGCTTTTCATATTCATTCATAACAATAATATAAGCACCATCTACTAATTCACACAATTCTTCTTTTCCAAAACATGGTAAAGATTGACCAGGATCATAAACATATTGAATCTTTGCATTTTTAAGTTCACGAACATATCGCAACATTCCATCACGACCATTAGCTGCAATAACTGTATATGCAATTTCTTCTTTATCTAAAATATGTTTAAGAGAAAGATCATTTTTTAGCATAGCTCCACCATAAAATGCAGTAATCTGATTATCATTTTGATCAGTAATAATATGGGCTGAAGCAGTCCACTCATCATAGTAGGTATGAATATATTGTGTATCTATTTTTAAACTTTTCAGATTTTTCTCATACTCTCCAAAATCACGTCCTACAGTACCAAATAAAATTGGAGATTCTTTTAGTAAAGCTAAACTATAAGAAATGTTTCCTCCTGTTCCTCCTAGATTTTTGCTCATTTTTTGGGCAGTAAAGCTAACATTAAGTATATGTAATTTGTCAGGTAATATATGTTTTTCAAAAACATCCCCAAAACGCATGATATAATCATACGCTAAAGAACCTGTAACTAAAATTTTTTTCATAAAGATAACGGATTAAACCGATCCTCCATTAGAAAATGATTACAATTTCATTCCTTGAATTTGTTTTTGCAGTGTGTCCAGTATTTGAATTTTATCCCCAGATGTTTGCATCATTTCATTTAATTTTAGTCGTTCTTCCGTATTTGCACAGATATTATCTTGTAGCAGTCTTAAAAAGGCGGTGTTAGAAACCGGGACGGCATAATATAAATCTTCAAACTTTTCTTTAGAAAACTTAATGCTTAACTGCCCTGAATTTAAAGAATAAATTTGTTCACTTATCTTTTTTATCTGCATTTTACATCCTTTTAACTAACATAAACATACTCTTCGCTATAAATAGCTGGTATCTCAAGATGGGAAAAATTGGTTCATCCTTAAAGAACCAATTTTTCCCATGAAAAATTTTTGAAGTCCTACATACTTTTATTAGGAGTGCTTTCATCACCATTTTGAAGGGTTGGCGACTTCTCTCACTTTTTTTAATCATTAAATAATTGAATTCTATGAATAAAGACAGCTCTTCTTATATTAGGCACTGAAATTTCAGATGGCTCTAACTCTTTTATAGTATCTTGTCTACGAATAGTTATTTTTTGTAAATTATTACATTCTTTGAAAACTTCATAATGAGAAAAAATTGGTTGATCGTTTATCTTTATAATAACATCTCCGGTGTTCAAACCTAATGGTCTTGGAGGTATTATAATAACATCAATTTGTATCAATCGTTTAATATATCGTATATCTTTAGTAACTTTAGCCATATTGCCTAAACTATTTTGTAAATCTCTTGACATATCCCAAAGCCATGGCTCAGCATCTTGAGATTTTGGTTCATATTCGCTTCTTGCTATATATATTTTATTAAATATAGAAAAATATACCATTGCATTCTTTTTATAATCTTTTTCGGATTCTTTAGTTTTTGTTTTTTCTTTATGAAGATTTACAGCTACTAATGCTAATAAACTGCCTAATGAAACAATTGGTTGTTCTCCATTGAGTAACTTTTGAGCAAATTTTTCCATTTCTTCATTGTTTCGAGAATAATATAGACAACATTGATACAAATTTGTTGCTTCTACTTGATGTTGAGTAGAAATTTTTGTCATATCTTTAAGATATTCTCTTAAAAATTTAAGTGCTTCTTCTGGTTGTTCTTTCCATATTAATCGAGCTACTAGAAAATAGTAATCTATAAATCCAGGATCTACTCTGATAGCTTCTTTTAAAAGATCTATATATGATTGAACATTTGTATAGTCCATATTATATATTTGAGTCACAATTAATTTCTGATTTGCAGCTATTTCTGCTTTTGCAAGAATTTCTCCATTTTCCAAAGCTCTATAAGCATATTCTAATGATTCTATATATTTTTTTTGTGCTCGTGCAGTCCTAGATAGTCCTAATAAAGCAATTTTATAATTAGTTTGATCCGATTCTGAAATTTTTCGATAATTTTCATTTGCACTATCATAATTTAATAGTTTTTCATGATATCGTGCTTGGACTAAATAAAATAATGAAGAAATTTGGTTCTGGTTTTGATTTTGTGCATATAATTCAAGTTCTTGTTTACATTTTTCAGTGTTTTGTTCTTCGTTTAAAAAATACTGAGCTCGATATAATCTAGTATCTTTGTAATTTTTGATTCGCTCGAAACGATACAAAGCTTCTTTTATACGTCCATTTGTATAATGTTGAATAGCTTCATTATATAGCGATTCAAAATCAATTTCCGGCTGAACAGGCTGAACAGAATTTTTTTCAATAGGAGGAGGTGTGGTAATTACAGGCTTTTTTTTATTTTGAAAATTACTTGTCAACAATACAATTATTCCAAATAAAATAACGCTTCCAAGAATTCCTAAAAATGCTACATTTTGAAAAGAAGACTCAGTATTTTGTAATTTTCTACGACGAGAACGTCGTGGGATAGATGGAATCTTTTTTTCAGATATTATCTCAGAAAAATCCGTTTCGATTTTATCAATTTTGCCAGTTTTATCAATTTTTCTCTTATTCTTATCTACATTATTTTTTTTACTGGGAAGTTCTGTTGGAATAACGTTACCTGGCTCAAAATTTGGAATATCTGGAAAACTAGCTTGAACTTTCATTACTGGTTTAGCAGTTTGCTGGGGAGCATGAAATATTGTTGCTTCATTAGGACCCGCAGTCCGAATTCTTCCCTGCTCTTCATGCTCTTGCTCAATATTATCTACAGGATCTGCATTTGATAAAGAAGAAAAAAAATTAGAATCTAGGCCAAATTCCTCTTGATTTACTTCAGTTTTTTCTGTTTCTATTTGATTAAAATTTGTTCCAAAATTGTCTTCTAAATGGTCTAGTGCATGATCTACTACATTATTCTTAGAGCCTGATTTTCTTGTATCCATATTTATAGCGCGAGTTTGTGCATCAGCTCCAATATCCATATCCAAATCTAATCGGCCTAATTTTTTATTTGAAGTTTTTTTAGAAGATCCTTCTAAATCGATAGCATCTCCAATCGGAGATACACCAAATCCATCTGATTTTTGTGGTGCTTGGCCGAGATAAGTCCAATTTAAACTAAATGGGACATATTCGTTATTTGGCTTATTTTCTTGAGTTGTGGGTTCCATATCAAAAATAGAAATACTTTCCTCTTCGTTAGGAGGTTCTGAAGAAAAAATGCTAGGAATCTCATCTTGCTCTTCATAATTATCTTCATGTTCTTCCTGTCCAGTTTCTTCTAATTCTTCAGCAAGTGTTATATCTACTTGGCTTTGTTTATGCTCATGAACAATTTCTTCCTGCCCAGTCTCTTCTAATTCTTCAGCAAGTGTTATATCTACTTGGCTTTGTTTATGCTCATGAACAATTTCTTCCTGCCCAGTCTCTTCTAATTCTTCAGCAAGTGTTATATCTACTTGACCTTGACGTTCTATTGCAATAATATCTTCTTTGATATCAGATTGGTTATCTAAAAACGGATTATCCATAATATTTGTAATCAATTCAGCACTACTTTCTTCTAAATCTACCTCATCTATAATTTCGACCTCTGGCATAAGGTCTTCATTGGCTTTTGACTGAGAAGATATTTGATAAGATGGGTTTTGCTGAATTTTTTTTTGTTCTTTAAGCACAGTAGCCAATTGTTGTGGAGTCAAATATTTTTTTTCACAAAAAATTTGCCCAAGATTTTGAGGATATCTTTTTTGGATATTTAAACATTCTTCTAATTGGCCTTTTGTAATAAATCCTAAACGCAATGCGATTTGACCTAAAAAATTTTTATCTGTAGCAGGCATAGTATATCCCTATAAATTGGCTAAAATGAGGACTAAAAATTTTATTAGAAACTTGAGAAAAAAACGTGCATCAAAAATGATGCACATTATTTTCTCAAAAAATTCGCACTATTGCTCAGATGTATGGTTTTGTTCGGATGTAATATTTATCTGATCAAAAACAAAAATAGGTTTCTCTTGGCGAACCATTTCTGGAGTGAGAACAATTTTTTTAATATCTTTTCTAGAAGGAGCTTCATACATCACATCTAACATAAGATTTTCAAAAATTGCTCGCAATCCTCTAGCTCCTGTATCACGACTTAGCGCGAGTTTGGCAATTTCTTGAAGAGCTGCATCTTCAAATTCTAAATGAATGCCTTCTAATTCAAGCATTGCTTGATATTGTCGTAAAATGGCATTTTTAGGTCCGGTTAAAATTGAAACAAAATCATCAAGAGTTAGCGGATTTAATACACTTATTACAGGTAAACGTCCAATAAATTCAGGAATCATTCCAAATTTTACTAAATCTTCAACTTCTGTATACTTTAATAAATTTCCGCGAGCTAAATTTTCATTTTCGGAAAGTTCTTGCTTAAATCCAATCATTTTCTTTCCAATACGTTTACCAATAATTTCCTGCAATCCTACAAAAGTTCCACCGCAAATAAATAATATATGAGTTGTGTCGATTTGAATATATGCTTGTTCAGGATGCTTTCGTCCCCCTTGTGGCGGAACATTTGAAATTGTGCCTTCTAACATCTTCAGCAGTCCCTGTTGGACTCCTTCTCCAGAAACGTCTCTAGTAATTGAAACATTTTGAGAAGTTTTAGCAATCTTGTCGATTTCATCGACAAAAATAATTCCTCTGCTAGCACGTTCTACATCATAATCTGCAGCTTGAATCAATTTCAGTAATAAATTTTCAACATCTTCACCAACATAGCCAGCTTCAGTCAATGTAGTAGCATCACCAATAGCAAAAGGAACATCCAAAATTGTCGCTAAGGTTTTTGCTAATAAAGTTTTTCCACTGCCAGTAGGTCCAATCAATAAAATATTGCTTTTTTCAAGCTCTACTGATTTTGAACTAAAAGTATTATATATACGTTTATAGTGATTATAAACTGCTACAGAAAGTACACGTTTTGTATGTTCTTGACCAATCACATATTGATCAAGTTCTTGTTTAATTTCTTTAGGTGATGGTAACTTTTTGCCAGACAAACTTGGATTTGCCGCTTTTTTCTTGCGATCTTCTTTAAGTATTGTATTGCAAAGAGTAATGCACTCATTACAGATATAAATACCTGGAGGTCCAGCAATTAAACTCTCTACTAATATTTTATTTTTGCCACAAAAAGTGCAATGTTCATTTGGTGTTTTTTTATTCATAGGCGTATTAGCCATAGTCCTCTCCAGAAATCATGCAAAGCTATGGTTTGGTGTTTGTAAATAGTTTTTGCAATTCTATATGATTAGCTTCTTGAATTTGCCCTATTATTATTTCTGAGTCAGTAGTAGGGATCTGAATTTGTACTTGTTGAATTTGATATTTCTTTCCATACATTACCCAATAATAATGAATGCCTAAAATTGCTGTGCTTAGTATTTCTATCAGCAAAAAAGCAACAAAAACTATTTCTAATTTGCTGAAATTTGAAAAAAAACTACGATCCATAATTCTTTGGGTCATTCTTAAAGCCGCAGCAACAATAGGTTGACGAGGATTTTCTTGATCCTTCTTTTTTTTCCAACGAGATTCCAAAGCTAAAATAACTGACGTTGGAACGTCAGAATATTTTTCACGTTGAATTTCTTCACGTGTGAGTAAATCTTCAAGTAAGTTTTCCGGGATAGAAAAATTTTGATCTCCTGTTTGGTTTTTCTCTGCAATTTTATTGCGAATCCGAAATTCTTCTTGCATATCATCCCATAGCTTTTTATATTCTGCTTCACTGGCAATGTAGCCTTGTTCTAATAGAATATCTTTTACTGTAAGTGAATAGCCTTTTTCCATAGCTTCTTGTTTACGTTTGCGACATTGACTTACAGCTTGCTTGGGCAAAATTCTTTTTTTAACTACATAGATTAAAAAATCTTTGATAGTTGCTTGTGGTTCTGATTTGTCTTTTGACATAACCCAATCTCATTAAAAATCGTAAAATTTTGTAACTTTAACAAGAAAATCATTTAATACTCACCAATACCTGGCAAGATTAACAAAAGGTTTGTCAAAAAAATTACTTCTTTTCTATTACAATGCCCTGTAATGGTAAAACAATTTTTGGCATATCTTCATAAGAGGTAAATACTGTAATTTTCCCGCGAAATTCACCTAAAGCTAATTGTGCATCTTTTTTCACAGTAACGATAACCTGGTAATATTGATCTTCCAAAACAGGAACAACTCCAGTACTTAAAAATGGCAAATCACTTTCAACCTTATGAATTTGAAAAGACTGGCCTTCTCGATGGAAAATCATTACACGGCGAATAACATAGTCGCCAGAACAAAAAGTACCCATTGGTATATAATCAGGACGCACACCAATTAGCCCAGAAACTTTTGCTAAAAAAGGAAGTTCAATAAGTTCATGCCCAGGGATATCAGTAGTAATTCGAACAGTTCCTTCTAAACGACCATAAGGAATATCTTTTTTAGCTGCAAATTTTATCTTATAGGCACGTCTTTTCCCTGGATAAAATCCATCATAATTATCCACTGAAGATGAAATATCGAAACTTTGGGAGGAAACATCTGGCAAATATAGTTCTATATTTTTAATATTAAAATTTGGATAATCTGCAGGAGCTATCCAAATTTCTTGCTCTACAGATGTTCCCCGTTGGAATTCTCCAAAAGAAATAGCTTGTTGAGAAAGCATACCATCTTTTAATATTTCTACATCAAAAGGAGCCATTACAACTGGCATACTTTTTACAGTGGTATAGATTAATATTTCCCAACGAGCATATCCATGGCGACCTTTAGGGTCAAAAATAATTTTAAGTTGGGTGCTTTGTCCTGGCGCAACTTCATCAAAATTTTGTTCCGGAATAGTACAACCACAAGATACTGCAACTCTATCAATTTTCATTATTTCACTGCTATGATTAACTAATGTGAAAGCAAAATTATGAATTTTACTATCTGGAATTTTTCCTAAATGAAACATAGCAGGTTGAACTTCAATAATTGCAGGAGGTTGTTGAATTGCCCCATTTTGAGCAATAAGAAAAGTCACCCCAATAAAAAGGAGCATAATAAAATAAACAGATTTCATATAATTCCTTTTTTTTTTAAAACATTAAATTATTTCCAATGTTTAATTTTTTGCATAAATTTATCATAATCGAAATGTGGGCTACGATCTTTTTCATGGCAAACTAAACAAGTACTTGCTCCATTTGTTTTTCCATAATTTTTATCAGGTTTCATAACATGTTGAACTCCTGGGCCATGACAAGATTCGCAACCAACATTTATGAGAGAAGGAGTTTCTTCTTCAGTACGAAAGCCTTCCTCAAATTCAAAGCCAACTGTATGGCAACCTACACATTCCGGATCATAATCATGTTTTTCTTTAACTAAAGTTGCAAAAGCTTTAGCGTGACTGTAGCCACTCCAAATTGTATATTCCGTAATATGGCAACTTTTACAGATATCACTTCCTACAAAACCAATAGGCGAACTTCGTTTGATCTGAAGTGCTAAAAGTTGCTTATCTTTCAAATCTTGTTTATATTGATCTAAGTGTTTTAGCACTTCTGGATGTGGAGGATATTTAGCCTCTAGCGCGATAATTTTATTTTCTATGCAGTTTTCCCAGCTGATATTATTTCCTGTTGGAAATTTTATTTGCATCAATCCTGTATACCTTCCACGATTTCCTGCACTAACAAGAAATATGTTGGATGCAATTTTAGAAGGACTGAATGGGGCTTGAGAGTCAACTGGCCACACAATTGTTAAATAATTTCCATCTGGGATAAGTGTTTGGTATCCATCAAAAATACCTTTTGTCATTATCCAGATAAGCTGGGGATTAGTATTTTTTATGAGTGCTGTTAATTCTACAATATCAGGCTTTTTTTCTATTTCAATAGTTAAAAATAAAATTGTAATATTATTTCCAACCTTATGTGTTTTATACCAAGTTTTTTTACCACCTATAAATAAAGAAGATTGGGATAATTCCGTTGGAAGATATTCTTTTTGTCCTAAAAATTGAAATTGATAACCAAGAGACTGTAAAACTTGATTATGAACCCTAAATTTCATTTGATCTTGCAATTCCCACTTTCGACTGGCAAATCCACCATCTATCAAAATAACATTAGGATGCTCTGTCTTTAAATTTTGTATCCAACCACTGCGTAAAAGCATTCCACCTAATTTAGAACCACTACAGCCACAAGGTTCTAATTCACCTAATAACTCTCCACTATAGGCAATATGAAGAATAGAATCAGATATATCTGTTTTCTGGATAATATTTTCAACTTTTTTAGGAATTTCATGGTTTTCACATCCTAAAAAACCTAAAACAGCTAATATAACAATGGGCCAACGTATCATATTTTTCTCCACTATATTGAGGAAAATATTTATTTTACCTTTGCGAAAGAAAGGTAAAGATTTACTGATTTTGATATTTCTTTTCTTATATAAAGTTAAGAGTATTTTAACAAAGTTTTAAGATTTTACAAGAAAAATTGGTAAGTTTTTTAGTCAGAAAAAAAAACACAACGTATTATATCTAATTATTTCTTATGAAAATAAAAAAAAACTAAACCAATTCTATTTTTTTGCTGTTTTTTCGTATAAAGTTCTTAATCGAATAAAATCTGGCCCAGGAGAAATATGCAACTGATAAACAGCTTCACGCCAAGATAAACCTTGAGATTTTGCTTTAATAAGTCCTTGTTCTAATTCCTGCTCAATTTTGATTTTTTTTTGAACAAGATCGAATTGAGAACCGGAAATATTTTTTTCTCGATGCTTAAAATCTCTAAGAATTTGCAATAACTCTCTACGAGATATAGATATATTTTGATGTCCTAACTCTTCCAAGACTTGGCTTAGACATTCACAATGTAATGCTCGCTCAAAAATAAAACTAAGAACATTTTCAGCCAATTTCATAAGAATATCCTTCTTTTTTATCTTAAAATAAAATTATAGAAACTTGACTTTTTTCTCGAATTTGCTATAGTTTTTATAGAACTGTCAAATCAATTATTTTATCAAAAATAATTGATATTTTTCTTTTTAAGAAAAAACTACTTTAGGAATTTATTATGTCTTCAAGTATTACAACTCGAGAAGGAGATAGCGGAAAAACATCTACATTAGATGGGGAACGCATTGATAAAAATGATTTACGTGTTGAAGTGCCAGGAAAAATAGAACAATTAACAGCGCATTTAAGCACAATTAAATTACGTTTATCTTCTAAAGACGCTAGATGGCATATTTTAACTTGGATACAAACATGTTGTTTTGTTATTTCTGCTAATGCAAGCGATCCTTATAACAAAACTAATTATACGCATAAAATAACTGAAGAAGAAGTTAAATTTTTAGAAGATATTATCCAACGGTATGAAGAAAAAAATAATATGCCACAAGGATTTATTATTCCTGGAACAAATGAATTATCTTGTATGTTTAACACAGCAAGAACCCTCATACGAAATATAGAATGTAGCTTTATTTCACTTTGGCATCATTTTATAAATCATCAAATTTCTTCACCTACTTTAGCTTTTCTCAATCGTCTTTCTGATATATTTTTTATTTTATCATGCGAAGAAGAGCATGGAAACTTTTGTATGGTGGACTATTCTCTTATTAAAGAACTTCCTAAAAAAATGAGCAACTTTGGTTGGTAAATATATTTTTATAAAAAGGAGTTTTTTCTTGCGCATTTTAAAATTAGAAATAGAAGGTTTTACTTGCTACCGAAAGCCTATTGAAATTGATTTTAATGACTTAGAATTATTCGCTATTACAGGGCCGACAGGCAGTGGCAAAAGTTCTTTAGTAGATGCAATTATTTTTGCACTTTATGGAAAAGTTCCACGCCTTACAAATGAAGTTTCTCAACTAATTTCTCAAGGAATGCAAAAAGCTAGCATATTATTAGAATTTTCAATTGGAGAACAACAATACAAAATTGCACGCAGTCTCCATATTTCTAAAGGAAGTCAAGCTATTTTAGATAAATGGGAAGAAAATCGTTGGCAAGGAGTTGTTTCTGGAGTTCGCCAAGCTAACCAACAGCTTTTACAAATTTTGGGTTTAGATTATGAGTGCGAACTGTTGGCTATAAATCTAAACTAGGTAACTAGTGAGGAT
>CAZPDM010000112.1:0-11017 GCA_964585305.1 uncultured Planctomycetota bacterium | reverse complement strand
TCAGTACATCATCAAAAATACTCCCTGAATTTTTATACCAAACTAAATCTGGTATTGTACAAGCAATATGGGATAAAGTAGAAAAAATGCAAAAGAAAAATGGATAAAAAAATAAATGCGTGAAATCACGCATTTACTTAAATAACTATTTAATATATAGTTATAAATTATTTTATAAAAAAATAAAAAATATTTGACAGATAAAAAAGAATTAGGTATCTTTAATATTTGAAGATATTAAAGTATTTTATTTTTTTTAGTAAAAAATAAGATAATCATATCTATATAATTTTATATCTGAATCAAGAGATTAAAAAAATTTCTTAATTCACCAATAAAATGATTACAAAGTTAAAAAAATACAATTCTTCCAAGTAGATCGTTGGAGAGTCGTATATATTGTGTTTTATTCCCGCAAGGAAAGGCCGGTCGTTTAATGGCTAGTGGGCAACCTACCTTAAAACCACATTGGCTAAACCATCAATGAAAGGAGGCTATCATGACCGAGAGAAACGTTCCCGACATCTCCCATTTGAGGGGAGCTGAGTTGGAAAGAGTAGCAAGATCTCTTAGTGCTGGAACTCTAGAAGTGATTCTAGGAGACAAAGAAGCTCTCATTGCTCTTAAGACAGATGATCTAAAGAAGCTTAGCGAAATATTAGCTATGGCTCATGTCCCAAATTGCGGTGGCTTTGGCTGCGGTTAACCACTTAGTGCTGGTGTGGAAGTAAATTCTCACACCAGCCTCTTAATTAGGAGGGAGGATAAATGGAAGAAAAGTATATTAGGTCCATTGATATGACAAAGAAACAGAGTTGTGAGAAAATGCTTCCTTTACCCGGGCCGCTACCGATTGCTTTTATCAGACGATAAACAGTATCTTTATATTTCAGAAATTATGGAGATATTTGGTTTAAGGAAGCAACATTCTTATGTGAGTAATGAGTTATTGAAGGAGATTGTTGAGGAAAAACTGAGATCGTATCAATCTAGTCGAAAATTGATAAGTTCACAGGCATCAAGCTCATTGGAAGATGTTGTAGTGCATGTCAGTCAGAGGTGTAATCTCAGATGCGTATATTGTTATGCGACAGAACTGAACAAAATAAATGGAATTATGTCATTTGACGTTGCGGATTCGGTAATCTCACGAACGTTATCACTCTCAGATAAAGGCCTATTAAGTGTGAAGTTCTTGGGGGGGGAACCAACTCTAGCCTGGCCTGTTGTAAAAAGGCTTGTTGATGGATACATAAAAGAATCAGATGCCCTTGGTTTTCGCCCTCCAAAGTTTGTAATGGTTACTAACGGAACAAAACTTACTAACGAAATTATCGATTATTCGCTAGAAAATGACATATTTATTTGGATAAGCCTCGATGGAAAACAAGAAATACATGATGAATTGCGTCCCACATTAGGAGGAAAAGGAACTTATCATCAAGTCACCGATTCAATTCAAAAGCTACTTGACGCCGGTGTAAATATAGGGGTTGAAACTGTCTATACAAGAAATCACTATGACAAAGGTATTACTACTCAACATTTGATCGATCATTTTCTATCACTTGGCATCCGAGAGATACAAATATCACCAACTGTTGGCATTTGGCATGGATGCGATACGATAGAAAAAATTGAACACATAAGTACGTTCTTTACAGAATCTGCACGACTTAGTATTAAGTCATATCGTACTAATCAACCGTATTTATTAAGAGGAATAGAATTTATACTCCGTGGTTACTCTAGCCATGTTAAAAATCAGTACATTTGCGGTGCGGGCAAAACATTTATGGCAATAAATTTTGATGGTGAAGCATTCCCCTGTTATTTACTTGAGTCATCTGAAACGAGTTACGGGTTTGTAAATGATGGATGGAATAAATCTCGCTATGTTGCTATTCAACAGCGTTTTTTTGAAAATGTAAAAGATAATCACTACGAATGTAATGAGTGCTGGGCAAATGAAATATGTAAATCATGTCTAGGAACGAGTTTTCAAATATCAAAAAATATAACGAAGCCACCAAGATGGTTTTGTACATTCCAAAAGGCCATAATTGAATCAGTGTTAGCAGAAATTGCTAGTGCTAGCGAATCAGAAGACTGGCAGCTATTCGTCGAAAATATCTCAAATGGTCTAAGAGAGGGTAGAGGAGTATATAAAAAAGAGCCATAGACTAGAAGAAAAACAGCCATAAAAAATTACTACACTGTATCCGCCCAACATGGCATTTTTTTCTTAAACTTAGTACGCACAAGCCGATGCGATTGATTGTTAATTGTGTCGCCCCACAAGATAGTTATAAATAATTGTAGATATTCCCAAAATATTTGGAAATATCTAACAAATCGCCTACTTGTCGCAGATTATGTTAGGAGAAAATAAATGAGTTGGAGAGCCTCTTAGACAAGAGAAAATTTTTTCTTAAAAATAATCTGATAATTCTTTTATAAACATTTCTTACTTTAATTTTTTAAGAAAGGAAGTGCATTAGTACACGTTTTTAAAAAACTGTGGTTTTCTGCACTAATTTTTATGAAAAATTTTACAATTTATTTTTTGTTTATTTTTTTGAGCATTTCTTATGTATACTCAGAAATTCTTTATGTGAATGATGCTTCTATTAAATGTGTATCGGAGAATAAATACCTTATCGAAGTAATAGGAACTGCTCCCACACCAGGTTACACAAATATACAAATAGTTCCCAATGCCTACCTAACTCCTCCTGTTAACTGGGAAATGTCAGTAGTAGGTATCCCTCCTACTAGCGAAGTAGAAATTCAACTGATAGCACCTTTTTTTGTAACTCTTGAATATACATTACCAAAAGAAACTAAGGAAGTAACAATTAAGGGAAGAAATAGGTCTATCATTTTATTACTTGAAGAGGATTCTTCAGAAGAATTGTTATATGGTATTAAAGAGACAAAAGAATCTATCATTTTTCTTGTGCTTAGTAATGGTTGCACAACAAAAGATAATTTTGTATGTAAAGTAGATTCAGCTTGTAAAACGCCATCTCTAACTCTTTATCGAATTAAAAAAGATGAATGTAAAAAGGTACCAGAAGTCATTGAAATAGCGTTTAGTAAACAAGAGTTAGCCCTAGATAAAGTACCAGCTTTTACGGTAAAAAATAAATTTTATGTAGAATGTTCTTCTGAAAAATATACTTCCAATTATTTAAATCTTCCTATAGTTACAAATTATGTAACGGTAGCAGAAATGGCTATCAATTATGTAGATTCTCAAGGAAATTCTATATCTGGAGCATCCCCAATAGAAAATTCCAAAAATGTATGGGTAGGTCCAGAAAATTTATTTTTAGCTAAAACTACAGTCGCTACTGGATGCCAATTTTCAAAAAAGCCAGAAGGGTTGTTACAAGATAGTGATTTAAACGAAAGTTTTCAATTTTTAAAATCATTTTCGTATCCAGAAGGAATAGGTGCTGTACATTTTTGTTATCTTTGTCGAGTTCGTCCGCAAGTCAATGCCAAATCTTTTATGTTTTCAGTTAAAGGTTCTGATTATGGTAATAAAGATTTAAAAGCTGATGTTAGAATACAAACTCAACAAAATACACCAAAACTATCTATACCATTAGTCGAATTAATTTCGCATGATACTCAACAAGTAAAGATTTTAAGAGGTTCCCTATTCATAATTAAACTTAAGGAAGTTGTTGAAGCAGAGATAGTGAAAATAGAGGGAAATGAAACTGAATTTGAAAATTATGGAACGTTTAAATATGATGAAGGAGTATCCGCAAAATTTTGCAATCTTGGAACTGTTTGTCTAGTAAAACCTACCGCTAACAGCAGATCATTTTATATTACTCTAAAAGTAGACGACGGCAATAAAATATCAGAATATAAATTACATATCCTTGTAGCAAGAATGTAGTTAAAGTTCTATTATTCCACATGATCAAAAACATTGTTTAGTATGACAATTACCTCTATAAAAAAACCGGTAAATCTCATACTATAACAATCAAAGAATTGATTGTTTGCAATAAATCATTGTGGTTTAATGGTATTTGTTCATTAGTTGAATTTAAAGAAATTTACTAAAGATTTTGCTTTCATTTAAACAATGAAAAAGTAGAAATTTTACGATCACAATTTGCGACCGTAATTTCAGCCATGACTGACTTTACTTGCGAAAACTCAAATATGATTTCGGTTATTTTTCATACAACTATTGCCATCAAACGATCAATATAAATGATTCTTATATTTCAGCAATGGAGATATTTAAGTATGGATTGATAACATTTCAGATCATTTGATGACTGCAAGTGTATGGCTAAAATGCAGTCAATGGGGTTTTAGAAAACTAATTTGAGTGTAATATTTTTTTCATTCATTGCTTTTTTACTTAAAAGCAATTATGTTTTGTAATGGGGGTGCGAATGAAAAATTTTTTCAAAATTCTTGATCAATTGATCACCATTATAATTTGTCATGTTACGACAATTGTTACAATTTTGTTTTGTTTTTTTGCTTGTGTTTTAGTTCCGCAACTTCGTAATATATTTGATATGCCTTGGTTTTGGGATTTGCCAGGCTATCAACCTGTTGACATTTTGTTTGTAGCACTTTTTTGGTTATATATTATGCTTTTAGCTGTAATTTACATAAGTCTTTGTATTTTAGTTCAGCCTGATAAAAAATCATCTGATCAAGAAGATGAAGAATACAACACTATTATCAAAATGATTGAAAACGCATTTCCCAGAATATATAATTTCTTTATATCAAGAGATAAAGGTCTTAGCAATCTATATGAAAAAGCAAAAGGCTTTTGGTTTATAATAACTACGATTGCAATCGCAAGTATTATTACTTTTATATGCTTATACAAGCATGATCCCGCGATTTATGCGTCTTGGTTATTATTAAGTTTTTTAATCCTTTGTTTGTCCATTGTTTTATTACTCGCCAAGTATAATTATTTTTCTCAAGATTTTTCTGAAACTGCCTCACGATTTTTATTTTTCTCGATTATTATGGGCCTGATTGGAGAAGTTATTTGGTATTCGCCAATATTTGCTTCTTCTGTTTCTTCATATAGAAATTATTATATTTGGGCAATTATCCATGCTTGCGCTGTTTTAGTTATGTTTGCTCAATTATTTGAAACTATTGGTCCCAAAACAAAACTTTTTCTTTTAATGCTTCCTGTAATTTTTTATTTCTCTTCCCCGTGGATTTGGAAATCCCCTATACTAGGAAAACAATCATCTGTACAACATGAATCGTGGTTAACTCATTTTAACAACCGTTTAGATGCAGTTATAGATAGCCAAAATCCAGACAAAACAGTTCAAAATAAAGAAATAAAAAGACCTTTTATATTTGTTGCTGCTGCTGGTGGTGGTAGTCGTGCTGCTTTGTTTGCAAGTTTAGTATTTGAATGGTTAGAAAAAGAAAAAAAAGATGGGGATATTGTATTGATTAGTTCTGTTTCTGGAGGAAGTGTTGCAACTGGGTATTTTATTAGCCCTCCTAAAAATAGAGATGCTGGAATACATAGCTCCATTACTTCTGAATTGCAAGCACGAGTGAAGGAAAAAATTAGAGAAGATTGGATTTGGAACAGCACATTTGTAGATGATATGAACATAAATTTTTTAGCACCTTTATTACGTGGAGCATTTTTTTTACCAGGGATTGAACGCGGGGAAAGTATGTGCTATTTTTGGGACGACAAATTTGAATGGAAAGGAAAAAACAATCTCGATTTGTATGATCCGGTTAATCAACCTTGTGTTATTTTTAATGCAACAACTGTAAATCAAGGTATTCGCTTTGCTATAGGATTTCCTCCATTAACAGGTTGTCAGACAGATATAAAAGAGAAAGATTTAGTTGTTATGCAAACACTTGAAGAATGGAGTCCTAATTATCAAATAAATCTATCTGAAGCAGTGCGAGTCTCTGCAAATTTTCCATGGGGATTTGAAATACCAAAATTATTTGTATCAGATACAAAAGGCGAAATTAAACAAAAATTTTTGGTAGATGGCGGAGTTAGTGATAACACAGGCGTAGATACCATTGTTGAAATTTTAAAAAGAATTGTTTCCATAAAAAATAACGAACAACATCCTGATTCTAAAACAGCAGAATCTATTCTTAATAAATTAAGTGATCGTGGTTTTATTATCGTAGAAATTGATTCTGGAGCTAAGCCAACAATTGGAAAATTTGATGATTCTGAGTTAACAAAACCTTCCCCAATTTTTGGCCCTAATCAGGCAATAAGCAAAGCATCATTTCAAAATAGTTATAATAAACAAAAAATAGCTTATAATAATGAACTCAATAAAATGTTGCATGAAGAAAAAATCACATGGTGTCCGATCAAAATCAGTAACCCTGGAAAAGTAATGACTTCATGGGCATTAGGTCCACAAGACAAAGCTGATGTGATAGCTAATTTTTTTACAGAAAAAGAAACAGCTATTAAAGAATTAGCAGAAGCCCAACTCTGGATTGCTAGTGGTATAGAAAACATCAAAGAAAATATTTCTATAGAAAAACAAATAGAAGAAAACGTTGAACGATCTGATGAAGAACTACAAAAGTTAAAATATCTTTTAGAGAGTTCTTCCGAAAAATGGAACACACGACAAAAAGAACAACAAAAATATACAGAACAAATCTTTAAAAAATAAACAAACCAATAGAAACAGACAAGCTAGTATAGCTTGTCTGTTTTTGTTAATAAAAAATATTTAACATAGATCTGTTGTGTTCTGCTATAATATTATTTCAATCACCCAGCAATCAAATTAATGAATGAAAGGAATCTACTTATGTTGATGCGATGGTCGGAGGAAAAGATATATAAATGGTATGAAAAACAACCTTGGCTTGTAGGATGTAATTTCATTCCGAGTACGGCAATTAACCAACTTGAAATGTGGCAGGAAGAAACATTTGATCCTGAAACAATAAATCGAGAATTAGGATGGGCCGCTAAAATTGGGATGAATACAGTAAGAGTATTTCTTCATGATTTAGCATGGTACATTGATCCTAAAGGATTCAAGAAACGCATAAACAAATATCTTGATATTGCAATCGGGCATGGAATACGAACGATATTTGTTCTTTTCGATGACTGCTGGTATCCAGATCCAAAACCTGGGACACAGCCAAATCCAAAGCCCGGAATACACAATTCTGGATGGGTACAATCTCCAGGGATAAAAATTGCTACAGATAAATCACAATGGGGCCGACTTGAGGATTACGTTCGCGACATTGTTACAACATATAAGGATGATGATCGTGTGCTAATATGGGATATTTATAACGAACTCGGAAACATATTTCTCAATACGCTCTCTCTTCCTGCTTATAAGAGAATTCCTAAATTAGCAATGCTTCTTTTTAAACATCTATGTTTGCCAATTCCTACGCTTCCTTTATTTCGCGCTGCTCTTCAATGGACTCGAGAATCCGAACCATCTCAACCTGTTACAGCCGGCGTATGGTTATTTAATAGACGGCTCAATCGAGAGCTTATAGAATCGTCAGATATTATTAGTTTTCATAATTATAAAAATGCTAAAAATCTTGCTCAAGAAATCAAAAAATTAAAAAAACATGGGCGTCCTCTCCTGTGTACGGAGTTTATGGCAAGGACGATAGGAAGCCGATTCGAAACATGCCTTCCAGTTTTCAAATCTGAAAAAGTGGGTTGCTGTAACTGGGGATTAGTAAGTGGTAAAACACAGACAATATACTCATGGACAGATAGTGGCAAAATTACAGAGCCTGCTATATGGTACCATGACATATTAAAAAAAGATGGCACGCCTTTTGACGAAAAGGAAGTTGCGTTCATAAAACATAATACCACAGTCAATATTGTATAAAAATGTTGACAAACACATATCTACAAGATATATTTATGAAATCCTAAAATTAAAAAAATTATAAAAAGATGTTTGTCAAGCAAAAAAAGGAATCCATTTTATGAAACAAATATTCTTCACTATTTTTATGTTTATTTCCATGGTTGTTTCCGGCCAAAATACTATTCCTGATACAGATATTTTTCTTGTAGAAATCAAGGAAACAGAAGGAAAAATTGAATTTGGAAATCCCATCAATATCACTCAAAGAATAGGATATGACAACCAACCATCATTTTTACCTGATGGAAAATCAATATTTTATACATCAATCAGGGAAGATAACCAAGCAGATATATATCGTTATGATATAGAAAATAAAATTACCACCAGAATTACCCAAACTTCTGAAAGTGAATATTCTCCCATTACGATGGCTGATGGAAAACATTTCTCCGTAGTTCGAGTAGAATCTGATGATAAAACTCAAAGGTTATGGAAATTTCCTATAGATGGCAATAAACCGTGCCTTATTTTAGAAAAAGTGATCGATGTAGGATACTATACATGGTATGATCCAAATACACTTGCACTCTTTATTGTAGCAGAACCAAATACGTTACAAATTGCCACTTTAACTGATAATACAACGAAAACTATTATTGGAGATATTGGACGTGCTTTACATAAAATCCCTGGCTATAATGCTATAAGTTTTGTACACAAAATCTCTGACACATCATGGGTGTTAAAGCAATTAAATATGAACACAGGAGAAATTAGCACTATCATTTCTACTCTCCCTGGCAGCGAAGATTGCACATGGACATTAGATGGAAAATTATGGATGGGGAATAATAAAAAACTTTATCAATATGATCCAAAGATAGATAAAAATTGGCAAGAAATAGCCGATTTTTCTAGCACAGAAATAAAAATATTAGGACGATTAGCAATCAATCCTCAAGGAAATTGGCTGGCAATTGTATCAGTACAAAATAATTAAAACGATCAATTTTCTATATCGAAAATTATATTCAGGAATTTTATATTAAAACAGACAAGCTAATTATGGCTTGTCTGTTGATGTTAATAGGGAAATTATATTTTAGAAATATTTAACATAGCTCCATCATATTATGTTATAATATTTTTTGGGGGAAAATTTATATTGAAGTTACTAAAGATAAGCCGTCAGACTTTATGCAATTATGTAAAAAAAGGACTTGTAGAAATCACGGTTTTAAGAAATGGAAAGTATGATTATAATAGTGAATCTGTGTATAAATTTCTGAATAAGGATATTCAGAGAAAAACTGTCATTTACGCTAGAGTTTCGACAAACAAACAAAAAAGAGATTTGGAGAATCAAATAGAATTATTAAAGAATTATGCCTTTATGAATGGTTTGCAACTTGGAGCAATATATAGTGATATAGCATCTGGCATTTCTTTTGACAAACGGAATCAGTTTTTTATAATGCTGGATGATATTATATGTGGAAAAATTAGTAAGTAGGAAAAAATTCTAGTACAGTTGGCCGATTATCGGCCAACGAATTTTTTCCGTTAAAAATTTTACTAGGTACTAATTGCTTATAAAGATCGTCTTTCGCGAGTAGGTTTTGAGTTGTTTCATCATTTGTTTGGACAGTTCGGATGTGATCTTATAGTAATTTCTGAGGTTGGTTCGCCAAAACTAGACTCAGAAGAAATTTTTGAAGAGGTTGTAAGTTTACTTCATTGCTATTCGATGAAACTATATTCTGCAAGAAAACGAAAAAAGATAGAAGAGCTTGTTCAGGAGGAAAGTATATGAGACAAGTTTATCCGTTTCGCATAGATAAAAATGATAAAGTGTATAAAAAACTGAAAGAGATGTCAAGAGCATCCAAAGACCTTTATAACCAAGCACTATGGGAAGTAAAAGAGCATAATAAAGCTACCAGAAAAATACTTTCCTATCCAGAATTAGATAAACTAATGAAAATCAAAAAGAATCTGGAGGGGAGTATCAATTATCGCCGTTTACCAGCCAAAGTAGCTCAACAAATTTTGAAACTTTTAGAACAAAATATCAAAGCGTTTTTCCAATCGCTCAAGGAATATAAAGAAAATAAGGGAAAATATAAAGCTGCCCCCCAATTCCCCCAATTTCTTTCTAAAGATGGATATTTTTTGCTTGTTTTCACAAATCAACAAGCTTCTATTAAAAATAATGGAATGATTAAGCTGACAAAAGAAATAAATGTTTCCATCCCAGAAAAAGATTTTCAAAAATATAAAAAATATTTTATTCAATCCAATGAAAAAAAAACTATTCCCCTATTTGCTCAAGTCCGTATTGTTCCTAAACTTAATGGCGAGTTTTTTCATATTGAAATCGTCTATGATAAATCAGAATTAAATGCCGAAGTAAACATCAATCGTGTTGCTTCAATAGATTTGGGAGTGAATAATCTGGCAACTTTGGTTGATTCTGAAATGGGGAATGAAAACAGAGTACCTCTGATTATCAATGGAAAAGCAGTTAAGAGCATTAACCAATATTATAACAAGCAACGTGCTGTTATTCAAAAACAACTGGCTTTAACATATAACACTTATACTAGCAAAGAGCTAGTTAAAATTACCGACATCAGAAATCAAAAAATAGAAGACTTTCTTCATAAAGCCAGCCGTTTTATAGTTCGATATTGTCTATCTAATAAGATAGGCCATCTTGTTATTGGCTACAATCCAGAATGGAAACAGGCTGTAAATCTTAGTAAACGCAATAATCAGAATTTCGTACAAATCCCTTTTTTACGACTTATTCGTCTTATTTCCTATAAAGCACAGTTAGTTGGTATCCAAGTAACTATTAAAGAAGAAAGTTATACCAGCAAATGCTCGTCTCTTGATTTAGAAACTATCTCTAAGCATGAAGACCATGCTTATGCAGGCAAGAGAATTAAACGAGGATTATTTGTTTCTGCTCTTCGTATTTTGATTAACTCTGATGTCAATGGGGCTTTGAATATACTTCGTAAAGTTATTGGGGATACTTTTCTTCTTCCTTTTATTCAAGTAGCTCGGCTAATACCGAGTAGTGGGTATTTGTCCTATCCTTTGAAAGTCTATTTATAATATAT
>CAZPDM010000111.1:0-11467 GCA_964585305.1 uncultured Planctomycetota bacterium | reverse complement strand
AGAAAAGGTTGCCTTGTCTCTGGACAAGATGGAAATTTATTTCATCAGTTGGTTCAGTAAGTTTAGAAGTTGTAAAAAAATATATCGAGGATCAAAAAAATAAATGAGCAACCTATCGTCAAATAATAGTAGAAGAAAGATTGTTAGACTTGGCAAAGGAAGCTGGAAAAATCTACAGTATAGCGATAGTGTTCTTTTGGCGAGTATGGCGAAAGAAAAGAATATGGCTAAAAGAAGAAAGCATTAGAAGATAACTGCACCATGTTCCCAGAAACCAACAAAAAAATACCTAAATGACATTCTTATTAAAGATGCTATTTAGGTATTTTTTTATAATTAACTAAGAGAAATTTTTTCTATTTTGCATTTTCTTTGCCAATTTTAAAGGCTTTTAAATTTACTTCAACTATTTTTTCGCCTTTGTTTTGGAAACATGTTTGCACCCATTTTAGCATTATATCTTCAGAAACAGAAATATAATGGCTTAGCGCGCCTAAAAGTACCATGTTTTGAGTATTGATATTACCTGCTTGTTTGGCTAATTCACTTGCGTTAATCACAAGGTGTTTGTATTGGGCAAGTGCGTTTTTTATTTTCTCCATTTCTGGATAATTATTAATATTCACAACAGGTTCAGAATTTGTTAAGATCAATCCCTGTGGTTTAAGGTATTGAACGTATCTTAATGCTTCCAAAGGTTCCATACTTAGTATGATGTCAGCTTCTCCAATAGGAATCATATCGCTATGAATAGGATCTGAGGACATGCGAACATGAGAAACTACTCCTCCACCACGTTGGGCCATACCGTGAACTTCAGTTTGTTTAAAATGCAGTCCTAATTCCATAGCAGCGTTATCTAAAACGTATGCCAAAGAAAGGATGCCTTGGCCGCCAACACCCGCAATAAGAATATTGTATTTCATAAAATACTTTCCTTTAACTTTAGATTTTCCCTTGCATTATTCTTTTTTTACTGGAATTTTTCGTTTGGCTGTTTGAATGCATTCTCGTCGGCATACCAAAACGGATAATCCTTTGTAGGCAAATTCTTCACGAAGAATAGCCATGTTTTGTTCAAGATTTTTTGGCAAAGGAGATAATTCTTTAAAGTGAGCTTTATCCACTCCTAGTCCAAGAATTACCTTATCCATTGTTTCACCTGTGGCCATTGTGGTTTGACCACCAGTCATAGCGACTGTAGCATTATCAAGGATGATGACCTTAATATTGCTATTTTCGCGTACAGCACCAATCAACGGCGTCATACCAGAATGGCAGAAGGTTGAATCACCAATTACAGCGACTGCTGGAGAAACACCACAATCTGAAGATCCTTTTGCCATACTAATGCTGGCTCCCATATCTACGCAACTTGTTCCCATGTTATACGGAGGTAATGCGCCAAGTGTATAACATCCAATATCGCTAAAAACGCGGCCTTCTGGATTTGATTTCATTACTTCCATCAAGGCTTGATAAAGATCAGCATGGGGGCAGCCTTTACATAACATTGGTGGACGTGGAGGTAATTCAAAATTAGGCAAGTGTTCGTGTGATAAAGATTGTTTGCCAAAAGCAATACGAATAATATCTGGAGAAAGTTCGCCATCTCTAGGCAAAGTCCCATCAAGTCTTCCCAAAATTTTATAAGAATGAGGCAAAATTCCTTGTAGTTTTTCCTCAATTAAAGGAAAACCTTCTTCCATCACCAAAACAGCTTCCACATGTTCAAATAGTTTACGAATTTTTCCTATTGGAGCAGGATAAGTGTTAATTTTTAAATAAGAAATACTCTCATTTTCTTTTTGGAGATATTCTTGAAGATAATTAAATGCAATACCGCTTGCAATAACACCAAGTTTTTTATTTTCGGTAAGTACTAATTGATTAAATGGGCTTGATTCACTATACGCCAAAACTTCTTTTTGCAAAGCAAGAAGAGCTTTGTAACGTTTACGGGCATTGGTAGGTAAAAGTGTCCATTGAGAAAAATTATTTGAAGTTGGCTTTTTATTTTGTGCTATAGGTTCGCGTGGAACAACACTGCTACGGCTATGTGCTAAACGTGTTACCATACGCATCATAACTGGCAATCCAAAACGTTCGGAAACTTCATAGCCCTCACGTGTGAGGTCATAACATTCTTGCTGATTGCTTGGTTCAAAACATGGAACTAAGGCAAATTGTGCATAATAGCGGCTATCTTGTTCATTTTGAGAACTGTGCATACTTGGATCATCTGCTACGGCAACAATTAGCCCTCCATTAACTCCAGTCATACCAGAATTCATAAAAGGATCTGCTGCTACATTTAATCCAACATGCTTCATTGTAACAATAGATCGGCATCCTGCTAAAGATGCTCCGAGAGCTTCTTCATACGCGACCTTCTCATTTGCTGACCAATGCGCATGGATAGGAGCTTTTGTGGTTTCAACATGTTGGAGAATATATTCATAAATTTCTGTTGATGGAGTGCCAGGATAACCACATGCTGTTTTAATTCCGGCATGGATTGCACCCAATCCAACGGCTTCATCGCCCATTAAAATTTGTTTCATAAAACAAACCTTTCAGATCAGAATCAGAAATAGTAACAAAACATTTTTATAGAAATTCAGCTAAAATATATTTTCTTCAAAACGATCCCACTTTTCTTTGCACTCAAACCAAACTAAAAAATTAGGAGGTATTTCTTCTTTAATAGCATATTCTTTTTCTTCCAGAATATAAACTTTAGGAGACATAGCATTCCTTTTTAGAAAAAGTTAAGCAGTCGCTATTTTTTTTTCTACTGCTTCTATCTTAGAAGCTATTGTATCATCTTCACATTTTAATTCAATTGCTTTTCGATAGTCTTGTAATGCTTCAGAATAACGAGACAATTCTACTAAAACATTAGCCCGATCTACATAAGCATTTCCAAAATCTTGTTTATAGGATAAAAGTTTATCAAATTGTTCCAAGGCTTTTTCCCAATTTTGCATCTGGGTATAAATTAGACCAAGACTTCCATAAGCAGAGGCAGCACTAGGATCAAGTTCAATTGCTTTTTCAAAATCTGCAATGGCTTTAGGTAAGTCATTTTGCTCTCCATATAATTCCGCACGATTTTCGTAGGCTAAAGCATTATTGTTGTCTAATGTAATTGCCTGGTTATAACTGCTCATTGCTTCATTTGATTGTCCTAATTCTCGTTGAGTATTTCCTTGATAGACCCATGCTGCAACCAAGTTGGGATTTAAGGCTAAGGCTTTTTGAAAATCTTTCAACGCGTAATCAAAATATCCCTTTTGGTAAATATTCACACCTAGCAAATATACTGTGTAGGCTAATTGATGATTATACATCCGTTTTCGTTCATTCCATAAAACAACAACAAGGCGGCCCAAATCCGGACGTTTTTTAGCCTCTGTATCTTGCATGGATTTTAACATTTCTTCAATTTCAGAATGTGGCTGTTGGAATAATTGTTGTAATATTTTGGAAAGGGAAAATAAATCTGCAAGATAGTTAGTATTTTTCTGTTGTTTTTGTTCTGGAGCAATCTCAGGATAATCAGAAACTGGACTGCCAAACCCTAAATCAGCTATTTTTGCTATTTTTCGTTCGCCTTTGTTAAATATAAGAATATTACATGGGCGTAAATTACCATGAAAAAACGGCTCAACATGATTTGCAGAATCTGCAGAGCTTTGAACTAAATAGCTATGAATTTTGCGTATTCCTAACGCTAATTGTAGCGATAATTCCATCCGCTGCCATTCATCAAATTTTTCATTCTGCATAAGTTGTTCAAGATTATTTTCAGAATATGGGCTTAAAACAAATGGCATAAGTAAAAAAGATTTTTTATTTTTTTCAGGATTTTCTGATAGGCTTTGGAAATTTTGGGCATGAGGCAAATCTGCTATTTTGGATTGTTGCCATTCTTCTTTTATAAGCATAGGACTGAATGTTTCTTCCCACCCTGTTTCTTGCAAAGGAAGCAATCCATATTCAATAATAGGCAAAATGTGTTCATGTTCAATTTTCTGAACAATTGCAATTCGTTTGAGTAGATCGTCTATATATGCCGGGTTATGAAAATTTATTTTATAGAATATTTTTAATGTATAAAAAAGACCTTCACCATTTTGTACTTTCCAAACTCCGCCAATGTTACCTTCTCCAATGAAATCTTGGATTGTATAGCGTTGACGAAGATGAAGAATTGTAGAGGAAGGAATTGATAGCATAAGAATTCCTTTAAGAAAACTATTGTTTTTTTAACAAAGCATAAAGGTTGCATAAAAATTCACGGTTGTCCGTTTGGATGTAGTGCATAGTATGTGCATTCATTCGGTCAAAAGATTTACAAAAGCGAAGATAATATGCAGGATCATCTTTCGTAGGTTCTGTTCCTGCTCCCCAATTCCAATTACCTTCTTGAATGTCATTTACTACAACTAGGAAATTTTGAATAGTTTGCCCTTTTTGATGAGCAATATTGCGAACCATTGCAATTCCTTTTTCAAAAATCATAGGTGACATAATTGCAGAACCAACGGAAAGATAAACTCCCCCTTCTAATTCACTTAAACTAGCAACATATCGCAGCATATCATTTTCTGCAGTTATTCCAATTGCAGCACCACTATTATGTGGGTTGCTATAGATAATGTCATAGCCAAAACCAGGATGCACAGTCAGAGGAATTTTTAAACGATAGGCAGTTTCTAAAATACTATAATTTTGATAAGGATGAGGAATATTTAATTCGCCTTCTTTTATATTTAATTCTTTCATCGTTTGCCAAAGATTTACTGTTCCTACAAGATTGTCAGTAGAAAACTTTTGAGATATGCTGTGTTGAATCTGTTCTTGCAAATCATCTAGTTTGGGAAAAACAAGTTTTTGCTCTACAATCATTTTTCCAATAGATTCTCCATATCCAAGATTATAGTACGCTCCTAGCAAAATTGCTAGATTGATATATGTTCCGGTTTCGTACCAAATTCCAAATTGCCCTTGTGTAACATAGTGCCTGACATCTTCTTCAGTTTGGCCTTGATAAGCAAGTTCCCAATCATGGATTGTTCCCGCACCATTTGTTGCCAAATGTGTAATATATCCTTCTTCTAGCATTTCTCTCAATACTAAATTCAGTCCATTTTTTATTAAATGTGCGCCATAAGCGAGAACTACAGAACGATTATTTTTTCGGGCTTCTAATATCTTCTGGCTAATATTTTCTAAGGCTTTTTCATTTCCTGTAAATTTTATAGGAGTAGATTTAGTATCTACCATCATTTTAGGTAAATGTGATTTGCTTTTACGTTGAGATAACGGTAAAATTTTAAGTTGTTTTCGATCAAAAGGGGGAAGCATGTTTTTTTTCCTTATAACAGAAGCCTAAAAATAATTTCGTTCTTGTAAATATTGAAGGCATAGAGTAACATGATTGGCTTCAAAATTGCTATCTAGTCTTAAAATTTGAGGTATTTTTTTGGGCAAATATTTTTTTAATTTATTCCAATCAATTGTTCCTAGTCCTGGAGGTACTAAATCCTTATCGTCAAGTACATCTTCTAAATGAACTCCAACAGTACATTTCCCATATTTAGCAAGCCAGGCTTCCTGCCCAGGAAATCCAGCTTTTTCCAAAAAATGAACACGAGCAGTATTGTGCCAATATTGAATAGAGTATCTTGATAGCTCGCTTTGGATCAATTCTAATTCGTCTAATAATGGCAATTCATACCAATATTTAGCCGGCAATAAACATAATTGGACTTCAGGATATTCACGTATTGCTTGAAATAATCCACGACATATTCGTTCTAAATATGGTGCTGCAATAGAACGTCGCATTTCTAGTTGTTGAGGAGTGGGAGAAATAATTGACTTTGAGGAAGTTTGTAAATTTTCTACAAAAGAAACAACACCAGGCGATAAAACAACATATTTAGCTTTTAATTCCTGTGCTTTTTTACATGTATTCAATAAATTTTTTATGGCTTCTTGTCTTTGTGATTCTATTTCAGAAGCTAAACTTGGCATTTTTTTATGCCCCATTTCTGAATGATCAGGGACAAAAATATCAATAATTTTTAAAGGAGTTTGAGAAATCCAAGAAATGGGAATATTATGATAGTTTAGTAATTCAAATTCGTAAATATTATATTCCCAAAAAGGTATAAAATAATTTTGTGTAGGTTGAAAATTCCATATAGAAGAAAATCCTAGCATAATTTTTTCCTTAAATTCATCTTATCAAAAAAGCAATAAAAAAGATATTTTGTTTTATAAAATTATCAAAAATATTCACTTTATTTTTAAGCTGTATAGGCTATAATTATAATGGTTTTTTAATTTTTGTTAGATTTTCCCTTTAAAGGATGTTTTATGAAAAAAATCATCTTTACTTTATTTTTTCTTATAAGTACTAGCTTTGCAATAGAAGTAAATCGTCTTGCCATAATTCCATTTAACGGTAATGGTGATAATTATACAATGGAAATGCTATTTCAAAATGTGAAGAAATATGCTATACAAAGTGGAGACTATAATATAGTTTCTGAGAACATTATTGTAGAAGCATTAGAAAAAGCAAAAATATCTCCATATAAAACTTCTGAATTGCAAAGGTGGAACAATTGGCAATTATTTAGAGAGTATTGGGAATATACGATTTTAGGAAGCATGACTTGGAGTGATTCTAACAATTTTGCTATCAATATTCAACTTCTTCGAATGGAAGATGGTAAACTTTTACAATCTTTAGCAATTCCAGGCCAGAGCAGTAACATAGAAAATGTTGCTATTATGATTATTAGAAGATTGCTTCCCAACAGAAGAGAATTATTTGCAGAAATTTATGAACTTTACCAAGATTCTTTTAAAAAGAAAAATTGGGAGCGTTCACTTGCTTTGTGTAATTGGAATCTAAAAATAGATTCTCAATATTTTTTGGCATATTATAATCGTGCTCGTGTATACGAAGAAACTCTATATTATAGCCAAGCTGCAGAAGATTATCAACAAGCAAAAAAATTAACAAATAATTCAAATAATATAGCTGCTTGCGATGCTGCACTCGTCCGTTTGCAACCTAAATTACAGGAAATGACTGTAGATCGGCAAAAGTTGTTAGTTCTTGCCGATGAAATTTTAAAACCTTTGCAAAATATTCATCAAGCAAAAATTCAATTATTTTCAGAGATTGTACAAGAAATCCATCAAAGAAAACCAAATAGTAATTTAAAAGAGCTTAGGAATATTGCGGAACAACTTAAGACAGAGTTACCTGATTTATTGCAAAAATTATATACAGCACATACATCCAATATAACAAATCAATCTCTTGTTGCCCTTGTTCAACGTGCAGAGCAATATGATAAAAACCGCAAAAAAATTGAATCAGAATTAGCAACTCAACATAATGATATGGCAAATTTCTATTTGCAATACTTCCAGAAAATGCAAAAAGAAGGACGTTGGGATTTAGCTATTAAAAGTTTAGACAAGGCTTTAGTTTTTGAACCAAATTCATCCCAAATTTTCCATTTAAAAGCAATGGTTATGGTAGAAACACGTGAAAATTCTAAAGCTTTAGAATTTTGGAATATTGCTCTTCAACAAAACACAAATTTTCAAGAGGTATATTTACGACGTGGAGAATTATATATTGCACTTGAAAACTGGGACAAAGCCAGTGAAGATTTTGAAACATTACTGAAAATTAATCCCAAATCTAGTGATTCATATTGCTATTTAGGACGAATTGCTGTAGAAAAGAATAATGATAATCAAGCACTGGTTTATTTTGATCAAGCAATAAAATTAAATTCTCAACATGCGGACGCTTTTTTTCATCGTGCTAAACTTTATGAACGTAGATTGCAATATTTACAAGCCATTTCAGATTATAAAAATGCTTCAGAATTTTCTCCTAATATGAGAGATAGAGTATTGCCAATGATTTTAAAAATTTCAGATTATATACTTCAAGATTCTCAAATTTATGTAGAAAAAGCAATACAATCGTATGAATTTGGAGATGCTTCAGAGGCTTTAGAGTATTTGAACATTGCTTTAACTTTAAATACAAAAAATCATGAAGCTTATTATCGTCGCGGGATATGTTACTATATGTTAGGAAAATATAGCCAAGCATTAGAAAGTTTTAACACTGCTTTTAGTTTGACACTTCCTAAAGAAAAATGGTTGTTACAACGTGCAATGTGCTATTATAAAATAGGAAATCTAGAAAGTGCTTTGCAAGATCTGCAACAAGCTATTCAGGTGGAACAAGGATTTCATCCTGCACATTATTTACGCGGAAAAATTTTAGAACAACAAAAAGACTATCAACAAGCTATTAAAAGTTATGAGGCCGCAGTCAGGTTAAGTCCTGCTTTTGCTCCGTATTGCCTTGATACTGCTAGAGTCTATTCTATATTAGGACAATATAAACAAGCGCAATATTATATTAACCGCGGACGACAACAAATAAAATAAGGAAAATTTATGGATGAGGCTCAAGATTATTCTAGCTTAATAGACTATTCAATAAAATTACTTAGTTCTGGAATTTATCATTCCGAGTGGGCTGTACGTTTTGCAACAGCAGAAATTTTAGTGAATTTTCAAAACTCTCAAGGTACTCCAGACTTAATACAAGGTCTTCGACATAAATACCCCAGCATTCGACAGCGTGCAATTATTAGTTTGGATAAACTCAATCAGCGTATTTTTTTTGAAGCAATTTCAAACCGTTTAAAGGATGAAGATGAGGAAGTACGTGGTTATGCAATTGAAGCTATAGCTAAATATCCAGAATCATCGATACTTTTAGAAATTCGTAAGATATTATTAGAAAAAAATCCCCTATTGCATCATCATTGTATTGAAGTAGCAAAAAATTCACCAGACGGACGCAATATTTTATATGAAATTTTGCAAAATGACGATGAACATATTTCTTATTTACATAAACTTCTTGCGGCATACTATCTAATAAAATATGACGAATCCAATACATTAGGACACAAGTTTTTATTAAACATGCTAAAACATAAAGATTCTTGGTTAGCTTTTTTAGCAGCAAAAAAATTGGCAGAAGTAAATGATAAATCTGGCGTAGAAAATCTTTTAAATATGCTCAAACAAGGCGGATGGACAGAAAAAATTTCTGCTTTGGAATCCTTAATTTCATTGGGTATCCAAGATCAAACAATCAGTGAAATTTTATATAATAAGGATTACAATGATAGTGAAGACAGATTTTTGTTTCGCCCAAAGAATGAAAAAATATCTCAAGAAAATCGAGTGGAAATTATAAATTTATTGCATAAGTTTCACCCTGAACAAGCTGTTCTTGCAATAAAACAGCAATTTCCCAGTAGCGATGATGTTTTAAAAGCGCGTATTTTATCTATTTTGGGAGAATGGAAAAGTTTAGAAATTTTCTCTATAGCAAAAAATATTATTACAACTGGGCCAGAACATTTACGTATTGCAATTATTCGGGCTGTAGAACAGGCTAATAAAAAAGATTGGATTTTTTATCTTACTCCAATTTTGAAAAATTCTCATTTTCTAGTGCAGCTCCAAATTGCTAGAGTAATTTTAAAATTAACTGGGCAGAAAACTGTTGTTTTAGAATAAAAAAAGCCGACAGAGAATCTGTCGGCATAACATTTGATTTTGTTTTTTAAGAATAAATCTTATGGAGGACCAATTGAAAGCACTTATTCAAAGAGTTTCGTATGCTTCTGTAGAAGTAGAAAGTAAAATAGTCGGAAAAATTGGAGTAGGGATCTTAATTTTTTTAGGTGTTTTACAAGGAGATACAGACCTCCAAAGTGATTTTCTTGCTGAAAAGATTGCTAATTTTAGAATATTTCCGGACAGCAACCAAAAAATGAATCTTTCTGTACTTGATATTCATGGGGAAGTTTTAATAGTAAGCCAATTTACTTTGGCTGCGGACGGTAAGAAGGGAAATCGACCTAGTTTTGATCTCGCAGCTTCTCCGGATCAAGCATTGTTATTGTATAAACGATTTGTAGAGAAAATAAAATCATTTGGAATACATACAGAAACGGGAATTTTCGGCCAACACATGCATATTAGTCTAATGAACGATGGACCTGTTACGTTCATTTTGGAAAAATAACCTAAGATTTTTGATTTTGGTGTACAAATTGCTGGATTGTTTCGTAACTTTTTTCATTTTGAGATGTTTTTTCACCTTTAGCATTTCCTAATACTTGTTTTAAAAGCTCTTTTATTTGGCGTAATTCATCAGAAAATC
Source organism: uncultured Planctomycetota bacterium (assembly GCA_964585305.1). GTDB lineage: Bacteria > Planctomycetota > Uabimicrobiia > Uabimicrobiales > JABWCH01 > CAZPDM01. The sequence continues at coordinate 1,164 of CAZPDM010000111.1, read as the reverse complement.
CTGCAACTTTTTTCTCTAAATCATCTATACGACTATTATCAGAGTGCGTTGTATTTGCTGTTGGAGAGATGCCTCGCATATATATATTATTATTATTGTTCCAATTAGTATATCCAAATGGGCTGGTTGGGGCTGCAACCATTGGTTTTATATTATTTTCATTTTGCTGTGCCATAGGATATTCCTCCTGTGTTGGCGAATTAGGAAATTTAATAGAAATATGGTCCATTTTTGAAGATTTAAGCTGTTGCTGCAATACTACCGTCCGATGGTGTTCGCTTTGAAATTTAGATAGTTCTCTTTCCAAATGCTCAATGTACTTTTTGTTTTGAGAAAGTTCTTCTACTGCCTTACTATATCTTCTAAAAAGTTCGTTATATCTTAACAAAAGCTCTTCAAATCTGGCTTCGATTGTTTGGCTATCTTGGATAGCATTTTGAACTGCTTTATCAGAATTCTCAAGAACTTCATTGATTTTTTGAATTGCTGTAGCAATCAAATTTGCTTTTTCATCGAGTTTTTTTTCGCGCTGTATAAGCTCTGGATCAATCCCAGCAATAACATTAAGAGATCGAGAAAGATGCGATTCTAGGAAGCGATTTCGCTCTTTAAGTTGCTCACATACTTCTTGGGAATTTGTCGTCATTTCTCTTTGTTCTAGATATGCAGCGGGATTGATTTCAAGTTCTGACTTTTTCTTGTTTTGCGCGATTTGTGAAAAAATATTACTCATAATCGCTTCCATTCTCCGATAATTCGCTAAATATTATCAAATATCAAATATGTTACTTAAGTTGCTACTTAACCAAATTTTATTCTTTTATAGGAATAATCATTTTTTTGCAGACTTAAATTATAGGTATAGCTAGTGTGATTGGGAGTTTACATTACTAAATACTATTGGTATTTGAACTCCTCTCCCGAGTCTCTTCTCTGTAAGTTTTATACAGTAGCAACTTGGGTTGTTAAATATTTATTTTATAGAAGATACTTGATGAATATTTTGCGCCTTAAGCAGACTTTTCTACTTTGGAAACTACTCAATATCCCGCATTTGGGAATACTTCTTAAGTTTTTATTAGCGAATACAAAATTTCTAATTTTTTAAAAAAATTAAAAAAATTAGAAAATAATAAAAATTTTTTTATAAAAAAAATAAAGTCG
>CAZPDM010000110.1:8532-11839 GCA_964585305.1 uncultured Planctomycetota bacterium | reverse complement strand
AGTCTTGGAAGTCGTATGATTTCCAATGAAGTGGAAAGCGGAACGTTACAACTTCTCTTTTTACGTCCGATTGGTCGTTGCACCATTTATCTTGCCAAATATGCTGGATTGGTAACAATTGGCATATTTTTAACTGCCCCTGCTATGATGTTAATATATATTATTACATATTGGGGGAACTTTTCTATTCTTGCTTTTTTATATGATTTTATGGTATTGCTTTTAGCTGTGATGGCGTATAGTGCAGTATATTTGTTTATGAGCATTTTTAAAGAAGGACTATATATTGCTTTAGCCTATACTATTTTCTGGGAAATATTTGTTGGATTTATCACAGAACGCGCACGTGCTTTTGCTGTTTCTTACTATGTTCGTTCGTTATACTATACACTTTTTTTTGATCCTACCAAATTCCCTGAATATGATGTTGTTCTTACTTGGCAAGCAGTATGTACTCTTTTAGGAATCTCTGTAGTTTTGATTACTATTGGAATTGGTCTTTTTAGAAAGCAGGAATTTAATTTCTGTTAAAAATTTTCTATGGTAGGGCACGCTATGCAGTACGCAGCGTGCCTTAAAATATCTTTAAAAGAAATTATTAAAAAAATATATGTCTCTCAATTATTGTGATGATACTATTGTAGCAATTGCTACCCCTATGGGAATTGGTGCATTAGCAATTATTAGAGTAAGTGGCAGTCAAGCCATTTCTCTAGTTGATTTTGTATTTCATGGTCGAAAAAAATTATCCCAAGTTCCTTCACATACTATTCATTATGGAAAAATATTGGATAAAGAAGGAATAATGATTGATGATGTTCTTGTTTCTATCTTTCGGAAACCACATTCTTATACGGGTGAAGATAGTTGTGAAATAAGTACACATGGAAATCCCTTAATAGCTCGTAAAGTAATTGAACTTCTTTTGTCTGTAAAAAATGATGATGTTCGGCTTGCAGAACCCGGAGAATTTACAAAACGAGCTTTTTTAAATGGTCGTCTTGACTTAGCACAAGCAGAAGCGGTTGTGGATGTTATTGAGTCAGCAACAGATGCTTCCTTGCGTGGAGCGCGCAATCAGCTTGATGGAATTTTATCTCAAAAGATTACACAATTGAGGCAACAATTGATTGATATAACTTCACTGATTGAAGTAGAGTTAGATTTTTCTGAGGAAGATATATCGTTTATTCATAATGCTGAGTTAGTCCGTCGCATAAAAAATTTAATTGCAGAAATTCAGGAGCTTCTTGATAGTTATAGATTTGGAAAAGTTTTGCGTGATGGTGTCAATGTTGCAATTGTAGGCAAACCAAATGTTGGAAAATCCTCTCTTCTAAATTATCTTTTAAAGGAATCACGTGCAATTGTAAGTTCTATACCAGGAACAACTCGTGATATTATACGAGAAGATATGACGATTGAAGGAATATTATTCCGTCTTTTCGACACTGCAGGGATTCGATTTACTCAGGATCCAATTGAAAAAGAAGGTGTAGAACGAAGTTGTCAAGCTGTTCGTCAAGCAGATCTAGTTATTTTTCTTAATGAAGCAAATCGGGATATTGACATAGATTTGCAACAAGAACTTTTGCATTTAACATCCTCACAACGTCTTCTAACCATACTTAATAAAAGTGATCTTGCGCCGAATTGCAAACTTCCTTGTGATTTGAAAATCTCTGCAAAAACTGGTGAAGGAGTTGATGAACTTTGTAAGCTACTATACCAGAAAGCTATTGGCAGCAAAACTTATAGCGAGCATTCTGCGGTTGTTTCTAACCTGCGGCATTTTCAAAGTCTGCAAAAAGCCAAGCAATCTTTAGAGCAATCTCTTATTGCCATAGAGCAAAAACTTACTGGAGAATTTGTCTCTGTAGATTTACGAAATTCGACAATGGCTTTATCAGAAATCATTGGAGTTGTAACATCTGATGATATTTTAAACACAATTTTTTCTCGATTTTGTATTGGCAAATAATTTGAATTAGCTATGTTTTACCAGGAGGTAGAAAAATTTTTCTATGCGTGATTTTGATGTTGTGGTTGTTGGTGGAGGACATGCAGGGATTGAAGCTGCAATGGCAGCGGCTCGCATGTCTTGCACAGTTGCCCTTCTTACTATGGACAAAAAGGCACTTGGAAGAATGTCTTGCAATCCTACAATTGGAGGGACTGCTAAAGGGCATCTTGTTTATGAGGTAGATGCTTTAGGAGGCGTAATGGGTGAAATGGCAGATCGAACAGGGATTCAATTTCGGATACTCAACAAATCCAAAGGCCCTGCGGTTTGGTCCTCTCGTTGCCAATCAGATAGAGAGCTATATTCTCAAGAATGTCTGAGAGTTGTTAGCCAGCAGACTGGTTTAACAATTCTTGAAGGTACTGGCAAAAAGGTTTTGGCTAGAGATAGTAAAATTGTAGGTCTCCTGCTGGATAATGGTGAGGAAATTTCTTGCCAGGCAATTGTTTTAGCTTGTGGTACATTTTTAAATGGTGTACTTTTTGCGGGTGAAAAAACTTGGACGGGAGGAAGAATTGATGAGCCTCCTGCTGTTGGATTATCTCAATCTGTAGCAGATTTAGGCTTTGAAGTAGGCAGATTGAAAACAGGAACACCACCACGCCTGCGTCGTGATTCAATTGACTTTAAAAAAACAAAAGTTCAGCCAGGTGATGAAATCCTTGTTCCATTTTCTAAACGAACTCCAAAAAATTCTTTTCCTTTTCTTCCACAAGTTCCTTGTCATTTGACTTATACTAATAAAACAACCCATGAAATCTTAAAAAAAGGTTTTGATCGTTCTCCAATGTTTGATGGAAGAATTAAAGGAATTGGTCCACGATATTGCCCTTCTATTGAAACTAAAATTGTTCGATTTTCTGATAAAGATCAGCATCAGATTTTCTTAGAACCAGAAGGATTAAATACTGATTTAATTTACATGAATGGCTTTGCAACTTCATTACCTGTGGAAATTCAATTTGAAGCCATGCACACAATTCCTGGCTTGGAAAATGTAGAAATGGTTCGACCAGGTTATGCAATCGAATATGATTTTTTCCCTGCGTATCAAGTTTTTCCTACACTGGAAACAAAAAAAATTCAAGGGTTATATTTTGCCGGGCAAATCAATGGTACCTCTGGTTATGAAGAAGCTGCGGCTCAGGGAATTGTTGCCGGAATCAATGCGGCATTAAAAATACATCGAAAACAACCATTGATTATCAAGCGAAATGAGGCATATATTGGTGTGCTTATTGATGATTTGATCAATAAACCTTCTTATGAACCCTATCGAATGTT
>CAZPDM010000110.1:0-8432 GCA_964585305.1 uncultured Planctomycetota bacterium | reverse complement strand
GTTGAACAACTGGAAATAGAAATCAAATACGAAGGATATATCAAACACGAGCAAGAAATGATTGCAAAACTCAATAAACTCGAAGACATGAAAATCCCACCAACTTTTGATTTTTCTAAAGTATCTGCCTTATCCAAAGAATCCCGTGAAAAACTATCCAAAATCCAACCCCTGACCCTAGGCCAAGCCTCTCGCATTGAAGGCGTAACCCCAGCCGACATTTCAGTTTTAATGATATACTTGAAATAGAAATTTTTATAAATAAAAAAGGCACATAAATTATGTGCCTTTTTTATTTCTATAAGTAAAGATAAATAAACCTGCTAATCTGATTTTTATCAAAAGTTTTTATCAATTGTTTCTAAAATTTTATTTATTTTTATAGCTTTTTTTCTTAATTTTTTTTCGCTTCCAAAGTGTAATCCTACTATCCCGAGTAAAAACATTTTTTCCTTTTGATTTTTAATCATAATTACCTTTCTTAATTTATAACATTACTTTAAAAAAATATGTATTTGAGAGGTTGCGGTATTTTTACACCAAGTACCGCTCAAATATTTAGATATTAATATCTAAATATTAATAATATTATATAAGATAAATTTTTTTAAAAAAATATCAAATATAATATTATTTTTTTCTTGACAAACCTTTCTTTATTTAGTAAACTACTAAATTAGTAATTTACTAATTTTATTATTTACTAAATAATGGAGTATTTTTTATGAAAATTCCAACTACATTAAAGCATAAACCTGTAATTGTTTCTGAAAATTATGAAAATATTGATGGTAGATATGCTTATAAGACTGATGCAAAAGGGATTTCTTTAGGATTGGCTCAGTGGAATGACCGTGGAAAGACTGAAATTTCTGCAAAAGTATGGCGACATACAGATAAAAAATGGTCAAGGCAATCGGAAGAATTGCCTTTGCATCGTGTTCTTGATCTTGCGTTGATGATTTGCCGGGCAAAACAACATTTTGCAGAGGCTTATCGCTTGGAAAAGCTGTATGATCCGACAAATCCTATCATTGATAAAATTGCTTTGCAGGGAGATGCCATGAGGCTTTCTATATGTACGGAAAATGAAAAGATTGATGAGGATATAAAATTATTTCAACAATCTTTAAGCGATGATGATGAATTGATTGGCGAGCGATTAAGCCGTCTTTCTGAAATTTTAAAAGAACTAGGATATTAGACATACTCTTCTCCATAAATAAACGGCTGGAGTTGGCATATTTTTTTTAGTCCAAAAACTTTTGTCCCTTCATTTATTTTTTCTTGGATAATTAAGCTTTTTTTGCTATACTAATTTTATAGCTTTAAGCTAATTTTATTTGATTGTATCCAGGAGGAAATTTTATGAAATTATTATGCGTAATTTTGCTTGTAACAAGTGTTGTTCTTGCTGCTCCACCAGTTTTTATAGGTACTTGGGGAACTTCTGGAGAGGAAGGAAATGGAACATTCAATTTTCCTACCCATGTAACTGTAGATGCTTCGGGCAATGTTTATATTATTGACAATTGCAATAATCTCATCCAAAAATTTAATGCCACAGGCACTTTTATTAAACAATGGGGTGGCACAGGAATGGATGATGGAAACCTCAATTTCCCACACAGTTCTGCTATAGACGCTTCGGGCAATGTTTTTGTTGCCGATATGCAATTCTATCGCATTCAAAAATTCAATAGCAGCGGTGTATTTGTAGCTAAATGGGGTGAAGAAGGCGAAGAAAATGGCCAATTTAATTATCCACATGGTGTTGCTGTAGATGCTTCAGGGAATGTCTATGTTGCTGATAGCTGGAACAATCGTGTTCAAAAATTCAGCTCTACTGGTGCATTTATTAGCAAATTTGGTACATCTGGTACAGGTAACGGACAATTTTCTTCTCCATATAGCATTACATTAGATGCTTCTGGCAATATCTATGTTGCTGATAGTGAAAACAATCGCATTCAAAAATTCAGTTCAACTGGTACATTCGTTAGTAAATTCGGTACTGTTGGTTCTGCTGATGGGCAAATGAGAAATCCTTATGGTTTGGCTGTAGATGCTTATGGCAATATTTATGTTGCTGATACTGAAAACCATCGCATTCAACGCTTTAGTTCAACTGGTGTATTCCAAGAAAAATTTGGCGGCGAAGGCGTAGCAAATGGCCAGATGTATTCTCCTCGCAGTGTTGCAGTTGCTCCAAATGGTAGAATTTATGTAGTAGATTCTGGAAATGATAGAATCCAATATTTCAGCCCAACTTCTTTAACTATTTCAACCTTTACCGCAACTAAAGTTCAAGGTGTTGGTCGTGTTTATTGGAAAACCTCTATGGAACATAATGTTTCTGGTTTCCACATTTATCGCCAAAATGAAAGTGCGGAATATGTACGCCTTACAACTACTATGATTACAAGCAAAGGCAATCCTACTACCGCAGCAGAGTATACTTGGGATGATTCAACGATCATTCCTGATGTTGGACATCTTTATAAAATCGAAATGATTGGCCGAGATGGCTATACTAAGATGTTTGGCCCAGTTACTTTGCAATAAAGATTTTTCACAAAGGCGTGGATTTACTCCACGTCTTTTTTTTAACAATTGGAAAAAAGTCTAAATATTTTTGATAATTTATTTAATATTCTGTCAATAAAATTGTTAGACATAATTTCGTTATCTCAATTGCACTCGTCCATGCACGTAGTGCATGGTAGGAATTAACCCGCCGCTTATAAATAAAAGCTTTAACGAAAAAAATTGCAACGGCGGGTTCAATTCCTCTCATTAAATGTCCAAAGACTTAGTTTACTGACCATTTAATTTAATTTTTATGTTAAAAAGGTTTTTTATCAATGAAATATTGTCTTTTGCCATTAGGCTGTCAGATGAATAAATCCGATTCGGAAAGAATTTCTCGTGTCTTGGAAGAAATGGGATTTATTGCAACAGATAAAGAAGAAGATGCCCAAATTTTAGGCATGGTTTGTTGCTCTGTTCGTCAAAGATCAATCAATCGTGTATATAGTCGTATTCAAAAATGGAAAGAATGGAAATCAAGCAAGCCTATATTGACATTTCTTTCGGGATGTGTGCTTCCTGAAGATGAAAATAAGCTCAAGCCAATGTTTGATCTTTTATTTAAAATTAACGAACTTCCCCATTTGCCAGAATTATTGACTCAACGTGGTTTTCCAGGGCCGAAAGCTCTTTTAGAAAAAGAAAACAATAGCCAATTTGCTTTGCAAATAATTCCTGATAATGCTAACGAAGATTTTGAAAAGGACTTCTGGAAAATTGAGCCACGTTATAGCTCAAAATTTCAGGCGTATATTCCTATTCAAAATGGTTGCAATAAATTTTGTACCTATTGCGCAGTCCCCTATACAAGAGGAAGAGAAGTTTCGCGCCCTAGTAGTGAAATTTTGGCCGAGATTCAAAATCTTGTGAGCCAGGATTATAAAAGTCTTACTTTATTAGGACAAAACGTTAATTCTTATGGATTAGATCGTCCCTATCAGGAATTGAATTTTGCAAATTTATTGGAAGAGATTGGAAAAATAGGCCAGAATACTGGAAAAGAATTTTGGCTTTATTATACATCCCCTCATCCCTCAGATATGACAATAGATGTTTTGCGTGTAATGGCTAAATATCCTTGTTTGGCTAAACATGTACACCTTCCTATACAAGCAGGAGATGATGAAGTTTTGCGACGAATGAATCGCTCCTATAGCTTGGCAGAATATCGACAGATCGTTGAAAATATTCGGATTATTTTGCCAACAGCAACATTATTTACAGATATTATTGTTGGTTTTAGTGGAGAGACGAAAGAACAATTTGAACAAACGCTTGCCACTTTGCAGGAATTTCGTTTTGATATGGCATATATTGCCCAATATTCTCCACGACCTGGTGCTACAAGTTATGATTGGAAAGATGATGTTTCTGTAGAAGAAAAAAAACTAAGATTTCAACAGTTGACAGATAACTTAAAAAAGATTACACTGGAAAATAATCAGAAAATGATTGGTAAAGTTTATAAAGTACTGGTTGAGGATCATGATCGAAAAGCAGGATACTTGGCTGCACGTACTGAGGGCTTAATTCCAGTACATTTTCCTAGCGTAAATGCAGAATTAATTGGTGAGTTTGTTAAAATAAAAATCAATTCTGTAACACCATTTGCTGGTGCAGGAGAGCTAGTTTAGAAAAACAATGTTCCCACCTGAAAAAATGTGGGAACAATCAAAAATCAATCAACAAAGTATTTAAAAAAACTTGAGGATAGTGATATGGGAACAAATTATCGAGAAGCCATGTTCTTTCATACATTAGAAGATGGGCGGATACAATGTGATTTATGCCCACATCATTGTAAATTGAAAGAAGGACAATGTGGAATTTGTCGCGTACGAGAAGTAAAAAATGATAAATTATATCTTAAGTACTATGGAATGATAGGCACTGGTGGACAATCAGATCCTATAGAGAAAAAACCTTTATATCATTTTCGGCCAGGAACGCGTGCTTTATCTTTTGGAGGAATGAGTTGTAATTTTAATTGCGACAATTGTCAAAATAGCACATTGAGTCAAGATTATGATGAAGACATGATGGTGGAAATTTCACCAGAAGAAATTATAAAAATGGCCAGAAATTGCCGTTGTCAAGGAATTGCCTGGACATATAACGAACCTACTATTTATTTTGAGACATATTATGATTGGTCAAAGATATTTAAACAACAAGGGCTTTATATTGTTTGGGTAAGTAATTCTTATATTGCAGCAGAACCTTTAAAAAAATTAGCAGAAGTTGTTGATGGAATCAATTTTGATGTAAAAGCATTTCGAGAAGAATTTTATCAAAAGTATATTCATGCACACTTGCAACCTGTTTTAGATACGTGTATTTTAGCTAAGAAATTGAACATTCATATAGAATTGACTTATCTGATTATTCCTACATTGAACGATTCAATGGTAGAAATCAAAGAATATTTACAATGGGTAAAAGATAATCTTGGGATAGATACACCTCTTCATTTTAGTCGTTTTTATCCGCAAAATCGCATGACTAATTTTATGCCAACTCCAGTTTCAACTGTTTGTCAAGCTGTTGAAACTGCATATAACATGGGCATAAAATATGCTTATGCTGGAAATATTCATCCTAATCAATATAATTCTACACTATGTCCCAATTGTAAAAAAGAAGTTATTGAACGCCGTGATTTCAGTGTTACAAAAATTGCAATCAAAAATGGAAAGTGTCAATTTTGCCAAAGTCCTGTACTTTTGATACAATAGAATTGTTGAGAGATTATTTATGAGCTATACTTTTAATTTTCTCAAGATATTGCAACAAATGCAAGCATTTCCAGATAATCCTGATGTAAATTTATCTCAGGATCAGTGGCTAACGGAAAGTTACATTCAGCCAACTAAATTTTGGCAAGATTTTTTTAATTATTACGCTTCTCAATTTTCAACCTTTGCTAAAAGTTACCCATTTGAGCATTATGACTTTTACCATGATATTGTGCTTCGTAATTGTCATAGCGAGCGAATTGCTTTACGATGGTATCAAGAAGGACTTGGTTGGCAAAAACTTTCTTTTCTTGATTTGCATCTGCAAGTTACAGAAGAGGCACAAAAATGGGCAAATCGCGGTCTTAAAGCTAAAGATACGGTTTGTATTATTCTTCCTTTTGGAATTAAGTATGTTATTTCTTTATTGACAGCTTTAAAAATGGGGCTTATATTTTCTTACCTACCGCCCCTTGGGGATCAATTTTTACAAAAACGTTTAAAAATACTAGCACCGGTTTGTATTATTTCTGAGTATATTTATACCAGGCTACTAGGAGATTTTGAAAAATTATTGTTTGAAAAACAAGAAGAGAAACAAGTTGAATATAATGAAATTTCTTATAATTATTTAACTGGAGAGCCTGTTGCTAGCCTATTTTCCCCATTAAGTAAGAATCCTTTAACTCCATTATCGCTTTCCTGTGATGCAGCATATTTATACGCTGCAAGAGATGGTATTTTAACATATTTTCTTCGACCTGGTGATGCCATGATGGCTCCAGCATTTTGCACTTGGCAATGTCAACCTGCGCTGATTTTATCGACGTTGTTGACTGGTTCTACATATATCCATGTTGATTTAGAAACTATAAAAAATATCGATAAGCTGCCAAGCCTGTTTCAGGAAATATCATTTCGTTCTTTTGGATTAAGTGGAGAATTTCGAGATATATTATTGTCTTGCAAAAATAAAATAATTATCGATGCTCAATACATATTTCGTAATTGTGCAGAGCCTTTTTATTGGGAAAGGTGGACGCAATTTGTCAAACAATATGAATGGCAAAAAATTCCCATACAAAATATTATCATCCATGCAGCGTTTGGTGGAACAATATTAAACTCACATCTTACAAAAGAATTTCTTAATCAAGAAGCCTATCCTGCACCAGGATTAAAATGGTCTTTGGATGATGTGAATCTTAGCGGACAAAGTGCTATAGATTTTGGAGTGTTGAATGTTCAAAAAGAAGAAGACAAAACTCCTATAGGAACGATTTTATTACGCCATGATGATAAAAAATGGATGTATTTGGGAACACTAGATCCGCGAAATTCCGGACGATTTTATCCTTGGGCAGAAGTTTTAGACACTGTTTCTACTCTTGATTTTATCAAGCAAGTATCGTATATTTCTATTACGACAGGTAACAGAGCATTGCATATCCTGCTTGTATTTTTAGGTGATTGCCCAACAGAAGATTTTGAAAAAATAAAGAAAGATTGGACATCTTTTATTCAACATACTATTATGGCACATCTGGGGGAAGAATTTTTGCCCAGTAGTATACAATTTTATCCTCTCTATGCTCCAACAAAAGAAAAAATAATCGATCATCTCTGGTGCCAAACTCAATATTTGCGTGGATACCTTCATCGCAAATGCCAACATCCTATTTATACAATCTTAACAAAATTGCGTGGTTTGTTAGAATAACATGGAAAAATTATTCTCTTTTGAAACTTTTTTCTATGTGATGTTGAGCATTTTTTTACAAAATTTAAGGAAAAAGTATGATAATATCTCAAAGTGCTTGTAATAAAAGTGTTAGAATGATTGTACTTATTCTATTGATAGTATGTTTTATATCGACTATTGAGGCAGAGAATTATTATCATTTGGTAATATTAGGAGATCCTCATCTGCCAGGAAAAGAACCAGAGATTAAACGGCTCGTGGTTGATACAATTAACTTATGGAATGATGTTACTGGAGTTGTTGTATTAGGAGATATATGTTCTACAGCTGGGATTCAAGAAGAATATGATTATGCCCAGAAATTTTTCAGCACATTAAAAAAGACTATGTATTTTATTAACGGAAATCATGATTATAGATATATCTGGGATGCGCAAACACAAAGACATAGAACAGCATATAAAGAAATCCAAATAAAGAAACTAGAACAATTCAAAAAGACTTTTATACATCGTCCTGATCCGTATTATCTTGAAAAGATAGGGGGTTATCTTTTAATTTTTCTTGCTGTTGATAAAATTGAATCAGAATATCTTGCTACAATATCAGAAAAACAAATGAATTGGTTAAGTTCACAACTAGAAGAAAATAAAAAGCTCACAACAATTGTTTTTTTTCATGCGCCGCTTAATGGAACTCTATTTGATAGCGAAAATAAAAATTATAATCAACCCAAATATATCGCACAACCTGAAGATAAAATTAAAGAATTGCTTAAAAAAAATTCACAAATATTTTTATGGATTTCTGGCCATACACACACATCGCCTTTCCAAAAAAGTTATGCATCAGAGATCAATCTTTATGAAAATCAAGTTATGAATATTCATAACAGCCCAATGAATCCAACAAAAGATGGTATTATCTGGACAAATTCTCTTTATCTTTATCCAGATAAAGTAGTAATAAGAACATACAATCATAAATTAAATGAATGGCAATTAGAGAGAACAATCTTGACTCCTGCTAAAAAATAATAGTCAGTGACTCCACTCTAAAAAAGGCTGGGGTTTCCACCGTGAATATTTTATGATAATTAAAGGGAAAAATTATGAAAGAAATTGTATCAGATGAAAAATTGGTTGCTTATTGCGGCCTTTATTGTGGAGCATGTCGTGCATATCTTAACGAAAAATGTTTAGGCTGTCAAAAAAATGAAAAAGCGACATGGTGTAAAATAAGAACTTGTTGTATGGAAAACAAATTCTCATCATGTGCAAATTGTAAGGAATATTCAGATCCTAACCAATGCAAAAAATACAACAATCTCATAGCAAAAATCATTGGATTTATAGTTGCTGGTTTTATAGACAAATATGGACAAAGGTCTATTAGACCAGTTTATA
>CAZPDM010000109.1:6918-11999 GCA_964585305.1 uncultured Planctomycetota bacterium | reverse complement strand
CATTCGGGTTTGCAAAGTTCGGCTGTTTGGCAAATAGAAGAATTTTGGAGGTAGTTTCGGAAAAAACGCATTCTGTCTGAATTTGTAACATAAGGAATTTGGCTGATACTGTAATAAAGTTGTGCCAAATCTTTTATGCACCAACGACGATCAAGTGGATTGCGAAATCGTACACGTTGGAGATCAATGAGTGTTATTGTAAAGTCTTCGTCTGTAATCCAATTTAATAAGAGATGTCCTAAGTAAAAATCTTGATGATGTAAATAATTTTCGTGCATAGTGCGAGCGATACTTGCTAATTCTGTTGTTAAACGGCATCGCAATTGAAAATCATGATAGAACCGGCAATTGGGATCGCGTAAGTATTGTTCTAGCTTAACCCCTGTAACTTCTTGCGTAATAAGAAAGGATCTGCCAGGCAATCCTAACGGAGGAAGATATTCTTCTCCAAAAGCTAGCGGTTGCAGAGTAAAAATTCCCAAGTATTCTAATTTTGCAATGGCTTCTAATTCCAAACGTGCTGTTGAAATGGGATAGTTGCCTTGCATAATAGTATAGAAAGCATCATTAAAATTGGTATAAAAATGCCGTTTCATAAAACATGCAGTTGCATTTAATTCTAAGGTGTCTTCAGAATTTAAAGGATTGGGAAGTTCTATTCGTAAAACTTCGCGTTCTTGGTTACGTTTATAAAGTTTGCCTTGCTGAAATTTCATCATGGCATCAAGAGTAATCAGGCCAATTTTTTCAAAAGCAGGTGCTATATCTGGACGAATAAAGACTTTGCCGTCATCATAAGATATAAAATTAGCAAATTCTGGTGGCATTGGTTTATGATTCTTCATAAATGAGCCTCATTTAAAATCATCTGTTTAGGATTTTTGACGCACGAAACGCCCAGTTGTAAGGTCGTTAGGGGGATCAACAATAACAGTTTGTTCGTTTTCTAAACCTTGAGAAACTTCAGTTTCTTCTTCTGTTTCAATTCCAACCTTAATAGGTTGTAACTTTGCACGATTTTCTTGGACAACAAAACAATGTTTTTGGCCAGCAAGGCTAAAAACAGCACGGCTAGGAATTACCAAAGTTTTTTCAACTTCTCGAGTAAAAATGCGTACATCAACACGATAGCCAGGATATAATCTTACTGTATCTTTAGGAATTTCAATAATTACAGTAACTCTTTGTTGTTCAATACCTAATGAAGATAATTTTGTAAATGCAGTAGGATAAATTTGGGAAACTTTTCCCATGATTTTAGCTTTTCCTAACGCAGGGCCAAATACTAATGCTTTTTGACCTTCTTTTATTTTAGGAATATCATCTGACAAAATATCCGCACGTATTTCAATTGTATCTAAATCTCCAATTCTTAAAATATAATAATCTGGCATAACAAAGGAAAGATGTACATTTCCTCTAGTAATTCTTTCTAATACTATTCCAGAAAAAGGAGCAATAATATTAGCTTTTTTTATATCATTTTCTAAGATTTGGATTTTCGATTGCAATGCTTGAATTTGTTGCTGATAGACTTGTTCTAAAAAATCTTGATCATCTTCAGCATCTTTGAGTAGGTTTAGATTGGCATTTGCAATATTAAAATTTTGCTGGGCAATAGAGAGTTGAGCTTTTGCTTTGGCGAGATTCTCCTGCTCAATTCGATATTTTGTAGTGATATTATCAAGGTCCTGAGTAGTACTAATTCCTTGAGTAGATAAACCTTTAATACGATTGTATTCACGTTGGGTAAAATCAAGTTGCATTTCCAGTGTAGAAATATCTTTTTTAGAAACTTCAATTTGTGTTTTTGCTTGTTCAATTAAAAAATCAGATCGAACATATTCTGATTTTTTAGGCTTACTTTGTTGAAGCCCTAAAATTTTGTGCTGAATCCCTTGAATTTCTGCTTTTAAAGCAGATATTTCTTGTTTTTGAGAAAAAGGATCGATTTGAGCTAATAATTGTCCTTCTGTAATACGATCTCCAATATCCACTTGAACAGGGCCAAGGTAACCAGCTAGTGTAGGAAATATTTTCCTATCTTCTTTCAATTGTGTTTTACCTTCTTCTTCAATATATTCAGCTAAATATTGAATTTTAGAAGAGGTAAAAGCAACTTCCAAAGGAACTGGTGGTTTAAAGAAACAATATCCTATTCCCAAAGTAGCTAAAAGAATAAAAAAGATTTTTTTCCAATGTTTCATGTTATTTTACTTTTAAACTAAAGACGCTTAAAAATGTTGAAAATCTATATCTTAAAATTATAGATTGAAATCTATGTTTAATCAAATTTTTTTATGAAAGTTTATTAGAATTTTCTTAAAGAAAGCAAAATTATAGTTTTCTTTAGCTCAATTTTTTTTGTCTAGGATTTTCCTAGTTGACTTTTTTAGAATTTCTTGCCAAAATGTAGAAACTAAGAAAAATAGGATCAAAATCTTGAAAAGATACGTAATTGCTAGAAATTGAAAGTAAAAGATTATCTAGCAAAATTTTTAACGAAAATATAGGATAATGGA
This sequence comes from uncultured Planctomycetota bacterium, assembly GCA_964585305.1. GTDB lineage: Bacteria > Planctomycetota > Uabimicrobiia > Uabimicrobiales > JABWCH01 > CAZPDM01. The sequence continues at coordinate 9,477 of CAZPDM010000109.1, read as the reverse complement.
ACATGGTTAATCGAGATGAATTGCGTTTAGTTCGGCGGGCAGTGGAACATGGTTGGATCACAGGCGAAAAAATCTATGAATGTATAGAAGGTTTAGCCGCAGAACAACCTGGTGTTACATTACCAGATATTCTTTTACGCAAAGGATATTTAACATGGAAGCAACTCAAAGCAATTGAGATAGAAATAGAACCTAAGCAGGAAATAGATTCCTCTAGCCCAGGAACAGGAAAAAATGTTGGACATTATGAGCTATTGGAAAGAATTGGCGAAGGTGCGATGGGGACAATCTATAAAGCTCGCCATAATAAAACTCATCGTATTGTTGCTTTAAAAGTTTTAAATGAAGATTTGGCAAAAGATCAAGAATTTGTTTCAAGATTTTTTCGTGAAGCAAGAAATTCAGGAAAATTAAAAAACCATGATAATATCGTGCAGGCTTATGATTGGGGAGAACACGAAGGTCAATATTATTTTGCAATGGAACTTGTAAAAGGACGCTCTTTAGCAGAAATCCTTTGGCAAAAGAAAAAACTTGAAGAATATACAGCTTTAACAATTACTCGACAAGTTGCACGTGCATTGCAACATGCTCATAAATTTGCTATTATCCATAGAGATATAAAACCTGAAAATATTTTAATTTCGCAAGAAGGCGTTGTAAAATTATGTGATTTAGGATTGGCAAAAGATTTGTTACAAGACTGCTATCGCACAAACGATGGAGTAACTTTAGGCACGGCAAGTTATGTTTCTCCAGAACAGGCAAGTTGCGAAAAAAATATCGATATTCGAGCAGATATTTATTCTCTAGGCATTACACTTTATCAAATGCTTACAGGCGAATTACCTTTTGATGAAGGAAATAGCTATCAAATTTCACAACAACATATTCATAAAGAATTGCCGCCGATTCAAAATAAAAATCCTAAATTAAGCACAGGTGTCATACGTCTTGTTCACAAAATGACAGCTAAAAAACCAGAAAATCGCTATCATGATCCAGAAGAACTTCTTCATGAATTAGATAGCTTGCTTTCTAGTCCCATTCCTGGATCAGATAAAACTGTAAGTAAGCAACGCCCTCCTACACGAATGCAAATGCAAATGTTGAGTACAAAAAAAAATAAACCTCAAATATTATGGATTATATTATATATTACCATAGGAATATCAGCTATTGTTTTAGCCTTATTGTGGGCTTGGATTTGGTTTGGAAAAAAATAGATAATTTTGCTAATTGGATTGGGAGTTAAAAATTTATGAATGAACTTAGGTTATTTTGTTCTCTTCAGTCTCAGATATTAAAAAATCAAGTAAATACTTGGAAACAACACTCTCTATTAAAAATAATTGTCGTGAGTTGTTTTGCTTTATTATTTTTTGGCAGCTTATTCGTATTTTTTTATAAAGGCTTTGCCTTTTTTCACCGAAATATTGCTGCTGACTTCTTTAATCTCATTGTTGACTATGTATTCGGTATTTTCTTTTTTGTTTTAATGGTTATGCTGTGCTTTTCCTCAACAGTAATTGCTTTCTCAGTTTTCTTTCATGCTCAAGAAACTCAATTTTTAATGACATGTCCATTATCATACTCTGGAATTTTCTTTTATAAATTTTTTGAAACATTTCTTGTCGCATCTTGGGCTGTTTTATTTTTAGGCGTTCCAATATGTTTCTCTTATGCAATTGAGCAAGGAGTTAGTTTAGAATTTTATCCCTTGCTTTTGCTAATATTCTTACCATTCGTCGTTTTATCTGCGTTATTTGGAACTTTAATTGCATTTATTATTGTTCTATATTTAAAAAAATATACCCGATGGATTGGATGGTTATTTTCAATATCTTTTTTAATTGGTGTAATCTTGCTTGCAATTTCCATCATCAATTTACGACATGAAATGGGGACATTTAACGCAAATTGGTTGTTTAGCTTGCTAGATTATTTTAGCTTTTCTAAGCATCCTTTGAGTCCCTCCACTTGGACATTTAAAGCTATGGTTGCACTCTCTCATCAAGAATTTGATACATTTGGCTTTTATTTAGCTATTATGTATGCAAATACTTTATTCTGGGGGATGGTTGCATATTTATTAGTTACTGCAAACTATGGGAAGGCTTGGAATCTTGTTCATAGCACAAAAAATCGCGAAAAAATCTTTGAACTTTCCTGGTTATCTAAAATATTAAGATTTTTCTTTTTCCTTTCTTCTCAAGATAAAACTTTTTTGGAAAAAGATATAAAAATATTCGTTCGTGATCCTCTACAATGGAGTCAATTCGCGATTTTGCTTGGTTTGTTACTCTTATATATTCTGAATTTAAGAAATTTACAATACGATCAAAAAATCTTATTTTGGAAGCATTTTGTAACTACTTTAAATCTGGCAGCAACAAGCATGATTCTTTGTACTTTTTCCAGTCGTTTTGTTTTTCCTTTGCTTTCTTTGGAAGGAAAACGCTTTTGGATATTAGGCGTTATGCCAATGGAACGACGAAATATTCTTTTATCTAAATTTCTATTTTCTGTTGTTATTTTAGTTGCTGTAAGTGAAACCCT
>CAZPDM010000109.1:0-6818 GCA_964585305.1 uncultured Planctomycetota bacterium | reverse complement strand
GTTCCTTCTTATCTTATTTTGCGCGGCTCTATTTCAGTTTGGGCTATGTATTTTTGGATGGTAGTGGGAATGATTATTACCATGTTAGCTTCGACTGTTCCTCTATATATAGGAATGAAAAACTTCCAAAAATTAGAAATGTAAACAAAAAACCGTACAATTTAATGTATTGTACGGTTTTTTTTGTTTATAGATGTTTTCCAATATCAATAATATTTCCGCCTTTAGGATGCTCTTTATGAGAAAATTCTTGCATAACGCGTTTAGTATGGGCAAATGAAACATTATCATCGTAAATATATTTTCCAAAATCAGAAAATTGTATTTTTAAATCAGTAGAAGATAAGGTCATTACTACGTTATAAGAAAGGTATTGCTTATTTTCATAAGCTTTTTCAATAATAGCCGCGCAAATTTCTTTAACGCTATTCTTTATATCTTGTGTCCCTTCTTGACTAAATCCTAGTCTGGATGCAATAACAGCAGTAAATTCACACAAACCTTCTGTACATTCATCTGTACAAGCTAATTTAAATTGGAGTGGTGGAATTTTTTCACGTTTAACAAAATTAACACCTTTATCTGCCAATTTAAAGAATGTACCACATCGAGGGCATTTATAACTTCCTGGCTTGGGAATTTTTAATTGGACTTTACACATTTCACAAACTACAGACATAGGATATGTCGCTGCTGGAGTTTGAGGAGTTTGAGGAGCTTGAGGTGCTTTATTAGTTTTTTCTGGAGAACCTGGTTTTACACCTAAATAACCTAATGCTTCATCTTCATTCGAGAAAATTTTAAAGAAAGCATTTAAGCCCAACATGTCAAATACTACTTTGACTTTGGGATGGATTTTTATTAAGGCAATTCCACCGCCTTTATTTTCTAATGCATCAGCTACGTTTACTAATGTTCCTAAACCAGTACTATTAACGTATTTGATGCCTTCCATATCCAAAATAAATCGGGTATAGTTATTACTTTGTAATTGATCAAGTTTTTCTTGAAAAAGTACAACTGTTTTTGCATTGATTGTTCCACTAATTTTTACTAATGCCGCTGTTGCAATCTGTGGAATAGGTTCCATCGTAAAGGTCAATTCCGCCACAACTGGACCTCCTAGAAATAAAATCGTAAAATTTGAACAATGGTTTGGTCTATTTTTTAATTAAAAATATCTTTTTAGAAATTTTGATAGTAATGATTTATTCTTTAAAATAATTGTATTTTGATTATTATAGCCAAAGTTATAAAAAAAGCAACTATTTTTTGCAGGATTTTCTTTCTAGTATGGTTATTTTGTCATTTCTAAAAATATTTCTTCTAATTTTTGCTTGCCTTCTAATTTACTGCGCAGTTCTTCCAATGTACCCAAAGCGATCATATCGCCCAAGTGGATAATACCAATTCTTGTTGATGTTTCTTCTGCTACTTCTAAGCTATGTGTGGACATAAAAACAGTAACTTTTTGATTACTGAGTTCTTTAAAAAGATTTTTGACAATCTTTGCACTTTTAGGATCAAGTCCCACCATAGGTTCATCTAAAATGAGGACACGTGGTGAATGCAGTAACGCAGTTGCAAGCACTAGTCTTTGCTTCATACCATGTGAATAATTTTCACAAAGTGTGTTAATGAATTCTTTTAGTTCTAATAGCTCAACCAAATCGTTAATACGGCTTTTAATATCTTGGAGAGACATGCCAAACATTTGCCCGACAAAACCTAGCATTTCGCGTCCTGTCAACTTTTCATAAAGATAAGGTTGATCCGGAACGTATGCTAGACATGTTTTGGCTTGAATATAGTTAGTTTCCATATTCCAGTTGGCGATTTTAATTTCTCCATTTGTAGGTTGTAAAAGGCCAACCATCATTTTTATAGTAGTTGTTTTTCCCGCGCCATTAGGACCTAAAAAGGAAAATATTTCACCTGGCTCAATTTTAAGATTTAAATTTTTAACGGCGAATTTCGTGCCAAATTGTTTTGATACATTTTGAAGTTCAATCATAATAAGTCCAAAAATCTAAAAAGAGTTGTTAGATAAAAGCAGGAATCAATTTTTGAGCTTTCTTTTTAAGCGGATAATGTCTTTTTCTATTTCTTTACGAAAAGAAAGTTCTGGTATGCCTTCACATATACTAGCTAATTTTTCGAGATATATTGTATTTAAAAGCCCATCATAATATTTCAGAAAGTGTTTCCACTCTCCCAAAGCATGGGCACGTACCCAGGATTCTGAATGAATAAGATTGTTTAAGCAGTAGTCTAAATACGCTATTTTACGTTGATTGATGTCTGGAATTAACTCTAATTTTAGTAGATTTTGTAATGTTTGAATTTTTGCTACTGCATCGTGCTCTTGTAAAGAAAAATCGCCAATCATTTCAAAATTATGGCGGAAAGACATTTTTTTTAGAAAAACAATCCACTTTTCTTGATTGGCAAAAGTAATGTCAGAAAGAGTATATAAGTAAATAACTTGCCCCAGAGCAATTTGTCCTTGATAAATTTCTGTTACAGAAAATTCAATGACTTTTGTTCCTCCATGAGGCAATTTCCGGGTTTGGACTGGCATTCCTTGTACAATTAAATCACACTTTGATAAGACTTCCTGCCCGAATTTGCTCACATAATTTTCTATGCCCCAAACTAATGTGGTTAGAAAAAATATTAAAAATATACTATAGTTTGGAATTCGCATAATTTCCTATATTTTAATGAAATAAAAAATATTTCTATCTGTTATAGAACTTCTATTTCAATGGGAGTTGTTTCAACATTTAATAGTTCTGCGTCAGCTTCATTTTTTGACAATATAATTTTAGTATTAAGTTGCCATTTTATACAAACAAATTTATCGTTTTTTGACGGTTCTTTATGAACAGGGATACGCATAGCAAAATTATATTTGTTGTCACCATCTTTTGTAATAGATTTTTCAACATTATAACGATAAAAATATCGAGATCGTGAAGTTACACGATCCATTGATGCTCTCTTATCTGTTCGCTCGTTAATCAATTCAAAAAAAGCAAATCTAAGATGCATTTCATCAGGAGGTTTTATATTTACAGTAATAGGACAAACTTTTCCAATTGTGGGTTTTTCAGATGGTAAATTGATTTCAACATTAACATCTTTGATAGGCTTTGCCTTAGGGTGTCCAAACATGTTTATCACCTTACTTTAAGTAACTCGTTTAAAGAATTTTTCTTGCGAAAATTCAGGCTCTTATAAATTTTAGGCAATCATCCTTAGCATGTCAAGAGTTTTTTAGCAAAAATCCTAGATTTCATAAGTTTTTAGCAAAAATTTTAAAAAAGATGTCGTTTTAATAATAGTTTCTATTGAAAAACTAGGAAATTCGTAGAAATCTCTAACCTTTGATAGCACCTCTAAAAATTTTGTTCTTGACGCTTTGAAATTTTCTGGTAATTTGTAGAAAATAAATTATAATTGCTAAAAAATAATATAATTTTCTTGAGGGGGATTTTGAAGCCCTTTAATGGAAAAGGAAAATAGCATGGAAAAAAAGAACTTTGGTAATTTAGGGGATTCAGAACTAGCGGCTTTGGAACGTTTCCGCAAACGCCGTGCAAAATTAGAAAATGATTTACAAGCGGCTGAAAAAGTAAAAGCAGCTCCAATTCCAACAGTTACTCCAATTACCCCAATTGCTCAGCCTTTAGAACAAAGCAAAACTACACTTGAAAAAGAAAATAAAGCTGCTGCCTTAAAAAATCAAATGGTAGCACTATTAAACACAGAAATTCATAAATTATTTAAAGCTGGTTTAGATGATGGAAAACTGATTACTTTAGATATACAATCTGATTCAGGAAATGTAATTAGTACAGAAAATCTTTCTCCAGAAAAATTAGCAGAAATGAGTCTTTCTGATCTTAATAAAATTCGATTTCGAGTAGATATTTTAAATCAGATTATAGACAGTTCGCGTAAAATTTGGGAGAAAAAAGCAAATCTTCCAGAAATTTTACAACAAGCTAACATTTCAACTAGTAAAAGTTATGAAATAGTTGAACAAGCTAGTGATGAAAAAGAATTTTTTGAATTTTTTTGCTATGTATTAACACAAGAAACTTCAACAAATTTAATGAATCTATTTTATGCTTTTAAAAATTATTTAAATAAGAATCGTTAAATATGAAAAAAAGTATTTGGGCTATGGAAAATTAGTATGGGAGTCGCGGAATAACTCATGCAATAGTCCAAATACTTTTAGTAATTCAATGAATTATTTGATTGCTTCCATGATAAATAATGGCGGAATATGCAAAAGTAAAGTGTCCAAGTGAGAAGTCTTAAAATACTTTTGCAATTCTTTTAGCATGAGAGGAGAATATTGATAAACTAAAAACTTTCCTCCTATTGACAAGGAATTCCAAGTTTTATGTACAACTTCTTCTCTTAATGCTGGAGTAAAAAAAGTAAAAGGAATTCCCGAAAGGACATAATCAGCCGCAGGGACATTACAATCGGCTAAAATTTTTTGGATATTTTCAGCCGTATCATGGACAACATGAAGCCTTGGATCTCCAATTTTTCTTAAGAATTCAACAAAATCTTTATTTGTGTCAATTCCAATAAGTTTGGAATTAGGTGTCATTTTTTCTAAAAGAAAATGAGTAAAAACTCCATCTCCTGGGCCATATTCTACAAATACACTATCTTTGCTGAAATCAATTTTTTCACAAACCTTTTTTACACCAGTCATAAATGTTGGTGTAAGTGCAGCAATATTTTTGTCTTTAAAAAAATTTTTTAGGAAAAATAAATTACTACTCATGAAAAAAAACATCCTTTAAAAAATAGGCTATACGCATAATTAAGATAAAAATAATCATTGTTCAGTATCTTATTTTGCTTTTAGAAAAAGTCAAGAAAAAATCAGATAAAGAATAAAAGGAATAAAGATAATTTTTTTTCTTAAAAATTTATTTAAAAAAATATATATTTATATTTATAAAAATATATGAATATTATAGTTATATCATTTTTTTTTAGTTATCGAAAATCTTAAAAAAGTTGTTGAAATTTTATAAACAATTGGTAGATTATAACGAAAATCTAAACGACAAAGATTTGCTATTTTTTTTCATTTTTAGTCGCGCCCCTTCGTGGGTGTGGGTTGAAACTGCAAAGCCTTAAAAAATCTAAACAAAATTATTTTTTGCAAATATAGTATTTTGCAAAATATAGGATAACTAGGAAATAAAATAATATGGCGAAATTCCTTTTTACTTCTGAATGTGTTACTATGGGGCATCCTGATAAAATTGCTGATCAAATTTCAGATGGGATTTTGGATGCTGTCTTACGTGAAGACCCAGATGGTCGTGTTGCATGTGAAACACTTGTAACAACTGGGCTTATTGTTATGGCTGGTGAAATTACTACCACTTGTCATATTGATTATCCTAAAGTAGCTCGTCAAATTGTCCAAGAAATTGGTTATGATGACTCTGCCACAGGTTTTGATTATCGCAGTTGTGCTGTTCTAGTATCTTTTAATAAGCAATCACCTGATATTGCAATGGGTGTAAACGCTGATAAAGAGAAAGAGCAAGGTGCCGGAGATCAAGGAATGATGTTCGGCTATGCTTGCAACGAAACTGAAGAATTGATGCCACTTCCTATTAGTCTAGCTCGAAAATTAACCAATCGTCTTGCAGAAGTCCGTCAACAAAAGATTCTTCCGTATCTAAGGCCTGATGGAAAAACTCAAGTTACTGTGATATATGAAGATGACAAGCCTATAGCAGTATCAAATGTTGTTGTTTCTACCCAACATGCTCCAAATATAACACAAGAACAAATTCGCCAGGATATTATTGAAAAAGTGATTAAAGCAACTATTCCAAGCCATCTTTTGCTTCCAGAAACCACATATTTTATTAACCCTACCGGTCGTTTTGAAGTTGGTGGCCCACATGGAGATTGTGGAGTAACCGGACGTAAAATTATTGTAGATACTTATGGCTCTATGGGACGACATGGCGGCGGTGCATTCTCTGGAAAAGATCCTTCTAAAGTAGACCGTTCTGCAGCTTATATGGCCCGACATATAGCTAAAAATATCGTTGCTGCTGGTTTAGCAGAACGATGCGAAGTCCAATTAGCTTATGTAATTGGTGTTGCTGATCCTGTTTCAATTCGAGCATTTACTTTTGGTACTGGCAAAGTTAGTGAAGAAAAACTTATTGAAATGATTCGTAAACACTTCCCTTTAAAACCTGCCCAAATCATTAACTACCTCGATCTTAAAAAACCAATCTATGTCAATACTGCCCGCTATGGACACTTTGGCGTTGATTCACAAACCCGACCATGGGAAAGAATTAATAAAGCTGAAATTCTCCGCAAAGATTGCGGATTATAAAAAAATCTATACTATAAATTATTGTTTATTTTATTTCTAGAGAAATTTTTAGTATTATATTGAAATATATGCTATATTTTCTCATAACGAAAGGTATTTACATGGCAAAGAAGATTTGCGACCGTCGTCGTCGCATCACAAAAGCTAATCATGGTGCAAGACCATGTACTGGTTCCAAAGAAAAAAAAATCCGAGGTACTGGAAAGAAATAGTGATTAAAAGCGATAAAATAGGATTCCTATTTTGTCGCTTTTTTCCGTCAAAAAGATTTTCTTATAAAATTGATAGAAAAACAAAAATTCCTTGATTTTTCGTTTTATGAATGCCAAAATATACTTGCGGCAAGAATAGTTCTTAAGTTTGTTGCTTAAGAAAAAATAATGTCAAATTTTGAGAAAGGTCGAGATTATGA
>CAZPDM010000108.1:0-12004 GCA_964585305.1 uncultured Planctomycetota bacterium | reverse complement strand
CTATAACATCGCTTTCGCAAAATTCGTCCATAACGTAGCCTATCGGTATTTCTACCACACGGCTCAGGCTGGTCAACTGCGGAGCTTATCTTCATAAGCTCTAACTCTTTAGGGTGGAGTTATTGACTATGATTTTCCTTTAAAATTTTTTTGAAAAAAAGGTATTTTGCGATTATTATATAGAAAACAGTCTTTTTATAAAAGAAAAATCTATGAGAAAAATTTTTTTATAGCTTGAAATTTTTTTTATAAACGTTATTATATTTCCACTAATTTTTTTTCCATCGAATGAAATTCAATAATATAAAATATTATATCTGGATTTCAGAAAAGAATATTACATGTTATTTTTATACATATTGTGGAACAAAAACTAAATATATGAAACAAAAAATTTGTCTCCCTTCTAAAAAAGTTCTGACTTATGATCCTAGTAAAAGAATAAATAATGTAGAATTTGGGATTACCACTTATTGCAACCTACGATGTTTAGAATGCGTTATGCATATTCCTAGAGTTGTAAAAAATGAGCATTATAGTTTAGAATACATACAAAAATCATTGGAGTATTTATATGGTATTGAAAAACTTGTCTTAACAGGTGGAGAGCCTACACTGCATCCTCAATTTCGAGAGATTGTAACCAATGCAAAAAAATGGTCTGGCTGTAAAATATTAGCCATTTTTACAAATGGTTGCAAAGCGATGGAATATGCCGATGTCTTTTCTAATTTTGATGAAATTTGGACAAGCCATTATCCTAATAATCAGCGCGAGATAGAATTTCTGTCAAAATATTTTATGGATCGACGTCCTCCCCAACCTACTATTCATACAACTTTGGCTCGCAGAGCAAAAAATCCGATGCCTTGTTTTCGTGCAAATGATTTGAGTTATTATTACGGGCGATTGTATCCTTGTTGTTGTTTAGGGCATGGTCATGAGGAAATAGGAATTCCTTTAACTAAAAATTGGAGAGAAGAAATTAAAAAAGTCGATATGCCATGTTGGGATTGTCCATTTGCTGAAGAAGGGAATTCTGAATGTAATTCAAACTCAGAGAATCCCCAAACTATTTCAGTTAATTCTGAAACTATAAATATATCTCACAGTTTTCAACCAGAAGCAACTTTATCTTCTGAATCTTCTCAACATATTGACAATAATACTTTGGTTCGGCCAAAGGAATATTGGCCTATTGATCCTCCAAATATCAAAATATATGGCATAACTACAGATTCTTGGATGTCTAAGAAATCCGAGATCATTTTAAATGAGCCACAAAAAGATATGCTTTGGTTTATCATAGAATCTTACGCCCCCAAAGAAATTCATCCTATTACGTTAACCTTCACGGGTGAAATTATATTGGGAAATTGCTATGTACATTCTGTTCAACATTGGGGCAAATAGGTAATAAAAATTCCTCTGCGAAGTAATGCTAAATTACCAGGCTACATTCAATTAACCAGCGATAAGACTTTTACTCCTCAAGATCAGTCTGATTTACGTGGATTTAGTGTTCGTATTGTTTCTTTGCGATATCCTCCTCAGAATGATCAAGAAAGAGCCGCGTGTGATTTAGAAGCAGAACCTCACGCAATCCCTTTTTATATTGCGGCCCAAAAGAAAACTCCTACTGACTTATTAGGAAATATTCGTAAAATAGTCCGTAAGGTATTGCCCGCACCAATACGCCATCTCATTAGAAAAATGTTAGCGTTTTTACGTCCTAAATTAGGACGTCTCGAACATTATTCCCCACGCGATATAAAACTTCCTTCAAGTTATTATCGATCTCTACAATTTAAATCTCATCTTCCTAAAATTTCTCTAGTTACACCTTCCTTAAATCAAGGTCAATTTTTAAAACAAACTATTGAAAGCGTCTTGGCTCAAAATTATCCTGATTTGGAATATATTATCCAAGATGGCTGTTCTTTTGATAATACTCCTGAAATTTTAGAAAAATTTCGTCCTCTAGTTAAGCATATTTCTTCTCAGCACGATACGGGCCAGTCGAATGCTATAAACCTCGGGTTTACCCATGCCACAGGAGAAATCATGGCTTGGCTAAATTCCGACGATATTTTCTTACCTAATACATTGAACTATGTAGTTCAATTTTTTCAAAAGCATCCTGAAGTAGATGTCGTATATGGCCATAGAATTTTAATTAACCAAAATGACCAAGAAATTGGTCGCTGGATATTGCCTCCACATGATAAAAAAGTATTAGAGTATGTAGATTACGTTCCCCAAGAAACATTATTTTGGCGGCGAGAAATTTGGAATAAAGTGGGGGGATTTTTGGATGAGTCCTTTCATTTTGCCTTGGATTGGGATTTGCTTCTACGATTTCAACAAGCTGGGGCTAACATTATCAGATTACCCCGCTTCTTAGGAGCGTTCCGGGTACATCCTCAACAAAAAACTACTCAGCAATTAGTTAATCTTGGCAATGTTGAAATACAACGGATACGTTTAAAAATACATGGCCGGGAAATTAGCAATGAGGAGATAGCAGAAAATATTCGAAGTTATTTATGGAAATCAATCTGGTATGATTTTGTATACAAATTTGGGATAGAATTAAAATAGCTATGATGTATATTTTATAATTCTCTCAACTTATTTTATTTATAATAATATTCCATGATTCCCTTAAGACATAATATCCTTCCTAATAATTTTGGTTGGCAACTTCTTGTACTTCTTTAAAAAATCATGGAAAAATTATTTGACAAAAATTTACAAAAAAACTATACTCTTTTCCCGAGAAGTATAGTTTTTTTCAATAAAAAACTTAACAAAAAAACATTTTATAGATTTATTTCAATATTGGATGAATATGTCTAAAATTCTTGTTCTTACACCCGATCTTCCTTATTTTCCAGGGAAGATGGGTGTTGATTTCTTTAACCTTCGTTATCTTGCAAAAAATCACAAAGTTGCAGTCGTAGCATGTACCTTTGATGGGTATCCTGCAGAAGGGGTTGCAAATCTTGAATCATTTCTTTTCCATTCATATTTTTGGCCTCGCCCTGCTGAGGAAACGCCTTTATTGATCGTTACAACTCTTGATGGGCATTTAAAATTATGGTTAAGAGTCCTTCCACGACGTTTGCGTTTACTAATGCTGAAGAGATTTTTAAATATTCATAATCAACCTTCAAATGCCTTTTTATTTTTATCAGTTTTATCTAACTGCGCACCACAACTTTTAAGTGCATTTCACCAGAATATGTGGAATGCTGTAATTTTGATACAAACTGTTATTGAACCCTGGCTTGATTATTTACCAGCCGCCGGGGCTAAAGTAGTATACTTTCATGATGTCCGTTCTGATTATCTTGGACGAGAAATTCCCTTACCAGGAGAAACTCCTAAATCACATCAGGAAATAAAAGCCATTTATAATCAGGAACAAAGAGTAACTGAAAAAGCTGATGCAATAGGTTTTGTTTCAGAATTAGATCTTAAACGTGCACAAAAAATGTTTCAGATAAAGGCAGAAACTGGTGTATCACCAATTCCTGTGGATACTAACTACTATTTTCCAAAACCTGAAGATTGGAAAAAAGACTCTCGACCTATTATTCTTTTTACTGGTCATTTGTCACATTTTCCAAACGTAGATGCCATCCTATTTTTTTTACGCGAAATATGGCCACATATTCTTTTGCAATATCCGCAAGCAATATTTCAAGCTGTTGGAATGTTTCCGTTACCTACATTAGTAACAGCAATACAAACCAGTCCAAATTGCGAAATCCATGCTAATGTATCTGACATTCGCCCATATTTTTGGAATGCGAATGTATATGTAGTTCCAATGCGTTATGGTGGTGGGGTACGACAAAAAATTTTTGAAGCTTGGTCAATGAAAGTTCCTGTGGTATGTACCACTATGGCCGCAGAAGGAATAAATGCGGAGAATGGGATTCATTGTTGGCTTGAAGATAATCCTGCTCGTTTTGCACAACGAGTTTCAACAGTTCTTAAGTCTTCTTTTCAATCTTCAGAAGAATCTGCTGTAATTACGCCTGCTAAAATTTATGTGGAAAGCAATAATTCTATTTCCAACGCGGCTCCTAAATTTCAAAAATTAGCAGAACGAGCTATACATATTAGAAAGCAACGACCATATAAACTTTTATATGATCTACGTTGGATGACATTAGGAAAAGCAGGTGGTATGGAGCAATCTGCATACGAACTAATATCTGCTTTAAGCGCATTAGATAAACGAAATGCTTATCGCATTTTCGCACCACGTAGTGCGTGCAACGAATGGGATTTCCCTGCAGATTTCCAAGTTTGCAAACATTATTCAGATACTCTCTCAATGCAACCTGAAACCATCCGATCCTTCCTAATTAACAAAATGGCAGAAGGTCTTGGAATGCACCCGATATTAACACCATATATGCGTTCCCTTTCTGCTTATCATAAATTAGATTTTGATATTGTTCATTCTATATCCGGCTATACACATCCGGATATGATTGGCTTCCCTGGTATACTTACTATCAATGATTTACAACATCTCCATTGTCCTCAGTTTTTTTCTTCTCAAGAGTATCAGGAAAGAGAGCAATTATATCGTGAATCAGCCAAACGAGCTATGCACATTATTTGTATTTCAGAATTTACCAGGCAGGATGTCCATCGTCAATATGGCATTCCTCTTGAAAAAATAAGTACGGTTTGGATTATTCCCAGTAGAAATATATGGAAACCCTTAGATAAATCTAAAAGAACATCCTTATTAACAGGAATGAAAATTACTACTCCCTTCTTTTTTTTCCCTGCTCATTGTTGGCCTCATAAAAACCATGTTCGGTTGGTTGAAGCATTTCATCGTGTTTTGTCAGAATTGCCAGCTAATATTAAGCTAGTAATGACAGGCCGTCCATTTTCAGAAGATCATCCAGCAAAGATATTGATTCAAGATAAAAGTCTTAGCGATCGTGTATTACATCTGGGCTATCGTTCACAATTAGAAGTGCGTGCACTTTTTCAGGAATGTTTGGCCTTAGTATTTCCTTCCCTTTTTGAAGGTTTTGGAATACCTGTAGCAGAAGCTATTATTACAGGAAAACCTGTCTTATGTTCTAATACCACAGCACTTCCTGAAATAGCTGGCGAAGCAGCTCTTACTTTTGATCCTAATAGTGTTGATGAAATTGCAAAGAGTCTTTTGGATATTGCAACCAAGCCAAAACTTTATTCAACACTTGTAGAAGCCGCCATACATCGCCGCCCAATATTTTCTGCCCGACGATCTGCTATCCAAACTTTAACAATTTATCAATCTGTTTGTAATGAATTCTACGAGGTTAAGCAATGAGCCAACTTCCTACTATTTCTATTGTTGTCCCATCATTTAATCAAGGACAATTTATAGGCGAAACTCTTCAAAGTATTGTTGATCAAGATTATCCCCACATTGAAGTAATTATTCAAGATGGAAATTCTACTGATAATTCAATTGCCATAGCAGAAAATTTTGTTCGACTATATCCTAATATTTTCAAATTATATGTAGAAAAAGATGCCGGCCAGGCTGACGCATTAAATAAAGGATTCTCCCGTACTACGGGAGAAATTATGGCTTTTCTGAATTCGGATGATACTTATTTTCCACGAATTCTCCATCGTGTTGCAGCAGAAATTTCTCCTGCCAAGGGACGTTATGTGGTTATGGGGCGTTGTATTTTCACTGGTACAGGTTCACCTTATGTTGGAATTGAACATCCTGCTGAATATATAAATCATTTTGAACATTTAGCTATATGGAAACGTGGGTTCAATACTATTCCACAACCGTCAGTCTTTTGGCATCGAACTGTATGGGATTGTTGTGGTGGGTTAGACATCAATGAGCATCATGTTCTTGACTATGATTTATTTTGTCGCTTTAGCCAATATTATTATTTTCATCGAATTGATGAACTCTTTAGCACCTACCGTATGCACAATAGTTCAAAATCATCTCAGCATAGTGAATCAGAAGTTCTTGAATTTTCAATACAAGCCAGTCGTAAGTATTGGAAATCCTGGTTATCCCCTTTACGTTGGAAATGTGAATTTTCGTACTGGAAGCACAATCGGCAATGGCATGAGTATGCGAGACATTATGCACAACGTGCAGAGAATGCTTTTCATTATAGACATTATAGGCGTGCCTTGATAGAATCTATAAAAACTTTTTTTGCCTCGCCACTCATGGCACGAGATCGACTTTTTTATGCTTGGCTAATTGCCAAATGGGGAAAATTTTTCAAATGGCTTGTTGCCAGTAAAAAAGAATTCTCTGATTGCTATTCAGATGGATGTATTGGTCTCAGCAAAGAGGAATTTACAGGTTGCTATGCAGATGGTTGGATTGGCCCAATTTATCATGCTTATATTTCTGTACCAAAGGATGGGAAAGAAATAATAATCACGGCAAAACATCACATCTCTAAAAGAATAACGGTTGAACTTTTTATCAACAAGAAACTTGCTGATTCTGAAGTAATTGAAAAAGAATCAACGTTTTCTTTAGTTGGAAATCTGGAACCATATTGTAACCAAACAATATCCTTAGAATTAAAGACCGATTTCTTTTTTGTACCCAGCGATTTAAAGATCAATGAAGATAAACGAAAGTTATCAGTATGTTTAGAAAATAATGGGAAAATAATTATCAAGAAAAAAAATAATGCTTAAAATATTTACAATAACAAAAAATTTGTATTTAAGACTCCTCAGAATGTTTTCTTTCAAACATTGGAATCATAATTTTTTATTGCAAAATTATATAAAAAAAATAGATGATTATAACGCCAAGCAAACTAATTTTAAGATGTTGGATGCAATACGTAAATACAATCATTTTATCATTGATAATCTAAATAGCATCAAACCATTGTCAGGCCTTCGTCTTCTTGATGTAGGAGCTTCCCCTCATGGATATGCCTTAGAAAAATCTCTTGATTTAGGGGTTACGGAATATATAGGGATTGGACTCGATATCCATGAAAATGTTTCTATAAAAACACCAATAGGTTCAGGAAGTCTATTATATATGAATGCAGAGTCATTGTCTTTTAAGGATAACGAGTTTGATGCTATTTTAAGTATATCGACATTCGAACACATAGCAGATCTTCGAAAAGTTCTTTCTGAATTCCATCGAGTATTAAAACCTCAAGGTTGCGCACTTATAACCTTTGAACCTGTATGGACATGTTCTTATGGGCATCATCTCCATCACCTGGGAGAAATATCTAAACTCGTTCCTGACTGGGCGCATTTATTATTGTCCCCAACCGAAATGAAAAATTATTTATCTCAATGCTGGCCCAAGAATGAAAAAATGAGCATATCAGAAATATGTAATTTAATTTATGAAGATAATTTTATCAATCGCATTGGAATAAAAGAAATGCGAAAAATTATTTCAGAATCCCCCATGCATATTGAATGGATAGTTCCCATCCCAGATGAGCCAAGAGATGAAAAACAATTGATTTCTGCTGCTGAAAAAACAGGATTATCTAAAGAAGAATTGATGATCAAAGGGTTATCTATGTTGCTTTATAAGAAATAATTACCCATAAAAAATATATGTTTTTATTGCTCTCAATCCTTATAATTTTTCTTAGTAAAATTTTATCGCCAAGGATTATTTATGTCCATTACGTTTGAAGAAGTTGGCTGGGATCGCGTTGACATTAGTATTGCAGCACAAGAACGTGTTGAAAGAATTCTCTTATCAGCAGGAATCCCAATTGAAGGATTCGATATTTCAAATATTGTTAGGGAATATCAATTATTCAAAAATTTAAGTGAATATGAAAACTATAAAAGCCCAAACGAGTATACCTTTTGTGAGAAAGTATTAGAACATTATCTCACACTGCTTCTTATCAATCCCAAGACGGGAATGATTGGTGTTGATGTAGGAAGCTGTGCATCCATAATACCTACTTTGGGAAAACGAATATACGGAGTAGAATATTTTGCACAAGATCTTATGTATCCCAAGAGAATTCATGGAAACCAAATTGTCAGCAATGCTAAATCAATTCCTTTACCAAATGAATCTGTAGATTTCATAACTTTGCATTGCGCTTTTGAACATTTTGAGAATAACGCTGATATAGGTTTTATAAAAGAATCCGCTAGATTGCTAAAAAAAGGCGGAA
The DNA here is from genome assembly GCA_964585305.1 of uncultured Planctomycetota bacterium. GTDB lineage: Bacteria > Planctomycetota > Uabimicrobiia > Uabimicrobiales > JABWCH01 > CAZPDM01. The sequence continues at coordinate 3,806 of CAZPDM010000108.1, read as the reverse complement.
AAGCAGTTATAGTTCCATTTTATATGTGCGAATCCTTTTGCAATCTTACGGCTGAAAAAGATCCCCAAGCTCAGAAAAAAATAGGCTTTGATTCTGATGCTGACTATTATTGCTACATTTCTGATTGGCATAACCTTCCCTTCTGTCGTTATTACTCTCCTGCTTCATTTATAAATAGAATCTGGCAGACTTGTTGCACAAACGGACTTCGTGCTCGCCTTTATAAAATTGATAACTGGTCAGCTATTCACAAAAATATATGGATGCGATGGGCATTAGTTATAGAAAAAGAACAATTTTCTATAGAAGAATCTAAAGATTTAAAAATAGTTTGCCATTCTGATAAATCGGTTGCAAATCAATCCAACAAGTCAACCTCAAATCATCCCTATAATAAGATAAAAAAAGCTTGCCACTTTGAACAATTATTTATCTCTCACAAAGGAGATGTTTTTCCTTGTTGTCAGACTTTTCTTAGACCTGAAATGAAAATTGGGCATATAAATGATGCCAATTTATTAGAGTCAATAGATAAATTTTATCAAAATTGTTCTTGCGAGGCTTTTCATCTTATACAAAGTAAGCCAGGCGATAAAAAAGATTATTCCAATATAAATATTGAACTTTCCTTAGCCTGCCAAGGAAAATGTGCGATGTGTTGTGTTGATGCGCCTTCCTGGAAAGGGAAATATGATTACTATGAATCATTAAGTAAAGTTATTGGTGTTTTAAAACCCAAAAAAATTCTATTACAAGGCGGAGAAGTCTTAGTCCAAAAAGATTCTCTCAATTGGGTTGCAGAAATAAAAAGAAAACATTCTGATATTAAAATATTCCTTGTAACAAATGGCAATGTTGATTTGGATATGGTTGAACAAGTGGAAGCGTTATTCGATAGAATAACAGTTTCTGTAGTAGGATTTCAACCTGAAACGTATAAACGTATTATGGGAATGAATCTTGATAAAATGATCAAATTCGTAGAATTGCTGCTTAAGCAAAAAAAAATTCAAGTCAACTTAAAATACCTTATCACACCAATAAATCTTCACGAAGCAAATCTTTTTTTACAATGGGCCATAGAATTAGCCCCTTCTTTAATCTTTTTTGAAGAGGCAGACATCATAAATCATATTAAATACAACGCCCCATATAATTTCTGGGATAAAATTTTCGAAAGAACTGGGCAAGAAATCCGCTCTTTACTCATTTCAAATAAAGATAAAATTTTTGAAAATAATACAAGCATCAAATTTTCTACAATGTGCCTCAGCTTTTTAGATTTAAACGATGCTTTTTTTACACAAAACAATCTTACTCCCAAAGTAGGGAAATATATAATAAATAATTCCTAGTTGACGATTCTATTTTCTCTTTTTAAAACTATGATGAAGGCTATTATTTAAAAATATGGAATTAACGAATACCTCTGATAATATAATTTCCTCTTCTAATAATATCATACTTCCTTCTATCAATTCTTCACCTTACATTCGTATCCAACGGACCAAAGGCTGGATACCAATTAACTTTGCCGAACTATGGGAATACCGAGAATTGCTCTATTTTTTGATTTGGAAAGACATTAAAGTAAGATATAAACAAACCATGTTAGGAATAGCTTGGGTTATTCTTCAGCCATTTTTGTTTATGATTATCTTTAGTATTGTTTTTGAAAAGTTAATCAAGATTCCTTCGGATAAAATTCCTTATCCTTTGTTTTGCTATAGTGCCTTAGCAGTATGGATGTTTTTTAGTAACAGTCTAAATCAAAGCTGCCAAAGTTTATTAGCAAATTCAGAATTACTAAAAAAAATTTATTTTCCACGATTGCTTATTCCATTGGCTAACATTCTTTCCGGTGTAATAGATTTATTACTAGCTTATCTTGTATTGATTGGGATGATGTTTTGGTATAACATTCCTTTTAACCTCTCTATACTCTGGCTTCCATTTTTATTGGTTTTAGTATTTTTTACTACACTAGGATTTGGATTATGGTTATCTGCTCTTAATGTCCAATTTCGCGATGTGAGACATATTCTACCTTTTTTTATCCAACTACTATTGTTTGTAAGCCCTATTATTTATCCTAGCAGTCTTGTCCCTCCAACGTGGAAATTTTTATATACCATAAATCCTATGGTTGGAGTAATTGAAGGATTTCGCTGGGCCTTGTTTCAAACATCTATTGATTCAATTTCTAGTTTATGGATATCTTTATTAAGTTCCTTGTTCTTAGTAATCAGTGGTTTATTCTATTTTCGTCGTATGGAAAAAACATTTGCAGATATAATATAAGTTATGAATACGATCGCAATTCAAGTAAAATCTTTAAGCAAAAAATATCAAATTTCAGCTATCCATCAAAATTATTATACCCTTCGCGATACGATCTCTGAAGCTCTAAAAAATCCTTTTCGCTTTTTACATCGTAAAAAAGTAGAAGAATCTTCTAGCCAGAAAATATGGGCTTTGGAAGATGTATCTTTTGAAATTAAGTACGGCGAAGTAGTGGGTGTTATTGGAAATAATGGAGCAGGTAAAAGTACTTTGCTAAAAATCCTTGCACGAATCGTAGAACCTACAGATGGCTATGCGGATATTTATGGCCGAGTAGCAGCACTATTGGAAGTAGGCGCAGGATTTCATCAAGAATTAAGCGGACGCGAAAACATATATTTAAATGGATCTATTTTAGGGATGAAAAAAAAAGAAATCGATCAAAAATTTGATCGAATTGTAGAATTCTCTGAAATTGAAAAATTTATAGACACTGCTGTAAAATACTACTCCAGTGGAATGTACCTTCGTCTTGCATTTTCTATTGCCGCCCATTTAGAACCAGAAATCTTATTGATGGACGAAATCTTAGCAGTTGGAGATCTCAATTTCCAAAAAAAATGTTTGGCTAAAATGGAAAGTGTTGCACAACAAGGTTGTACTATATTGATGATAAGCCATAATTTATCAGCAGTACGACAATTTTGCAAACAAGTATTATGGCTCGATCATGGCCATTTAGTTTTACAAGGCGAAACAAACACCGTAATCGATCAATACTTAAAATCACTCAACCAGCTAAAACAAAAAACTTAAAAAATAAAGCAGAGCCGTTTATCGGCTCTGCTTTATTTTTTTGCTTTGACAACTTATTTAGTTACTTTAGAGTAGTTCTAATTTTTTGAGAGTATTTCGAGTATATCTTCTTCCAATGTTTTTTTAGGAGTTTCAATAATCCTGCCGATTTCTTTTCCCTCTTTCAGAAAAATAAAAGTTGGCACACGTTCAATATTATAGGAAGACTCCAGTCCATCAACAGATCTTTTTTTCCTATCTAAACCAATAATTTGCAAATTCTCTATTCCAGCTTTTTCCATAATTTTGCAAAAAGGAGGAACTTGACGCTTACAATCCCCACACCATAACCCTACAAAAGAAATGACTTCTATATTATTTTTATATTTTTTGATTTCTTCTATTACAGAATCATTATAACTATACGCCTCAGAATTTTTCTGAAACCAAGGATATTCCGGTGCTTCCAACATTTTTCTCTCGATTTTCCCCACTAATAAATTCTCCTCAATAGGCTGAGATGTAGAACAAGAACAGCAAAACACACCAATTCCTAAAAAACAAACAAATAATAATACTATCAATTTCATAATTATTATACGATTTCCCAAGAAATCGCATCCTCCCAAAAACAAAATAATTTGATAACAAAAATAAACTTTTGGAAACGAAATAAATTTAGCCATCAAAAATCTATAAAGCAAGAAAAAATTGAGACGAATTTTTAT
>CAZPDM010000107.1:0-12352 GCA_964585305.1 uncultured Planctomycetota bacterium | reverse complement strand
CTATTGGTATTTCTACCACACGGCTCAGGCTGGTCAACTGCAGAGCTTATCTTCACAAGCTCCAACCCTTTAGGGTGGAGTTATTGACCTAAGAAATTTCTTTCTTTTATTCAAAATATTTGATCTTTGACTACTTAATTTTAAAAAATATCTCTTTTTCTGTCAAGACTTTTTTTGAAAATCGTAAGATTTGTTATATATATATATTTCTTTTTAAAACTCCTGCAATTTTCAAATCAGATAAAAAGATTTCTTGAAGAATTTTTGATGAGATTTTATTGGTAGGACGTACTACTTCAATAAGAGCAGATAGAATAAAACCATTTTTTTCATCATAAACAAGTTCAATTTTAGGTTTATTGCCAAGCCAATGCCCTTTATCTTCTTCTTCCCATGCTACTTTGATAATATTGCTAATAGTGAAATTATCTGAATCGTGAGTAATTAAATTTTTGCTTTGAAGATATTTTTTTAATAAATCTCGGTTACAAGGAATATCTAATTTTAATCGTGTCGCAATAGCCTTTAAATTGAGATTTTCGAGCCATCTCATAAAAAGAAATATTCCTAAACCCATACATAACCATAGAAGTAAAGAGCAAGCTAACCAAATGCCAGGAGCATCGAAGATAGGTTGGAGCAGTTGATGGATAGGAGCGTCATCAGATGTGCTCCAATCTCCAGTAAATTGGTCCATAATATTAAAAGCCAAACTTCCTGCTAAAATGATTTCTAAGATACGCAAAGACATTCCGGATCGTTCATTTGTTTTTGTTATATCTTCTAAGCTGCGCGTATTATTAGATAATGCTTCCTGAATACGCCGCATTTGTCGTTCATTGATAACTTCTATAATTTGGCTTAATCCCTTAAGACATTCTTTTGTTCCTTGGATGATTTTTTGAATATCTTGGATGCGTATTTTTAATCCCTTTGACATTTCTATAATACGTAAAGTTTGTAAAATTTCTTGCATGTCAGAAGGGCAATTGCTATATCTTTTTTGAACGTCTTCTTCAAATTGTTCCATAGCTTCTTCCAAGTATCCTCGTACTTCTGACATTAAAATAGCATCGCTAGATGTCCTAGAAAGCATTTTTTGTACTGTAGAGACAGCAGTAGGGTCTACTTCACAGTTTTTAATAAGTTTTTGAATATCTTTTAATTCATCATTCATTAAAAAAAGACGAGTAAAAAAATTATTCAAAAAAATTTCAATATCCATTGCGAACAAAAAATCTGAAATAAGTTGAGCATATTTTTCTGGAGTAGGTGTTACTAAGATAGATCCATGACTTCCTAAAATAAGTACTGTGCCATCTTGAAATATAGCTGTTTCTTTAACTTCCTCTGTTACTTGATTTAATTCGTCTTGATAGTTAGGCTGTGTTAATATTCGCATCATTTCTGATGCCATACTTTCATTATCTTTTTGTTCAAAACAATGCAAATCTTTAGCTAGGATAAAAAAATATTTATCTCGGAATTGAGATTTCCCTTGAAATACTAAGTCCAACAAACTTTTTTGATAGTTTGTTAATAACGTATCCATAATTTTTGTAGAATCTTGAAGCACATCAACAAGAAGCCGAGGCAAATGATCTAAAGAAACTTTATCATAATGCCGATCATTGATTGCAAGGATTTCTAAACCATAGCGAACATAACCAAGTGAGTTGATATGTACAGCAAATTCTTCTACTTGAACAATTTCAGGGTCTTCCGGAAGATGACTGATAGCTTCAAAATCAACATAATCTGCAAGTTGATAATCACGAACTTTTACCAAAGTAAGAGATTCTGGAATTTCAACTAATGTTCCTGATGGCGAACAATCTATCTCTTGCGTAAATTTAGCACTTTGAACACGTTCATGTGAACCTAGTTTATAGTTTAATGCTGCTAAATGATTACTTCCAAAAGGTAGCCATTCGCTAATTAAAACCTTTACTTGAGATAGATAAATCAATTCTTCTAGCGTATCTTTGATATTGTCTTGTGGATGTTGAGAAAAATAATTCTTTAATCTATTTTCTAAATCTGCTGTTGGTTTATATAAAAATTTGCTCAAACTTGGCATAAAATGTGGAATACAAAAGTAGCTAACATCTTCCGCAATAGTAATAGTACTTATGCGTTCATAACCACAGCCTTTTTTCCCACAATATAAAATAATAGTATCACCTTTTTTATGTACAAAAAGATGGTTTTGACATCTGGGACAATTTACTAATTGTTCTACTGTTTTTTTACTGGACTCACTCATTTTCTCAATAATTTTGAGACCTTTTTCTGTAATTTGATACGTAGTTAAATTGCGATGTTGATTTGTAGTAAGTTTTAAATTGCTAACATATCCTGATGATAAAAGGGCTAGCAAATCTTCTTCGCCTTCTTGAGAAATATTGATAAAAGAACGTCCTTCTGAATGAAAAATACTTGCAGGTGCATAATCCCAATCAAATATTTCTGCAATAATTCCTTCAAACATAAAAACTTGTAAAGGAAGTTTTCGTATCCATACACCTTTTTTATCTTTTGTTGCAAGTCGTGTATAGAGGGAAATTAAATAAAGCAATCGTTGACGATTTTCAATATCACTTGCAAATATTCTTTTTTGCTGATGTAAATGTTGCTCTGGTGCAATATTTTCTTCTGAAATTTCTTGCTCCTGTTTGACTATGCTATTTTTTAATTGCTCTGAAGTAATTCGTTGTGTTAAAGATAAATTACTTTCAGTAGGATTTTCTTTTTTTATTGCTAATTCAATTTTTAAAATTTCTGGAATTTGCTTTTGAGTTTCTGTAACAGTTTGGGCAACTTCTATGTTTTTATTTACAGCATTTAATTTTTGTTCTTCAGTATTCTTAGATTCAGATAATTGTTTCGAAGTATTGATTACAGAAGATCCTGTCACATCAATATTTTTATCACGAACGGATTCTAAAATTTTTTCAATATTTGCTGTGCTAAAACGTTGTGTGATAATTAAATCTTCAGGAATATGGACAATTTTTTGACATCGATTACAGGGAAATTCTGCACCAGGCTGAGCATTTCGAATTTTAAATTTAGCACCACAATAATCGCAGGAAATAATAACAGTTTCAAGTTGATGCGCCATATCACACAATCCTTTAACTTAAATTAGCCTATAATTTTTTTAAGGATTTTTAACTCTTTGTCATAAAATAAAAGATTTTTTCTCTAGCTCATAACCTTAGCATTTTTTATAACAAAAACAAGAAAAAAATGAAACTTATCGAAAAATTTTATAGCAATTTAGTTAAAATTATGTTATAATTCCTTTTTAAACATAGGAGGCGCAATTTATGTTAAATTTTATCTACCATAATCCTGTCAAATTGGTATTTGGCAAAGGAACCATCGCATCTCTTAAAGAACTTGTTCCTATAGATCAAAAAGTTTTAATACTTTATGGCGGCGGATCAATCAAAAAAAATGGCGTTTATGACCAAGTAAAACTTGCTTTAACACAACATCAAGTGCTTGAATTTGGCGGAATTGAGCCAAATCCTCAATATACCACATTGATGAAAGCCGTAGAATTCGCTCGCCAAGAAAATGTCCAATTTTTACTGGGTGTTGGTGGTGGTTCTGTTATTGATGGTACTAAATTTGTTGCAGCAGCAATGCCATTTTCTGGCGATCCTTGGGATATTTTATCTAAAGGTGCAGCAATACAAAAAGCAATTCCTTTGGGATGCGTTCTTACATTACCTGCAACAGGCTCTGAAATGAATGGAGGTTCTGTAATTTCTCGTCAAGAAACAAAAGAAAAGTTATTTTTCATTAGTCCTTTAGTACATCCTGTATTTTCCATTCTTGATCCAGAAACTACATTTTCCTTACCTACCAAACAAACCAGCAACGGCATTGTGGATGCTTTTGTTCATGTAACTGAACAGTATCTTACATACAATGTAAATACTCCTTTACAAGATCGTCAGGCAGAAGCTATTTTGTCAACTCTGATCGAGGAAGGCCCAAAAGTTTTACAAAATCCACAAGATTACAATAGTCGTGCTAATGTAATGTGGTGCGCAACTCAAGCCTTAAATGAACTCATTGGTTGTGGTGTTGTCCAAGATTGGGCAACTCACATGATTGGCCATGAGCTTACTGCATTGCATGGTTTGGATCATGGACAAACATTAGCAGTAATTTTACCAGCAGTCTTAACACAACAACGCAAAAATAAAATGCAAAAGTTGGCACAATATGCACATCGTGTTTGGGGTGTTACTCGTGGTAGTGAAATGCATAAAAGCAAAAAAGCCATAGAAAAAACAGTTGAATTCTTTCATTCTCTTTCCATGCCAACAACTCTGAAAGACTACAATATTGGCTCAGAAAATTTTGAAACAATTGCAAATAGAATTGTAGGAAGAGGAATGAAATTAGGAGAACATAAAGCCATTGGACGAAGACAAATACTAAGAATTCTAGAATTGGCTTTAGGTAAGTCAGCTACCTCTGATGAAACTCCTTCAGAAAGCTAAAGACTTCGAAAGTTTCTTACAAAAAATTCTATAAAATAAGGGATTAGGGATGTGTTCCCTAATCCCTTATTTTATAGAATTTTCTACAAATGGAAAATTTTTTATAAGGAAGTATTATGGCAGAGAAAAAGTCTGGATTATCTGTCTTAGAAATAAATCAAATTATTGTAACAGAATTACGCCGTAAAAAGTTGATAGAAGAAAAAACTTTAAATATATATTTCGAACAATGCCAACGTAGTCAACAAAATTTAGGGCAAGTATTGGTTCAAAGACGACTATTAAATATGACTAACTTTGTTTCAATTATGAGAGAAATTACAAACATTTCTCAAAGTAATTTACAAGTGTTGATGCAAGGAAATACTCCATCACGCGATAGTACTCAACGTATATCAGAAACCCGTGATTCAGAAGAGAAAACTGAGCCGTCTTCTGCGCAACTTCCTGGATTAAATACAAAAAATTTTGCGGGCTATGAAATACTTAATGAAATTGCTCGTGGTGGTATGGGAGTAGTTTACCGTGCAAAACAACATGGTACAAATCGAATTGTTGCATTGAAAGTACTACTTCATACTCAAAGTGAAATATTGGTACAACGTTTTTTTCGAGAAGCAGAGGCGACTGCCAAACTTAAACATCCTAATATTATTCCTATTTATAGTACTGGAGAACAAAATAAATATTATTATTTTACAATGAAATATATTACTGGCGGAACATTTAAAGATGTTATGGAAAAAAATATTCCGCTAAGTCATAAACTTCAAATATTTGAAAAAATGTGTTATGCTCTACAATTGGCACATGATAATAAAATTTTACATAGAGATTTAAAACCTAGTAATATTTTAATCGATGAAAATGGAGAACCATATTTAACTGATTTTGGATTAGCTAAATTTATGGATCACCGCTCTGCTTTAACTCAGACTGGTAGTACAGTAGGTACACCTTCCTACATGTCTCCTGAACAGGTAGAGGGAGATAAAAAGAAGATTGGCCCTGCAAGTGATTTATATAGTATGGGTGCTATGTTGTATGAAATATTAACAGGGACATTACCATTTATCGCGGATACTATTAACGAGTTATATCGCAAAATAAAAGAAGAAGACCCTATTCCTCCAACAGAAATAAATCCAGATATTCCTCCAATTTTAGGAGAAATATGTTTAAAAGCCTTAGAGAAAACTCCTACAGATCGATATGCTAGTATGAAAGATTTAGCAAAAGATTTAGAGTCATTTCGTTTGGGACAAGAAATACATATAAAAAAATCTCGTGTTAAATCAAAATTGTCTCGATGGAAGAGAAAGCATCATGCTACTTTGCAACGTGGCATTGGTTGGTATTTACCGATTGTTGCATGTGTTGTACTTATTTCTTATCTTGTTTATTATTTTATCAACAAACATCATTTTGATCAGGCACAACAGCGAATACAAATTGAAAATATATGCCAAGAAGCCTTGATTATATCTGGAAAAAATAGTTATGGAGATGCTGTTAAATTTTTACAAAATAAGATTGAAGAAATTGGAGATTCGAGTCGCCTTTATACAGAATTAGCTAAACTTCATCAAAATTTAGAAGATTGGTCAGCAGCTCAAATAGCAATTGAAAAAGCGATTAACTTAGAACCAGAGAATTGGGAATTATCATATTTTAAAGCTAATATTTTAATGCAACAACAGCAATATTCTTTAGCATTAGAAACATTATCTTCCTATATTTCTAAAGACCCGCCTAGTAAAATTTCACGCTTACAAGCTACAATATTGCAAAAATTAGGAAAGTCTTATGAAGCTCAAATATTTTTTCGCCAAGCAAGAGAAACTGAAAAAATAGAAATACAAGAATCGTTAAAACAGCTTGAAACACCCGAAGTTAAAGTATCTTTAGAAGCAAGACTAGCAGTATGGGAACAAGTATTGGCAACGAATCCTTGGTGCGAATTGGCTTATATAGAACGTAGTAAAATTTTAGTAGAATTAGGTAAAATAACCCAATCACTTAATGATATTGCTCGTGCGTTAGAACTTAATCCAACATTAGAATATTTTCTGCTTCAAAATGAGATATTAGAAAAAGCAGGATATTTGAATCAAGCAAGGCAAAATTGGCTAAAATTATTTCAGCAATTTCCTAGTTTAATGGATCCAAATAATGTTTTTAAGTTAGCAGAAGTAGAATTAAAACTTGGTAATTATACTGATGCCTTTCCTCGATATAAAAATATTTATGCTTTATCACGCCAAGAAAATGTTGCTTTACGATTGGCTCGTTGTGCATTTTATTTAAAGCAATATGAAGACTGTCAACAATATCTTGATCAAATTCGACAGCTTAAAACAGAAAGCGAGCTTGCAGAAATTGCCTACTATCGTGGTTATTTATTTATTCAAAAACAGAAATATGAGGAAGGATTGCAAGAACTACAAAAATCCCTATCTTTAAAGTCGAATAAAAGTGGAGAGATTTATCGCCTACAAGGGGAAATTTATACGCAGAAAAAAATGTACTCGTTTGCGATTTCTTCCTTTCAAAAGGCTGTTGAAATTTTTCCAAATGAACCACAACTTTGGGAAATGCTTGCAAAGGTTGCTATTGAAGAAAAAGATTATAAATTAGCAATTTCTGCTTGGACACATTGTATTCAATTAGACCCTTGGGTAAGCCAATATTATTTGATGCGTGGTCGTAATTATAGTGAAATAGGACATTTTGAAGAAGCTGAAAGAGATTTTCTCAAGTGTTTGGAAATTACTCCAGAAGATTTGGAACCATTGCTTGATCTATGTATGAATATGTTTTCGAGACAATTTCTTGTAAAATTCAATGATTTAAAAATGATCGTAGCATTTTTTGATTATCAGAATGAAGCTCCTATTGAGCTATTTATAAAAGAGGAAAAAGAACTTTTTTCCCGTTATACACAAGAATATTTACAGCATAAAATTTCTCAAAATATTTCTAGTACTTGGGATGAAAAACAAGCTCAACTTTTATTAAAAGGTTTTGTAGAAAGCGAATCTGCAGCAGTCCATGAAATGGCAACAAATGGCTTATTGACAATGGCTAAAGATCTTAAATTACAAGAAATGTTGCAAGTAGAAATTAGTAAGAAGCACTCTGCAAAAGTCAAAAAACGTTTGGATAAACTTTTTGAACAAATTCGTCAAGAATATTTAAACGAATATAAAATTTATATGAAACATTGGTTATCACGTTTTTATGGAAGCCATGATCGCAATGCTCTTACTACCATTTACCAGCAGGATAAATTAGCAATTAGTTGTTTAGATTCTATTATTCAAGACGAGCAAGAACCATATTTATTAAGATTTTTAGCTGCCAGAATGCTTATTGATCTTCGTTCAAATGATGGTTTAAGTTTATTACAAAAATACATTCAGAAGCCATCTAATAATATTGCTGCCTTATTTGCATATATTGTTCTTATGCAGCAAAAATATAATTTGCCACCCCTTCCATTTTTAAACACTTTAACAAATCATCCTGAGCCTTTTATTCGATCTTTGTTAGCCAAGCATCTTCCTTTAGAAGTATATAAAAATATTTTTCAGCAATTTTTAAAAGATGTTGATGCAAAAGTAAGGCTAATAAGTGCGGAAAGATTATATTTGAATGGCGATATTTCTGTGCAGCCAATTTTATATGAATTATTTCAACATCAAGATTTTTCAATACGTAGAGCGGCAATTTCTATTTATTGGAATATGAGAGTGCTAAAGAAAAATTTAAAAAATAACGATACTACTTATAATACTATTTATGAACAGGCATTAAAAAATCTTAGTACTCTTAAAGAAGCTATTTATGACGCTTCTCCACAAGTTCGGAGAATCGCAATTATTCGTATGGAAGAATTAGCCTTGGATGAATTAGACTTAATTATTGAAAAAGGCTTAGACGATAAAGATAAAATGGTTCGGCTACAAAGTGTTATTTCCTTAACAGCTCGATTTAAAATGGATAAAGTAATGCCTATGGTGAAAAATCCTGAAGAACCATTACTATTTCGTTTGTCGGCTTTTCTTGGAGGACAAAAATCTTTTAATAAAGAAAATGTAACCGAATGGATAAATTTTGCTATTCCTATGATGAAAGAGAAAGATTATCGTATACGAATTATCATATTTTTAATTTTAGGAAGATCTGAACAAAAAACCGTTTTAAATCTTATAAGCCAATATTTAAAAAGCCGTGAACCTAAAATCCGTATGAGTGCTTTATTAGGTCTTATGGGAAGTAATCGCCAAGATGTAATTTCCCATTTTATTAAAATGTTGAAAGACCCAGATTTCGAAGTTCGCTTTACTGCAGCCGCTTCATATACTAGTGTTGCTGCTTATTATAATACAAAGCAAGTCTCAGAAATATGTAAGCAACTAAAAGATAGTAATGATCCAGTTCTTACAGAAGGGGGTGCAATGGGATTTAATAAAATAATTTACGATTGCGTTCCCTATCGCCCAACAAAAGAAGTACAATGGGACTGGTATCGTAGCTACGCAGGTTTTGCAGAAGAAATTGTCAAAACTATTACAGAAAGTGATAATAAAATTGTTCGTAGAATGATGCCATCTAAAAGTACTGAACCTCCTAAAACATTAAATGATCTTATTTTATTTATGAATGCAGCAGTCGATCTTAGCCCTAAAGTAGCTCAATATTGGTTTGAACGAGGAGTACTCTATACAATAGACGATCGTCATAAAGAAGCTATACAAGATTTTCAAAAGGCCTTAGAACTTAATCCGTCTTTTCATCTTTTTAAATTTTGGCTGGCAAAATCTTATTATAAGACTAAACAATATCAAAATGGTTTAGAAAACATTGAGCAATATATCCAAGAATTTCCTTGGGAATCAGATGCCTATACTCTTTACGCCCAAATTTTGCAAGAGTTTGCTAGACATGATGAAGCAAAAGCAGCATATACTCGTGCAGAACTTTTACGAAAATTAAAACCAAGTAGCAATCTTTAAAAAAATTGCTAAAAATCGCTAACCCTTTATTTATGGCGAAAGTATAACAACAAAAAAGCGATAAGAGTTTAAAACTCTCATCGCTTTTTTGTTAAACATAAATATTTCTTAAGCAGTAGCCTGGATTTCTACATAACTATTTTCTGTTTCATATAGTTTTATTTTTTTTAATTTATATGGTTTTTGCCGAAACAAAGTCTCTAGTGTTTGATAAATCCAGTCTGCAATATATTCTGCTGTAGGGATTTCAAAAAAGTTGTTCAGATGGCTGTGATCGAGTTTATCTATGATATTTGTTTTTACGATTTCTTTTATTTCTGTAAAATTACAGACCCAGCCATCAGAATTTATTGGGCCGCAAATTGCAACTTCTAGTTCATAGCGATGGCCATGTAAATTGCTGCATTTCCCATAACAAGGAGAATTCGGAAGTTGATGGCTTGCTTCAAAAATAAAATGTTTGCCTAATGTAAAATTTCTTGGCATAGAACACCTTTAAATCAATCTGTCCATAAATTATTTTATTAACTTTTTGAAACAATTTTTGAAAAGTTATTTAAGTCCTCTACACTTCCTATAACAACCAGGGTGTCTTGTTCCTTAAGGACATATTCTGCTTCAGGATTTACTATCCATTGTTGTGTAGAAAGACTTTTAATCGCAATAACATTGATCTTATATTGATTACGCAATCGTAATTCTGTAAGGCTTTTACCGATAAATTTGGGAGGAATGCCAATTTCTATAATAGAATGATTTTCTCCCAAAGCTAATTTATTTAAAATATTAGGGTTTTGTAATTTTTCTGCAAGCTCTAAAGCCATATCTTTTTCTGGATAGATGATTTCATTCGCGCCTACTAATTCCAGAACTTTGCCTTGATCGTCACTATTAGCTTTAGCAATAATTTTTTTTACACCTAATTGTTTAAGGTGATAGACTGCCATAACATTTTTTTCTAAGTTATCACCTAGAGAAATGATTGCTGTAATATTTCCATCGCTTACTAATTTTTCTAAGATTTTTCGATCTGTAGCATCTGCAGTAATTGCTTGCGATACAGAGTCTTTAACATTTTGTATTTGTTCTTTATCTTCATCAACAACTAAAACATTTTCACCTAAAGCATACAATCGTTTTGCTAATACTGTTGCAAAACTTGATAATCCAATAACGATATATTCAGCCATAAATCAACCTTTAAATTTTTTTCTTAACCAATCATTACTTCTTCTTCTGGATATTGATAATCTAGCTCTGGATTGATACTCATCAACAAAATTGCTAAACTTAAAGGACCAATTCTGCCAATAAGCATAATAATTGAAACTATCCATTTTCCAGTATCTGTTAAATACGGAGTAATTCCTGCTGTTAAACCAACAGTTCCCAAAGCACTGACAACTTCAAAAAAGATCGTGAGAAAACCATCTTTACAATTTTTCATATACTCTGTGTTATTTTCTGTGATGAGTAAAAGAAAAACGGATATTGTAACTAATGTAGTTGCAGCAATAAAAAGTGTAAAAACTTTTTCCATATATTTTTGAGAAACTGTTCGATGGAATATTTCTGGGCTATTACGACCTTGTAAGCGACTTTTAATTTGCACCATCATTAAAGCAAAAGAAGTTGTTTTAACTCCTCCCGCCATAGATCCTGGCGAACCTCCAATAAACATGAGCAAAATAAAAAAGAAAAGTGTGGCTTGATAAAGATTACCAATTGGAACAGTATTAAAACCAGCAGTACGACAACTGACAGATTGAAATAATGCCGCCCAAATTTTTTCATCCCAAGAAAAGTTTGCAAAAGATTTTTGAGATTCCATTAAAATCGTTACAATAAAACCAGCTAATATTAAGAAAAAAGATGTGTTGAGAACAATTTTTGTATGGAAAGAAAGAGCTTTGGATTGCTTAAAAAAATACGCTCGAATATCTTCAATTACCATAAATCCTAAGCCACCAAGAAAAATTAAAGAAATAATTGTAATATTTACTAGCGAAGATGTGCGATAAGATTCTAAACTATTACTGAATGTAGAAAATCCTGCATTACAAAAGGCTGAAATAGAATGAAAAATAGCTAGATAAATACTTTTTAGAAAAGTATAATTAGGCCAAAATGCTAAAAAAAGTAAGATAGCACCTACTAATTCGATGCTAAATACTATGATGAAAACTTGTTTCACAAAGGCATACATATTATGAGCATAATGACCTAAACTATCTTCTAACCAGGATTTTGCATTTAAACCAAGCCGTCCGCTTAATAACCGGATAATAAATGCAGAAAGCGTTAAAATTCCAAGCCCACCAAGTTGAATGAAGATTAAAATCATCCATTGCCCAAAAAGAGTAAAACATGTTCCCGTATCTTGTACTGCAAGACCTGTAACACAAAGGGCAGAAGCAGCGGTAAATATAGCATCTGTGAAGCTAATCCCTTGATGGGTAGAAATTGGCAAAAAAAGAATAATTCCGCCTATAAATATTCCTACTAAATAGGAGCAAAGAATTGCTAAAGCAGTATTTCCAATAATTTTTTTCCATATATTTTGTGGAAATTGGGCTAATAATAAAATTTTTTTCTTTTCGTTAGTATAATTCCATGTAATCATATTTCTATAGAAAATATCCTTCACAAGAAGAATTATTTTCTTTCCTTAAGACAAAAAAATAAATAAAATATGCGCATTTAATATAACATAGTTTTGATTAAAAAGCTAAAAAATATTCCTTTTGAAAGGATAATTTATGAGTGCGAACTGTTGGCTATAAGTCCTAACTAGGTAACTAGTGAGGATGA
>CAZPDM010000106.1:0-12678 GCA_964585305.1 uncultured Planctomycetota bacterium | reverse complement strand
GCCAATTCATCCGCTATGCAAGCATAGCGGTTTTCTTGGCAAAATATTATAATTTGGGAAGTTTGGGTAAACTGCGATCGGGAGGATTTCCTAATTTAGGCCGACAACTGGGGCAGTTTTGAAGTTCTTGTAATAAAAAGCTAATCGCAGTATCGAGTTGTGTGTCTATTCCAACTAGATAATCTTTTGGAAGAATATCAATATCAATATCGGGATCTGTCCCATAGTTCTCAATAGCCCAACCAACATCTTTAAACCAACAACAGTATTCTGGTTGAGTCGTAACCGTTCCATCTACTAATGAATATTGCCCATTGATGCCGATTACACCACCCCAAGTGCGTTTACCAATAAGTTTTCCTAATTTAAAAAGTTTGAAGGCATGGCTAAAAATATCACCATCAGAACCTGCATCTTGGTTTGTTAATGCAGCCATGGGACCTTCAAACGCATTGTAAGGATATGTATAAGGTTCCGAGGTCCAACGTGGTTTTCGATAAGCAATTGGTTTTCTAAGTAAAGTTTCAAGTAATAATTGTGAAACATGTCCGCCAGCATTATAACGAACATCAATAACAAGCCCCTCATAATGAGACTCTTGAGTATAATAACGATAAAATTCTGCAAATCCACTTACTCCCATATTCGGGATATGAAGATATCCTAAGCGTCCTTGGCTTTTTTCATGAGTATAATTTCGATTATGTTCTATCCAAGCACGATAACGTAAGTTGTCTTCGGTTTTTAGTGTTTTTACAACAATTGTTTGTGGCGTCTTTTCTTTCGATTTTTGAATTGTTAAAGGAATTTCTCGATCTGCTAAAGCAAGCAATACTTCTCTGGGATGAGTTTCTTTATTTACTGGAATACCAGCAATTTCAATAAGTCGATCATTTTCTTCTATACAAACTCCTGGAGCTAGAAGCGGAGAACGTTCTTCTTCATTGCAAGAATCTCCATATAATATTTTTTCTATGATATAAGAGTTCTCATCTTCTGCTAAACGATAGCTGCATCCTAAACTTCCAAGAGGATATCTTGGTCCTGGTCGATAATCTCCCCCATATTCGTAGCAATGAGATGTTCCAAGTTCTCCTTGCATTTCCCATATTAAATCAGAAAATTCTCCGCGACTTCCTACGCGGTTTAAAAGTGGCCAGTAACGTTGATATACAAGTCCCCAATCAACACCACTCATATTTTCATTCCAAAAATGTTCACGCTGTAAAAGCCAGGCTTGTCGATACATTTGTTCCCATTCTTTTTTTACAATAACAGATAGCGAAATGCGATTAAGATCAATTTCTCCATCTTCACTTGTATATCGATTGCAAGCAGCTTTTTCTTTATTTTTATCTCCAGACTTATATGCAAAGAGTTGATTGCCTTGCCTTACTAACATTGTGCTACCTTTGATGCTGATTGCATAGTTAGTAACATTTTTAGCCAAAGTATCTTCAGAAAGTTTTTCTAGATCATAAACTTTCAGTATTTCTTGTGGTTTGGGTTCTCTATCTGCCCATGAATTTTGATCAGGCTGGGTACATGGACGCGGATGTTCTAAATAGAAAACTTTATTTTGATATGTTTCCAAATGAGAATATATGCCGGCTTCAATAGGAAAGACAATAATACGTTTCTCGATTCCTTCTAAATCAATAGTTATAATCTTTTCATCAGTTTTTGAAGATTTAGGAGATGTTTTGCTTTCCTTCTCTTTTTCATGTTGGTTGGCAATTTCATTGCCAGATGAAACATTGTTAGAAGGAGCATTATCAGCCGGTATAATAGAAATATTATTGTTTTCTTTATTTTCTATTTTGGAATCAGAGAGAGTTACTTTTTTTTCTTTTTTGTTGTTTTTTTTATTGTTTGTTTTCTTTTTGTCTTCTTTAGGCTTTTCTTCACCTGCAGGAGATTTTGTTCGAGGAACAAATGGTGAGATTGTTTCTTTTTGCAAAATTATAGCATAAAGTTTGCTACTTTTAATAAAACCCAGATCAAATCGTATGGAATCGTAAACAGGATAAAATATTCGATGTCCAATAAAGAAAATATATTTTCCATCATTTGAAAAAACAGGGCTAAAATCGCTAGCTACTGGGGAAGTAATAGGATATGATGTATTATTAACTAAATCAAAAATTTTGATAATACTAACATCATGGTTAATTGTAAAATCATAAGTTAACCAGCGAGCATCAAAACTCCAGCTTACTTTTTCTATGCGTGAATATAAACTTGTTTCTAAAATTTTGCTAGTTTGCTTTTTACAATCTACCAAAATCATTTGGTTTTTATGATTAGTAATGATTATATTCATATCTTTAGGAGATGGAAAAATCCCTCGAACAATTCCAAGTGGAATATTCTTTAAAAGTTTTGTTGTAGATTTTTCAGTATCTATAATTAAAATACGATCTTCTCCGTCTAATTCATCACTAATAACTATTAAAGTCTTGCTATCATATAGCCAAGTGGGCAATCGATATCTTACCCCATCTCTTTGTCCCCATTGCACTACTGGTCCAGACCAGTGAGGAAATGAGACAATTTTACCACGAGATACCATGGCTGTATGTGTTCCATGTGAGGAAATATCATAGCCTTGTATATATTGTGCTGCGCGAATAAATTTCCGATTAGTTTGTGTATGGCAACTTGCATAATTAATTTCTATTTTATGACTTATGTTAGTTTCGATTTCTAATCTATATAAGTCTGCTGCAGAATGATATATTATTGTTTTTCCATCGCTACTAGCATTGCGTACATAAAATTCTTCATGATGAGTATGCCTTTGAATATCTTGCCCCTCAAGATTACAAGAATATATATTCCCAATTCCTTCATGATCCGAAACAAAATAAATTCTAGTTCCAATCCATAATGGATCCGCCATATTCGCAGATAGAGAAAGCAATTTAACAAATTCTCCATTTCCTTGTCTGTCCAACCAAATTTCACCTGTTCTTCCGCCACGATATCTTTTCCATCGTGCTGTATCGCGTGTATATCGTCCAATTACACAAGGCTTTAAATTTTTTATAGCATCTGATTTAATAGTATCTTTACCTATACTTGCACAGCTCATTTGGTTTGCATGGCCTACTGGAATTAATTTAGGTTCTCCTCCTGTAAGAGAAACTTGATATATTGAGTTATCATTAAAAAATGGCGATTCAAAATTAGAACAAAAATAAATATATTGGCTATCTTCACTCCACCCAATAGGAGTACTCCAAGCACCTAAATATGTTAATCGTTTTTGAATTCCAGATTGACTTGGCATGAGATAAATTTCTCGGTATCCTTCTTCCAAAGCAGAATATGCAATCCATTGTCCATCAGGAGAAATTTTAGGTGAAGCTACAGATGCTAAATTTGCTGTCAAACGTCGTGCTAAACCGCCAAGCAAAGGTACTGACCAAAGATCATCTTCACTAACAAAAATAACTATATCATTTCTTACATCTGGAAAACGATAATATCCTTGTTGAGACATAAATAAAATAAGGCCTTTCTAAATTTTTTTTAAAAATATATATTTTAAATATATTTTATCCTGTTTTATTTTACTTTGCAAACATATTTTTAGGTTTCCAAATAAATGAATGGAGAAAAGTTTTTGGACTAAAAAATATGCCAACTACGTGTTTGAGATTTGTTGCTTAACCTTTAATTGCACACAATCAAAGGTTAAGCAACAAATCTTTTCCGTTAAAACAATCATTGATCTGTTTAAAAAATCTTTAAGGCTTTTATTATGGATGAAATCATAAATGTTGTTCGTTTAGAGAAAGAAAATCTTTATTCTCCAGCATATCAAGAACTCGTTTCCTCTCTTTTTGTTCAAGGAAAAGTTGATGAACGTATCCAATATGCTAAATGGTTATTTGAAGACAATCCTGCTTTAAAAAGTGATGCAAACTTACCGATATATATATGCAAAGTCAATAATAATGATGCGGCACAATTGGCTATTATTCCTGTTGAAGTTGTCTTTTCTGGTAAGCTAATACGTGGAGGATGGTGTGTAGATTTCTATGTTAAATCAAATTTTCAACGGCGTGGCATAGGTAAAAAATTGTTAGATGCTGCGTATAAAGATTTTCCTTTACTTATGACACTTGGTCAGACAAATGCTTCTTTTGATTTATTTTTTTCAAAATTAGGTTGGTATTATAATAATAATAGATTGATATATTACAAAACTTTTCTGAGTTCATCACTTTTGATAAAATTTTTGGCTAAAAAAATTGGTTTATTCAAAAAACATTTTTTGGCTAAAAAAATTGAGACACAGTTTTTATCAAAACTCGCAAACTTACCTATTCGAGAATTTACTTCTTTTCAGGAAGCAATCAATCAAAACCTACTGGAAATAAAAGATTCTACATATATTTACAAAGATATAAAATATCTTGAATGGAGATATATTTATCATCCATTTATTCGGTACAACAAACATTGTATTGAAGTTTTAAAACAGTATAATATTTATATCGTTTGGAGAATTGTTTTTGATGGTTTTTGGCAATGTGCAAAGATCGTTGAAATCTTTTATAAAGAAAATACTCCAATGTCTGCGATGAAAACTGCTTTGCATATTTTTATGCAATATGTATTCTCTTTTGGCGCAGAGATAATGGAATGTCAAACCAATGATTCTTTTGTTTTACAATGCTTGCCTAAAAATATATTTTCTTCAAGAAATATTGATAAGCGTTTTCTTTATGGAATGGCTAGTATGAAAGACTGTCCTTTCATTCCTAACGAAAATTGGAAATTATATTCAGGCGATTGTGATGTAGAAACTTTATCGTTTTAGAGGAGAATGTGCTTTTTTTATTGCACAAAAAGTTATGTCTATTAAAGATATTGCTCGTAAGGCTATTCATTTAACTGGAATAAATTTTTTGGCTAGGCAGATTTATAAAAATTATCCACGAATTATTATGTTTCATAAAATTTACCCATCTACAGAGAAAAAATTTGGCAATATGACAACAGATGATTTTCAAAAATATCTAGAATATATAAAGCGTTATTTTGTTCCCATAACGATGAAAGATTTGGTAAATTTAAAAACTGAAAAAGGTGTATATCCTCAAAATTCTGTGGTGATTACTTTTGATGATGGGTTTCAAAGTTTTTATAATTTTGCATGGCCATTGTTAAAATCTTTAAATATTCCAGCGACAGTATTTGTTGTTCCAGATTTAATTGAACACAAATCATGGATTTGGCCAGATCAGATTTCTTATATTTACGATCATAGTGCGCAATCTTTCCCGGGCAAGAATAAAAATCAAGTTATTGCAGAGTTAAAAAAACTATCTAATGAAGATAGACAAAAATTTATTGATGATATTCTCAAAATATCTAATATTTCCTTACCAAAGGAAATACCTATAGAATTTCAACTTATGTCTTGGGATACCTTAAAAATTTTATCAAATTCGAAATTGGTTGAGATAGGCTCTCATACTTTGACACATCCTATTTTATCAACGGAAAACAATACAATATCTTGGAATGAGATATATAATTCTCGTTGTATTCTTGAAACAAAATTAGGATGTCCTATACAATCTTTTTGTTATCCTAATGGCCAAGTTGGTGATTATAGCTTAGAACAAATAAATATGGTTCGGCGAGCTGGATATTCTTGCGCGGTAGCTTCTCATTTTGGTTATGTTAGCTTGCATTCTAATATTATGGCATTGCCACGTATTGGTGGCGATCATCCGGATGTTTATTCATTTTATAAGTATATTGATGGAATTGAACATGCACTAAGAGAGCGATGCCATAAAGATTGTGAATTATGTTTACAACATAATTTTGATCTTAGAATAAATAAAGAATATTGCATTCAGAAACATTGTTTGATGAAAAAAAATTAGGTCAAAAATTAAAAGTTTGTGTTGATAAACAACACAAACTTTTTAAAGTATACATAAGAAAATATTAGCTAATCTTGTTTAATTTCAATATGCGCTCTCATACGAATATTATCACTGACAAACGCTTCAAGGTAATAATCACCAGACTCATCCCAAGCAGTATAAATCATGGTTTCTGGATCAAATTCTCCCCCCATGGCTTCATATTGAATATCTACATTTTTGATAACTTTATTACTATCATTGGTAAGCCGACATTCAAATTTTTGTTTTTGGCCAGGTTTTAATTTAATAACATTTGGTTCAAGCTCAATCCAATATGGCATTTCATCTTTACTTTCAGAAAGAATTGCAATGATTGCTTTTGCTGTTAGACCTTGATCGGATTGTGCGACAATAAGATTTTGACCAGAAACCATTCCTGCTGTGAATGTTCCGTCATTATCTAATATTCCACCGCGGTAACTCCACTCTACAGATGTAGGAACACGACGTCCTTGTGAATCCGTTGCTATGAGATAAAGTTTCCGCTTTTCTCCCGGACGCAATCGGAGTCGGTTAGGAGTTATTGCAAATTTAACTAGTTTCCCCGAAGGGTTAGTAGTTTCAATTTTGGAAGAAACAGATTCAGGTTTAGCAATAGGAGTTGTATAATTTATTCCAGTGGATGAATCATTAGTTGATGTGGGTTGTTCCGTTGCGATTTGTTTTGGTGATTCAGGAGTCTGGGGGACTTGGTTAGTTGTCTGTGTTGATTCTGTTGGCAATTTAGGTGCTTGTGGAATCAGTACAGGTTTGGCTGGAGTTTCTACATCAGGAGTTGTGGGGATGGATTCAACGATTTTAATTTCTGCACGTGCAAAAACTTTATTATCTGTTTGAGCATGGATAACATAATCCCCAGGAGTTTTTCCTGCGGTATAAATTCCTTCACCATCGATTGTTCCACCAGGTGTATAGATTTGCAGGCTTCCAGCTACAGGTTGGCTTTCATTATTTAAAATAGCAAATTTGAATTGACAACTTTCGCCAACCATAAGAATTTTACTTTTAGGAGTAATTTCAATACGGCTTGGTATTGCTGCATTGGATGTAGTTGGTTGGGGCTTTTCTTGATTTGGGTTGGAATTGCTAGATATGACTGGTGTATCATGGCTAATAATAATATCTGCACTGGCCTGAACTCCATCTTCGCTACGTACGGTAAGTTTATATTTGCCAAGACGGTCTCCTGCAGTATAATTTCCCTTGCCATCCATTTGACCACCGCCAAAGCTAATTTTAAAACTAGTATACATTTTTCTTCCTAGGTTGTTGTATGCACAAAAATCAAATTTTTGTACTTGGCCAGGTTTTAACATAACAACATCTGGAGTAATAATAATTTTATCTACTTTTTTAGCAGATGGGGGAGTAAGATCGAGAATTGTTATTCTGGCAATTCCATATACACCTGTAGAAATTTCTGCACGAAGTTCATATTCTCCCGGAACATTTCCCGCTGTATATAAGCAATCTGGGCCAATTTGTTCTAGTGTTCCACCACTAAAACTCCAACTGAATGCTGCGGGAATTTCATGCCCATCTCTATCGATTGCATGAAAACTAAATTGCACTTTTTCTCCAGGTTTAACTGTAACTTGAGATGGAGCAATTTTGACTTGTACAATACTAGCATCTGAATCCGGGAAATCTTGCGCAACTAAATAAGCATTGCAGCTTATTAAAATAAGAAAAAGAAAAAAGATTTTCATAAAAAAGACTCCCTCGTAAAGAATATTTTAAATTAAGCATGTTAGTTATTATGTAATATAAATTTAAGTATATATAAGTGCAAATACTTTTTTCTTTAAAGAATATCAAGAAAATGGTTTTAAATAAAGAAAAAAATAAATTTTAATAAGATTAGTTTAGGCATCACTTCTTATTTTTTTAATGTAAGCAAAATTTCTTGACAATTTTTATAAATTGTGATAAAGTAAATAGATGTTGTTTTTATAAAAGAGTAAAAAATTTGTAAAAGTCTATTTTCTAGTCTTTTGCAAAAGAAATATATTTTAATCCGAAAAATTATTTCTTGGCTTTTGATGTATAAAAAAAATGCGGTTAGGATGAATCATGAGTAATAAAGAATTGAATTTTAAAGTAATTTTAGCTTCTATTCATCCTGGTGCCATAGAAGCTAAAGAAGCCATTGCAACATTGCTGGCAAGCGCTTTTAATACTTCCTCCCAACAAACACGTTCTTTGCTAGAAAAACTACCAATCGTTTTATTTGAGAATTTAACTACGAATGATGTAAAAGCTCTTAAAGATCATCTTATCTTTTTTTCAAAATTGGGGTTAGATTTTAATATTACTCCAAAAGCTATTGCAGAAATTCCTCGAGCAAATTGGGTTCCTAAAATTGCTCTTCCTGTTATTACTTGTCCAACTTGCGGAGAAATGTTTTATTTGATGCGTTCTCAAGATGTTCATCAACAATTGCATCAAATAGCAAAGCCTTCGCAAACTCCTCAACCTTCTGTAGAATCTCCCTCTCCTGCTAAACCCACCAAGGAACAACCAAGTACTACAACTAAAAATCCTCCAGTAAAAACTACACTTCCTAAAGAATCTGCAACAAAACCTTCTGCAACAACTAAACAACCTACAAGTCCTTCAAAAGGAGTTGGAGTTTCTTCTGCAAAAAATAAAGGTGCTAAAAGTGAAGAAGACTTCGTTTCTTCAGAAATGGAAGAAATTGATGTTTTATCCGCCGAATTACAAAGTATTGTAGATATGGAAGAAAAGCCTGAAAAAAATGATAATGATGTAGAAGAAATAGAAGAAGTGGGCAGTATTTCTTCGGAATTAAATGATATTGGAAATCCATCAGAAGAATTGAAAAAAGCCCCCTTAAAAGTTCCACCAGAAAAAATATCTCCATCTCCCAAAGCAACTAATTTACCAACTTTGAAATCTTCTCCCGTTCAAAACACTACCAAACCTGCTTCAACAAATAAACCTGGCTCAGAAAAGAAAAATCCTCCAGATATTGAAGAAATTGGAGGGATTTCTGCCGAATTTGAAGAAATTGAAGGTGTTTCTGCTGAATTTGAAAGAATTTGTTTGGAAGGTATGGATGGTGATATTGGCAGTTTATCTGCTGAGTTTGAGGAAATTGAAGGTGGAGGCATTTCTTCTGAGCTGGAAGGGCTAAAAAATGAAGAAAAAATTAGTGAAATTCCTCAACCTATGAAAAATATAGCTATTTCTAGCAATGTTTTAGATTCTAATAAAGGAACTCAAGATAAAGAATTGGATGAACTACAAGGAATTTCTCAAGAATTAGGAGAAATTGAAGATAGTAACGTTAATATTCCTAAACAACAAAATTTAAAGCCAGAGTCTAAACAAGCTAAAACAGAAGTTTTAGACGGTAAACAGTTAAAACAAGAAGATTCTGGAAGTAAAGCTGCTCCCAAGGCACCTATAAAATCTCCTGGTGTCGTAAAATCAGCTCCTGTATCAACAATTTTAGAACCAGGTAATTGTAAAGTTTTTCTTACTTTTTCTGGTAAAGCTAGTAAAGAAGTTATTCAACTTTTATCTCAAACTAAAAAAATATCTCTTGAACAAGCAAAATCTCTTTCAGAAACAACAACTCCGGTACTTGCTGCTAGTGGAATATCTCTTAAATCTGCCCAAAATATTCTTAAACAATTCCAAATTTTACAAGTACAAGGCCGTATCAGTACCATTTAGAAAAACAGGAGCAAAACTATGTTGGATCAGTTTTCTGTAGGCAATATTGTATTGGATAAAAAAAATTTATTTCTTATTGCTGGACCATGTGTTTTAGAAGATTCTTTGCTTGGGTATGAAATTGCTGGTGCTATTAAAGAAATTGCTCATTCATTAGAAATTCCTTTTATTTTTAAAGCTTCCTATATCAAAGCAAATCGTACTTCTAAAGATGGTTTTCGTGGGGTAGGATTAGAGGCTGGTTTAGTACAATTAGCAAAGATTAAAAAAGAACTGAAAATCCCTGTGTTATCAGATGTTCATTGTGTATATGAAGTAGAAAAAGCTTCTCAAGTGTTAGATGTGATACAAATTCCTGCATTTTTATGTCGGCAAACTTCCCTGATTGAAGCTGCTGCGCAAACACAATGTGTAGTTAATGTAAAAAAAGGGCAATTTATGGCCCCTTGGGATATGAAATATCCTATAGAAAAAATTACTGCTATGGGGAATTCCCGCATTATTATTACTGAACGTGGAGCTTCCTTTGGTTATAATAACTTAGTAGTAGATATGCGAGCATTTCCTATTTTATCTCAGATGGATTGCTTAGTTGTTTTTGATGGTACACATAGTACTCAGTTGCCAGCAGCAGGGAATGGAGAAACTGGTGGACAACGGGAAATGACTCCAATATTAGTACGTTCTGCTGTTGCAGCAGGATGTCATGGTTTGTTTTTAGAAGTACACCCTAATCCTTTTAAATCTCCTAGCGATCGGCACTCTATATTCCCTATAAGCGATTTGACAAAATTATTGAAAGATGCCTTAGCTATTTATAACTGTTTGAATCATTAGTTTATCAGCCTATCGGCCTTAAAAAAGCAAGAAATTGCTAATATGTCTTAAGTCTTTCGGAAAAAGAAATCATAAAGGAAAAGTGTTTTATGTCAAAGAAAAACAGAAAACAACGTAATGTAAAAAATGTACAATCTGAAAAATCAGTTCCAGAACTTCCAAAACCTATAGTTGCTGCACCAGAAAAGACTTCTGAAGAAGCTCCTGAAAGTTTAGGAGTCGATTTAGAAAAATGGAAAAAACAAATTATCAATAGTCTTCTTCTTATAGGTCCTCTTGTAGTTTTAATTGTTGCTCTTCTTATCTATTATTCTATGGTCCAATCGAATTCTCAGAAAAGTTGGCAAACATTACGCAATGTTTGGAATACTATGAGTTATAAGAATTGGGATTATAATTTTAAAGTAAAAGACTTAGGTGAAGAGCTAGCTGGTTATGTTCAAAAATCACTAAGTTCTGTAGAATTTCTTCCCAAAGAATGGATTGCTCAAGATAAAGACAATAAAATTCTCAGTGTAGAAGAACTGCCTATTGTAATGATTCCTACACAAATTCGTGAAAAAGTTACTTTGGAATATAATATTTCCCAAATGAAAAAACACTTGGAAATATCTAAAAATACTTCAGCAGGTCCTTGGGTACTTTATACTTTAGCTCAATTGTATTTTATGAATCAACAAACAAAAGAAGCTTTAGATTGCTACGAAGAAATTTCTAGCAAGTATCCTAAGCATGAAGCATTAGATTTGCTTGTTAATAAACAAGATCAATCTTTGATAAAAAATGAACAAGAATGGCTAGCTAAACAAGCAAAAAGCAAAGTAGTTATTCCAGAAATGATAAGCGACAAAGTTGCTATTATAACTACTAGTAAAGGTAAATTTACTGTTGCTTTGTGGACACAAGATTTTAAAAAGAATACAGAACATTTTATAAATTTAGTAGAATCTGGCCTTTTAGCCGGTCTTAATTTTTATCAAGCAGATGAAGGAATTATTCATAGTGGATGTCCGATGGGAACTGGAAAAGGACGCCCAGAATTTGTAACAACTGGTGAAACTACTGAAATGTCTATGCAACGTGGATTAGTTGCTTTTGAAACAACTTCAAAGGATGAAACTAAAATTGATAGTCGTTTCCTTATTTTAAAGAAATATCCTGGCTATGACATGCGCAAAGTTTGTGGAATTATTGGAAAAGTCATAGATGGAATGCCAATTGTTGACAAATTGGAAGCATCTGACATTATTTTAGATGTTGCTCTTCAAGAAAACAAAAAATAGAAATATTTTTAAAAGTAAAGCATGTAAAACACGATTTTGCATGCTTTATTACTTAACATTATGTCAAATATATGGTTAAAAGTAGAAAATTTTTTTTAAATTTCTCTTGACATTTTCTTCATTATTAGTATAATATAAAATAATGTAATAGAGGCTATGGAAATATTATATATATTTATATATCTAATATTTTAGATAGTGGTTGATGGTTTAACCCACTTCCTCCAAACATTAAATTTTGGGGGGATGGCAGAGCGGCCTATTGCGGCGGTTTTGAAAACCGTTGTTCCTTTAACCGAGGGACCGTGGGTTCGAATCCTACTCCCCCCGCCTTTATTATACGGAGAGATGGCTGAGTGGCCGATAGCGGCAGATTGCTAATCTGTTGAAGTAATTTTTTTGCTTCCGCGGGTTCGAATCCCGCTCTCTCCGCCAATTCTTCCCAAATTCGGAAATCCGAATTTGGGCTTTTTTTTTAAGCAAAAAAAAATTCTATAAATTTTTTTTTAAGCAAAAAAAAATTCTATAAATTTTTTTTTATATAACATATTTTATTATAAATGCTTAAAAAAATTATAAAAAAAATGCCAAATTTCTAGCAATAATTTTTATAATATATGTTATAATTTTCTTGAGATTAGTTGGTTATATAGTTAAACTAACTTAAATTTAACCTTTTTATAGAATGAATTTACAAATCACTGATCAAAGATTTAAAAGAATATTCTTGTGCATAGTTGTGGAGCTGCATGGAATGGAAACAAAATTAGAGGGGTTCCTTAAAATGCTTTTATTTCTTTAACAGTGGGTATGCTAAGCTGCATGGAATGGAAACAAAATTAGAGGGGTTCCTTACCAGATCAAAGGAATCGCAATACGAGATGCTTGCAAAGATGTAAGCA
>CAZPDM010000105.1:0-12770 GCA_964585305.1 uncultured Planctomycetota bacterium | reverse complement strand
CTATTTTTCACTGTAAATCCTGTGGTCTTATTATGGATCGAGATATTCATGGAGTCCGTAATATTTTTTTACGGGCGTTGGTAGATACACCCTCTTTTAGCAGTCGCTAAATCTGTATTTGTTAGCTTTTGTTAACAAAAATGTATCGGACGTAGATTGAGAAAAGAAAAATAAGCATCGCTAGCTATTTATTTTTTCTTCTTTTTCGTTCCTTTTGATAGGAGTTTTTTTCCAAGCCAAATCATTGGTTTAGCCAAGTAGCCTTCCATATCTTTCTGGACATCACTTTAGCAACTTAGGAATAGCAAGATGTTGGGGGCATTTTTCAATACATTTTCCACATTTAACACACTTTGATGCCAAAGTTACCTTATCAGAAAAAACCCCTCCATTTTGGACGAGATACATTATTTTAGCAGATTTATCTTTAAAAGCATGATAAGAATTGTACCATGCAAAGCAACTTGGAATATTGACTTCTACTGGGCATGGCATACAATATTGGCAACCAGTACAGCCAACTTTCATTATTTTTTGAAATTCATCTGCAGCTTCTTCAACTAATTTTACTTCCTTTTCTGAAAGGGATTTTGGCAAGGATTCTTCAGCAATACGCAGATTTTCACTAATATGACTATCTGTGTTCATCCCAGAAAGAACTACTGTTACTTCCGGTTGATTCCAAAGCCAACGAAGTGCCCATTCTGCTGGTGTTTTTTTCTGATCGGCTTTTGCCCATATTTGTTGAACAGAAGGCGGTGGTGTTTTTGCCAGATTTCCTCCTCGAAGTGGTTCCATAATGATTACAGCTATATCTTTTGATGCCGCATATCTCAAGCCGTTTCTTCCGGCTTGATTTTTTGTGTCCAAATAGTTATATTGAATTTGGCAAAACGTCCAATCAAAGTCATCTACTATTGGATTAAATTCGTTTGCAAATCCATGAAACGAAAATCCAGCGTTAATGATTTTTCCACTTTTTAATGATTTTTCTAAAAACTCAATTACACCATTTTGCTTTGCTGTATTCCAAAACTCACCATTTAAAGCGTGTACCAAATAATAATCAATATGATCGGTTTTTAACTTTGACAGTTGTTCGTCTAAAACCTTATCCATATCCTCTGTAGAATGCGTAATCCAATGCGGAAGTTTTGTTGCAATCTTTACTTTATTTCTACAGTTGTTTTTAGATAAAACTTCTCCCAAAAATGGTTCGCTTTTTCCATTATGATAAGGATATGCCGTATCAAAATAATTTACCCCTTGTTCCAAAGCATACATGATTTGCTTTTCAGCAAGCTTTGCATTGATTTTCCCCATCCTCATAGGAAATCTCATGCAGCCATATCCAAGTACAGAAAGTTTATCTCCATTTTTGGGAACTTCTCTGTAAAGCATTTAAAATCTCCTTTTCTTTATAACTTATGACAACAATCAGCAACTCAAAAATATGAAAAACAAATTCTTTATTCGCAGTCTATTTATTTAGCATTCATCTTTAATAAATATGCCATATTCTGACTGGCTTTCCTATTTCTATTACATCACCTATTTCTAATTTTTCAAGTTTTTTTTTGCTTATTTAAGCCCAATAAGCTATATTATACCTTGTTATATAAATAAAATTCAATTTCGGATAATCTATATTATCCAGCCAGACTAGCACCAAGATATATCAAAATTCAAAGGAAAAATTATGAAAGGTTTTTTATATCTTCTTGTTTTTATTTTTCTTATATGGCAAATTAGTTTATTTGCCGATGATGGAAGCCAAATAGACAACGATGAAATTGTCACTTTTTTCCCATCTTATGGAAGTTATGACGAATTTTTAGAAATATGGACACTTCATATTGAAGGATGGATACGGGAACCCAACGACAGTGATATTGTCAAACACACATTGATCCTAGGTTTTGAACTCTTTACCAAAATAAACATTCCAAATAAAAATGAATTCTGGAATCGTATTAGCCCACTAGCTTCTGACAATGAAGGAAAAGAAAAAATCATCATTGAATTAGGCGATAAAAAATATACGATGTCAGCATCTACGGATGGAGGCAGAATTAGCGAATCTATTACCCTATCCAATTTTGAGGCCCAGAAATTAGCCGAAGATGGATGGATTACTTATAATACAACAGCTAAAGATGGAAGAAAATTTTTCGGAAAAATTCAATTGGTTCCTCCTGTGGGAAAATCCGTTATTTCTGATATCGACGATACCATTAAAATTACAGGGATTGTGGAAGGAAAAAAAACTGTACTAAAAAATTCGTTTATCAATCCTCCTCAAGCATGTCCTGGAATGTCGCAAACATATCAGAAAATGCAGCAATCAGAAATAGTTTTCCATTATTTAACTGGTTCTCCCTGGCAAATGTTTGATTTTTTAAATAACTTTCGCCAAAGCAATTCATTTCCAGCAGGATCTTTCAACATGAAAGAATTCAGAATCAATCCTCTTTCTTCAGAATTTTGGGAAGCTATTGCTAAAGAAGCCACAATTGACCAGAAAAAAACAGCCATTAAAGAAATCATAGAAAGCTATCCTCACCGCCAATTTATACTAATTGGAGATTCTGGCGAAAAAGATCCTGAAATTTACGCCTGGGCAGTTCATGCCTATAATCCACAAATTTCCGAAGTACTAATCCGTAATATTACCAATGAAACCACACACAATGAACGCATGACAAGTAACTTCGGCAATGAAATATCCCGTCTGAAACTGATAGATCCTAGCACTGGAGCCATTCAAATACGATAAGATTTTCTAAAAAATAAATTCATCCAAAAAAAATAAGCTATGATAAACATAGCTTATTTTTTTGAATAGAAAAAATTTTATTTAAAATTCTGTAAAAAAATCATACCAAATATTGCCAATATTGCTATTGCTAATATCAGAAAAACTACGATAATTGCTAACTTTTTCCACCATTCTTTTGTTCCAATGGATTCTTTAAATAAATTTAAAAATGACTTGTAAAGAAAAGGTGTGAAAAGTAATAAAATAGCAATAATAATTTGTATAAATCCATCTTTGTTTTCGCTTGATTTCAAAAATTTGCTGGAAAATGACATTCCAACAAGAGATAGTTCTTTAGATGTATTTTCAGATGTATCTTTGGGATAAGAATCTATTTTGCTTTTATCAGATAGTTCTTTTAATTCTTGGTTAGAAGATTCACGGATAAAAGATTCTAAATCATACGCTGTGAAAAAACTGTTTTCAATGCGATGACATCTATTTAAAATATCAGAACATAAATTGCTCGATAAAATATTTTTCAACTTTGTTGCGATATTTAAAATTTCACTAGAGAGAAATGCTGTTAAATGATATTTCTCTCCCTTTATATCTACTTTACCCTGGTATGATTCTCGATATGTCTCTACCGCATTTTTTGCCCAATCTTCTGCTGTAGGACTCAAACTATCACAAGTTTTTTCCAGCCATTTAGAATACATAGCTGTCCATCCTGCATTTGGCGATTTAAGTTTAGAAGCAATAAAAGTTTGGCAATATTGAGAGAGTGGTAGAAAGACATCCAGCATGGCATTGTAACATGTATCAAAAAATATGATGTCAAATTTTTTACGATAGGAAGAATAGGCTATTTTAATAATTTCTTCTATGTCGTCTAAGGAAAAACCTTTGTCATTAGTACCTGGATTTCCTACTCCATATCCATGCCCACTAAAACCTATTGCTACATGCTCCTCTTCAGAAGATAATGAGTTTTTAATAAATGATTGCAATTCAGAAGAATATTCTTTTAATCTACATGGAACTTCTTTCCCCTGAGATTTCTTTGAAGGAATTTTAAATATGTCCATGATGCTTCTATATTGTAGAGGAACTTCATATTTTTTCAAGTGCTCTGGGTAGCCTATTAAAATGATCTTGTACTTGTTCATCTCTTATATATCCTTATTTTTTTCAATTATGAAAATATGAAAAAAAATTGAACCCATACTCTACATATTTACTTAAAATATTTGACTTATCAGCGAAAAAAACATAGTATGTGGTTCAATTTTATGGAATTTATTTTCTTATATTATTTTGCTTCGATAGAAATTTTTTCCCATGATGGCATTTTAAACTTTTCCAATTCCTCACAGAATTTTTTGAGTGCTTGTTCGTCGCTTTCTTTACGTGCTTTGATTATTTCTTCAATCGCTAATTTAATCAAAGGAAGAACAATTTCTTTAAAAACTACTGTTTCATCACTGCGACTGGCAACACTATTGATAAATTTATCAATGCTTTCGGCGACTGGGCTTTTGTTAAATTTTTCTGCAGGAACATCAACCACGTTATTCATCGTGGCTTCTAATTTAACTACATCTAGAAAAGCTCTCATATCGCTAGCTGCTTTTTCATACAATTTTTTGACAGTAGTATATTCTTCTTGTGGAATGGATTCTTTGTTAGCAACATAATTTGTTTTCACTTTTTTTGCCAAGTCTTGTGCATAATAGGATTTGGATGTAGCTAATTGTAATCCCTCTGCGTTTTTTACTTTAAAACATCCAGTTAGTGATAAAATAAAGACTAAAGAGAAAAGATAGTAACAATAGTTTTTCATAGTAGTTCTTTCTATAAAATAGATAAAATTTAATAAATAACTTATAAATGATACCTTTAATAAAAAATTGCATCGGCAGGTTCAGTTCTTCACTAAGTTAACAGGCTACTTATTCACCTTTTGGAGATAAGAAATTAGGAAGCATATCTTGTATAATTTCTTTGAATCTGTTTCTTCTAATGCGATATAAACGATTGTAAGCACCTGTTTGAACGGTTATTTTCTGAATAACGAAGGAATATCCCCACCCCTTTCTAGTGATTTTGATCGTATCATCATTTGAGTGAGTAACTTTAATTTCATTATCAATAACCAAATCTGTCAGATTTTCTTGTAGAGGATTTGTCTCGCGATAGTGAGTCAAAAGATCCATTGCCTTGATTTTATCAAATGGAAAGAGCTTGGAGGACAATGCAAGGTAAATAATCTCCTTGTCCGGTCTTAAGATATATTCAATAATTGGAGCAAGAAAAACACATCCAGCCAGAATCATTGTATCGTAAAAATTGCCTAATGGAAAAAACGGCTTGTCATATTGAACCCAGCCTAAAAAGCATATAAGGCCTAATGGCCAAAACCTTCTTTGCTCTTTATATTGAGAAAAAAAAGGGTAAACACAGACTACAATTGCAGCAATAATAAAAGCTACTGTCTGCATCTTAATGTCTTTTTCTGCTACAAATTGGAGAGCAACATAGTAAAGAGTAATTACTGGAATTGGAATCCATTTCTTGAAATTGCTTTCAAGGCTACTACCAAAAGTTTTTTGGACAAGCTTTAGTGCTTCATCTGGAGATAACTGCTGCAATCCTTCTTTGATCTCACCAATAGAGTTGCTGCCCATGAATTTTCTTTCTATAAAAAATTTTTTTTAAGGAATTAACCCCGCATATCGAAATCAAATTTTTTTAACATATTTTTTTGATAAAAATTGCGGGTTCAATTCCTCGCAATGAGATTTCTTTTCAACTTGGGTTATATTCCGTCGTCTAATATCTACTAATATATCCATATATAGAGTCTGCATGATTGACTTTAACTTCAATATTTTGTGTAGCCTGGTAAACAGATACAGTATGATCTTTTACGATTTTTTCTCTGTTACCATTTCCTTCTATGCAAAAAATAAAGACAACTTTCTTACCATAATGCTTCGGAGACATATTAAGATAAATTTTGTATCGTTGCCCAGTAATTTCGTATTCATCTTCATCTTCTTCTTTTTGAAAGAAAAAAGAAGAACCATCTACTTCTTGATAGACAGAAAAATTAACATTCCGATTCTTGGCCTCTATACCATCTCCTAAAAGCTGAGCATGTTTATCATCCCAAAGAAGAAGAACAGTACTATAGGTATTGTTTGTATAGTTATAGTAAAAATATCCACTGTTTCCCCTGCATAAATATTCATAGATAGGCTCTGCCACAGCAAAAGACATGAAGATTGAGAGAAAGAGAGAGAGAAGCAATAATTTTTTCAGTTTCATAATTTAACTTTCCTTTTCATAAAAATTTATTTTCATACACAAAATTATTCCATGCTTTTTATTAAAGCAACGAATGTACCAACCCCCATTTTTATTCACTATTTTATTTTCAATATTTTTTCTTTTCCTTTAAATATAAGGATTTCTTGCCAAAAATATTTTAAAATCTATTTGACGATTTTAGTGTATTTATCGTAGAGACTTTTATAAGACTCTCAAAAAATAGATTTTTTTTTAACGAAATTATCAAAATTTATAGTAAAATTTTTTTAATAAAAAAAGAATGACATAGACAAGAAATCTATGTCATTCTTTTTTCAAATATTATTATTTTTTACATTGATAAAGAAGGAATAAGTTTTTTCCAACTATGGATGGATGTAGTATCTCAAAAATGCGAGTTTGTTTTTCCATGAACTTGACTTTAATTTGCAATTTCTCTCTTGGTATTTTTATTTTATGGATGGCTTCTTTTAATTTTTCTAAATAAGCCAGGCTAAACATATTAGCCATGATGTCAAGAGGAATGTTAGAAGACGCTAGAAATTTAGCTTCTCCTTCACGATTAGCTAATTCCAGACCTAAATATTTGGGATTATTTACAAAATTAACAGGAAGTATGCAATCTATAGTTCCTTTGGAAAAAGTTTGTTCCGATTCTCCATTTTTTAATGTTATTCCATCAAATTGGATACTGTCGGATAAAAGCAATCTTTCTTCTTCCACAACAAGATTAGGAAAAGAAATTTTGCTATTCTGAAATTCAATAGTTTGATTTTTATATGATAAAGGTTTGACTATAGTCAAATAATTTTCTTTTTCTTTATATACTAATCCTAATTTTAGTAATTCTTGGCCATTTTTGTTAACTTCATTTTTTACTAGATTGAAAATATGACTATGATTGGGCAAGATATAGCTTTGAGAAAAAGGAACCTTTTGTGGTGGAGAGCCAATATACAAAGCCATATTTCCTCCTAAAATAGGATTATAGGCATTTAATTTAAAACTATTTTTTATACCATTAAAAAGATGTTCGAGTACAAATTTTTCAATAGAATCAGGAACATCTAAAAGATTGAATTTAAATTCTATATTATTGGAAGTATTCGTTATATTTACTTTCACTTTTATCTTAGTATGCACTTTAGGTAATTCAATCCTTTTATCTATCTTTATCTTAACTAATTTTCCTATTTTTAAATCTTCTTTTATTGTTATCCATTTCTTAAGCAAAATAGATAACTTTATCGTCATTTCCTGTGGTTTAATTTTTTTTACCTGAAAATCATGCAAATCCAAATAAGTTTGTCTTGTATCTTTTACAACAATAGTAGGGCAACCTTCTACAATTTTATGGACATCAAAGTTGTTGAGATAAATAAAGCAAGGAGATTGGCCGAATAATGTAGTAAAAAAGACTATCGTAATCAATAAGAAAAATTTCATTATTTACTTCCTTTTGATTTTAAGTTACTGTAAATTACAATACCAGAAGTATTCTGAGTCTTAAGTTCTAAGCTTTTTATTTGGGGAGTGAATATTTCTTGTTGATTACGTACCCTTATTAGAAGTTCATCCACATCAGAAAAAAGTTTCTTTGATTTCTTTTCTAAAAGCCAATTTGAAATATTTAATGCGGCCTGCCAAACTGTTTGGATGCGAATTTGGTTGGCTTCATTATCATCATCTTTATTATAAAATTTAAATCGTGGAGAATTCCCATTTTCTTCAGCTTTAAGATTTAAGATAGAATTTTGATAGTAGAATTTATACCTAACTTCCATATTTTGAAGTTTGATAAAAGGTCGCCCATCCAAAAATAATAATGACTCTCCTTGAAGAATAAAAATATTAGGAGATTCAAAATTTATTTTTATTCCAGAGCTACATAAAAATTTTTTCGCATGAATTTTTTCCTGAGCATCTTTGCAGGAAACAGACCAACTAGATTGTTCTTGATTTTTGCCCAGTTTTAAAGGGGAGTTAATCTCCAAAAAATTCTCTTTCACTTCCAAAATATCTTGTTCCCTTATTGGTACAAAGATAGGAAAAAATGAGCCTGTCATCTGTGGTTGAAAATGGTAAATAATCTCTGGAAAAATTTTACTTTGAAAGAAAATCAAAAGGCCTATTTGTTCTTTTTGTTCCTGCAGGGCAGAAGCTATTTCTGCCATAGTAAATTGTGTAGGCTCATAGAAGACAATATACTTTTCACTTGGATCAAGGTTTATATAAAAAGTTTTAGTATCAATCCATTTTTGGCCAGGTGCGGAAAGTTGTAAAGAATCAAACTTTTCGCCATAATTTTTCGCCAGACTTTGGAATTTCTCTTTATATTCCTCTGGCAATTTCCAATCTTCAGAAATAACTTTCTGTAATGTTATAGTTTTAGTTCCTAATCCAGAAAAAACTAATGTTGCAGAAAGGTTAGTGTATTCACATATTAGAATTTCTTGTTTTGTTGCCTGGTTTGTATAGTTAACATCCCATAAATTTATTTCTAAATTTAAATGAATATTATTTTCTTTTCTTGCTATGTTAACCTTTTGTATATTGAAGATAAGATTTTTTCCAGTTTTGGTAATTTTATCAATAAAATTTGTAGCAGAGAATCGAAAACCTTCCATCAATTTAATTTTTCTTGTACTGTCTATTTTTAAAAAGTTTTCATCCCATAATAAGTAAGCTATAATTTTTTTGAGTGTTAAATTTAAATTATTGTCTATATTCCCAGAAATAATACAGGAACTTACTTTGAAATAGTTTGCATGATGCTCTATAAGGTTTATTTTGCAATAGATTCCTTTGGCCAATATGGGAATTTTTTTAGGCATAGCAACATTTCCAGGGGACATTGTCAAAGTAGAAATCTGGCGCATAATAGTACGGCCATCTGGCAAAATAATGGCCATTTTTAAATCTAATATTTGGCCAATGATAAATTTCGCAGGTTGTTCCTCACATAAAGCCCATTCTATAAAATTTTGAGAAACCGCTGCAAAAACTCCACTGAGGTCTTGCCCAATTATAGTAAGGCTTATAAATAAAAATAAGATTATGAACAGAAGCATTGTTTTCATTTCAATGAAATCTTTCTGTGTTAATTTTTTTTAACTTTTAAAAGAACTCTTTTATTTATTTATTTTTTTTAACTTTTTTGTTTTATTTTTTTTCTCTCAAATCATTTGCTTTTCATACTTTCTTTTAAATTATTTTCTATTTCATTTTTCATTATCTTCAGCAAATTCTTTTCAGTAAATTCTTTTATCTCATAGTGAGAATTTGAATTTTTCCAAGATTTTTGATGTTCCTGTTTTTGATAATATTGTTGGTATCGTTCTACAAAATCTTTCTTATCTAGTCGAAATAATTCTTTTATTATATAAACTTCGCTATCTCCTATTTCATCAAATATTGCAGATTCACAGGAAAAAGACTTTTCTTGTAAGGACAATTGATAAAGGTTACATATACAAATTTTCAGCATCGTAGATTTATAAATATTTTCGTTTTCAGGATATTTCTTCCAGAACATTTCCAGATCAGAAGATGAAAGTCTCCCAACACGAAAAGCAAAAGGATTCAGCCAATTTTGTATCAGCAATTTTTTTCCGTTGGAAAAAAAAGTTGAATTATGAGATAAAAAAGCACGATTTAAAATATGGATAAGAGTAGCATGAGAAGAAGTCTTTGTTGGGATATCTTTCGATAAATTTTCTAAATCTTTTAAATTTGGATAGCAGAAAAAAGTCATGATTCCTATTAAAACCCAGGATGTTGCAGAATCATAAAGTTTCTTTATTTCATGGTGCTGAAATATTTCTTCATGAAAAGGTAAAGATATTTCTTTTGTAAAATTTGAAGAATCTTTATAGGTCAGGCTATACAACAAAGATAGCAAAAGCAATCGATAATTATCCTTTATAATTTGATGAGTGTCTGGCTTTTGATAATCTTCTGGTAATTCTACCAAACGAAAAACCAAGTATTTCTTTGCGTTTTCTCCATTTGCCAAAAAAGAGAAAAAGAACTCTAATACCTCTTGTATTTGATAGAATTCATCCTCTCGTTCAATTTTAGATTGGCAATTTTTATAGCCCAGAAAAAAATCATTCTCAACTGTTTGTAATATTTGGAAATGGTTTTGGACAGCTTTTATTTCTTCTTCCAAACGAGATTGTTCAGAAAAAGTAGCAGATTTTTTATAAGGAAGCAAAACATTTTTTACTACTTCTTTTTGAATATTGCCTCTTTCTGTGTCCCAGAATGATTTGCATTGATGCAAAGTGAATGGGCCATGTTGCAACCATTGTATAGTTTCTTTATTTTCCTGGTATTTTTTCTGTTGGAATTTCTGGATTGATTTTTGAGCAAGCAATTTTTGATTAAAATCATCACTCGTGATTTTTCCTATCCAGGATAATTGATTATATGATAATAATGCTTGTTCAAATTCTTGCTGATCCACAAATCTTTGGGACGTCTGTTTAATTTCTATATCTTTCCAAATAAAAATTCCCAATACCAATAAAATAGAGAAAAATAAAATAAAAAATGTAATCATTGGAGACATCAACATTTTTCGCAATACAGTTTTATACCAGGGCATAGTAAAACCATGTCCAGAGGAATATTCCAGCAAATTTTCTATATCCTTAGCTATCTGGCCAGGAGAAAGATAAGAATTAGAATATTTCTTTTCATGCTCTATCTGTACTCTTCTTCCCTTTGAATCTATGCCTAAGCAGCTTTGACATATTTGCAGTAAAGCGTGACTATCCGGAACATCAGATGGAATTGATATATATTTAGGTAAAAAAACAGGACGATTTTGTACTTTTTTTAGATATTCCTTGAGTTCTACATTAGATTGTTTACTAGAAAAAAAGGAAGGACATGTATGTGTTATTGTAGCAATTTCTTCTTGCTGTTCTTGTCGAATACCAGTATATGGGTAAAAAACATCTTTTTCTCCAACATAACAATCTCCAATTATTTCTAATAAAATCATGCCTAAAGAAAAAATATCAGCTTGTTCGTAATCTTCTTTTTCTAATGTTTTTTCCAACAATGCTAAACGTGGGTCAATATAACCAGGCGTTCCAGCAATATCTGATACATAGTTACTCAAATCTGTAAGACCGAAATCAATCAAATATGGCTTACCTTCTGCATCCAGAAGAATATTATCACTTTTAATATCACGATGCACATAACCTTGTCGATGTAGATAATCACAGCATTGGCAAATTTGTTGAAAAATTAGTAGCAAAGGTTTTATTCTTTTTTCAGCAATAATTTGCCGTAAACATTCTGGCCAACACGCATCTGAAATATTTTTCCCATGCCATCTTCGTAGGAAATCCGATAGTTTTATACCTGTAATTTGGGGCATCGTATAATAAGGAAATTCCCATTCTTGCTCAAAATCATATATCGGCAAAATATTTTCATGTTGTAGTTTAGCTTGTAAAGATACTTCTCGAATAAATACCCTCTTTGCATCAGAAATTTCTGAGGAAGAATAATCTTTTTTTGGGAAGAACATTTGTTTGAGAGCAACGTTCCGTTGGACATGATTATCATACATCGCCCAAACTCTCCCCTGTGAACCTTGCCCTAATTTATGAAGAAGACGATATCGAGTACGAGCATTATCAGAAAGATTGGGACTAGCCATATCTTTCAAGGTAGTTATATTTTTATCGCATGTATCACTTAAATCAGAGTGCAACTCTCCTTGATATTGGTATAGTAGAATTTCTGAGGAGGGATTAGATAACTTGGGAGAAGATAAAATATTTTTACAAGATGGGCATGTATAAGTTTTATATTGTTTGTAATCTAAAGGAATATAAAACATCTTGCAAATTTCGCAAATCAATACATGAAAATTTTTTTGCCCCAAATTCCATAATAATTTTTCATCTATTTTGTTATTTTCTTTTATCAGGCAATAAGGGCATCGAAATTGAAAATGTAAATCTTCTGGATACTTATTTCCACATTGAAGACAAGAAATAATAAATCCCATGGTACACCTTTTTAATTTTTTTTATAATGGGAAATTTAAAAATTTCCCATTATAAAAAATAATGAAACCTAGAGCTTGAACGCATCTATAATTTTATAGAGATTAGAATTAGAAATCCCCATTTTTTTAGAGGCTTCTTCGCGGGTCTTACTTTCATCTAAGACTTTTCTAACATAGACTTTTCTGGCATTATTTTCAAATTCTCCCAATGTTTCAGCGTTGGGAATAGCTAAGGTTAACGATGGTATAATGGTTTGGAATACATTTGGAAGATGCCTCAATTCAATTTGATTATCTTTTCTAGCAGCAAAAAGCATACCACGAAATATATACTTCAATTCTCGAATGTTTCCAGGCCATGTATAATTTCGCAGAGCTTCGGACACTTTTGGGCTGATAGTGATATTCCATTTGCTACCGTTTTTTTCCGCCCATACAGGCATTTCATTCCCAGAAAATATCTTTTCCATATCTTCCATTGCTTCTTTTTCTAAGGCTTCTTTTAAGACTTGAAAATCGTTAGGACGCTGACAAATAGGTGGGACAGTAATGACCATTCCTAAACGATAAAAAAGGTCTTGTCGAAAAATAGCAGGATTTTGTAATTCCACAATAGAGCGGTTAGCAGCGCAAATTATGCGT
>CAZPDM010000104.1:0-12843 GCA_964585305.1 uncultured Planctomycetota bacterium | reverse complement strand
ATTTTTTTATTTTCTGCTATTTTTTTGACCTTACTTGGTTGTAGCAATTGTTTTCTTTGCCCTCCAACTCAAGAACAGCCTATACCAGCAACTACTAAAGAAACAACTTCTACTTCTGTAGATTCTAAAAACTCTCCTACAGAGTTACAAGCTCCACAAATTCCTCAGACTCCATTAGAAAGTCTTCGCAGTCAAATAAAAATGACTCCATTATCAGAAATTTGGCATTATCGTTTAGAAAAAGAAAATATCGTTAATATGTATATTTGTGGGAACTTACTTTTAGTAGAAACAAATACTTTTAATTTATTAGCTTTCGATCGTACTAATGGTACTCCTATTTGGGTATTTTATATGGGTGCTGCTTTGGATTTTAAACCAGTAATGTATAAAGATCGTAGAAATAATGAAAATGATTATATATATTTGCTTAACCAAGCTCATTTACAAGTGATTCATAAAAATACTGGTAGTTTAATCTGCAAAAAAGATTTAGGATTTGTCCCAAGTTCTCCCATTGCTGTTAGCGACAAATATCTTTATGTTGGTGCATGGGATAATTTTATCTATGCAATCAATAGAGAAATTATAAAAGATAAAAATGGTAAAGTAGTTAATGAAATAGGTGATAGAGAATGGAGATATCGCATAGATGGGTATGCACACGGTCAACCTATTTTAGTAGAGCGTAGTAATGATATAGTATTACTATTTTCTGGTACCGATCAACGTATTTATGCGATTAGTGCAGAAAATGGTTATACTATAAATAATTGGGGAGATAATGGGCGATATGAAACACGCGGAGCAAATATAGCAGGACTTGCTTCTCAAGAAAATCCATCTGTTATTTATCAAGCCTCTCGAGATTATAATTTATATTGTTTACATAGTAATGATGGTATCTTTAATTGGAAGTTTGAAAGTGGTGGAGAAATTAAGGATACTCCTCTAATTGTTGGAACATCTATTTATACTCTTTCTTATGATGCAGATAGTTCTACAACTTTTTATTGTTTAAGCAGCGATGGTAAAGAAAAATGGAATATAGAAAATGGAATTTTGCTTTTATTCTTAGGAAAACAGTATGATTGGATTGTAAAAAAGGATAAAAATATTGCTGCTATAAAAAATGGAACTGGCAAAATTGAAAATACTTTTGATTTTAGTAAATTTGATTGTTTTGTCAGTAATACACAAGATAATAAAGGTTATTTTGCAACTAAAGATGGGTATATTTTTGCTGTTGAAGAACGCTAAGATCATGCCCAATGAAAGTAGCAAAGAAGAGTCAAATATTACCCTCCTTAACACAAGTTTTTGTCTATAGATAGGGTATGATAAAATACGGACGTAATTTTTTGCGTTCGTATTTTAACTATTTATAGTTTTAGGTTAAGGAGAAAGCAATGTTTTTTGATAAATGGGTATATTTTATTTTTCTCTTTGTAGTAGTTTCAGGGCTGGCTATGCCATTTATTTTTACACCATCTTCGTTATTAGTAACTAATCGTGGAGAAATGCTGGCAATAGAAAAAAAAATACAAATATTGGAAGAAAAATTGACTTCTATTTTAGATAATCAACAAGAGAGTTTAAAAAAATCCGAAGTGCAACAAAAAAATTCGAATAATACATCATCAATCAAATCAGATGAAAAAAATTCTTTGCCTATTTTAATAAAAAAAGCTCAAGAACAGCTAATTTCTAAAGATGTTCCAGATATTATTTCGTTATGTCGGCTTTCTCCTCATCAGCAATATAAAATAAATATAATCCTTCGCCAAGCATCTTCTACTGCATCTTTAAAGAAAGATTTAAAAATACGTCAAAAGATAGAGCAAATTTTAACTGTTGAACAAAAGAAGATCTATATTAAATATATCCAACAATATAAACGGCGTTTTTAGCAGGAAATAGAATGATCAAAATAGAGAATTTTTGCCATAGTTATCAACATTCCAAAGAAGTCGTTCATAATCTCTTTTTAACAGTTGAAACGAAAGATATTTTTGGTTTGATTGGGCCAAATGGGGCAGGAAAAACAACGACACTCCATCTTTTGGCAACATTATTGCATCCTACTTCTGGACAGGCTTTTATTGCAGGAAAAAATGTAGTAAAAGAAGCAAAAGATGTGCGTCAAATTATTGGATATATGCCCGATCATTTTGGCGTATATCCAAATATGACTGTTGAGCAATTTCTTGATTTTTTTGCTTTAGCTTACCAAATTTTTGGCGATAAACGTATACAAGTTATTGAAGAAATCATTGCTCTTCTTGATTTGCAAGAATATCGATATACTCAGACTTTACATCTTTCTCGAGGTATGCGGCAACGTTTAGGGTTAGCCCGTACATTATTACACAATCCCCCAGTTCTTATTTTAGATGAGCCTGCTTCTGGGCTTGATCCGCGTTCGCGTAGAGAAATTATGGAAATTTTAAAAGAACTTCAAAATATGGGAAAAACAATTATTGTTTCTAGTCATATTCTTTCAGAATTAGCCATATATTGCAATCGAATTGGAATTATTGAAAATGGTCGTATTCTTGCAGAAGGATCTTTAAAAGAGATCACTAATCTTGTACAAAAATATCAACAAATACAATTTAAAGTTTTAGATCGTCTTGATTATGCTATGACAATTTTGAAAAAAATTCCAGAAGTAAGTCGCGTCGAAATTATAGAGGATCGTATTCTTTGTGACTTTACGGGAAAAATAAGTAATATTCCTCAAATAATATCTTTCCTTTTACAAAATCAGGTTGCAGTAATTGGTGTTCAAGAATATGTTCCAAGTTTAGAAGAAGTATTTCTTAGAATTACAAAAAAAAGCTAGCGTTGAGGACTCATAATTATGCGATTGTCAAAAAAATATTGGATCATGATTGCAATTACATTATTTTGGTTGACCCTAATGGGATTATTGATACAGCAAGAGTATTTTCCTAAAAGCATCAATACCTCAGATAGTTCATATTCTGATGTATTGAAAGATCTCACGCAAGATTTACAACGGCGTATGACAATTTATTATGGAAATTTTTATAAAACCAAAGTAGGGTATCTCAATACTACAATTATGCCACAACTGGATCGTACAACAGATATATCC
This sequence comes from uncultured Planctomycetota bacterium, assembly GCA_964585305.1. Taxonomy (GTDB): domain Bacteria; phylum Planctomycetota; class Uabimicrobiia; order Uabimicrobiales; family JABWCH01; genus CAZPDM01. The sequence continues at coordinate 9,722 of CAZPDM010000104.1, read as the reverse complement.
ACATATTGTCAATTATCTATTCCAATAAAAGACGTTTTTCTTGGAAAGCAATTGGCAACATTATTTGGTTTAGAGCCAAATAAACCAGGTGAAAAATTTGAAGTAGAATTGCAAACAACTTCTCATATTGGGCCAGATAAGCAGCTTAAAGAATTGACTATGTCTTTAAAAACCCAATCACTAACTATATCTGCTAAAGGAAATGTTCGTGGGCGTAATTTGTTATTAGATGTTAGTGTTGGTGAGCAAAAAAAAACAGAAAATCTTGTGCTGCCTATTGGCAGTATGGCGGCAGATCCTTTATCTGGGCCAGGAAAATTTCCTAAATTAGATGTTGGGAAAAAATTAAATATGCGTTGGTTTGATCCAATTTCTCAACAATCTCGTACAGTTGTTGCTGAAGTAAAAGGAAGAGAAGAAATTGCTTCTATGGGTAGATTAGTCTCTACTTATGTAGTTAGATTGAATTTCCCTCTATTTTCTACAACCGCTTGGGTAGATGAAACTGGCGATATATTAAAATATCAAATTTTTTTATTCACTCTTGTTAAAGAAGAAGATCTTTTTTTAAAAAAAACAGATACTCCAAATTAAGTTATTACAATATTTTTCTAATTTTTCAGCAAAAAAATCTTGCAAAAATAATCTTGATTGTTAAAATAATTCTTTTCCCAAAAATCAACTATCCTCTAAAAATAGAGAAAAATTTTGTTCAATTTTTTTAATTCTGTTTAAAAGGTAGGAAAATATTCGTTTTAAGGACAAATATTTTCCATTAAAAATAATGGATATAAAAGATTTAGCGGGTATACAAGAGGTGCATAGTCTTGTAGCTAAAGCCAAGATTGCTCAAGAAAAACTTAGTGATTATTCTCAGCAACAAATAGATCAAATTATTACTGCAATGGCTAAAGCTGGCAATCAAGCTGCTGAACATTTAGCGAGAATAGCGGCTGGTGAAACTGGCATGGGCAGAGTTGAAAGTAAAATTGCCAAAAATCGTTTTGCTTCTACAGAAGTATTTTCTTCTATTATCAATCTAAAAACAGTTGGGATATTAGGATTTAATGCGAAACAACAATGCTATGAAATAGCCGAACCAGTTGGTGTTGTTGCAGCAGTTATTCCCACAACTAATCCTACTTCAACTGCAATCTTTAAATCCTTAATTTCAGTAAAATCAAGAAATACAGTTATTTTTGCCCCACATCCTAAAGCTATTCATTGTACTGCAGAAACTGTTAAGATTTTGAATGATGCTGCAGTTGCTGCGGGTGCACCTCAGGACTGTTTACAATGTATTACTCAAGTTAGTTTAGCTGTTACCCAAGAACTTATGACCCATCCGGATATAGATTTTATTCTTGCTACAGGTGGCCCTGGATTAGTGAAAGCAGCTTATCAATCTGGAAAACCTGCGATTGGTGTTGGACAAGGTAATGCTCCTGTTTATATCGATCGATCTGCAAACCTTGCATACAGTGCTAGATGTGTAGTAGAGAGCAAAACTTTTGATTATGGAACAATTTGTTCTTCAGAACAATCCATACTCCTTGATCAACCTATTTATCAAGCCGCTTTAGCAGAATTTAAAAAACTTAACGCATACTTATTATCTAAAGAAGAGTTAGAAAAGTTGTCTCGCTATGCAATTCTTTACGACAGAATGAATCCTGATGTAGTTGGTCAATCTGCTTTTAAAATTGCAGAAAAAGCTGGGATTTCTGTGCCAAGCAATACTACTGTTTTATTAGGTGAAGTAGATGGCGTGGGACCAAAATATGCTTTATCTCACGAAATTTTAGCACCAATTTTGGCCGTATATAAAGTTTCTGATTGGAAAGAAGGATGTTCAAAAGGCAAAGAATTATTAGATTTTGAAGGTATTGGGCATACTTTTGTTGTTCATGCCACAAATCCAGATGTGATCTTACAATTTGGTCTTCAAAAACCTGTATCGCGCCTTATTGTAAATGCTCCTAGTTCCCAAGGAGGCGTAGGATTAGCAACACGCTTAGTTCCTTCGTTAACCTTAGGATGTGGGACAGAAGGTGGCAATATTACTTCAGATAATATATCTGCACACCATTTAATCAATATAAAACGAGTTGCTGCTATTCGAGCGGATTTCCCTTTATGGGGAAGAGAACGTTCTATAAATCAAGAGATGGCACAGTTACGTCTTACAGAAGATGTTCCGATAAAACTACCTCCCTTAGAGCGTGAAAAGAGTTCAACTTATACTCCAGCAACAAATTCTACTCCAAATATTTCTTCTTTCCATCCTAATCCTGAAATAATATCTAAAACTCCAGAATTAACTCTCAATAAATCTAATGTTTCTCCATCTTCTCTTAAAAATAAAGATCCGTGGCAAGTTAAAGAATATGCCCCTCCAACTTTGGAACGTTTCCGCGATGTAAAATGGCCATAATTAGAAATTTTTTTTATTTAAAGATAAAAGACTTGAAGTGTGAAATTTTTTAAGATATTTTTTAAAAAACTAACAATTTTTTTTGAAATAAAGTTTTTTAAAGCTAAGAAAGGTTATTTATGAGTAAAATTGCTTTGGGTTTAATTGAAACTCGTGGTTTAGTAGGTTCTGTAGAAGCAGCAGATGCAATGGTTAAAGCTGCAAAAGTTACTTTGATGGGTATTGAAAAAATTGGTGGCGGTTATGTAACTGTTATGGTTCGTGGTGAAGTTGGTGCTGTGAAAGCAGCAACTGATGCAGGTGCTACAGCCGCAAAGCGAGTTGGTGAGCTTGTATCTGTACATGTAATACCAAGACCGCATACCGAAGTAGAAATGATTCTTCCTAAACATCCAAGCTGGACTCGTGAAGAAGCAGAAAAGTAAACTATTCCCCGCTTTGGCGGGGATAAAAAAAATTTGGTATTTTTTTTGCACAGTTACTTTTTTAACTTTGATCCAGAATGGAAAAAATATGCAGCTTCGGACATATATATTTTTAGATAGCTACCAACCACAATTTGCGTCATATACTGCATCAACCTCTCGCGGGTATTTGCCTATTCCAGGAGAAGCCTCACTTTGGATTGAGTTAGCTCCAGGGATGGCAGTAAATCGTATAACAGATGTAGCGCAAAAAAGCAGTGCAGTTCGACCTGGTGTACAAGTAGTAGAACGTGCTTATGGTGTTTTGGAAGTTCATGCTGCCCAACAAGATGTAGTTTTAGAAGCTGGCGAACAGATGCTTCAATATTTACAATGTAAAGAACAAGATCGTCTTCAACCTAAAATTTTCACATCCGAAGTTATTACAGACATGGATCCCTACCAATGTATGTTGATTAACCGTTCTCGTAAAGGTAACATGTTGCTTCCAGGGCAAACTTTGTATATTTTAGAAGTGCATCCTTCTGTATATTCTGTATATGCTGCCAATGAAGCTGAAAAAGCCTCTCCTATATCTTTAATAGACATTGAACCGATTGGCGCATTTGGACGTTTATATCTTGGCGGTACTGAAAGTGCTATTACTGAAGCCGTTAAAGCTGTTACTGCCGCATTAGATTCAATTACTGGTATGCCAAATAAAGAACAGTTATCCCGACAAAGCTAAAGACATACTCTCTTAAAAAGGAAAAAAAAGCCATGAATCCTATTTGTGTTGGCTTTTTAGAATTAAACGCTATAGCTAAAGGAATCCAAGTTTTAGATGCTTTAGTAAAAAAAGCAATTGTAAAAATCCTGTTTGCGCATACAGTAAGCTCGGGAAAATATTTAATTGGATTCACAGGAGAAGTCGAAGATGTTCGTAGTGCCAGCTTTATTGGTAGAGAAATAGCAGATAAATGTTTGTTAGATTCCTTTATTTTACCCAACATTCATCCTGAAATTATACCAGCATTATCTAAAGAAATTTCTACAAATCAATTAGAATCTTTAGGGATATTAGAGTTGGCAACATGTGCTACAGCAATAGTTGCAGCAGATGCAGCACTAAAAACCAGCAAAGTTAAATTATTAAAAATTCAACTGGCAAAAGGGATTGGTGGAAAGGCTTATTTTGTTATTGAAGGCGAGATTGCTGATGTTGAAGCCGCTATTACAGCTGGCTGTCGTACTATCCAGCACAAAGGAATTATTGAAAGAATAGTCATTCCACAAGCCCGACCAGAAGTATTGCAATTTTTAAAATAAGTTTATAGTTTTCGGCTACAAAATTATTTGAAATAATTTGTAGTCGAAAAATTTCTTAAAGAAAGGAGCATAGCCTAAAAATAGGCTATGAATATTTTATGCCGTTTAATCAGTGGCTTCATGCAGATAGTGTTTTACTAGATTATGATACTAGTAAACTTTATCCAGACGAAGAAGAACCATGCAGCCCTAGAGAGCTTCGAGCTAAAATTCATGAAGGTATTTTGCAGACTATTACTGATTTATTAACTAATTCTGGAAATGTTATCAATTCTAGCCGGCTATACTCTGAACTTGAATATAACGATCATCGTGTTTCCGGCGCAATTGGTGAAAATCTTGCGATTCCTCATGCACGCACATTACAAGCAAGAGTTTTGACATTATGTTTTATACGCTGTTTACCTCCAGGCGTAGATTACGAAGCTCCCGATAATGAAAAAGTGCGAATTTTTATTGGCATGGTTGGTCCTTCTTATGATGATCGTTTATATTTACAAATTTATAAAAAAATAGCAGAGGGATTTTTAAATCCAGCATACCATACTAAAAAAAGATTATTATCTGCAACTACTAAAGGTGAAATCATTAGAATTTTAGATGAAACATGCTGGTATCAAAAAGTTCCTGCTTATGAAGATTGGGATGATAATCAAGATGCATCAAACGAAGAAATGGAGGATGGTTCAACCATCCGAAAGAAATAATATTTTTGATATTTAAGATTGACTTATTCTATATTAAAAGTTTTACTTTACAATACTTCAAGTCCTCATTCAAGGACGGTAGAATGAGACAAACTATTATTTTTTTCCTACCTTCCTTTCCCAAAAATATATTAAAAAAAATAAAAACTTATAGATACTATCCTATAGGTTTTTATTTTTTTGTGTGTATAAAAAAAGATAATTTATGATTATAAAGAAGGACATCAACAATAATATGAGACTAAAAAATATGAGACATAGAGGCGAAAATAAAGAAAAAAAATTGTGTATCTATTTATAAAATAATATGTTAAAACATATATTCTTTTTTAAATAGAAAAAATCAAACTTTATTGTTTTTTGGCTGATTTTTTGCGATAATTTGTTTAGATTTTATCTAAAAATAACAAGAATGTTTTGCTAAAAATTTTAGGAGATTTGCTGATGAAAAAATTTATTTTTTGTATCTTGATAGTATGTTTTATACTATCTTCTCTTGCGCAAGAAAGCTATTATACTGATGGGCAAAAAAGATTGATGGCTCGCAGAGCAGCAATGTTAGATGCTTATCGACAATTAGCTGAAACAATACAAGGTGTTCGAATTGATGCTCAAACTACTGTTAAAGATTTTGTTACAGAAAACGATGAAATTCGAGCAAATTTAGACTCTTTTGTAATGAGAGGAGCACAAGTTGTTGCAACTCGCTATTTGCCGGATGGGACTTGTGAAGTAGATGTCCAACTTAACTTAAATGATATGATTGGCTTTTTAAAAATATCTCAAAGTCAATATAATAGCAATAAATATCAAAGTACAAATTTTGATAATATGGCTCAATTCAACCAAAATAGAATTTTCCGTGCTACAGGCGGCGGAGCAAGACCAGATGGATTAAATGCTCAACAAGTACAATCCTTACGTGATGAAATTGCAAATCTTAAAGCACAGGTGGAATCCTTATCGCAACAATTGCAAATTTCCCAAGGTTATCAAGGACAATTTAATACTACAAGCCAAGAAAATAGCCGGTTAAAAGTAGTTTTACAAAATAAAGAAAATGAAATTATCTCTTTAAAACAAGAAAATTATAATTTAAAAAATGAGCTAACTAGTTTAAAAGGAAGTTATCAAGAACTTCTTCCTTTCCGACAAGATTATAATAATTTAAATACTCAAAACGCAGCATTAGTTCAAAAATGCAATTCATTAGAATCTCAAAACGCAGCATTAGTTCAAAAATGCAATTCATTAGAATCTCAAAACGCAGTATTAGCTCAAAAATGCAATTCATTAGAATCTCAAAACTCAGTATTAGTTCAAAAATGCGATTCATTAGAATCTCAAAACGCAGTATTAGTTCAAAAACACAATTCATTAGAGTCTAAATATAATACATTACTTGCAAAATATAATATACTAGAAGGCAAGCAAAAACAAACCTCTCTTGAATTAGCAAATGCTTATAATCAAGCAAATGATACCAAAAACCAATTGATGAGTTTACAAAATACAATTGCTGATCTTCAAAGCTATCGACAAAAATATGATGAATTAGTGAGAGAGAATAGCCAATTGAAACAGCAGAATATATCCATACAGCAAACAATTACTATGATGCAATCCTACCGACAAAAATATGATGAATTGCTTGTGGAGAATAATCAATTAAAAGAGCAAAATAAAAATATACAATATTTACAAGCAGAAATTGCCAGATTATCCGCGAATAATAATAGTCTATCTCAAGTAAACCAAAATTTAGCTAGAGAAAATAGTGAATTACAAAGAAAATTAGCAGATGTTCTTGAAAATAATAATGTATGGAAAAATGCAACAGGAACACAAAAATTGATGGCAAAGCGTGCTGCAACAATGGATGGCTATCGTCAATTGCTAGAAACGATACATGGAATTCGAATCAATTCTACAACTTTAGTTCAGAATTTTGTTGCTGAAAGTGATGAAATACAAGGAGAAGTTAGTGGTTTCCTTCGTGGTGCGCAAACTGTTGCTACTCGATATTTACCAGATGGAACATGTGAAGTAGATGTAGTCATCAATACCAAAGATTTTGTAGAATTCTTAGAACAACAAGCACGCCAATATAAAACTAAAATTTCTCCGAATGAAATGAAAAATATTTATAACTATCATAAAGATTCTCTTATTAAAGCCACTGGAAGCGGGACATTTAAGTAAAAAATGTATTTTTCTAAAAATATATAAAACAAGGGAACTTTGAGACTTTTGTCTTAAGTTCCCTATTAGTATTTAAAAAAATTTTGAGGTAGTTATTATATGCTAAAATTTTTTTTATACAGTATAGTGGGAATTACTATTATTATTTCATTATGCAGTTGTTCATTACAACAGCATAATGAAGATGATGGTGTTCCATATATTAACCCTGCAAATATTGGAAATATTAGAATTGCTATCTTAGGACAAGAAAAGAAAAGCAATGTTGTTTTAGTTAATCAAAGCAATAAGCAATATCTTTCTTTACAAGATTTTGCAAAAGAACAATCTCGGGATGAAGTGCCGCTTTCTTCTTTAAAATATAAATCTTCTGAGTTATCGTTTGATACGAATACGGTTGTTGTGATTGTAGAAGATATTGTTATGGCTAAATTGCTTGGATTATTTGAAAAATATGCTTTTCAGAATTTTGCAGAATCTTGTACTCCTCGGCATTTTAGTAATCCACAATGGCCAGAACGAGATGCTATATTTTTAGAAGATAATGGGCAATGGTCAACTTTATTACGAGATGAAAAATTAACAAATGAAGCACGCCAAGAAACACAAAAAGCACAAACATATCGTATTTTAAAATCTTATATTCTTCAAGCTCATGCGACAGGCTATAATCCTATGCAAGTTTTATATAATATTGATGGACAAAAAATGTTTCAAGAGAAACAAAGACAATTGGAACAAAGTCCACAAAATTTGCAACGAAAATAAATTTTTGTAGTTCTTTTAAGGAGAATTCCAATTTCTGCAATTATTGTTATTCCTGCTAGATATGCTTCTTCGAGATTACCTGCTAAAGCTTTATTACGCGAAACAGGGCAGTATTTAATAGAACATGTTTATTATGGAGCAAAACAATCCAAGCTGGCAGATGAAATTATTGTTGCAACAGATGATCATCGTATTTATGATGCTGTAAAGGATTTTGGTGGTAAAGTTGAGATGACTCTTGCAACTCATCAGAGTGGTACAGATCGGATGGCAGAAGTTGCCATGCGTGTTATGGGAGATATTTTTATCAATGTTCAAGGTGATGAACCGGAAATTACTGGAGAAGTTATTGATCAAATTATTTCTCTCATGCAACAGCATCAAGACGTTATGGTTGGTACTTTAGTATATCCTATTGATGTAGCAATGGCAGCAAATCCAAATGTTGTAAAAGTCGTACGCGATCATAAAGGTTTTGCGATGTACTTTTCACGTGCTGCTATCCCTTTTATACGAGATACTCATAATACTCCAAATTTTGAATATATGGGGCATATTGGTATTTATGCGTACCGAAGGTCATTTTTGCTTAATTATTCCTCTTTGGAACCTTCTTTATTGGAAAAGATTGAAAAGTTAGAACAATTGCGTGTTTTAGAGAATGGGTATAAAATTTTGACCGCAGTTACAAATTATCGTGCTAAGGGAATTGATACTCCTGATGATTACCGAGATTTTGTTTCCCGTTTTCAATCAAAAAAAATAAAATAACTTCTTGCAATTTTATAAAAAAATGTTTTAATTTTCTATTGAATAAGGCCGCCAAATTTTATTGCGGCCTTTTTTGTATAAAAAGTTGTGAGTTGAATATTTCTTTTTAAAAAAAAGTGCGAGAAATCGCTAACTCTTTAGGGTGGCGATGAAAGCACTCCTAATAATAAGCCCGTAGGGCTTCAAAAATTTTTCATGGAAAAAATTGGTTCATCATTATTAAAATTTAAAGAACCAATTTTTTCCCACCTTGAGAGACTCCAGCCATTTATTTATGGCGGAGAGTATGTCTTTTAGCAACTTTGATTAAGAAATTATCCTTTCCAAGGGGATTGTCATGTTTAAAAAAATCGCAAAAAAAATAGTAGTGGTAATTATTGCGTTATTAGTAGTTATAACGGCTTGGTATATAAGTATGTATTTCAAATACCAGCCAGATGTAACAAAATTTCAAGATTGGCATAAAACGCTTACTTCAGCAATGAAAGATGCTCAGGAACGTAATTTGCCAGTTATGGTTGAAGTATCCATGCAAGGTTGTGTTTTTTGTCGTAAAATGGAAGCAGTAACATTATCAAGTTCTGAAGTACAAGCCTATCGAGATCGTTTTGTTTTTGCTAAATTAGATAGTTCTCAAAATGCTCAAGAAATTATAAAATATCGTGTTGCAGGTTATCCGACTATACTATTTTTGTCTCCAGAAGGACAAGAATATGCACGCGCAGAAGGATTTTATGAAATAAAATTATTTTTAACTATTTTAGAAAATACTCTTAATCAACATAAAAATTCTGCTGTAAGTGCAACACCAGTTACAACACCTAACATAGCTCCTAGTCAAGTTTCTACAAAAATTCCTTTAGTTGAAACAATACCAACTCCACCAACTCCAGTAGAGGCAACAGTAACAACCCCAACAACTCCAACTCCAGTGGTAGAGACACCCGTAACAACAGTAGAGTCCCCAACTCCACCAGTAACGACCCCAACGACACCAGTAGTAGAGACACCAGTAACAACTCCAACTCCAGTGGTAGAGACACCCGTAACAACAGTAGTAGAGACACCAGTAACAACCCCGACGACACCAGTAGAGACACCCGTAAC
>CAZPDM010000103.1:0-12843 GCA_964585305.1 uncultured Planctomycetota bacterium | reverse complement strand
CGAATTCTACTAGTAACTTTTTGTACATTTTTATCTGTTTTAGCTGTTTTTTTCATAACAGGATCAGCATTTTGTTCATGGGCTCTTGCCAACTCTTCTTCTGCTAATTCTACAGGTTCTGCAATAACTTCTGCATCAACAGTCTGTTGTGCAGACAATAAACTAGCTTGGTAAATACGATATTCTCTTGAGTCCGCAGGAATCGCTTCTAATGCTACATTCATGCTGCCTGGTGTAGGAACGTAAATTTTTTCAACTTCATCTGATGCTTTAAGTACTTGATTCAAATCTTCATACATTGTATCCGTATCAGGATAACGATCTTCTTTAGAAGTTGTCGCCTTTAAAATAATAGACGCAATGGGAGAAGAAACTTGATTTTTATTTAATGTCCGAATCAAACGATTTGGCGGAACACATTCTCCAGTTAACATTTCTGCTAATACTATCCCTAATGTATATATCTCACTTTGAGTAGATCCATATTCTCCTTTTTCCAAAACTTCGTTTGGGAAATATGGCAAAATACGTGCAAATTGTTCCATATTATCGCCATCTTGAAACATCTTTGATAATACTCTTTGTTCCCAAATTCCTAGTGGAAAATTGGTAGCCATGACTTTTTTATCTGGAGTAATTATAATATGGCTAGGACGTAATGCTCCATGTGCAAGACCTTGACTATCTAAGAATTGAACAATTTCTAAAATTTTTCTAGTAAGATATAGAGCGATATTAGGTTTGATAACTTTCAATTGTTTAATGTAAGTAGAAAGTAAACGTCCCGAAAGTGGTTGCCAAAGCAGGGATAGCGGCTGTGGAATTATAGATAGTAATTGAGCTAAATATGGAGATGATATATTAGGAATTTGCAAAGGATTGTCTATGATTTCCTGATAAAGACGATTATCTTCAATAACTTGGAGAATAAAATTTTCTCCCTTAGAATTTCGTACTTGCCAAGTGGTAGAAAAATTTCCATGCCAAATTTTTTGAGTAATTTGGTATCCAAAAATTTTTTGCCCCATTTTCACAAATTTGCTCATCGCTTTACCTTTAATACCAATGATTTTCAATCAAAAAAGAAACAGATCTTTCCTAGTTTTAATAGAATTTTCTAGGAAAAATCGCAGTCGGGATCCAAATAGATATTTTGGCGACTTAATAACCAAATATGAAGAAATGTTGTCATCAACATCATTATAGGCAAAATACTTGTGTGCCAAATATGCACAGCTATCTTAGCTGCTTCTGGGGTTTTAGGAATAGCTATTTTTATCAATAGCCCAATAATAGGAACTCGCTCGATTAGATGTAAAAAACTTATCAATTGTGGTTCACTCTTCCAAAGTAAGATTGTACCAGAAAGATAAGCAAATAAAATTATCCCGCCTAAAACCATGCCTGTCCACCATGTTAATTCTCCAGGAGTACGATATTTCCCCATATAAAGATTCAAAAAAAAATGGCCGAGGATAACTATCACCAGCCCATTTGCACCAACCCAATGAAGATTTAGAATAATACTTGGTTCTCGAATTCCTAAAGAGGATGTTGCAACTAAATAAATCCCTGAAAAAATTTGACACAAAACAAAAAAAACGGCGGCAAATCCGCTAAAATATTGCCATATAGCTTTTCCTCTTGGAATAATTGGTCTTAATAAAAATTTTTGCAAAGCCAAACGGTTTTCTAACCATAACCGAAACATAATTAGTTCCTCGCTTAGAGCTGGCTGGTTATAGAAAAGGCGTGGAAATCCCACGCCTTAAAATTAGCTTACCATGTTACGTAAGTTTGGAATAAGAAAGCATGAATTAAATTGCCACCCTTACGGGAATCACTATTATTGACGCCACGGGTTAGTTCTAGATCATACATAGTCCAGTTGAAATCTGTACGGACATGTTTGTTGAAATGGAATCTAGCACCAACTGTAAATTCCCAAATGCTTTGGCCGCGAACATCAGAAAGTGATCCAAAAGTATTGCTTCCGCGAGAGCCATCGCCTTCACTATCATCAATATCTGTGAAGGAAATTTTACCAACGGGTTCGAGTCCCATATCTTTGTTTTTCTCGCTGACTGGAATGAAATAAGTAATAGCGGTAGAAACGCCCCACATTTTTAAAGCTTTATAGCCAGAGACGGAACTTACATCGCTAGAACGGCAATAACGCATCCAAATAAATTCACCTTCGACATGGAAATTGTTTTTGTCAAACATCCAGCCTACTTCAACACCCATTTGTTCGCCATTGGTATCATCTACATCAACAACACCGTCTTGACCAAATGCACGATGGCTTCCCCAAAGAGCAGTAAGATTTAAACGTGCAGCATCTTCTACATAAACACGATTATTGAACAATGCAGCAACTTGTAAAAAAGTTTTTGCTTCTTTATTGCCAAAGGGGAAAAATTTTAATTGACCCATGAACATCTTGTCATCATTGACGTCCATTTTATTATTTGTAATTTCGCCATTAAAAACGCCAAAGAAATAACTAAGATGTTTTGCTAAGGCTTCAGATTTGGTAAAAGGAATTCCATCGCCAAAAACCGCTGCACCAATTTCACGATTAGGCATATAGGAAGAGAATGGCGCATTGGCAATTGTACGACGTCCATTAGCAAGTTCTACTTCCAAAGAGAAGGGAAGAACCCATGCACCAACGCGAAATTTTACACAATTTAAACCAAGGTATTCAAGATAGACATCTCGTAGGACATTTTTGCTGCCAGATTCTAAAGCAGAAAAATCTGGACGTGCGCGGAAATGCCAATCTTTATTGAACAAATATGCGTGAAAATCAATACGGGCTTCGGACAAGCGGAAAGAATTATTAGTAACAGTATTTGCTTCAAAAAAGCCAGCTTGAGCAGCCATAGAACCATTAAGTTTAAGCATAAAACTTTCGTCAGCAGATTGAACAAAGAAGCCTTTGTCATATCCAGCAGTAATGCCAGCATCTTCTTCTGCTACGGGGGAGTTTAGATATTCTTTAACTAATTGTTCTGTATAGGCTTGTGTACTTTGTTCGCGTTCTTGGAGTTTTTGTTCCAAGTCTTGGAGAATTTGTTGTTGTTCTAATACTTTCTTTTGAAGTTCGTTAATTCGTTCTTCTTCGGAAACTTGTGCCACGACAGAAACGGCCAATATTAGAGCAAGAAAGCTCATCCAAAATTTAGACATAACAATCCTTCCATAAAGTTAAATATTCATCGGTATTTTGATGAAAAATATTATAAGCTTTTGACATTTCATCAAAAGAAGAAAATATTTTTCAAGTCTAAATTAGTATCCACTGCTAAAGGTTAAAGTTTGCTTTCTTAAACCATGAAAATTTTTGTAATAGGTTTATAAAAATTTTCAACCATAACACATACGATTATAGAGAATTTCTAAAGTAGCGTCAAATGTTTTTTTTAAAATTTAAAAAAATTCTTAAAAAGAATCAGAAGAAATTGTTGATTTTACTTAAAAAATTTAAGTTCAAGTATATAGCATAGTTTTAATTTTTTACAAATTCGAATCTGAACTTTGTGCAATTGTCATGGTATTTTGAAAAATATGCCTTTTTTGCCATACACGATAATCTAAATCGATTGTCTCTTCATCTTCAATTTCTTCACTAGAAATATCAGCACTGGATGTTTCTCCGCTAATATCAGAAACAATATCTCGATTCCAGTACCATTCATCTGTATACTTATGTTGTTTAAGTTTATCAATAGTGGCAACTCCAGCCGTAATAAAATCTAGCTCATCTACAGGCTCGCCAATCAATTCTTCAATGGAATCTTCATCACTTGTTTCATAAGCACCATAAGATACATACAGGCTATCTCCATCTTCAGGAATAATAATAACCTTTTGCCTTTTTGCCCGCAAAGGTTCTAGTTCTGCATATAACACATTTAAGGATTCTTGTTTGGCTATTTCATCCAGGTTCTTACGGAATACTTCAATTTCATAAGGAGAATACATTTGCAAAATATCTTCTGGAATAAGCATCTCCATTCCGCATTTTTTGCATACAAATTTATCGCATTGAAGTCCGATTGTATTATATTTTGTATCACAATCCGGGCAAGAAATAATAAGACGTTCTTGTTCTATTGCAATTTGCTCTGCTTGTTCCACAGTCAGATAGCCGAGGTTAATTAAAATTTCACTAATTCGGAAAAGTAACCCACGTTTGACCATCTGATTTTGCATAGTAATTCCATCATGTATTGCAGCAAGATTAGTTAAATTGAGCTTTTCCGCGAGGTAAGCAAAGATTAGATCATCCCTTTTTTCTTGCGGCGCAATAGCAGGACGCGGCAATCTTCTCTTCTGAGTTTCCAAAATGGTATGCATTTGTTGTCGAGTAAGATAGCCTTTTTGCAAAAGAATTGCTGCGATAGGTGCAAAATATGAGCGAGAGTTTTGAATTCCTATAGCTTCGTCTAATTGTCCCTGGGTGATAATGTTGTTTAATACAGCAATTTTGCCAAATAGTAAATCTTCTTTAATAATTATTGACATAGCTTATATCTTTGGAAAGCCCTCATTGTTTTTTTATAGATTTTTTTCCTTGCTCTTTGTTAAGATAGGAAAAAATATTTTTGTCAAAAAAATAAACGATCAAAATATTTTATGGTATTTTATAAGATATTTCAACATTTTTTTTAAATAAAACTATTCTTTCCAATCCTCCTGTTTTACAGGAAGACTTACCTCAAAAGTTGTTCCATGCGGCCCAAAAGCATTATCTTTAACAACAATACGTCCTTTTAATTTTTGAAGTCTTTGTAAAACAATGGTCAATCCTAATCCTGTTCCAGTTTGTTTTGTTGTATAAAATGGCTCAAAAATTTTTTGGCGATCTGCAACAGGAATCCCAGGCCCATCATCTGATATACAAATTTTAATAAACATAGGAAGATTTTTATTACTATGATAGAGAATTGCGGTGTTAATATGAATATGACCGCCCTGTGGTAATGCTTGTATGGCATTATGAATAAGATTAAAAAAGATTTCTGTAAGAGCATCTTTATCCATAATTACAAAAATATTTTTATCTTCCCATTGTGTTTCAATAATAACACGATTTCTCTCTGCTTCATGCCGCAATAATAAAAGCGCGTCATAGATGACATTTGATATGATCAATCTTTCAACTTTTCCAGAACGAGAACGCGCAAAATGTAAAAGTTGGCTTACTACACGAGAAAGCCGATCAATTTCTCCAACAATCAACTCTAATCCTTCATAATGAGGATGAGTAGGGGTTAGTTCTTCTTTAGTAACTTCTGCAATTGTTTTAATAGAGGAAAGTGGATTTTTTACTTCGTGAGCAATACTAGCAGATAAACGACCTAGAGACGACAATTTTTCGTTTTCATACATTTTGCGTTCTAAGACAAATTTTTCACGTACTAATCGGCTATTTTCAATAGCAATGACCATTTGATTTACCAGCATAATAAGCATTTCTTCTTCTTCTGCAAGCAGCCAATTGCGAATGAGCCTTTTCCCAATATTTAGCAATCCAATAAGTTCATTATCGCTATATGCTGGAATAATTGTGAAGGCTTTTATTCGACGCATCTCGCGCAAAATATCCATATCTTCTTCACTAAAATCATAAATATCTATAACCGAAATTCTTTGTTTTTCTAAGTATTTAATCAGATGATGAATATCGTCAGGATAAATAGCAATTGTGCTTTCTGCGATACAACGCCTACCTTCCACTTCTTCAAAAAGAATCAGGGAAATGTCTTTAATCTTCATTGCTTGGCTAATTGTACGTGCAACCTCTTCTACTAATGTTTCCAAATCAAGATAACTAACTTGAGAAATTTTAATAGAAAGCTCTCGAAAAATCTTTCTATAATATTTGTTCTCTGCAAAGAACAACCAATTAAAAAATTCCTGTAACCATTGTTTCAAAGGATCAAAAAAAAACACAAGCAGCATAACTAAAATTCCTTCAATCATACGAAAATTGATCTGGAATTGCTGCTCCATACTAGATCCCAAAGGTCGGATCAACGAAATATAAAAAGTAATAACCGCAATACCTAATACACAAAATATAAGCCCACGCTTAAAAATATATTCCATATAATTATAAAAATATAGATAATATGATAAAAGAGGTGGAAGTAAAAATGTAAGCATCTCTGTAAACAAAGCTAGATATGGGCCAATAAAATATACTTTCCATATCTCAAAAACAAAACAAACTACATACAGTATCATAAGGCTTAGAGAAATATTTGCTAATATCCAAAGCCAGCGTCTTTCTTCCTCATCCTTTGTTTTTGCATATCCCCATATTAAAATAAACCATGATATTCCTAATAATGGTAATCCCCAAAAAATAAAACGGCTGATAAAATTTTCAAGATGAAAATTATTTTCTAGCATCTCGGTGTGCAAATTATTATCTAATATAAAGAACCAAAAAAGCACTATAGGGATATAAAAAATAAATAAAAGAATATAGTTGATCCAGTTTTTTAATTGTAAATATTTTTCATTGCTAAAGCGTAATAAAGTATGCAATAGTAAAGGAAAAATCAGAGTAAAACTAACAACTGCAATACCACCACAAATTTTTTTTACAATATTATCATCTAAATAAAGATAGCGTGAAAATAAAGAAATAAAAATATTGAATGTCCATCCTAACATAGCAAAAGAAAGAAATGCGAAAATTATTTCACGACTTTTAGGATTTTTGCGTCGATTCATTAGCACAAGAATAGCAATTTGAAAAGAAGCACCTAACAAAAATAGGAAAATTCGGACAATATCTTCAAAACCAATTTTTGTAGCCATAATAGCTTTCCAAATCAATCTATTAAAAAATACTCCATAAAAATTTATGGAGTATTTTTTTAATGCCCGACAACAGGATCGTAAACTCTTTTCCCTGTGGTATATAAATTTTCTAAGTTCAAATCTGGATAGGATTCTGTTATATATAATTTAGGAATAGTTTTTGAGATATGATTTTTTGGACAAGACCATTTTAAAAAGTTTTGGACAATATGAGTATGATCAGCAAATTCAGGGAATAACACACCGCAACTTTCATTTTGTTTAATCCAATCAATAGCAGATAAAACGCCAGCAGAAACATACCAAGCGGTAGCATTAGACATCGGAGCAAATTTTATAGCAGTATCCTGATCCATCTTATGTCCCACAAACCAATTTTTTCCATCGTCCAAAATGATCAATGTTCCCACTAGATCATATCCAATATCTGCTTCTTCTTGTGAAACTGTCCGTTCTTCATATTTGGAACCAAAGGGAAAGCGCATACGTGATTGAATACCGATAGGAGAAGCTTCATATAAAAATTGAACAATAGCGTTGGTATTTCTAAAAACTTGTTTCAAGTAGTAAGCCATTGTATATGTTTCTTCATGGCTTACCATACGACCTTTAATTGCAAGATCTCCCATAAAAACATCACGTTGCATAGCTCGATGAAGAAAAGTGTTTTTTCCATGATCGGGATATTCACAAAAAGCAACCGATTCTAATATAAATTCTTTTATATTCCATGTATTATAGAAAATATTTGGATGAGGAAAAAATCCCGGTCGAAAACATATTGTATCCTTTTCAAGGATATAAACCTCTCTTATACGTTTGCCAACTTCTTCAAATGACATTCCATAATATTCTGCAAGGTTTTGAATGCAACATTTTAAATAATGATTAACCATTCCTGTATTTGCTCCTTGCATCAAAACAGCAGTTGGACCCTGACGATTTTTTTCAAAAACATCAATCAAACGGTCTACGATTTTATATAACAAGTTATCGATATAACGATAATGATCTGTCATTTCTAAAACCGTCGTTTTCCAAATGTCTGCTACAGTATTCACAAAATGGCGGCCATGATGATTGCAATATTCAACAACATCCGCAGTATCAATTTCATTTGCTGTTTCAATAACAATAGTACCCGGAGAAGAATATTTTTCAATAACTTCTTTGTAGTTTTTTTCTGTAATAGTTTCCTGAACCACTTGAACATTTTGTCCACTGTGGGAATTTAGATCAATTTTTGCTTTATCTAGGACAATAATATTCCCTTGAAGATGATCAAAAACTCCTTTGCCTACTACACCAAAACCTATTAAAAGATAATCTTGCATATTTACCCTTTTATCATAATTCTTTTGAACAAAAAAATTGTAAAATTAGTAGGAAAAAATTCTATATGCTAGAATTTTTTCCTACTAATTTATTTGCAATCATAGATGATTGTAATTCTAGCAATTTATAAATATTTTTCAAGATTATTTTTATTTTTTTAGTAACAATTCTATGGAGTTATAGTTGTTTCATCTTTGTCTGGTAATTTTGCTGGACCAATTATTTCAGCAATTTCTTTCGCGCTAGTATGTATGCGTAATTTTTGGCTTAATTGTGTATTCTGAAATTGTTTTACTAATTTTTGGATAGTATGAAGATATTCTGTAGAGGAATCGCAAACAACCAAACAAAAAATATCTACAGGAATATTATCTGGTGCATTAAATTTAATTGGATCATGGAGTACAGCAAGTACAATATTAGCTCCAATCGTAGTAAAATGCGGATGACGTGGATGTGGAATTGCAATTCCCTGGCCAATTGCAGTACTTTGCATTGTTTCTCGTTTTAATAATTCTTGGATAAGAATTTCTTGATCTTCTGGATTCTTTAATTTTAGACATGACACCATTTCGCGAAATAGTTCTTCGGTATTTGAAATATGCAAATTATATAATAAACCAGCTAAACCACTGGAAGATGTTGCATTTGAATTTCTCTGTAACTGAGGTAAATACATAATCCTTGTACGATCTTTTTTCATTTGACGATCGTAGCAATCAATAATCTCATATCGAGTTAAAATATACGTTGGATAAGATTTTTCTAAAATAATTAACTCATCTAGTTGAGAAGAAGTCATTGTTTCAATTGCTTTTTGAAGATTATCTTGCATAGTTAGTCCTGGCACAGATAATAACATATCGCTAGCTAACATAGCATCCGGAATAACACCAGAAGAAAGAACATTCCGGATTTCTGTTGGATCGAGAATTCCTACATATTGTTTAGCGGTATTAACAACAGGATATATATTTTGTCGAGTTTGTTTTATTATTTCAAAGACTTCTTTTAATGATTCTTCTTCTTTAATTATTGCAAATTTTTGAAGATTTATTTTACGTGGATATGCTTCAGAAACGTTCACTCGGAGTAAAATTTCTGACATGATTTCTCCTAATTTTGCAGGAGAATCAAGGCGATTAGAAAGTTGTTTAGAAAATAAAGTTTTGTCATTTAAAATAAAGCTAATAATACAAACCCACATAGACGGAACAAGCAATTGGTAATTCCCAGTAATTTCACTGATCATAATGATAGTAGAAATTGGAGTACGTGCTGCGGATGCAAAAAAACCAGCCATCCCAACTAATATGAAAGCACCAACAGGAAGCTGGATCCCAGAAAAATACGCATTACAAAAATATCCTACTGTTCCGCCTAAACAGCCTCCAATAACAATCGCCGGACCAAATACACCACCACTTCCTCCAGAACTTAGAGTAAATGTGGTTGTCATCATCTTAGCAATTGCAATAGCAAACAATAAGTACCAAGTTGTATTCCCATTGAAAGCTTTTTGAACAAATCCATATCCTTCTGAAAGTGCTTCCGGAAAAATAAAACCAATGATACCTGTAATAATGCCTCCTAATGCTGGTTTGAGATATTGAGGAATATTGATTTTTTCAAACTTATTATGTATCCAATAAAAAAACCAGGCAAAAAATTTCGCACCTAACGCAACAACAATTGCTAATACTGTATATGGCAATAATTCCCAAGCGTAATGAAAACTAAGTTGTCCTGTAGCAAATAATGGTTTGTATCCAAGATGCCCAGAAAATACAGAATATGCAATAATAGAAGCCAAGATAGCTGGGAGAACGACTGTTTCTTCAAAATCAATTTCTCTATATAAAATTTCTGCCGCTAAAATTGCCGCGGCTAAAGGTGCCCGGAAAATAGCCCCTACACCTGCAGCCAAACCTGCCATAAGTAAAATTCTCGTTTGTTTTCGATTAAGTTGAAAAAGTTGAGCAAGTGCAGATGCTAATCCTCCTCCTATCTGAGAAATAGGACCTTCTTTTCCAGCAGATCCACCTGATCCAATAGTAATTGCAGAAGAAAGTGCTTTCACAAATGGAACAATAATACGTATTTTACCACCTTTTCGATGGAAAGAATCTATTACCGCATCTGTGCCATGTCCTTTTGCCTCCGGTGCTAATAAATAGACTATCAATCCGCTTAAAAATCCTCCCAAACATGGGATAAAAATTAGCATATATTGCGTATATGGAGTAAAACCAGTTCCAAAAAAATGAGTTTCTCCACTTGCTGGTGATGGACGATAGCCTGAACATAAATCTAAAAATATAAATTTTCCTAAATCTACCAAAATATAAAAACCTATCGCAGCATATCCAACAATTACACCAATAAAGCAACTTAACAAAACCATTTGCACAGTTGTATGAAGAGTCTTTTGTTGTATTTTCTGCCGTAGTACATATAACAACTTTTGCAACTCTAATCCTTTCAAAATAAAAACTAAAAATATATTGCTAAGTGGTCTGTCAACTAAGTCTTTTTACATATTTTTTCTTATCTTAGTGCATACATGCATGGTAGGTAGGAATTAACCTGCACACTCACAAATGCTAACGCTAACAAAAGAAAAATGTATAGTGGGCAAGTTCAATTCCTCACAGTTAGATAACAAACACATAGTTGGCATATTTTTTAGTCCAAAAACGTTTGTCTATTCATTTATAAAAAAGTATAATTTTTATCTTTAAATAAATTATTATACTCTCTAAAAAAAAAGATCAATGAGAAAATTTAAATTTTTAGGAATGTACTTTTTTCTTCATAACACTTTTCTTATTTTGCTGTTTTCTTAAATTTTTTCTTGACTTATTGACATTTTTTTATGATACTATATAAGTAGTTTTATGATATATTCTTTTAAGAATTTTATTCTTAATTCAATTTCAGGAGAATACCTATGCAAAAATTTATTATTTGCATGTTATGCTTTGCACTATTAGCTCCAGTTATGGCAGAAATGACCGTTACTTTAACCCCTGCAAAAAAATATTTCGAAGCAAATGAAAATGTTGTAATTAAAGTTAATATTCAAGATCGTGAAGAAGATTCTGTATGGGATACATATCTTTTCTTTAAAGATTCTCGCAATACTCCTTTTTATATTACTGTTGGAAGTATAGAAGTTGCACCCACTGTTTTAGGAATGTTACCTCCAGAAATCCACTTAAAGCCAACTTATTGGCATCAAGAAGATAAAGTGCAATTATTTGTATGTCTATGCGTTCCCAATACTGAAAAAATTATTACAATTGCTCGCACTACTTTTGAAATTGGTGCAAATGAAGCGAAAAAATATCCTTTACCAGTAAGTTCTCAACTTACACTCGTTCAAAAAACTTCCGAAACACCAAGTAGAGGTTATACAAATTATAAACAATTTGACTCCTCTTGGAAAAATACTACTATGGGACAATCTAATGGCACAACCATTGGTAAAAGTGGCTGCGCAATTTCTTCCATTGGTAATATTCGCGGTATTACTCCCGCCACTATTAACAGTGAACTTCAAAGCGATGGTGGTTATAGTGGAAATGCTGTATACTGGGGAAAAGTTCGTAATTTATCCTATAAAGGAAGTGGATCAATTAGTGATTCCCTCTTCAACAGCTATCATGTCATTGGTGATGTAGGCGGTCATTATGTGCTGCTTACAGGCGTTGTAAGCTCTGGCAGTTATTCTTCTCATGATCCTGGAAAATCATCTAATCCTACTTACAGTTCCAGTCAAATTTATTCTGTACGCTTATATTATAAATAGTTTTTTTAAACTAAAAATATACTAAGGATTGAGAGGAAAATTCTCTCAATCCTTATATATTCAAAGACAATTAAGTCAGAAAAACAAGACTATCCTTTTCACTTTTAATTATGAGATTTTGAATAATAAGATTGTTTTGCTGAGTTACTTGCCAAAACTAAAGATTTGCAAATCTCGGTTATCAGTTGGAGCAAATATGGCAACTGACATAACAATAGATGAAGATTTGGTATATGTCCATGCTGTTTTAAAAGGCGATATTCACGCTTTTGATCACTTAGTTACGAAATATCAAGACCCAATTTTTAATGTAATTTTACGTATGATTGGTAATTATGAAACAGCTTTAGACTTATCACAAGAGACTTTTTTAAAAGCTTACCAAGGTCTTAATAAATTTCGAGAGCAATCTAGTTTTTTTACATGGCTTTTTCAAATTGCTTTGAATATTGCTAATTCGCAACGTCGATACTATGCCCGTCATCCACATAGTATTTCTCTTTCTTCTAACACTGAAAATAGTAATAATACCGAAGAATCAATACTGGAAGAAAATTCTCAAAATAAAGAATTATTTCCAGAAACTCAACTTATACAAAGTGAGATGCAATCTTTAGTTCAAAAGGCGATTTCTACTTTACCAAAAGAATTTAAAGAAGCTATAATTTTGCGAGATATACAAGGTTTTAGCTATGAAGATATTGTAAAGATATTGAAATGCCCAATCGGGACAGTTCGATCAAGATTGCATCGCGGTCGAGAAATGTTAAAAGAAAAATTAAATATTTTAGAAGACAGGGACATACCTCATGGCAAGCCATGAGGCTTCGACAAGAAAATACCTGGACTAAACC
>CAZPDM010000102.1:5257-12898 GCA_964585305.1 uncultured Planctomycetota bacterium | reverse complement strand
ATATCTTTATTTTTGTTCTTCTATAGGCAATGCTTCTATACAAACTATTCAAGATTATATTCAAACTCAAGGATAATATTTTAAAAGAAAGAGTGATTCATCCCCGAAGCTGAAGACTTCGGGGTTTTCTCGCCAATTTTTTTATAAAAAAATTTTATACAAAATCAATAACTTGTCCAACTGAATGATAAAATAGATAGAAAATTTATTATTTCAAATCAACAAAGTGGTATTTTTTGATATAGAAGCGATGGCTACGACTATTTAAGAAAGGACACGGTTTCCTCCTAAGCCTAAAGGCTGGGGTTTCCACCGTGAATATTTTATGAAAAATATAGTACTATTATTTGTAGTAATAAGCATTTCTGCTATTTTATTTTCAGAAGAACCTCAATTATTTGGTTGTAATGATATTCGAAGTGAATATCCAGGGACAATCTTTAGTATTGATGTAAAAAGTGGCACTGCTACACTTATTGGAAATGGTATTGGAGATAAACAAGGACTTTCAGGAATTGCTTTTGATGAAAATGGAAGATTGTTTGCAACAACACAAGATTGGAAAAATATGAGTTGTTTGGTTGAATTAAATCCTAAAACAGGAAAAGTAGTTCGTAAGATTTCTAATCTTAAGATGAGTATTAGCAGTATTGCTATTAATCCTCTGACAAATGTTTTATACGCTATACGATCTAATGGCGATGAAATGGACAAAGAAGGTGAATTGTATATTCTTAATACTCAAACAGGTGAACAAAAATTTATAGGAAGGATTCCAAATAAAGCATCCGGAGGAATATCATTTAGCTCCGACGGAAAACTTTTTCAAACAGCTTATCCAAGTAGTGAACATGATGATTATTCTTTAAATGAAATTGATCATAAAACTGCTAGAATACGTAATATAGTATTTGTCAGTAGCCTCTATAAAGGTTTAGCAATCCGACATTCAGATAACCAATTTTTTGTATCTCCAGGTGTATTTGGGGATATTTATACTTTAAACCCTCAAACTGGTATTGAAAATTTTGTTGTAAAAATAAATATTGGTGTTGTTACTAATCTTGCTTTTTTATCCACCAAAAATTTTAAAATATACGGAAATAAAAAATTTTTTTCAAAAGGGCATCCTATCACAAAAAAACTTTTCTTAGTGAATCATAGTCAACAAGAAATTTTTATACAAGAAATTTATTTATGCACAAAATCACAAGAAGATAATAGATTTTCTATAACAAAATATCCAAGCAATACTATTTTGTCTGAACAATATACGATTTTAGAAATTACTTTTTATCCCAATTACGTTGGAATTTTTTCAACAACAATCTTCATCCAATATATCCATCAAGAAAAAACTTATCAGTATCAATTTGAAATTAGAGGAGAAATTCAATAGATATTTTTCTAAAAAAAATACGCATAGCTTTTAGGCTATGCGTATTTTTTTTAGAAAACTTGGCAAGTTGAGCAATAATATGTCGTTGGAGATTGATGCTCAAGAGTTTGTATAATTGTATGGCAAATATTGCATTTTTGATTTTTACGATCATAAACTTTGAGAAAATTTTGATAATTTCCAGGTTTTCCAAAAATATCAGAAAATCCTTTATCTTTAAGTGTTGTTCCACCATGTTTCATAGCTAATTTTATTGTTTTAGCTATAATTTTTATTATAGATCGCCAATCTTCTATATTCAAAGATATAACCAACCGTTCTGGGTGAATCATAGCTGAAAATAATATTTCATTCGCATAAATATTCCCAATTCCAGCAATGATTTCTTGGCAAACTAAAAATTTTTTCATATTCCAAGTAGAATGTTGTTGTGCATGTTGCAGTAAATAATTGGGTGAAATTTGATCAATAGGATTTATTCCTAATTTAGGAAATCCATTTGCATTATAAACAAGACCAAACTTGCGCGGATCGTAATAACGTAATTCCTGACCGTCGCTTAACTCCCAACGTATATGATCGTGCTTTAAAACAATATCTTGTGCAGAAACTAATCGAAATCGCCCGGACATTCCTAAATGAACAAGTAGTGATTTTTGATTAGAAAACCGCCACAGCATATATTTTCCTTGTTGTAAGATTTGCTTTAGTTTTTGATCTTGGCAAATATCACGAATAGTTGATATATGGAGAGGTTTTCTCAAAGAGCAATTTTTGCCATGTACAGCAATAATAGCATGTTGTTTTAATATACTTTGTACTTGCTGAGAAATAGTGTAAACTTCAGGAAATTCTGGCATATTATTTACATTTTCTTTTGGAACTGTTCTTGTATTTTTTCTTTTAATATATATATGGCTTGTGTACCAAGTTCTCCAGAACCAGACTCTATTGCTGTACGATACATTTTGATAGCGATTTCTAACATAGGCAAACTTAATTTATTTTCATCTGCTTGACGTTGTGCAATTTCCATATCTTTAACAAAATGTTTGATAAAAAATCCTGGAGCAAAATCTTGCTTTAAAATACGTGGTCCATAATTAGTAAGACTCCAACTTCCTGCAGATCCACTGCTAATTACATCTAAAATAGCAGATAAGTCTAATCCAGATTTATCTGCATACCATAGTGCTTCTGCCATACCAAGCATTGCTCCAGCTATAGCAATTTGATTTACCATCTTTGCATTTTGACCTGCTCCTGGTACTCCAAAATGAACAATTTTTTTACAAAATACTTGGAGTAATGGTTTCATCATATCTAAAACTTCAGTTTCTCCACCAACCATCATGGTTAAAGTTCCTTCACGTGCACCACGATCCCCACCTGTTACTGGAGCATCAAGAGTATAAACTTGACGACTTTTTGCTAATGCAAAAATAGTAGCAGCAAGTTCCGGCTCGCTAGTAGTGAGATCACAAATAATAGAATTTTTAGGAGCATGGCTAAGAATTCCATCCACACCTAAATAAACTTGGCGAACTTCTGGAGGAAAACCAACCATAGTAAAAATAACTTGACTTTGACGAGCAACCTGTGGAATATTATCACACCAAATAGCACCTTGAGTAATTAAATCTTGAGCTTTTGATTGTGTACGATTATAAATATAAACACGATAACCTTGTCGAAGCAAATGTGCTACAATACTTTTTCCCATCACTCCCGTGCCGATGAAACCTAATGGAGTTGTTTGTGGTGCTATCTTTACACAATTTGTCATCATTAAAAAACTCCTATACAAAATATAAATGGCGGAAGAAATCACCTTTAATATCTTCCACCAATAAAAATTTTATAGAATTATTAGCAATAAGCATGAATTTTCTATCTTTTCGGATGAATTATTAGCAAATTATCTTTGCAAAATTGGCAAATAATTGTATGGCATTTGTAAAATAATTAAGGCTACAGCAGTCGAATAAATTGTTCCAACATTATCTTCCCAGCACCCATTATTTTTTTGAACACCAAGCAATTCATCTCTAATTTTAGGATACCAGTCATTCCAATAGTTTGGGCCAGCCATATACATGGCTTGAATGGCGTAATAATGACCATAATAAAAAAAGTAATGATCATTCGGAGGATGGGGATCGTATCTTGGAGGATTTCTCAAATATTCCAATCCTTTGCGAATTAAAGTATCATCATAAACTCCTGCGCCATAAAGAGAAGTTACTCCTGCGGCAGCTAAGGCAAAGCTTTCTCTTGATTCTCCATCTGGCATAACTTGATAATAAAAGCCTCCATCCGGAGCAGCACTCAGACGAATATATTCAATTGCTCGGTCGATACATTTTTTAGGGACATGAATTCCAACATTTCTTGCAGCCCGTAATGCCTGCACTTGACAGACTGTAATAGAAATATCGGCATCTAATGCTCCTGGTTCATATCTCCAGCCTCCTTGGGCGTTTTGGTTTTCCCATATAAGTTTAACCGCTTTTCTTAAAACAGGTAATATTTGAGCCTGCCGAGTCATTCCATAAGCCTCTGCTAAGCACAATGTAGCAAAGGCATGGCTATACATTCTTGTATCATATTTTGTTATATAACCATTGCTATTTTTATTGCCACAATCTAGTAAAAATTGAATTCCTTTGCGAACATTGTCGCCATATTCTCCATACCCTGGAACACTACCGCTAGCCATCAATGCCATACAAGCCATTGCAGTAATTCCAACATGAGGCATATTTTCACGGCTTACTTTATAACTAAGATTCAATTTGTATCCAATATCTGCTCTCCAAAATCCTTGCGCATCTTGTTGACTTGCCAAAAATTTTAACCCTTGCTCAATAGCAACTTGAGATTTTGGAGTAACTCCTACAATCATATTTTCTTGAGCTAATAGAAAAGAGAATGAAAGAAATATAAATAATGTTGCAATCTTTAGCATGAAAATAACACCTTCGCAAATTATTATTTAACTTATTCAAGAAATGTTTGATAATATTTTAATTTTTGTTTATAGTCTTCTATTCGATTTGCTTTAGTAAATTCTTCTTCAGCAAAAATAAAATTTTGCTGAGAAAAAAAGTATAAACCTGTTTGATAACTTCGTTCTTCTACACTAGAAGATGGTTTACAAACACTTTGAAATCGTCTTAATGTATCTCCAGTTAATTCAGAAAGAAGATGTTTGCTTTGTTTTTTATTGAAAAAAATGGTAATATCAGTTTTAGAATATCCAATGATTACTGCCTTTATTTTTAGTTGTTCAACATTTTTGCCATTGTTTATGTCCAATTGAACAGCTACCTTTGCTTTCTGATAAGCAGCGATTCCTTTTAATACTTGTCCAAAGAATTGTTCTTCAGCCTGAATATCTTTTTCTAGCATATTAAGAAAATTTTCTAAATTTTTCAATTCAGAAAAACTTCGATAGTTTTTAATTGTTGCCAACGATTTTTGGTAGTCATTAACTTTAGTATTTAATAAAACATCTTGTTGAATAAATCCTAAAATATAATTATTAAGATTTATTTCTGGTATTTTACTGTATTTTTCTTGCAAATTCTTAATATGTTTTAATTTTTCTTCTTCTGATAGTTTTTGAATTTCAACTTTCCAAGATTTTTTAATGAGAAGAATAATTTCTTGATATTTTTTCTGAGCAGTTTCTACTAAAATATTTTGTTGCTCTGTTTTTGCAACACTTATAAAGTCATTAAGCAGTTTAATATTCTCTATAAAATTATCCGGATGCTGTTCAATATTTTGCAATAATAACTGAAAATTTTTATCTAATTCATTTGAAGGTTTTTGCCAAACAACATATAAATTTTGCAATTTTTGGAGATAGGGATTAAGAATTGTATCTCCCCCGTTGATATACCATATATACAATATTGCGCTACTAATAATACATAATAAAAATAAAAAAGTAATAATATCTCTCAAAATTTTTCCAAATTTTTTCTTAGATTTTCCAGCAGCCTTTTCAGATTCATGTTTTCTCTCTATATTAGATACTTTAGATAATGCTGAATATTTCAGAGGGTCATTAGCAATTTTTATAATTTTAACTTCTGCTTCTGGAGGTGGAGTTAAAGGTTGTGTTTCCATTTCTACTGAAGATTTCGCTTGTTGAATACGGTTATCAGTAGATAAAGATATTGGTTTGGGAAATGGTGCAGATAATTTGATTTGAGGATATGGAGACATTGGAGATGCTACAATATTTGACTGGTTTATCAATGAATTAGGAGGGGTCATCGGAGATGCTACAATATTTGCCTGGTTCATCAGTGAATTGGGAGGAGTCATTGGAGATGCTACAATATTTGGTTGGTTCATCAATGAATTAGGCGGAGTCATTGGAGATGCTACAATATTTGCCTGGTTCATCAGTGAATTGGGAGGAGTCATGGGGGATGCTACAATATTTGGTTGGTTCATCAATGAATTAGGCGGGGTCATCAATTGATTCATCAATGAATTAGGTGGAGTCATGGGGGATGCCGAAATATTTACCTGGTTTATCAATGAATTAGGAGGTGTCATGGGAGATGTTGCAATATTGATAGGCTTAACTAGAGGGTTTGGAGGCGTCATAGGAGAATTTGAAATATTTACTGGCTTAATTAAAGGATTTGGAGGCGACGGATTTATAAAATTCCCTGGTTGAGTCCCTGCAAATTGACCTGCTTGTCCAAAAATTTGGGAAGGCACAGACCGAAGTCTTCTAGTCTTAGAATATTGTTTTGCGATTTGAGAAGTAGGAGGCATATTTGGATCTACAGATTCTGGAGAAGTATCTTCTTTTTGAGATTGCCTTTGTAAAGCTCTTTCTAATGCTAATTCTTTATTGGTTAAAATCAATCCTCTACCTTGGAATAATTTTGAATCTGTTTTTGTACCTTCATCTGAAATAGGCATAGAAGAAGCTGGAATTTCTGTTTGTTGTTGGTAAGTAGAAGGAGGTTTAGGATATCCTGAGGAAGACAGATTAGTTTCTGTATTTTGATTAGGTTCATTCGGAGTAGGCGGAGAAGGAGGTGTTCCCGTTTCTAATCCTGTCAAAAAATCTTGCCATTCAGAATAGTCCATATTGGATGATTCACTAGGAAGATTCATATACATTTGAGGAATCGCAGGTGCTTTAGGAATATTAGCAAGAGGATTTCTTTTTGTAATAGGCTTTTTAACTTCTGGTTCAGAAGTAGCTTTAATTTCATGATTTAAATCTTTAACAAAAGAAGCCCATTCTTCATTATTATCATTAGCAGTTTCAGAAGGAATTTCATTAGGAGGTATAGGAGATTTAGTTTCTGCATCTAAAAATTTAGTGCTATTAACAGAAGGAATTTCTGAAAGTGGCTTTATAGCAGTTTTTCGCAAATCTGAAGTATTATCAGACTCTTCTAGTGGAGGAAAAGGATTAGGAGTTGGTTCGAATTCTTGTATTTTAGGAAGCGGTTTAGCTACTTCTTGCGTGGGGTTAAAAAATTTGGGTTTTGTATCAGCAGTTGGTTCATTTTTTTTCCGTTGAATAGGACTTAATGCTTTAGCTTTTTGCCCATCTTTAATAGTACGTCGTATTTGTTGTACCATTCTTCTATTATCACTTGATGTCGCATTTTCTGTAGAAATAAATACTAAATAACAATCTCCAGATTCAGGTAAATTATATGGAGTATAATTTACTTCAGTCTCTTCTGTTATACACTTTTCTATAAAATTTTGAATGAATTCAAATAATTGTTCTTCTCCTTCTAAGGAAGGAAAAGAAAAACATGTGGCAAGTAATTTACTTGATTTAGGAATATTACTTTGTTGTATATCTGGATCAGCAATATAGGTAAATCCTGAAAATGGTTCATTTGCTGGCCAGGCATTACTTATCTGTAATAAATGTTGTGTAAATTCTGCTTTTTGTTCAGGTTCCCAACCCAAAGTAATTGCAATAATCCATCGAATAGATTTGGCCATAATAGACTCCTTGAAGGGGAATTGGGAAAAATGAAATTTTGATTATATTGATTATAATTATTTGTTGATATAAAAATATAGTATTTTTGTGATTATAACCTATTTAAGTAAAAATATACAATGTTTATTCTGAAAATTCTTAAATATTTATTAAGGATTTAATTAAAATTTATTTGTAACTAGGAAAAAATTCTAGTACAATTGGCCGATTATCGGCCAATGAATTTTTTCCGTCAATA
>CAZPDM010000102.1:0-5157 GCA_964585305.1 uncultured Planctomycetota bacterium | reverse complement strand
TAGTACAATTGGCCGATTATCGGCCAATGAATTTTTTCCGTCAATAATTTCATAACTTATTTTCTGAAAGGGATTATCTATGCTAAATAAATTTCGTGGTAGTTTACTTGGTTTGGCGGTAGGAGATGCAATAGGCGGTCCATTAGAATTTATGTCTGCTAACCAAATTTTAATTAAACATGGAGTTGTAGAAACTATGATTGGCGGTGGGTGGCAAAATTTACGTCCTGGACAATATACGGATGATACATTTTTAATGATAGCAACATCCGAAAGTTTAATTGAAGAAAAAAAAGTAGATGTTGTAAATTTAACAGCACATTATCTAAAATGGTTTCATACAAATCCCCGTGATATTGGAACAACAACACGCCCAGTATTATCGCACGTTGATGCAGGTTTAAGCATAAAAGAAGCCTCTTTACGATATCATCAAGAATTACCTGGAAAAAATGAAGATAACGATTTTTTACCACGCTGTGTTCCCCTTTCATTATTATATTTTTCTGAGCCAAATGAGTTAATTAAACAAACATTTGAAGTCGCCCAATTAACACATTTTGATCCCAAAATTGCTTCTGGTGCAGTTTTGTTAAACTTAATTTTATCTCGTATTTTTAATGGGGAAACAGATAAAAAGATTATTTTAAGCCAAGTAAACCAATTATTAGACGATAATGAATTTGGTGTTTATAATGTTATGCCTGAAATTTTACAAAAGAAAAAAGAATCTTTACGTGTTTCAACACGTATGCAAGATACTATTGAAACAGCTATGTGGTTTTGGTATAAAAGCAAAAATTTTAAAGATTCGATCATCCCTGCAATCAATATGGGCGGAGATAGCGATACTATCGGAGCTGTAATAGGAGCACTAACAGGAGCATATTATGGTGAAGAATCAATTCCTGAAGAATGGTTACAACGGCTTGAAGATAAAAATATTATTTCAAACCTTGGGAAAAAATTGCATAAGATAGGAACAGAAAAAAATTTATAATTTTTAGCAACGGAAAAATAATATTTTTCCGTTGGAGAAACAAATATGTCTTTAATACCTATATTTCAATTAGGCGTTATAATTTTTTGTTTCGCCTTAATTCTAAGCCTTATATGCTTAGGAATTATACGAAGATATGCTCAATCATGGGGATTAGTAGATATTCCTAATGAGCGCAAAGTACATAGTAATATCATGCCAAAAGGAGGGGGAATTGGTATTATATTAGCTGTTATAATATCTTATTTAGTTTGTTGGTTATATACTAATTACTATCCAGATGATTTTAAACAAGTAAAAGAGGCTTCCACTATTTTTCAAAAATTTGGTAAAGACAGTATTACGATTTTAATAGGCGGAATTATTATATTTGCAACAGGATTGATTGATGATCTCAAAAACTTAAGCCCACGAACTAAATTAATTTTAGAATCCTTAGTTGCTTTCTGGCTTATTTATAATGACATACGTATTACTGTTTTTATTGATAATTATTTGATCTCATGTATG
Source organism: uncultured Planctomycetota bacterium (assembly GCA_964585305.1). Classification (GTDB taxonomy): domain Bacteria; phylum Planctomycetota; class Uabimicrobiia; order Uabimicrobiales; family JABWCH01; genus CAZPDM01. The sequence continues at coordinate 3,647 of CAZPDM010000102.1, read as the reverse complement.
ATCACATGGTTTTGGATTGTCCTTATCACTAATTCTTTTAATTTGCTTGATAATATGGATGGTTTGTCCGCTGGTGTTGCTTTTATTTCAGGAATAATTTTTGTTATTGTTTCCATACAAATAGGACAATTTCCAATTATGCTCATGCTATTAGGAATGCTTGGTGCCGTTGCTGGATTTTTATGCTATAATTTCCCTCCGGCGTCTATTTTTATGGGCGACAGCGGAAGCCTATTCTTAGGCTATATGATGGCAGCTTTAACTACTCATGCAACATTTTACCAACATCAAACTATATTCTCTGTTGGATTACCAATACTTGTATTAGCGGTTCCATTATTTGATACAAGCACAGTTATTTTACTTCGATTACGTCAGGGTGTTTCCATATTTAAAGCAGATAAGCAGCATTTTTCCCATCGCCTAGTTAATTTGGGTTTATCCAAACGTCATGCAGTATTTTTGATATATCTTATTACTTTTGCGGTTGGATTAAGCACTCTATTTTTATATCAACTAGGCCTTTATTATGGGGTTCTCGTTCTTATACAAATTCTTGCGATATTGCTAGTTATTCATATTCTTGAAAGACTAGGAAATAACCACCGCGGGTAAATTATGGCAAAAAATAAAAAAATTTCACATATAATAGATTCATCTCAAAAAATAACAACCCAAGAAAATTCTTATACTATACCTCCTTGGGCACAAGAGCAATGGTTATGGTTATACAGATATATTTCTTTAGCATGTTTAGCCGCAGCAATTTTTATTCGAGTTTTCCTTCCCAATTCACCATATATTATAGCAGAAAATTCAATTTTATGGCTTTTTCTTTCCCTTTCCTTTTTATTTGCTTTTTTAGATGCTTTAGAAAAACCTAAATGGAACTATTTAAAGCCACAAATTTTATTAGCAGTTGCGGGTATAGCTGTAATTCCCTTAATTTCATCTTTATGGGCAGCGGATGCTCTTGCTGCACGTAACCAAGGATTAGTTTGGTTATTTGATATTCTCTTATTTTTAACTTTATGCTATTGGGGACGTGAGAAAAAAACTTATCAACAACTTTTAGCATTTCTTATGTCTATTGTGATGTTAGAACTTATATATTGTGCATATCAAGGATTATTAGGTTTACCCCTTTCACGTTTCTTAGTAACAAATAGTCCCCAATCAATAGAAAATTTAAATCTTTCTGGCCAAGTATTAAAATGGTTTCATATCCGACTGAATATTCAACATTTATTTGGGCATTTTATTTTAACTAATGCTTTAGCTGGATACTTGATCCTCTACCTCCCATTTATATTACTTTGGACACGAGAAGTTTATAAATACGATGGAACCAAAAAGCAAAAAATTTATACTAATCTTTGGATGTTATTTTTGTGTTTATTAGGACTAACTATACTAGTTTGCACACGTTCTCGCGGAGGATTTTTAAGTTTTGGTATCATAGCAACAATATACACTTTTATACGATTAAGTCAATGGAATGCGAAAATCACTTTAATTTTTGTGTTAATTTTTTTATGTATTAGTATATGTTTTACACTGCTCATATACTATACAAATATTTTTAATGAACTTGGAAGTGATAGTCTTTCCCTTGTAATGAGAATAGGATATTGGAATAGTTGTTGGAATATTTTTCAAGAATATCCTATTTTAGGAATTGGTAGTGCAAACTATCCTAATTACTTTTATACGTATAAAGAAATTTGGGTAGAAGAAGCTAATGCTGCCCATAATTGTCTTTTTCAATGGATAGTAGAAACTGGATTAGTAGGATTTATAGCACTACTATTTTTATGTTATGCAATATTGAAGTTTTACTATAACAGCAAAAAAGAAAATATAAACACAACGAACTTGCCAATAGAACATTTTAAAGATAAAATGTCAAGTAATTCTAAACTATTTCGATTTTTAGCTATCGTATCTTCATTAAGTATAATTTATCTTGCTACACTAAAACAATCCTTTGAATATGATAGCATAGAATTTTGGTTGCAAACTCAATATCCCCAATTTCCTTCTTTTATTTTATCTCTTTTACCTTATATAATTTTAGCAATTATTATTTTACTATGGTTAGTTATATTTGCTATTTTTTCCTCTATGCCAAAGCCTTCTATGAAACTTATTCAAACAGGTTTTGGTTTCGGGCTTTTAGCATATTACTTACATAATTTGCTAGATATGAACGCTTATTTCCCTGCTTTAAGTCAAAATAGTTGGGTAGTATTAGGATTTTGGGTAACTTCATTTTTTTTAGAAAAAAATACTTCTGATGATATAGAAAGTCAACAAGAATCGCATTTAGAAACAAATTCTACTAGGTACCATATAGCTTATAATTTAAGATATTTTGGATTTTTTGTAGCTATTATTTTTACACTATGGATTGGTATTTATGAAGTTCCCAATCAAATTGAAATTTCTGCACTTCGAACATTTTTTAATAAAACATCTACCCAAAACAACCAGGCAGAATATGAAGAGAATATCGCACGCATTCTTGATTATAAAGGGAAAGATAGTATTTTATCCAGTCATTATACTTTTTTTCAACTTAATTCGCTCAAAAATCTAATACTGAATAATCCTTCAAAAAAAATCCCTAAACATGTTTTACAAAAAGCAATTGATGAATTTATTTCTCCGTTAGAATCTTCACTTGCCTATAATAATCGTTCAACTAAAGTGCTTTTTGATTTAGCAACTTTTCACTATGAAATAAGTTTAATTTATGGCAAATTAGAGTATAAAGAAAAGCAAATAGAAAGTCTCAAACAAGCAGAAATGCGAATCAATCAGACTTTAGAATTATATCCAGATAAAGCAAAATTTTGGTGGCTTGCAGCCCAAATTGCCTGTCAACAAAAAAATTATGAACTTGCCCGAACATTATATTATCGCACACTTTTTACTTCAAACTGGGAAATTTTCATTACTGATTCTGAACGTCAAAAATTACAAGAAGAAATTTTATCTTTACCAAAAAAATAATTTATGGAAAAAAGACCATTCAACTTGATATGAGTAAATATTTGTTTCATAAAATATTCACGGTGGAAACCCCAGCCTTTACAGTAGATGAAAATTTGTTCAAACTCTTAACAAGTTAAAAGGAATAGATATAGAAACAGTGATAGATTGTTGTAAAGGAAAAGTGCAATCCAAAGCAGCAACAATCCAATCAAGCAATAAGCAGTTTTGGCTTGATATGCCTGACGATAGCTAGATTCAATAGCAAATCTGCAACGATATAATCCATTAATTTTTGTAATTTTGAGATGTCGCACATTGAAACAAGCATAGATAAAAGGCTTGTTTAAACAATGATCAAAAAAACAGCAATGTCAATATTTACAGGAATACCATATTTCCCATGTTGGCGAACAGAATACTTACTCCAACCACTTTTTTTCCAAGTTGTATAAACATTGGTAGAAGAGGGACCATTAGGATGATTAGCTTTTCGACCTACTTTTATAACAGGCATAATAAAAGCAAAGTTATGCTGAGTAAACCAAGATAAAACTACTATAGAACCCACGATCTAAAAGCCATAATTCTGGTTTCAAAAACTACTATAGAACCCACGATCTAAAAGCCATAATTCTGGTTTCAAACCATAA
>CAZPDM010000101.1:0-13152 GCA_964585305.1 uncultured Planctomycetota bacterium | reverse complement strand
TTCATCCCCGAAGCTGAAGACTTCGGGGTTTTCTCGCTAAAATTCTATAAAAAAATTAACAAAATTTTCTTTATTATTTAGATAAAAATACCCTTTATGAAAGAAAAAAATTATGCACAATACTTTATTTTTAATGACAATATTATTTATAATGTGTTCTTCTGCTTTTAGCCAAGATGATCCTTTTGAAGGAATAAATACGGTGCCGAAATATGATTTTAAATATGATAAAGATTTATCACTATTATGCAGCAAAATTTTGGAATATTCCTATATCGAATATCAAATAGAATTAGAAGATTATTGTTCCAAATATGGAATTTCCATTATAAAAAAGAACACAAAGAAAAAAGGATTAGATAAAAAAATAGAAGATATAAAACATTTGATCAAAAATTTTGACAATAAAAAGGAAATGATAGATTTTTCTCCACAATATTTGATCGCAAGCCAAACAATTGTGATACAAGAACAAGTTAAAAACCTTATTTTGATTGCATTTAGTGGTACACAGAGAAAAAGAGATGTTCTCATAGATGCTATGATTAAACCTCATAGTTTAGATAATGGCGTTATGGTGCATAGTGGATTTTGGAAATATGTAGAAGCGTTTAAAAAAGAGGAATCTAATATTTTTATTCAAGATGTTGTAAGTAAAAAAGAATTAAGTCTAAAACAGCTCATCGAATATCCAGAAAATAGTGTTTTTTTAATCACAGGACATAGCCTCGGGGGCGCAGTTGCAACATTGTATGCCACAGATTTATATAATCGTAATATTGTTCCATTAGTCTATACATTTGGTGCTCCAGGTGTCGGAAATGAAAAATTTGTCGAAAACTACAACCAAAAATTTCCTTTACATCGTGTAGTAATAAAATATGACATGATCCCCAATTCCACAGTCTTAGATGAGGATATTGCTGACACAATAAAAATAAAAGATCATCCCACAAGAGAAGCTTTAGCTCGAATTGCTTTAAAAATTGCTTTAGATAGAATCCGACAGCATCATCGTGTAAAAAAATATATATATTTTCATATTGGCACTGAACGTATTTATGGGGAAGATATAACACCACAAGAACTCACAAAAGAAAAATTACTTGAACTCCATGATCTGAAAACCTATATTGAAAAAATAGAAGAGTCTGAAAAATAAGAATTAGATACTCTCCAGTTCTGCTAAAAACCTGCAGAAACTGGAGATTTTATTTTGAGAAGGAATATTTAAATATAGATAGGAATAGGAAATATTTTCTACAATTGTATAAATATCATGTTCATGTTTTCCATAATTTTTATTCACAAGTTTATCAATGGTTTCTCCAATAATTTTCCAACTGGTATTAGGAAAAAAATCTAGCTCTTCCAGATATAAAAAAAGCTAAATTATTGAGGATATTAAAAAAACAAGTTTTCCCGCTAGCATTTTTTCCTACAACTAAATTAAATTTTGGATGTAATTGGCAATTTTATATCCCCCCAGCTATTTTTATCTTTTGGTGAGATCTGACATGTTATAGATTTTATTTTCATATATATACCTTTAGTCTATATTCTCCAAGCGCGTTCTATCAAAAATAATAACATAGCTAAAAGTAAAAAAATATCGAATAGTATATTGCTTTTTTCTTCTTGGGAAAAAGGAATAATTGGCCAGGAGGGGATTTTTTTTTGTCCAAGATGACGTGTTTCAAAGTCTAAATTATTTTGTATAAGAGCTGGTTGTTTGGAACTCTCTTGATATGCGAGCCAGGATAACAAATTTTGCAAAAGAATTGTCCATTTTTGTTTTGCACTTTCTTCTATATTTTTTTCGTTAAATATCCAAGTCTCTTTAAAATTGCTACTGAATACAGCGGTTCGTCCCATTCCATAATATCCTACTACTAAAAGAGGAAAATCTGAAAAAGTTAATATAGTTTTTCCCCAATCTTTGGCAATAACAGGAACAAATTTTTTTATAGCAGGATATTTATCTATTATAGATTTTTCCTTAGATAAGGAAATTAACCAGTCAATATCTTTTCCCAATTGCACTGGGAATTCTCCTGTTTGTATAGAAGGTACTTGCAAATTTTGAATAGCTTGCAATAAAATTTCTGATAAATTTAATTTCCCAGTCTCATAAAATTTTCCTCCTCCTATCTGAGCAATCTTTGCTAATATCTGTTGGGTATCTAGACCGGTTGCAACAACAGATATCGAAATTCCTTTATCTTTCAAAATTTGGATATTCTGCCAAAGCTTGGGATCTGACTGATTGTCCTGTCCATCTGAAATAAGTAGAATATGTTGCCTAGAGTCTTTAGAAACTTTGATCTGATCAAAATTTTGCATAGCTATTGAGAACGCGCTTGATATATTTGTACTGCCTTGCGGATATATTTTTTTTTCTAAAATATTTAAATCTGATTTTTCCCAACGCTGTAATGGAATAAGTTGTTCTGCATTTTGTCTAAACCCAATAATTCCAAAATAATCTTGAGCAGTCAAATATTGAATAGCAGCAGATAGCCCTTGTTTTGCTACTAGAATTTTTTCCTTCCCTTGATAGTTTTCTGCCATGCTTCCTGAAATATCCAAAAGTATGAGTAAAACTAATGGTGTTTTTTGTTGAGGTATGCACCAAACTGGCAATGCCTTTTCCATATCTGTGTTAGCATATTGCCCAGGTCCTAATGTATCCTCACTTCCTAGCATAAGTACTGAACCACCTTTAAGTACATATTTTTGCAAGTTTTTTAATGAAGGCTCTCCTAATTCTATAGCAGAAACTTGAGCTAAAATGATTGCATCTGGGAAATCCTGCCAAGATTTTTGAGACAAAAATTCAGGAGAAACTTTTATAAAATTTATATTAGGAAAATTTGGAAAAATTGCATCTCCTAAAATCCAGATTTGAATGTTTTTAGTAGTAATACGTACAAAAGTTTCAACAAAATTATTAGGCAAATATTTATCAAGAAATGTTGTACAGAAAACTTCTACTCTAATATTTTCTATTGTTCGTTTACCAGAAATAGGCAAACTAAAATAAATTGTTGTGTTTCCTGGTTGGAAAAGTTGAAATTCTTGTTGAAACAAACCAGTAGATGAAGTTACTTTTAGAAAAAATTTTCCTGAATGGTTACTCGTGATAATTGCATGGCCTCGAACATATCCCGATTTTGGAATAGATTCCTCAACAATTATATTTTCTATAGCTACATCATAAAAATTTTTTTTTTCGGGAAATGCAGGACGAAAAATAAAATTACAAGAGTTATATTTTTTCTTATCAAGAAAATTATGTCTTTTTTGTATCTCTTGGTATGTCTGCTCTAAATATGATTCCCGAAATTGAGCATCAGTCCATATAACAAAATATGGTTGGATAAAATCTGGTGTATTTAATAAAGCCAACTGAATAGATTCTGATAATTGACTTGATTTCCCAGTAATAACAGGAAGTGGCAAAACAAGTTGATTATTTTTGTTATGGGAAATAGCAATCTCTACTCCATCACCAAAAAAAATACAGCCAACTTGTTTTGCTTCGTACGAAAATTGCTTCCAAGTAATATTGGCTTCATTTTGATAAAATCTCATCAATTGATTTATATCAGAATTATGCAATATTCGTACGCTTTCCGAAGCATCAAAAATAAACCAAAGCCAAATATCCGATTGAGAATTCTTAGTATTAAGATTCCAAAGTGATAAAAGCAATAAAAAAGTGATTATGATGCGCAAAAAAATCCGAATTTGTTTATTTTTCCAACGCTTCGAATAAATCTTTAACACGATAGTTACCTAGCTTTTGTTCTGCTTCCTTAGCATATTTCCAAGCGCGATTTTTATCTCTATTATTAGCATAGTACCAGCCTAAACGATATGCATAATCTCCTGCTTTACTAGAATTAGGAACCTCTTGCAAAAATCTTTCATACAATTTAATTAAGTCAGGATGATTTTCTGATACTTCCTTTTTTAAGTTTTGTAGCCGCCAAAATGATTGTATTTTGATCTGAATCATATTTTCAAGGATTTGTTCAATAACTTTAAGTTCATCATCAGCTTGTTGCATTTCTTGAATTTGCTGAAGATTAGCTATATTTTTGTGGTGCACACCTAATGCTTGTTCAGAGTATTTAAGTAAACTTTGTTGTGTTTGATCAGCAAGTTCCGCGACTTCTGAATCTACAGCTAAAATAGAAACATCTGCAGTGGGTTCTTCTTCACGATAAAATTTGCCTACTTGTGCATCAGCATCTTTTGCAGAGTTTATTGCTTTATAAAAATCTTTTTGTTGTGCTGCTGTCTCTGCCAAATCTAACAAAGAACGAATATGTTTTTTAGTAATTTTCGCACGCATGTCCAAAATTTTATTATACAGAGGATTATCAATCTTTTCTAATTTAGTATACGGACGAATTCTTCCTTCTTCAAGTTCTTTTAGCAAATCTTGTGTATCTCGTAAATGGGCTTCAATTTCTGGAAAATCTGAGATATTCATCTCTGTCTCTTGGTAAAGCAAATAAAATTCTGCCTGTTCCAAATAAATATTTGAACGGCTTTCTAAGAGTGATTGATATTTTTTTTGTATATCAGGAAGTTGATCATCGCCTTTATTTTTTGCTTCGTATCGTAAATTTTGGATCGATTCAAATTCTTTCCGAATATCGACTGTTATAATGCGATATACATTTTTACTTGCTTGGTAAGCGTCATAAAAACGAGCATCTTTTATTAAAATATTCCGATAACAACGAAGGGCATTGGTATAATTTCCTTGTAGATTATAAGCATTGCCTAATAAATATAATAATTTTACATCTGCCGTTTCTTCGTTAATAGGTTGTAATGCTGCAATGGCTTTTTCAGGATCTTTTTTCTGAATCCAATACTCTGCTTGAGTTAAAGATTCTGTAGGAACTTGTTCTACGATCGGTTTTTCTTGAGGATCTGAACTCCATTGTGATAGCAAATTTTGATTTTGATTACATCCAAATATTGAAAGAAAAATTAAAACACATATAATAATATTTATAGATAGAAAACTATTCACTCCACTATCTCCTATTTTTTCACATCGTTTGAAAGAACTTTTTGTACTTGTTGAAATGCATGTTCCAAGCGTAAACACGCATGAGTATAACGGCTAAATACATGAGGAAAGATAGAGTCTTTATCAAATAAATTTCGAAATACTTGTAGAGCTTCACAATCTTGAGCTAATAAAAGATTTTCTTGAGCAGCAACTAAATAAGAGGATTCTGGGTTTTTTTGTTGTGCTATTTGCAAAAGATTGCGCAATTCATTAAATAATATTTCAAGGCGATGCGCATAAATTGAAACATCATAATAGATACATCGCTTCTTATTAGATTCTATTGTTGATAAAACCTTTTTAGGTGAAGAAATTTTAAGAGGAATTGCCATATCAAGGAATTGAATAAATGAACGAAATCTTTGCATAATAGTATTAGAGTCTTGTGAAAATAATGGTAATTCTACTGGAATTGGAAGAACTAATATAGGTTGTTCCAACTTAGGTGGTAATTTAGAAACTATTTGTGAAATAAAGGATTTTGAATCCGCTTTACCCAATAAAATTTGTAACAATCCAAAGATTATTTCTGGATCATTTTGTAGTGGTAGACATGGTAAATATTCATCTTTGTGAAAGCCAGGCAAATGTAAAACTTGGTAGTGATATTCTGCAGGATAATGGCTTAATAAAGATAAAGAAGATACTATTCCCCATTCTGTTCCAGTATTACGTAAAGAAGACACTAGCCAAGGGTCTATCCATCCTTCTGCTGAAAAAAAACCTGTGCTGGGCTTGGACCAAGCGGAAATTTCTTCAGCGTGAGCTGTCTCTAATTGACGCGAAATATCAACATTTCCTAAACGACTAAAAAGCGCATCGCTAAAGCCCTTAATTGCCAATTCTGCACGTTCTGTTTTTACAATATAATAGATCTTTTCTAAAAATTCTGGATGGCTCTTAGCTAATTGTCTTAAAGTAAATCCATTCCAGCAATGCACAATATTCCACTGCGCCTCTTCCCAAACATTAAGAAAGGGAAAATAACTTTCTTCCACCAAAGAATTAAAGTTATCCATAGGAACATGCTGTCCATCTGGACAATAATTTGCAACTAAAATTAGTTCTAGCATAATATGAATGAAAAATTTTTATAGAATTATTAACTTTTAGCCAAAAGATTTGATTTGAGTTAAAATTCAAAAAAATTCTTTCCTGCCTTTCTTCCTAAATATATTAGATTTCAAATCTAGATATTAGCTTGAAATGAATATATTTTATAAAATATTATTTCTTTCGCAAGAAAAATCCTAAATTTTGCTTGTTAAAAATATGATATAATTCTATTTTTTTTCTTGTAAACAAGCTAGTTCTATATATAATATAAAACTAAATGAATCGACAAAAGTTTTTGGACTAAAAAATATATCAACTACGTATTTGACATCCAACTATGAGGAATTGAACCCGCCGCTGCAATTTCTTTTCATTAAAGCCATCATTTATAAGCGGTGGGTTAATTCCTACCATGGACTAGTGTACTAGGATAAGAAAAAATATGTCAATAAATTAATTTAACAGACCACTTAGCGAGAGTTTTTTAACTCTCTATAGTATTTTGAGTATAGATATTTCCACAAATTTTGCAACGATAACGTAACGGTCTATCACTAATTTTATGCAATGTTCCACGACAATTTGGAATTGAGCAAGCTGGGATAAATATACTATGTAAAAATATATGCAAGCCAATAATAATAACAAAAACAGTTATCGAAACTTTAATAAAAGTAAGAGCTTGTAAGTTATGAAAATATAGTATAATTCCAATTGCTAATAAAGAGCCTAGTATAATTGACAACGGTTCTAAAATAAGATAGATTGATAACCCAACTACAATTCCATCTGGTTTTGAAAAATCTATATTTTTTTTTGCAATAATTCTATTTCCCGTTGCAATTCCTAATTGTGGAATTCTTTCGTTTATAATTTGTAAAATAGCTAAAATTATAAATCCAAACAAAATCTCAATCCATGGTAAAATAGGGCCAGTAATTAAAAGATAATATAAAGACATTTGAACAAATATTGTTTTTTCATCTTTTGGTGTTAATTTAGTAATATGAGGATATATGAGATGATTACAAATTTCATAGAGGTTTCCTTCAGAATCAAAACAAGAATTTCCAGCATAGATAATTTCAGGATTTCGTTCTTCTAATAATGCTTGTGATTGTAGTTTTCCCATGGAATTAAAAATATATTGTTCTTCTGAATTTGTTTGAACAATAATTTCATTATTTTCTGTAATACCTAAAATAAAATAATTTGCATCACTAATTTGCCAACTGCGTAAAAATTTTCCATACTTATCATAAACTTGTATTCGTTGGTAAAATTGAAGACTACAAAACATTTCTCCATTACGATTCACAATAATACTAGAAGGATCTCCTAAAGGAAATTCAAAAGACCCTATTTGTAATATCCCACTTGAACACAAGATTCCAAAACTAAATGACACTAAGCCCAATCCAATACTAAATAATGCTATAATTAGCCCTAAATACCGTAATAAAAATTTATTATACCGTAACAAAAACATATAAAATTCCCTTAAAGGATATTATAGATGCCATCTGAAGATAAAGAAAATACAGAAGAAATTGAAAAAGATGATGAAGAAGAAGATTCTGAAGAATCTTCCTTAAAATCTAAATATTATGTAGCAAACTTACTTGTTAAAGATTTTTCTGAGAACGATTTTATTTCTTTGCAAAATTATACTGTAGGACAATTGCTTAGGCAAGATCAAGCTGGACTTTGTGAAATAATTTATCGTTCTCCTAAAATATGGGGTAAAACTATATATTGCTTAGTGTTAGCAGCATTATTTTCTGCAATTTATGGTGGAATTTTAGCAAGTAAATCTGGTTTTACTGATGCCATGATTATGGCAGCCAAAGTTCCCTGCCTACTTTTTGCCACAATTTTAATTTGTGGTCCATTATTATTTGCATTAAATATGTTCTTAGGTATACGATTAAACCCCATCCGAACAATTTTAGTACTATTAGTTGCTAATTATTTAATTAGTTGTTTTCTAATTTCTAGTGCAGCAATCCTTTTACTTTTTCTCATTGCTACATCCGATACAACCTTTTTAAATATTTTAAACATAATATTCTTTGGTATCGCAATTGGTTTTGGAGTTGCTTTTATCTGGAGAGCAACAAATTACTTTATTCAACGTAGCCAAAGTCCTAATAACACAATAGCAATAAAAATTTGGACAGTAATATATGTTTTAATTAGCTTGCAATTAGCATGGGGGATTAAAGTGTTTGGAGATCTTAGTAATCTTCCTATTTTTAAACAAATGAAATTAGAAGGTAATTTTTATATGGTTATTTTCCAACTAATTCAAAAATGGATGGGAAATTAACAAATAGCAATTCTCCCACGCCTACAAATTTAGGTGGGAGAATTGTATATATTTTATTTGAGATTTTTCTATTCCTACCACTATCAAATTGTTGTAATTCTTATTGCAATTGGGAAATATTCATGCCATCTTATATGCCTATTTCTGCTGTACAAATGGAACAAAATCTATTGCTACAAATCAATCAGTGGCGAATCCAACATAAATTACCATCTTTAAAATTAAATAGTCAAGCACAATTATTAGCAAGAAGTTATAGTAAAGATATGGCCAAACGTAATTTTTTTTCTCACCGAGATCCAGATGGCCGTAGATTAGACGATCGTTTGGCAGCAGCAAGAATTGATTTCCATCATGCTGGCGAAAATTTAGCACAAATTATGAGTAGTGAGCCGAAATTAAAAGAGCTAGTTTGCGAAGTTATTGATGGATGGCTGATGAGTTCAGGCCACCGAAAAAATATTGAAAATGGAATATTTCAGGAAACAGGATTAGGTGTGTTTGCACAAAATCAGACATTTTATATTACACAAATATTTTTAAAAAAATAAAAGCTTTTTGCCATAGAAACGGCAGAAACTTACATACAAAAAAAAATTTATGAAAATTTATCATCATACAAAAGAACTGGCTAATAAAACATATCGTTTAGCAAGCAAATCATACCAGCGTTTACAAATAAAATTAAAAGAATATCGTTATATGATTATAATATATCTTATTTGTGTTTGCTCACTATGTTTATTAGGAATAGTACTACTTTTAGTTGTCAAAGTTCGTACAGAAACATTTACGCTTGGTTATCAAATCAGCCGACTAGAAAAAGAAAAATATGAATTGCAAGAAGAAATTGCTGCATTAACTGCTCAATGGGAGAAGAAAACACAATTTGAAAGCCTAATTCAAATCAATCAAGAAAAAGAATTTGGTCTTGTTGCACCAGAAATTTGGATGAAAAAAGAGGAGGCAAAACACAAATGACTCCAATTTTTGATGGTGACTCAAAGCGAAATAAAAATATAGAAAAGAACAAACTTGCGACGACAGTTGATATTCCTAACTGTAATAACGAGTTCGTTTGCAATACTTCTACAGAACCAGATATTTCTTCTAAAGTATGTATTATTAAATCACAAAAAAAATCATATAATTTAGCAAATTCAACATCAGAAGAAGCCTACCAATCAAAAGACATTTACAATTCATATATCCAAGATATTCATCGGAGATCTGCGGTAACTTTATTCTTTATTATTCTAGTCGCTCTTGGACTTATTTTAAGATTATTTTGGATACAAGTTCTTCAATCTTCTACATACCAAGAACAAGCGAATAAACAGCATTGGGGCAAAAAAATTTTACCTTCCAGGCGCGGAACAATTTATGATCGCAACAATCGGGTATTGGCGATCAGTGTGCCTTGTATGTCTTGCTATGCTGACCCTAAAATAATTTCTAACACACAAATAACTAGTCAAACTTTATCAGCTATCTTAAAAATGGAAGCCACAGAAATTGAAAGTAAGTTGTTGAAAAAAAATCGAAGGTTTGTTTGGCTCAAACGTTTTCTCCAAACAAATGAGGCAGATCAAATTCAATCGCTAAAACTTTCTGGAATATTTTTACAAAAAGAAAGTAAGCGTGAGTATCCATATAACTCACTAGCTTCTCATATTCTTGGATTTGTAGGACAAGATCATAAAGGATTAGAAGGAATAGAAGCCTATTTCGACGAAGAATTATCAGGAGAAGATGGTTTTGTTTGGACACTAAAAGATGGTCGTCGAGCACGTTGGAATATCTATCATCCAGAGATGTTAGAAAAGCCTGCCAAAAATGGTTCTGACTTGTATTTAACTATTGATATTAACTATCAAAGTTTTATGGAGCAGGAACTTGATAAAAGTATAGAGGAATACGAGCCAATATCTGCCTGTGCAGTATTGTTAGATGTGGAAACTGGAGAAGTCCTAGCAATGGCTTCTCGTCCAAATTTTGATCCCAATCATTTTACTGAATCACCAACAACAAGCTGGAGAAATCATGCAATTTCGGATGCGTATGAGTTAGGATCTGTTATGAAGCCATTCCCTGTTTCAGCAGCACTTGCTCAAAATATCATTTCTCCTGAAACAATTGTTTTTTGCCATTATGGTTCATGCAGAATTATTCCAGGACGTACACTTAAAGACTCTCACGGTTATGGAAATCTTTCTGTAGAAGAAGTTCTTATTCATTCAAGCAACATTGGGACTGCAAAAATTGGCATAATGCTTGGCGCAGAGAAACTTTGTTCATATCTTGAAGAATTAGGTTTTGGAAAAAAAACTGGAATTGAACTACCTGGCGAAGAAAATGGAATGTTAAAGCCTGCAAATAAGTGGACAAATTTTACTTTAACTTCAGTTCCAATGGGCCATGAAATTTGTGTAACTCCACTGCAAATGACATCAGCATATCTTACTTTAGCGGGAAATGGAACATATCGAAAACCTACACTAGTACAAAAACTAATTTTACCAGATGGGCAAGAAATCTTACAAAAAATAGAACAACCTAAACGCATTTATCCTAATGAAATTGCAGAAAAAATGCACGACATCTTGCGTCAAGTTGTTGCGCGTGGTACGGCCAAAAAAGCTAACATCAAAGAAGTTGCTATTTCTGGAAAAACGGGAACTGCACAAAAATTGGTTAATAAAGAATATTCCCATGAACATTTTATTTCAGTTTTTGTTGGTTTTGCACCAAGCGAACATCCAGAAGTATGTTGTTTAGTTATGCTTGATGAACCAAAAGGTTCTTATTATGGTGGCTCAGTTGCTGCTCCTATTATTGCTAACATATTTAAACGAGTATTGTTTCAAAAAAATTTAAATAAAATAAAATAAACAAAAAAATCTCTAGTCTTTATAATAAAACTAGAGATTTTTACCTTTTTAAGGTAGCTAAAATTGTGGAAATAAATGAAAATCTTTTGCAATTAAATTTTTCTTTATCATGGATACAAAAAAAATATCCTGAAGTAAAATGGAATAATTTCCAAGATATTATTTTTACTCAGGTACATAATGATTCCAGACAAATTTTGCCTGGTGGAATTTTTTTCGCCCTTGCCGGAGTTAAAGAAGATGGGGAGCGATATATTTCAGATGCTTTGAATAAAGGAGCAGTTGCCTTTATTTCCGAAAAAACTCCTTCTTCAAATTATTCTGTTCCCTACGCTATTGTTCCCTCAGCTCGCAAAATTTTAGCAGAAATAAGTCATGAACTTTATGGACTGCCAACAGAAGAGATATTTCTTGTTGGAATTACTGGAACAAATGGAAAAACAACAACATCTTTTTTTACTCATAGTATTCTCCATGCTGCTGGTTTTAATACTGGATTATTAGGAACAACAGGATATTTTTATGGTGATCATTCATTCACTGCTACTCACACAACTCCAGATAGTCTTGTTTTAAATGAACATTTTGCTCGAATGAAAAAAGAAAAGATTAGCCATGCTGTTATGGAAGTTTCTTCTCATTCTCTCGCGCTAGATCGTGTAACCCATTTGGCATACCAAGCTGCAATATTTACAAATCTTAGCAGAGATCATTTAGATTATCATAAAGATATGGATAACTATCGAGAAGCTAAGGCTCTTCTTTTTCGCGGATTAACAAAAAAAGCTATTGCAGTATTTAATTATGATGATCCTGAAAGTTTTTTTATTCAAAAAGTATGCCCAGCCCGACCAATTTGGTTTGGCCTGAAAAATGTTAATGGCGTTATGGTTTATGCACGCAATATAGAGGAAACAAACACTTCAACAAAATTTGAACTTGTTACTCCAAATGGAACTATTGGAATAAATCTATTCTTTCCTGGATTATATAATGTTTATAATGCTTTAGCAGCTTCAGCATGTTGCTGGGCAATGGGCATTTCTCTAGAAATGATTGCAAAAGGGTTACAACATATAACAAAAGTTCCAGGACGAATGCAACGAGTTCCCAATAATAAAGGATTTGATGTATTTATAGATTTTGCTCATACAGATCAAGCATTAGAACGAGCATTATCTACTTTACAAAAAATCAAAAAAAACCGTCTTCTTGTTGTTTTTGGATGTGGAGGAGATCGCGATTCTGGGAAACGTCCACTTATGGGAAAAGTAGCTGAGCATTATGCTGATTATACATGGATTACAAGTGATAATCCCCGCACAGAAAATCCAGAAAAAATTATTTCAGATATTTTAAATGGTTTTAAAAATACCAATAAATATGAAGTTTGCATAGATCGTCAACAAGCGATTGAGAAAGCTATCCATACTGCTACAAATGGAGATATTGTGATTATTGCAGGAAAAGGACATGAAACAGGACAAATTATAGGAAATAAAGTTATTCCTTTTTCTGATGAAGAAGTTGCTAGACAATGCCTAAATATTTTGTAATAAAACTATTGCTTATTAAAAAAAGTGCGAGAAATCTCCAACCTTTCATTTATTGCGGAGAGTATGTATTTAACAAATCATCATTTTTTTGAGAGATTTTTAATAGCATATTCTCTTATCTCCTCTAACGCATCTTTGCTTAAAATGTATTAGGATGAACATTTAATTTTCTACACGCTACTTTTGTTGTTTCGTACATTACGTAAAATCTCCTAAATATAATTA
>CAZPDM010000100.1:0-13282 GCA_964585305.1 uncultured Planctomycetota bacterium | reverse complement strand
ATTTTATCATTTTATATCTTTTGTTTCATTTACTTCTTTATTTTCTTTTACTTATAAAAATTGTCGTGTACTATGTACTTCTTTATTTTCTTTTACTTATAAAAATTGTCGTGTACTATGATTAAACAAATTAAATATTCTTATATTATTTATTTTACCATATTTTATTTTCATGTCAAAATATTTATATATCTTTTTAAAAATATTTTGTCGTGTTTTAATATGTAATTGAAGCTAATCAAAAAAAGCTAATAGCTAGCTTTTGCTAAAAAAATATGAGGTTTGTGAACAAATTCACAAGCCTCATATTTTTTTAATCAAGGGGTTGATGGCTGATCCATTCTGCAATATCTTTGATAACTATTTCTGCAATATTATTTACTTGTTCGTATTCGGCGCCTGTGCTTTGGCCTTCTACTTCCATAAATAAATGATTAAGTTTTGGATATATTTTAAATGTTACATCGGGACGAGAAGACAGTTTTTCTTTCCATTCAGCAAAATCTGCCATACGTACTTGGCAATCTTCTTCTCCTTGAAGGATTAACATGGGTTGTTTTAATTCTTTAGCCAAAACCGCAGGTTTATAGTCTTTTAAATCCAGCCAATAGCTTAATGGAAGGCCAAGGGGCAAATCGCTTTCAGGAGTGTCTTTTGAAATATTTTTGACAGCCGCTACTTGGCGTTTAATTTCTTCAATCTTATTTTTATCATCCAATGAAAGTGAACCAGATAAAGAAGCCTGGTAGGAAATTTGCTCAAGAATGAGGTCTTCAAGTGGTCTTGCAGCACCTGCTAAAATTATTAGCCCGGCAATGTTGGGCATATCTTTTGCGATTTGAGGCGCAAGCATACCACCAAGGCTATGTCCAAGAATAAATATCTTGTTTACATCTATTCCTTCTTTTTTTTGCAAAAAAGACACTGCTTCGATGGCATCGATTACAGTTTCTTCTTTCACAGTGAATCCTTCTCTCATTTTTACAATTTTACTGCCATATTGACGAGTACGTTTTTCATAGCGTAGTACAGCAATACCGCGTGAAGCAAGCCCCCATGCCAAATCACGAAATGGTTTATTAGGTCCAATAGTTTCATCTTTATCATTAGGACCGGAGCCATGTACAAGAACTAATACTGGAAATGGGCCTTTTCCAGTTGGAAGAGTAAGTATCCCTGGAAGTGTCCATCCTTCAATCCCAAATGTAACATCACTTTCTTGGAATAAACTTGGTTTTGCATAGTCTGGTATATGATATTTATGTGCTTGTGATGTAGGAACAAAAAATAGCCCAGCAATCTTGTTTGTAGCATCAAGAACTACTTTTATGTCAATATACTGACTCTTAAATTGACATGTTACAAAAACAATTTTGTATTGATTTTTAGTCTCTATTCTAGTGGATTCAATATATTGATAATCGCCCAATTGTTTTATTATGCTTTTCCATATTGTTTCCAAATTTTTAGTAGAAACCAAACTCTTCATGGTATCATCAAATTGATTTCGCGCTTTCTCAAAATTTTCTTGTGCAAGTAAAGAGACAAATTCCTTTGCCAAATTCTCGCAATCTACAGACGATACTTTATCTTGCCCCATAATTTCTGTAAGTAACCACACAAATACACACATTAAAAATAGTAATTTCTTCATAATTTTTCCCCCCAAAGATTAAACACTTGTAATAACTTATCAAATGTGATACGATCTATTTTACTAAATTTTCTGATTTAAACAATTTTTTAAAGAAAAATTGTTTCCTTTGCAAAACTTTTTCTTCCTAAGGTAGGAAAATATTTGTTGAGTCCTTTGATTGCACTCAATCAAAGATTAATAAGCAACAAAGTATTTTCCGTTAAAAATAAAGGAATCGTGGTTATGGAAAAATATCTTTTATTATATTTTCTTATCTTAGCATTCTTACCGCTAAGTTGTTTGGGACAAATTGATCCGGTACCGCCGGCTGTTCCAAACTTCCTCAATGCTTGGCAGGAGGTTAAACAATTGCAAGATGAACAAAAATATAGTGAAGCTGCCACAAAAGTTGAGCAAATCTATGAAAAAGCCAAAGCTGAGCAAAATCAATCAGAATGGACAAAGTCCTTTATGCAATTGATTGCCTTAAAGCGTGGTTTGCACAGCTACGAAACAGCAGTACGTTTTATGATGGAAAATGCCTGGCCAACAGAGGCAAAGTATAAAGCATTAGTTCATTTATTTTATGCTAATACCTTAATGGATTATTACAACAACTATTCTTGGGAAATTAACCAACGCGAAAAAGTTGTTTCTCAAAAAGGTGTTGATTTAAAAAAATGGACTGCATACGATATTTTTGAAGAAATCAACCATCAATACTCCGAAAGTTATCAGTATCGTGAAGTATTAGGTACTTTAAAAGTAACTGAGTTTCCTGAATATTTCAATCGCAATGGCTATCCAGAAAATATTGCTGCAACATGCTATGACTTTTTAGTAGCACAATGGGTACAATTTTTAGCAAATACAAATACATGGAAACCAATCGAACTTAAAGAAAAATATTTACTTGATTTTTCCATGTTGGTAAATCATCCTAGTCAACGACAAACACAAGCTGAAGAATTTTTCAGTAATATTAAAAACCATCCTATTCTCAGAATGGTAAATTTACTAGATAATCTTTATCGTTGGAATCTTAACCAAAAGTTGGAAGAATCTGCATTAGAAAGCCAGCTACTTCGTTTCAAATATTTATCTCCTATATTTGTCAATTCTGAACAACTTCAAATTTTAATTGACAAACTGCAAGAACTGCTTAATGGCTATAGCCAATATTCTTGGTGGTCTGCAGGACAATATCAATATGCTATTCTTTTGCAACGTAAAAATGATTTGGTGGCAAGCCATGAAGCAGCAATGAATGGCTATGAACGTTATCCACAAAGTTTAGGTGGTAAAAAGTGTTTACATTTGGCTCGATCTATAGAAGCTCCAGCTTTGGAAATTGAAAGTATGAGTTTAGATCGGCCTGGTGTAAGTTCCATAAGAGTTTCATATAAAAATTTAACAAAAGTATATTTCCGTGCCTATCATACAAATTTCGATAAATGGCTTAATCGCAAACAACATTGGCCCGGTAGCATTGAGAGTGAATATATTGAAAAAATTATGGGCAACAAAATTGCTGCGAGTTGGGATATTGATTTGCAAGAATGTCATGATTATCAAATGCACTCTGCATACAGTAATACTCCAGCATCATTAGAACATGGATTTTATCTTATTATAGCCTCAGTAAATAAAAATTTCTCAAAAAATCAGAATAAACTTACCGCACAATATTTAATGTTAAGTGATTTAGTTACAACACTCCATCAACGTGAAAAAGGTTGGGAAGTTTTTGTTACTCATGGGACCAACGGAACACCTGTGGCAGATGCCAATGTTATATTATATCAATATGACTATGATAGAGGCATGAAAAAAATTCGCGAGGCACAAACAGGAATTACCGGCAGTGTAGTATTTAAAAATAGCGAACGCAGCAATTTATTTTTGGTTGTCAAAAAAGATAAGCAAATTTCCTGGGACAGTAATGATATATATCTTAATCAATGGTATTCTGAGCCTCAAATGAGAGGTTGTTTTATTTATACCGATCGAAGTATTTATCGTCCGTTGCAAAAACTATATGTAAAAGTTGTAACATATCAAGGATATAATACTACAGGAAAATACTCTGTTTTAGCTAAAAAGCCACTTAAAATAAATTTTGCTGATCCAAATGGGAAAGAAATTAGCAGTTTAAATCTTATTACAAATGATTATGGTACTGCTTCTGGTGAATTTGAGATTCCATCAGGACGTGTTTTAGGACAATATAGCCTTGAGGCTATTTCAGAAAGTGCTACAGGGTATAGCACAATTCGTGTTGAAGAATACAAACGTCCAACTTTTGAAGTAAAACTTGATAAGCCCAAAGAAGCGTTACGTCTCAATGATATAGCTAAAATTACTGGGCAAGCAATGTATTATTTTGGTTTACCTGTAACGGCAGGAAAAATAAACTATCGCGTTACACGTGCTCCTATATGGCCTTGGTGGTATTGGTGGTTTTATCCTCGTCAAGATGAAAGTCGTTATACTTATGAAATTGCCGCAGGGCAAACTACATTAGATGCAGAAGGAAAATTTACTGTTCCGTTTACACCTAAAGCTGATCCTAGTTTAAAAAACAAAGATATCTATTATAATTTTAAAATTGCTGTGGAAATTACAGATGAGGGGGGCGAAACTCGTACCAGCGATAGTACATATCCTATAGGATTTGTTGCAGTCAAGGCGAACTACGGTTTGCCATATAATTTTTTTGTACCAGAAGATAATGTCAATATTACTTTGACACGAACAGATTTAAGCGATGTACCACAAGCAGGTCAAGGCCATTACCGTTTAGTAAAATTGCAACAACCAGATGAAGTTCTTACTCCTGAAAAATTTCCAGTTATGATTACTGAAGGTCAAAAAGTTAGTGATGGGGATACAAAACGACCACGTTGGGAAGAAAATAAAGAATTAGCTGAATACCTTTACGCATTTAAATCTGGAGAACTTATACAAGAAGGAAAACTAAGTCATGATGCTGAAGGGAAAGCTATTGCAACGTTAGGAAAACTTGCAGCAGGTGCCTATCGCCTCTATTACAGCACAAAAGATCGTTGGGAAAGTGAATATATAACTCAAAAAGAATTTATTGTTGCGAGTGATAATTTAAGACTTAATATTCCGTTTTTTCTACTTACTCGACAAAGCCATTATAAAGTTGGGGAAACTGCTTTAATCTTTTACGGTTCTGGTTTTGATAATCAAAACTTTTATTTAGAATATCAACAAAATATTAAACTTTTACGACATACTGCTAAGACAAGAACTCAATTAGAGGAAATTCCTATCACAAAAGAACTTCGAGGCGGTTTTAGCTTACGCCTTTGGGCAATACAAGATTATCGATTCTATAATCAAGAAGAAAATATTTATATCCCATGGAATAATAAAGACCTCAAAATCACTTTCAGCAGCTTCCGTAATTTACTTCAACCAGGACAAAAAGAAACTTGGACAGTAAATATTGCAGGCCCAAAATCAGAAAAAATGGCAGCAGAAATTCTAGCTTATATGTATGATCGTAGTTTGGATTTCTTTGTCCCACATTCTTATCCTCAACTTAGCTCACTTTATCCTTATAAAACGGGACTTATTTCAGTAGATAGCAATCTTAGTATGCAACAATTCTCAATGTTGGATTATTATGATTGGTATGAATTACCAGGTTTCACAGAATGGTCTGAGGATTCGTTCATTTTGTATGATAGCTACCCAATTGGAGGGCTAGGTTATCGCCATAGAAGATATTATGATATGGCAATGGATGGAGCAGGAGCTGTTGAAGAAGATTATAAAGCTGACGAATCTCCAAAGATGGAAAAAAAAGAAAAGTCGAAAAATGGAAAGGAACCACCAGCTCCGTCAGAAACTTCTATTTCAACAAATGATACGACAACTTCCAAATTACCTGAAAAACCAGAACGCTCGCCTGCACAAGAAACAAATACTGTTCGTAGCAATTTTGCAGAGACCGCATTTTTCCAACCACATCTCATTCCAGATGCTAATGGAAATGTTCAAATCCAATTCCAAATTCCAGATAGTGTTACATCATGGAATTTATATGTACATGCCTTAACTAAAGACCTCTGCTTTATGACAGAAAAACGGGAAGTTATTACTCGCAAGAATCTAATGATACGACCTTATTTGCCCAGGTTTTTCAGAGAAGGCGATGCAGGTATTCTTAAAGTTATGGTAAACAATGCTACTGATGAAGCTATGGAAGGAACTGTCAATATTGCTATCTTAGATGCCGATACACAAGAAGATAAAACCAAAGAATTTGGCATAACTACACTAGAACAACCTTGGAAAATGGCTGGAAAAGGTAGCACAACAGTATCATGGGCTTTACAAGCTCCGCATGGTATTCGTACCTATATTTTTAAGATCATTGGTAAAGCAAAAGATTACCAGGACGGCGAATTGCGCCCGTTGCCTGTTTTGCCCAGCAGAATACATCTTGTTCAATCTAAATTTATCACACTTAAAGAGAATCAGACCAAAACGATGTATTTAGCGGATTTGGAAAAATCTCTTGAGGACGACACCCTTATTCATCAATCTCTTGTTGTTACTGTTGATGCTCAACTTCTTTACTCTGTTTTACAAGCCTTGCCATATCTTACACAATATCCTTACGAATGTGTTGAGCAAACACTTAACCGTTTCTTATGTACAGGAATGGTCAGTTCTTTATATGAACAATACCCAGCAATTGCAAAGATGGCGCAGGATTTTTCTAAACGACAGACACAATTGCAAGCATGGAATAAAGAAGATGCAAACCGAAAGATGACACTAGAAGAAACACCTTGGCTAAACCTTTCTGAAGGTGGACATAATGATATGGCAAATCTCATCAATGTCCTTGATCCTAAGATTGCCAAAGCCCAGCGTGAAGACAGCTTGCAAAAACTTCAAAAAGCTCAATATGGCGATGGTGCATTCCCATGGTGGGCAGGTGGTCCTCCAAGTCCTTACATTACTTTGTATATGTTGCATGGCTTTGCCAAAGCCCAGGAATTTAAAATTGATATTCCTCCGGAAATGATTAGAAATGCCTGGGGTTATGTAGGAAAACATATCCATAGTGAAGCGAATTGGTTGCACCCGGATAATTATTATTTTCTTACATTTTTGAATTATGTTCTATCTTGCTATAAAGATGTTTCTTTGTATGAACATGCTTTTAGTCAGGACGAACGCCAACAAATGTTAAACTTTGCCTTTGCAAATTGGAAAAAAATGTGTCCGTATCTCAAAGCCTATCTTTCTTTAACCTTGCATCGTATGGATCGTAGTAAAGACGCAAAACTTGTTCTTGAAAGCATTATGGATAGTGCCATCACACGCGAAGATGAAGGAACATTCTGGGCTGCTGAAGATCGCAGTTGGCTATGGTACAATGATAGTATTGAATCCCATGCCTTTACGTTACGTTGTCTAGCAGAAGTCAAACCAGAAGATGAAAAAAATACTGATGGTATGATACTCTGGTTGTTGCTTAATAAGAAATGTAACCAATGGAAATCTACACGCGCAACTGCAGAAGTCATCTATACGCTTGTTTATATTCTTGATCGTCAAAATGCCCTGGGCAAAAAAGAAACATGCTCTCTTACCATTGGTCCAAAAACCCAGGAATTAGTATTTGAGCCTGATAGCTATACAGGCGCGCACCGTCAATTCGTTACATCTGCAAAAGAAATCAATCCTAAAACAATGGCCAAAGTCAAAGTTAGCAAAACAGGCCCGGGATATATGTTTGCATCTATGGCATGGCATTATTCCACAGAAAAAATGCCTACCGAAGAACGTGGAGATTTCTTAAAAATTTCACGCAAATATTTCCTGCGCAAACACGAAGGTAGCGAATACGTTCTTAAACCACTTGAAGACATTACAACCATCTTAGCAGTAGGCGATCAAGTAGAAGTACATGTTAGTATCAGTAGCAAACATCAGATGGAATATGTCCATTTGCGCGACCCACGTGCTGCTGGCTTTGAGCCCGAAACCACTCTAAGCGGACATAAATGGGATTTAGGAATATACTGGTATGAAGAAGTTCGTGATTCTGGAACAAACTTCTTCTTTGAATGGCTTCCACAAGGCGAATATAATTTCACATATCGACTCCGTGCTACAATGGCAGGTGAATTTCGAGTAGGCCCTGCTACCATTCAAGGAATGTATGCCCCTGAATTTACCGCTTTCTCTACAGGTCAAGTCATTACAATTAAATAACAATAAAAAAAGAAGAAAGAGTTGTTAATTAACGACTCTTTCTTCTTTAACTAGGCATTTTTTTTGGTGTTTGTAAAGGAAAATTACGTTGAAAGCAAAAGATATATGCGAACGATTAAAAAAAATAGGAAATAAAGAGCAGGCTAAAATACTACAAAGATTCTTTAAAACTGGCAAAGGAGAATATGCAGAAGGAGATATTTTTGTTGGAATTCGTGTTCCAGAACTAAGAAAGTTAGTGAAAGAATATATCTCTATTTCTTTTTCAGAATTGATTAAATTATTACAATCGTCTATTCACGAAGCAAGATTTTTAGCAGTTCTCATTTTAATTCATCTTTATAAAAATGGAGATGCTTCTATACAACATCAAATATTTAATATATACATAAAAAATACCTGTTTTATCAATAATTGGGATCTTGTAGACGTTTCAGCAGAACATATTGTTGGGGATTATTTGGCAAATCGCAGCAAACAAGTTATTCACAAATTAGCAAAATCTAAACTACTTTGGGAACGAAGAATTGCTATTATGGCGACATTCCTCTATATAAAAAGTGGCGAATTTTCTGAAACATTGCATATTGCTCAAATGTTAATCAATGATCCAGAAGATCTTATTCATAAAGCAGTAGGCTGGATGCTTAGAGAAATTGGAAAACGGAATCAAATTATAGAAGAAGAATTTCTGAAAATCCATTATAAAAATATGCCAAGAACAATGCTGCGATATGCAATTGAAAAACTGTCAGAAAACTTGCGAAAAAAATATCTACAAGCAAAAATATAGCAAAAAAAAACTCTTGCTAGAACAAAGCAAGAGATTTTTTTTGCTATATTTTTTGAGATGTTCCTAGATGTTTTAAAGCAAGTATTATATCTATAAATAAACTAAGTCCAAGAAGCCCTAACACAAATAATTGATAAATTAAATAATAATAACTATCAATCCAAGGATTCAACCATGGAAGAATAAGACTAATTATTCCTATAATATATATAATCTGAATTCTTTTAGGAAGTTGAATTTGTGCTAGTCTCATAAGTAAGAAACGACCACAAAAGAATAAATTAGCAATTAAAATAAAGAAAACTGTATGATTATCTGTTAATAATCCGTTATAAAACCAAGCTATAACAGCAAAGATAATCAATAAAATTGGAGCAAATTCTAAGAAATTTTTTCGAACACGTAAGAGAATTCCAATAATTGTAAACAAACAACCAAAACCAGTAAGATATAAAATAACAGAAGCAAAATTTATAGTTTTATAGTCTTGAAATTTAAATAAAGGATTTCCATAAAAAAAAGTCATAGAAAAATAGATTGCAATAATAAGTAATAATGCCTCATTTGATCCAATTTTACCACTATGAAATATTCCCGTATGATAATGTTCCCAAATTGTTGCAAAAAAAGCTATTGCAACTAAAGCCATACAAACAATTGCTAACCAACCAGAAAAATTAAGCATTGCTAAAATACACATATTCATAATTACAGAATCGATTGCATCGAACCAATGATCCAAGAATTCTCCAAGTCGAGAAGATTGCTTTGTTTTTCGTGCATGAGGACCATCCACATTATCACATGTCATATATACAAAAATGCAAAAAGCAGCTATTGCAAACCCAACATTATATCCTCGTAATCCCAACCAGACAAAAAATATACTTATAAGAATAAAAATTGCACCAAAAACAGTTATTGAATTAGGTTTGATTTTATTTGGTATTTTACTAACAATAGGTTCCCAAAAATATTTTGTTAAAAATCCTTGAGTTAGTGATTTTTCTTGGACTGTATAATTATATTCTGCACACATTTAATTGTTTCTCCATGGGATAAATATTCCCACGCTAGCTAAAAAAAATTAGAAAACAACGGAAGAGAAAAAAATCCTAAAATCCCCAATAAAATAGCTAAAATAGGGAAAATGAACCACCATTTTTTTAAAGTAATGGAAGTTCGAGAGACTGGAATAGTAGAAGTAGCTTTTTTTTGAGCAAGTTTTTTTTGGATATTCAATAGCTCTAGTTTAATTTCACTGAATGAAGAAAATCGTTCTTCTATTTTTTTTGCTAAGCAGATGTGAACAAGATTTGCAAAGGATTCAGGAATATCAGCTCTCTTTCCTAATAGTGGAGCTGGAGCATCTTCTAAATGGGATTTGGATAACCCAGAGGGACTGTCTGTTGAAAAAGGTGGCATTCCAGTAAGTAAGTGATATAAAAAACATCCATAAGCATATATATCTGTGCGTTGGTCTATTTTGCTTCCTGGAATAATTTGTTCTGGAGCAATATATTCCCAAGTTCCTAAAATGTTTTTTGTATTTAATAAACCTGTAGCATTTAAAAAGAGAGAAACACCCAATTCTGTCAAAACAATACGATCTTGTTGTTGAGGCAGAATAAGAATATTTTTACTAGTTAAATGTAAGTGAAAAATATTATTTGCATGAGCATACTCAAGAGCTGAAGCTGCCTGAATTGCTAAATGTAAAATCTTTTCAATTGAAATGGGTGCGTTTTTTTCTACATAATTATGAACATGAGAATGAAAATCTACCTCTTCAAATGAACAAAGACAAAGATGTTCTAATATTGCAAAATCAAGCAACATCATTATATTAGGATGAAATAAATGAGCAATTTTAGAAATATTTTCAATAAATATATTGTGGGTAGAAGATTGTTCTTGAGAAGACCCTAAAACATCCATAATCCACAAAAGAACATTTCTTTGTAAAGACTTTTGTTCCGCAATAAAAATTTTTCCGGTAGTATCTTCAAGAATTTTTTCTAAAATTTGATAACCATGAAAACAATTTCCAGTGTCTGCAATATTTTCTTCAATTGAGAAAGTAAACCAAGTATTTCCAACACGAATATTATCTTTATCTTTTAGTTTACAGCGTTGTTTAATTATTTGTCCATTCAGAAATGTTCCATTTTGACTTTGAAGGTCTTCTAAATAAAATTCATTGTCAATTTTTGATATAGCGGCATGTTTTCTTGATGCACGTGGGTCTTGAAGAGAAATAATAACCTCTGTTGAACGACCAATAATTAAATTGGCTTGATCAATAGGGTAAAACATGCCACTATTTTCTCCAGCAATAATCATTAGCTTAGGCATATAGTTATTTCTTTTGAATATTTTTTATTTGTTCGATTATTAAAGCTAACTTTTGGCTAATTTCTTTTTGGAATTCTTGAATCGGGACTAACTGAGGAGAATTACTTTTCATTACTCCAATTCCTGCTGAAATTATGCTAACAAACAAGAAAATTCCAAGTAATAATGGCATAAAATATGACTTAAATTTATTTACTTGCAATTTTAATTTTTTTGTTGTACGAACTAACTTTGTTGTTGGAGGAGATGTTTTATTTGATTCTTTTCTTTTTAGAAAATCTTGAAGAGCACTAAGCAATTCTCCAGCAGTTTGATAACGATCTTTCGGATAGGCAGCAATACAACGAAAAACAATTTCATCAAATTCTTCAGGAATATCCGGTTTAAGTGCTTGCATAGAAGGTGGCAAATATGCTTCGGGGTTTTTAGTATATTCAATACGTTTTTGAACCAACTCTTTTACATTGGCTCCTTGAAAAGGACGTTCCCCTGTCATAAATTCGTACATCATAACACCCAAAGCAAAAACATCTGTAAATGTTCCAATTTTTTCTGTCATGGCTTGCTCTGGTGCCATATAATGTGCACTACCTAATATATTTCCTACTAATGTAACCTGCTCTTCGTCCTGCAAAGATTTTGCAATGCCAAAATCTAATATTACAGGATGCCCCTCTTGGGTAATAATAACATTATGTGGTTTAAGATCGCGATGGACAATATTTTTGCTATGAGCAAGAGCAATAGCATCACATAATTCAATTAAAATATTTAGACGATTATCAAATGTAAGTGAGTCGTTTTTTACTTGATCCAACATAGGAATCCCACGAATATATTGCATAGTATAGTAATGAAATCCTTTATCTTTATCTATTTTATATTCGTCTATTTCAAAAATAGGAACAATTCCTGGATGTAATAGACACGCTGCTAACCTTGCTTCACGTTTAAAACGTTTTATAATTAAAGGATTTCGTTGAGTTAACGCAGGAAACAGAATTTTCATAGCGACAATACGATGTATTATATCTTGTTCTGCTTTAACCACACACCCACTTGCACCTTCGCCTAATTTTTGCATAACCGTATATTTGCCGATTTTTGCAGGTATTTCCATAATTTAGTATGTCCAGACAAAAGACATCTTCTCTCACTTAATAAAGTTTCTAAAATCTCGTTTCTCAAAAGAAACGAACATTTTATATTTTAGTTTTTTCTTTCTACATGGCAAGAAAAAAATATACAATTTCTAATTTAATCAATATAATAATTGACTTCTCATATAGTTATAATAAAGAAATAAAAAAATAAAAAGCATTGCAACAGAGATTATTTTTTAGTATAATTTTATCAAAGGTTAATTTCCAAATTTTTTTAATTATATTTTGCTATTTTGTATAGCAAATACCAGTTTAAAGGATATAATATATGGGAAAATTTTTAGGAATTAGTGAAAAATTTCCAAATTTTAAGCTTTCTGCAGTTGTTTCTATGGAAAAGGACAAAGAATTCGCAGAAGTTTCTACCCAAAATGATAAATGGGCAGTATATTTTTTTTGGCCATTGGATTTTTCTTTTTTTTGCCCTACAGAAATTATAGAGTTCAATAAACACCAGCAAGAGTTTGTAACTCGAGACACTTTACTTTTTGGTGTAAGTTGCGATAGTAAATTTGCACATTTAGCTTGGCGGAGAGAACATAAAGATTTGAAAGAATTAAAGTTCCCTATGATTTCAGATTATCGTAAAGAACTTTCAGAATCTCTAGGAATTCTACATCCAGTAGAAAAAGTCCCTTTCCGTGCAACATATATTGTTGATCCACATGGGACTATTCGTTGGGTATCTGTTAATGATATTAAAATTGGCCGTAATGTAAAAGAAGTATTACGCATTCTTGATGCTTTACAATCAGATGAATTTTGCCCATGCAATTGGCAAAAAGGCCAAGCTACAATGAAGCCATAAAAAAATCTTTAGCTAAAAGTATGCCAATTATCTAAAATAAACAAAGTTTTAAATCTATATATATTAATGTGTTAAAAACTTTTTTTATTTTATCAATAAAATTCAGTTGACAAATTGAAGGTAATTTGATATACTTATTCCCGTTATAAGTAAAAAAGAGAAAAATTAGAGAAATAAAAGAGAAATAAAAAAATCTTAGAAATCTCTAAAAAAAACTCTTGACAAATTTAAAAGAAGTGGTATAATACCAAACGTCAAATAAA
>CAZPDM010000099.1:2398-13960 GCA_964585305.1 uncultured Planctomycetota bacterium | reverse complement strand
TTAGTCCAGGTATTTTCTTGTCGAAGCCTCATGGCTTGCCATGAGGTATGTCACACTTCTAATGTCATTGCTCAACACGGTATTTTAGAAGAAAATATCCAATTTATCCAAAAACCGTTTTCTAAAAATGAGTTAGCAATGAAAATCCGCAAAACATTAGAAGAATAATTTATTTCAAATTTATTAACTCGATTGAAATTTCATTACAATCGAATATAGAGAGAAGTATAGATTTTATGAGAATTATTGCAGGAACAGCACGTGGTGTAGCGTTGCTTAGTCCCAAAGGAAAAGAAACAACACGACCTATGCTGGCAAAAGCCAGAGAAGCACTATTTAATATTTTATCACAAGATATTTCTCAATGTGAAGTTGTACTCGATCTTTTTGCTGGGACAGGAGCATTAGGATTAGAGGCATTATCCAGAGGAACAAAACAAGGCTACTTTGTAGAAAAATCTTCGGAAACATTTGCAATATTACAAAAAAATGTAGAAAAATGCCGTTTCAAAGAACGAGTAAATTTATTTAAAGCAGATGCCTTTCGAATTATTCCTACTTTATCAAATATAAAATTTGATCTTATCTTCTTTGATCCTCCGTATCATTACTTTGACAATCCTATTACTCGTAGAGAAATATTAGAATACTTAAATAAAATTGTAGTGAATCTTACTGCCCAAAATGCTTGGATTGTTACTCACTATCGAAGAAATGCTTTAGCAGGAATGCCTTTGCCTGCTGAATTATATGTGGCAGATAAACGAGACTATGGAACAACAGAACTCTTATTTATAAAAAGAAAATCCGAACAAAATCTTTAAGAATCATTTGAATCAATAGTTCTCCCAGAGATTGAAAATACAAGAGCTATTTCAATAAAATTAAACATAAGTGCCGAACCACCATAAGAAACAAAAGGCAATGGAATTCCTACAACAGGCATGAGACCAATAGTCATAGAAATGTTAATAATTGTATGCGTAATCAAAATAGTAGTTGCACCTACAGCCATCAGTTGCCCAATGGGAGTTAAAACATTTAGAGAAATCTTTAGCATAACAACAAAAAGACAAAGGTAGATCAGTAATAAACCTGTTGTACCAACAAAACCAAATTCTTCGCCAATAACCCCAAAAATAAAATCTGTATGGTTTTCAGGCAAATATTTAAAGCGATTTTGAGTGCCTTTTTGCCATCCCATTCCCCAAAATCCACCATTACCAAATGCAATCTTAGCCTGATAAAGATGATAACCTGTTCCTTGCTTTTCTTCCTGACTCATAGAACCTTGTCTTAGGAACATTAACACTCGATTGCGTTGATAGTCGTGCAAAAGATAGAAAAAAGAAAAAAATGCTAACATAAGCATACAGACAATCACCATAAAATGATACTTTACTTTAACACCTGCAACAAAAGACATAACAAACACAATAGGAACAAAGACTAGAGAAGTCCCTAAATCAGGTTGTTTCATAATTAAAAGCATTGGTGCGACAATTAAAAGTAAGGGAGCCATCAAATCCCAAAATGAATTTGTCCGTTCTTGTGTAAGTATTCTTGCTAAAATAGGGAGTATTGCTAATTTCATTACTTCTGCTGTTTGAAGCATCACAATTCCCAAATTAAGCCAACGTTTTGAATCATTCCGTACTGTACCAAACAAAGCTGTTGCAAATAATAATAGAAGGCCGCCAGCATAAATCCAATATGCTTTTTTAACAAGCCAAGTATAATCAACTAAAAGAACAAAGACAAATGGAACAATAGAAATTACAGCAAAAACCATTTGTTTATAAATAAAGGTGTTATACGTCTGAGTCTTATAATTATAAGAAGCACTATAAATTCCCATTAAACCAATACATAAAAGAATCCCTGCTAAGATGAGCATAACACCACCCCACCCTAAAAAGGCTTCTTTCCAACTAAACTTAGTTCGAATATTTGCATAAGTAAGCATAAGACTTTTCTCGTTTCCAACCATATAGGTTAGTTTTTTTTCCAAAGATTATCCCAATTTTGATATTTTTAGTTTATGTAGAGCAAGTTTATCTATTTCTATTGAATTTGTCAAGAATCTAAAAAGACAGAAATTTTATACAATTTTTATGAAAAATAGTAAAAACAAACGAAAAAAAATAATGCTGATAGTTGCCATCATAATACTTTTAATGTTAGCTTTAGAGCATATTCTTGCGATCATACAAACGAACAATTTTTTAAAATACACTGTTTCAGCAAACGATTCCTTGTCAATAAAAATTTCAGAAATTGCAAAAAAACTTCAGCCTTCTATCGCATATAGCAAAAATCTTAGATTCCCCCCAACAGAAATTTTTTATTACCCGTACTTAAAAGAAAATAAGCTCATTCTTTCCTACCGAATTATAAGAGAAAATGAAGAACATCCAAATGCTATCATAGACTTTATATATAAGATTTTCAGAATTTTATATTATGGCTCGATGAGAGATATAGAATACATAGAATATATGATAGATTTGTCATCAGGCTTTGTAGATGCAATAAGATTTGAAGAAGGAAAAGTAGAGAAAATCAAAGTGAAACATCTTGTTGTTGAAATGATTCGAAAAGAAAATGGCAATTTTACTAAATATTATCAAGATAATCCATCGCATGTAACAATTTTCCAAGCCGATTATTATGCAAAATCAATTGTTTTTGTCATGGAAACATGGAATGGCCTTTTTCAAGTAAAACTAAAAAATCAAACCCAAAATGATATTATCGTAGAAGATTTACCGCTGCATTCATATTCCTGGTGGGTAACTTTTAAATATAGAATTTGGCGTCGTAGCAGCGGATGGAAATAAGAAATTAAATTAAAAAACATTTGCTATTCTCTAAAAAAATAGTAAAATGGAATTAGATATTTTTTGTAAAAGGAGGTGTGGTTTTCCACAAAAATTATGAAACATATCCTCATTCTTATTATTTCTTTTATATTTTCGATTCAATTTGCTTTTGCTGCCAGCATTACACTGGTTTCCAATACTACACAATGGCTGCAAAGTTCAACGGTACTTGTAGATAATAATGTTCCCTGGTCAGGCGTTTCCAGTCTGCCAAATGCAAGTACATATACAATAACTCCAACAGCAGGCGGCACACATGTAGATGGAATATCTGGAGCAACAAATCTTTTTTCTGCAAATGGAATACGTTTCTATCAAGCCAGTTTTAATTTGACATCATTTTCATCTATTATTGCTGATATAAGAGTTGCAGTAGATAATGATGTTCATATTTTTATCAATGGTAAATTTGTTGCCCTTGAAGGTTCATTAACTGGAGATAATTTTAGCGATGGCAATCCGCATCGTTTGCTCATTGGTAGTAGTGGAGCTATTACAAATGGCTACTTAGGTGGACAATCGTTTGACTCTACTGCTGGAACCTTCAGCTCAAGCAATTGGGTTATCGGAACAAACACAATTGTTCTTGCGGTACGAAATCTTTCTCCGACAGACTCCGGAGGGCTTTCTTTCCGCATGGATATATCAACTGTTGATATGGTAGTTCCAGAACCAAATTCTTTATGTTGTATTGCGTTATTTCTTTTTGCATGGTTAATAAAAAAAAGAAAATAATTTCAACAAAAAAATTTCCACTAGAAATATCAAAATTTCTAGTGGAAATTTTTTTTTATATATTTTCGCTGAACACTTCAGCGGATTCTTCTACTTTTAGATAAAGAAATTAAGTATGCCGTCTTTGAGAAAAACTTTCAATTGTGTCAAGAATAGCTAAAGCTCGTTTATGACCAATGCCTTCGACAACTTTAAGAGCTTCGATATTGGCGGCACTAATTTGACATATATTTTTAAATGTGCTTACAACATTATTCGCAACACTGATAGGAATTCTAGCAAATGTTACTAAAATACGATAGCCTTTTGCAGGAAGGGTCATTTCATCTAACTGTGAAGTATTTGTTAAATCATATCCTAACCCTCTTGCAACTAACAATGGGGACAGTTCTTTAAGATTTCGCAAAGAAGTAAGAATATTTTTACTTTCTTCTTCTGTAATCTCATGATCGCAATAATCCATAATAAACATAAGCAAAATAGATTCCATATCCCAAAGGATTTCCTCTAATTGCATTTTAGCAAGTTTACCTTCTACACCTAATTCAATCAAATAGGGATCAATTTGTTCTCGAATTTTTAAAATCTCCACGCCCTTAGTCAATATTGTAACAATGTTACGAAGTTGTGGTTGGCTGCTAACACCTTCTATATCTATTTGATTGATAAATTTATCAAAATTTTGGCGATATTTATCCAAAGTATTCAATGCTTGGCTTACACGGGGCATTAAAAAACTAGTATCATTAAGCAAATATTTATTAGTCTTATAATACAAAGTAATAATATTACGGCGATGGGAAACAGCAATTACCATGCATTCACTCTGACGAGCAACACGTTCTGCGGTACGGTGTCTTGTTCCAGTTTCAGAAGTGGGAATTGAAGAATCAGGAACTAAATGAATATTTGCTCCTAAAATTTTTGTGCCTTCCTGATCGAGAATGATTGCACCATCCATTTTAGCAAGTTCATAAAGTTTTTCAGGAGAAAAAATAATATCAAATCTAAAACCGCCCTGGAGTATACTTTCATGCTTTTCAATTTCGTCAGCAAATAATATTAAGGCACCAAATTTAGCTTTTAAAATATCATCCAAGGCTTTTCGCAATTTAGTGCCAGGTGCAAGTAACTTAATTTTAGATAACAGAGTATAATCTCCTACGATCGGCAAAATATCATTCTGCCAATAGCTTTAGGTTGACTTTGTTTACTTTGCCATATACAAAATGGCCATTTACTTGATTTTAGCACATTTTTTTAAGCAATAACAAGAAAAAATATTTCTTCTATAAAAAAATATACTCTGCTATCCTCATCAAGAATAATATACTTTTATAAGTATTTTCTTTACAAAATGTTAAAAATATATACAAATTTCTAAAAAAACTATTTTTTTTATCAAAAATTAACTACGAAATTGGGCTTGATAGAACAACCTTTTGTAACATAGATGGCTGACAGATTTCATGGACACTAACACCTTTAATCAATCCAAAAACAGCGTATGCAAGTTGCATAATCATTAGCTGCCCAAAAATATTGAGTGTAGGATTAGCAGCCATGCAAGAAAAAGTATGCAAATTAGGCAGATCTAAATCCCAATAAGGACCAACAGCAAAAACAGGGCAATGTTGAATCAGTTTTTCGATATGCTTAATCACAACTTCTTTAGAAGTCAAAGTATCTTGCAAGTAAATAGCACCTTCTAAGGTTTGTGTATTAAGCGGGCCATGTGCAAAAGAATGTTCCAATGGAGAAAGATGTAATCTGGCCAATTCAATTCCTTTAAGAGCCACTTCTGATAAAATCGACGTAATTGCGCCACATCCTACAACAAAACCTGTTCCTATTTTAAAATTATTTGCCATTTTGCTTGTCCATGAAAAGATTTGGTTCATCATACCCTGGGAAAGCAAACTTTTTAAAAACTGTGGCAATGGTTGTAAATTTTGGAGGAAATTTTCTACAATATGACTTTGAGGTTGTTGAATCTTTTGCAGATTTGTTACAATCCCACTTAAAATAAGAAGGTTCGCAGAAACACTAACAGTTGCTGGAATACTTTCTTCTTTTAGCACATCTAGATGAAATAATAAATTTCCATTTTCTAGGCATTTTTTACCGAGAAAAGATTCAGGATAATTTGTGATACCAATAAGCCCAACAGTTTCAGCAAATAAATTGCGTCGGAAGCATTCTTTAATTTCTCCTGTCTCGCCACTATTAGAATTGATGATTACCAAAACATTTTGCAAATTTCCAAATGTCAATTCAGAAAGAGGAATGCAATCCAATGGTAAGCTAAGATTGTAGCATTTTTGTAAAATATCTTTAACTGCTTTTCCTGCATAAAAAGAAGAACCCATACCTGTAATAACTATTTTCTTAGCATTGCGATAACGCTCAAGAATTTCAGGAGATTGCAGAGGCGATTGTATTTTTGTTTCAAAGGTAGATAAAAATTTTTCAACAATCTGTGGTTGGGCAGAAATTTCACGAAAAATGCTCATTCGAGAGCCAATATTTCCCCAAAAATCTTCATAATATAAAGAAGATAACAGTTTATTATAAAAAGCCACATCTATTTTACGCTCAATGTGAAGATTTAAGAAAAGATCAATTGCTTGTCCCAGTTCTTGAGAAGAGCTTTGGCTAGTATTAAAAACAAAATCAGCATTTTCATAAAATGGAGCCAAGGCTTTTTTTTCCATGCTAAAAGCCTTCATCCATGGAATATTAAATAATTTAGAATATATGGGAGGTAGTTGATCTTTTTGTTGACGACGAAATAAAACACTTTCATCAGCATCTAGTAAAATAATTTTAAACTTTCCTTTTAGCGCAGCATAAAAATCTTGATAGTACTGCACCAATTGTTGTTCAGTCTGATTATCAGTAATTGCGGTATTCACATCAATAACAAGTAGATGATTTTGGGTGGTGATATAACTGTCTTGTTGAAAATTGGATAAATGTGGATAAGTAATTAAAAATCCATTGCGTTCAAATACACGTTTCGCAGAAGATAACCCTGATCCTGTGCGACCAGTTAAAACATAATTCATATCTTGTCCTTCATAAAAAAGATCATGCTATAAAAACATGAAAATTTTCTAAGCAAATCTTTCCTTTATTTTTTGATATAACTTTTCTAGCTGTAACTTTCTTGAAGCTTTCAAAAGAATAACATCTCTAGGTTTTATAATACTGCAAATTTGACTAAGAGCAGCATCATCGGGTTGCTTATAATGATAGATATGATCAGTAGGAATCCCTGCTTCACAAGCTCCTTTTGCTAAATCCACAGATTCATCTCCTAAAGCAAAAAGAATATCCACTTTATTATATGTCTGCGTCCCAAGCCAATGATGCCAATATTGTGCTTCTTGGCCAAGCTCTCTCATCGAACCAAGAATAGCAATTTTTCTATGTGTAGGATATTCCTGAAGATGATCCAACGCAGCAGCCATAGCTTTGGGATTAGCATTATAAGCATCATTAATAAATATTACATCACAAATTTTTTGTGTTTCCAATCGCATAGGAGGAAGATAGGCGGATTCAAGAGCAGTACGAATTTCTGATATACTTAAACCAACATGTTTTGCTACGGCAATAGCAGCCATGATATTATATATATTATGCTTGCCAACAACCGGTGCATAAAAGGGAATACTATCTATCTTCCACGATAAATTTTTATTATTACTTTGTAAATTAGAAACGCAAATATCTCCATGTTGTAACCCATAGCTTAAAACATGGCCACCGAATTTTTTTGCAATACGACAACATGCAGGATCATCCGCATTGATAATAAGAGTTGCATCAGATTGTAATCCCTCAAGTATTTCTCCTTTAGCCTGCTCTACTCCCGCTAAACTACCAAAGCCTTCAATATGGCAAGGAGCAATACAAGTAATAATTGCAATATGAGGTTGAATCCAGGAACTTAAATGCTTAATCTCCCCAAGATGATTTCCGCCAATTTCTAATACAGCAAATTTATGCTCTGGCTTCAGTTCTAATAAAGTTAAGGGAAGACCAATATTATTATTAAAACTTTTAGGTGTTTTTAACGTAGGATGTACACTATTTAAAATTTGATATATAATTTCTTTTGTTGTCGTTTTGCCCATAGAACCAGTAATAGCAATTTTTTTTACAGAAAATTTATGGCTGTAAGCTTGAGCGATTTTTTCTAGTGCAAAAATTGTAGAATCTACTTGAATTACAGATATACTTTCCGGAACTGAAGGAATATTTTTTTCTACAATACACGCAGGAATATTTTTTTTGCAAACATCTGAAATAAAATCATGGCCATCAAACTGCTCACCACGTATTGCAATAAAGCACTCGCCGTCTTGTATAGTTCGAGAGTCTGTATTGATGCCAGAAATTTCTTGATTATTGCCTATTTGGATAAATTTACCACCTGTTATTTGAATGATTTCTTCAATTGAAAATTTATATGCTAACATAATTTATCCCTAGAATTTACTACCAAAATTTTCAAACATTATAAGCCCAAAAGAAAGATTTTATGGCAATTTAAACTGCCATTTTACCAATCTGGTTGAATAAATTCTGAAAGCCCCCAATATGGAGCAATCGCCATAACTAAAGAAATGAAACTATTTTTATCTTGCGAAAGAATTGTTGATAAGATTTTGTTAGTTAGAAAGCATAATATTTCAAAGTTATCAGGCATCCACAAGCAAAGTTCAAAAAGAGAATCTATCTTTTTTTGTTGCTCAAAAGAATTTGCTAACATTTTAATAATTTTTTGCTGAGAAGAAGGTGTAAATATTTTGAACAATCTAGCCCAATGAGACATTGTCCATTCTTGCACGTTTTCTAAATTTACAAACTCTGGCAATTGACTAATTTCTTCTTGAAAATGATTTTTTTTCTCAATCGAATTATCCATTAAAAATTTATTTAAAAAATCATTTCTTTGTTGAAAATAATCCTTTAGCTGTTGAGAGACTTCTTCTGTAAATGGATAATGGATTAAAGAAAGAATATTTTTATTGATGCTATGAAGAGTAGAAAAATCTT
Source organism: uncultured Planctomycetota bacterium (assembly GCA_964585305.1). Taxonomy (GTDB): domain Bacteria; phylum Planctomycetota; class Uabimicrobiia; order Uabimicrobiales; family JABWCH01; genus CAZPDM01. The sequence continues at coordinate 5,276 of CAZPDM010000099.1, read as the reverse complement.
CTGTTATAGAATTCTTTTTTCCAGTATTTAAAAAGTGAGAAATAGATTGACATAACTTTTCCCAAAGTTGGGAATTTTCTTCTAATAATCCATATTCATAAAGGCTATTGGTTAAAGAAACCAAACAATCTTCTTGCATATCTTGTGTGGGTAAATTAGCTACCATTTCTTGAATCTGTTTCCACAATTCAACAAAATCATTAAAATTGCTATCTTTTGACATCTTTTGTAAAAGGTTTAGCATTTTTCGATACAAAGGAGTAACTTTAGTAAGGGATTGAGAGACCTCTTTTGTAACTTGTGGAAGTAATCTAAAAAACAAAATTCTTGACCATTGTGAACGTTGTGCGGATAAACACAATTCAGCCAAATTTAGCAATATCTCAGAATCGGGTAATTCTATACGTTCTTTTACTGGAAATAAAATCGTTTTTTCAAGTAATGGAATGATAAAATCATCCAAATTAATCTCAACTAAAAGAACTAATAATTTAGAAAGACTTGATATTTCTTGCTTCTGGGAATGAAGTACTACATTTAAAATTTCTTGAAAAACAATTCTGGCCTCTTCTTCTTTAGCTAAAGCACGATAGTATACCATACTATGACTAAATATTAACAAACTTAAATGTTTATTAGTCTCATTGCCTGCAGAAGAAACAGCTTCCTGCAACCAAATAGTAAGCTCAGAAAAATTCCAACCACCAATTTTTAAAGCAATCTTAAAAGCATTTAAATTAAGCACAGCGCGAGGATATGCTAAATATAAACGATTTTTTGCTTCTTCTATCCATTGCCAAATAGGATGACCTTTTTTCATTTCAGAAATTTTTCCTAATTCATTCATTAAATGGAAAATTAAAGCGGCCCTAGGCCAATTTGCTAAATGCCCCATTGTGAATGTCGTAGAAAACTCTTGTAGGAAACCATTATACGAAGCTGAGTCTGGAACATTATACGGCAAGGCTTCAATAATTTGACATAATTCATGCCAATAAGAAATCATATCTATATTGGCCAGATCTTTAAAAAATTTAGAAATAATAATTGCAACGTTATTTTGAATATCTTCCCAAACACGACTTTGAAGTAAAGATTTTAACATTACCGATAAAAGATTTTTCCAAATATTTTTGCTAGCAGATTGAGACGGAATACTTTCTGCGATGCCTTGTAAACCTCTAAATTGTTCTTTAAGAGAAGGAATTTCTTTACTACTTTCTAAAGCACCTTCAAATTCATTGCGACGTACCAACTGTAATACTGTTTCTGCTAATGCGACACTACGAGAAGAAATAGAAATTTTTGTCATTATTGTTTGAGATTTTGTAAGAAATCCTAAACGTGCAAATCCAATTGCCAAATTAGCCAATAATCGTTCTTTCGCAGGTTCCTCTACTATTTGTTCTGTAATTGCTAAATAACGAGTCCAAATAGAATTATCTGTTGGCATTCTCAAAGAAAATAGTCCTTGGCTAATACAGCTTAAAACATCTGCTTGCCCCTCGACTTTTCCTAATAATTCTATCTCCTGTAGCAGCATATTCCAAACAACTGTAGGGGTTGTTTCCTGGAAAAAAGAAGGATGACTTAGAATTTCTTTTATAATCGAAATACGTTCTACTGAAATATCAGGCCGGTAACTATTAAGTAAAGATAGTGATTTTTCCCATTCCTTACGATAGGAAAATCCTAAAGCTAGCCAATCTATCCATTTACTTTGGCGGTTTGAACTCTTGATTTTAAGCATATCTTGAAGATATTGCCACCAAACTTCAACAACAGCTTTATTACTATGAGAATCCATCAACATAGGAAATAATCCACGAAATAGAACTTCTGTTTTATTATAATTTTCAGAAGCATTATTACTAATAGCAATATTTAATATTGTTTTCGCCTCTTCTGTAAGATTATAACTTGATAATAATCGTGCATATACAACTAAATTAGGAATATCGCAAGAATCTTTTAAGAGACTAAATTTAGGAAGAACTGTCTGTAGCTTTAAGAATTGGAAATATTCTTTTTTTGCAATACTCAAAACAGCAGAGGTAATATTCTCAAGAATTTCTAACTGCAAACTTAAAGTTTGGATTTGCGCAACTATTCGTAAAAGATGTTCCCATAATTTGGGATAAGTTTCTTCTGTTTCTAATTTTTTCCAAAGGAGAAGAACACTCATCAAATATTTATGTATACTTGGATCATGTCTGGAAGAACGAGTTTGTTTAGTGATTTGTTCCAAAAAATTAAAAATATGATGTAAAAAAGATGCTAATTCTTTTCCTTGTAATTTTATTTTCTGATTCACACGTAATAAATACTCAATAGCCTCAATCCCAGAATAATTATGTTTGGTAATCCAATTTAAAACAGACATTCCCTTTTGTTTAATCTGCTCTGCGATCAATAAAAACCAAGGCTCAATTTCAGGAGATATAACAAAAAAATCATTAGGAACATTTTGAATTTCCTGTAGAATTTTTTTTGTATCCTGATAATCTTGGTAATAAAGAGAACACCATACTAAAAAAATAAGATTTTTTAGCCAAAATGTTTCTTCTGAAATCATATTTATTTTTTCAAAAGAAAGAGCATAATCTCTAGAGATTGCCAACTGTAAACACTTTGACATTTCCTGCAAAGATTCTCTTAAGACATGATGATAGCGATAGCTTAATAAAACAACCTCTCGGTATTTCTTTTCACGAAAACAAATATTCATGCCATTACTTACATCAGACAAAAATGGAACATAACTTTTTAATTTTTGGATTTTCTGTTCTTTAAATTGTTCATCACTGATTAAAGAAAATATAAGTTGCCAATCTCCTAGTTCCTGATATTGAGGAATGATACTGACTAAACTATCTTG
>CAZPDM010000099.1:0-2298 GCA_964585305.1 uncultured Planctomycetota bacterium | reverse complement strand
GGCCATAAGCAAGGATTAGATGTAATAATTTTTTCGAAGAAGGAAGAACAAAGTGCTAAATATAACGGATCTCCCTGATCTGACTTTTCCCAAAGGATATTAGCTAAAATATCAAGAGAAAGCGGTAATTTTTTTTGAATCAATTGTGAAGCAAAGCGTCTTTGACACCAAATTTTTACTTCTTCAAAGCTTAATTTTGATAAAGGTGAGCCAGTAATTTCTTCACATGGTGTTTTAAGTAATTTTTGCCAGTGTTCTAATAATAAATCGCTTTCACTTCCTAGTTTCCAGCTTAAAATAATATATACATGAGCAGGAAGTTTGGTTGAAAGTAAACTTAAAAATGCTGGGCTACTAGGTAATTGAGCTTTTATAACATCTATTCCATCTAAGATCAAGATCATCTTTTGTTTTTTAGAACACAAAATTTCTTCTGAACAACGATATAGTAAATCTAAAAAACTGCGAACAAGCGAATCAATATTTGTTGGTAATCTTTGAATAAGTCTTTGAATTTCATGCGATTCATAACGATAAATTTTTTGATAAATTTGATAATACCATGATTGAAAAATAATATATGGATCATTATAGCCATTAAAATTTGTCGCAAAATGCCATAAAAAATAATAATTTTTAAGCTCTGGATCTAAAATTCTTTTATTAAATAGTTCTAAAAAAGAATCCGCATTTATATCAAATCTTGTCTCTGCATCTTTACTAATCAAAGGATGCTCGGATTTTTCTTCTTTATTGATGCTTTGAATATCTTGAAACAGTTTGCTCAAAAATGCGGTTTTTCCTAAACCTGATTCAGAGCGCAAATAAAAATATCCACATGGAAATTGCTTCAATTTTTCTAAAAGGGAATTATAAATATTATCTCGTCCAACAAAATACTGACTATGATGTTCTGTATATTTTTCAAAATTTATTGGGAGCTGATTATAAAATGAACTTGAATCAGAATAATTTTTTAGCTCTCCTAATTTTTGCCAAAATTCCCAAATCTTAGGATCAACATCATTATGCGATAGTAACTTGCCACAATGATAACCATAAAATAATATTTGATGTGGTTGGCTATACTCAAAAAAAAGTAAATCGTAAAATAATATACGCCCATTTTCTTTTTGCAAAAAGGCCGCTAAAAATGGAACAAGAGAAAGATATTGTTTAGATTCAGAAAGATATAAAAATGGTCGATATTGAAACTGATTCCAAGTATCTTCTGTAATCCCGCGTAAAGAAACTGGTTTGGGACGTGTACCACGACAAGAAAACCCTTTTGTTTTCCTCTCATCATGGCTAATAAAAATATAAATTTCAAGTTTCAAAAGGGAACATTTTTGTAAAGATAATTCTAAAAGTTCTCCCCAATATTTCAAAACAGAAATATTTGACGCTAATGATTTTCTTTGCCATTCTCCTATAATTGGAATTTGAACAAGTTCAAACCAATTATACATTTTACGAGGATTTAAATTTATTGGAAAATCTTTAGGAAGATTCGTGGGTAAGTTAATATTATATTCTAAAAGTTTAGGTAGTAAGATCAGTTTATGAAAAATATTTGTATTAGAAATATCATAACCTAATTTCCACCATCTTTGTAAATTAGGTTGTTCTAAAGCATTTGCAATAACAGAAAGAACATCTTTTTGTTTTTCAAAATCTGTCTTTTTTCTTTCAATAATTTGGCTTTGTTGGTCATTTTGAGAATCGCAGTAATTAGCTAATATATAAATGCTAACCAATTTCACCATCAGTTCCCATGTATTAAATAAACTTTCGAAATATAATTTAATATTTTCTTCTAAAGGTTTTTCTTCTAAATGCAAACGATTTAATAGAAATTGTTGATATAATTTTGCTAAAGGAAATGGCAAATTTTCAATGAGCTCATTTATTTGATCCGAAGGTAACATATTTTGACCTTAAGAAAGACATTTAAAAAAAAAGTTCGCATGGTACGTCAATACTTTTGAAAAGTAAACCATGCAGAACTTTATTGTATCGCAATAAGAAAAGAAGTGCAAATAAAAATGCTGAAAAATTATAAAATCTTTCCAAGTAACGTAATTTCATTATGATTGAAATATAGATGCCTCATCATAAATTTATCTAAGGAATATTTAGCAATCATTTTTTCTATATAATCAATAATACTTGAAGCATCTTTTCCACGAAATTTAATTGCTATTGCAAAATTTCTACAAAGCTTCTGATCTAACCAACGTTCCAAAATTCCAGCACTGGCTAAAGGACGCGCAATAATATCACATAAAAGCCAATCTA
>CAZPDM010000098.1:0-14313 GCA_964585305.1 uncultured Planctomycetota bacterium | reverse complement strand
TTTAGCAGTCGCTAAATCTGTATTTGTTAGCTTTTGTTAACAAAAATGTATCGGTTCGCATATATATCATCTGGAAGTTGATGGGAATAATTTCTATATAGATATTTTGTTTTACCATCATCGGTTACGTTGTCTAATAGCGATAGAGCTAAAAATGGAGGACTTTAAACCAGAGTTCGCTGGCAAAATGAATTTTTATCTTTCTGCACTTGATGATTTAGTACGTCATCCAGATGACCAGCCGTCCGTAGGCATTATCCTTTGTAAAGGAAAGGGAAAAAATATTGCCGAATACGCTTTACGTGATATGAGTAAACCCTATAGGGATTTCTGAATACAGTTTGACAACTAAATTACCAAAAAGTCTAACCAAAGAATTGCCTAAAACATCTGATTTGCAAAAGTTGATAGAAACTACTCCAGAAGAATAATTAGGATTGCACTATACACTGTTTTATCTAACACACCGCTGCATTTGATCGCGCCTTACGGCACAACAAATGAGCGGTGTGTTAGTTGTGTCAAGTTGTTGTATAACATAAACTTATGACTTTGAAGAGCCGTATGACATGAAAGTGTCCTGTACGGTTCGGGCAGGGGGAAAAGATGGAGATTATTTCAAAGTCTTACCTATCTGCATGCTCATCGAACAGCTATGTCCATAATTACAAAAGGCCCTATAACCCGGCTTTACATCGAAATTGAAAACATTGATTTTGATGATGAAAGAAAAAACATCACCTGTATCGTGATGCGACTAGGGCAAGATGAATGGGTAAAACTCGAAGGAATTTCACTTAATGCTAATGGCTCATTCATCCTACCTGAACCTATTGGTTCTTCATGCACCATCAGTGATATATCAAATCGACAATGGTGTGATGCGAAATACGAAATAGAGTTTGCTTCCTCTTACGAAAGAGATGGTATATTTTGGGCTAAAAAAATATCACGGCTGTCTAATTTTCAAACCCGTGAGATTAATGAGTACAACTAAGCCCTAACCTTACTATTGGCTGTTAGTCAGCTGTGGTTCCAACATTCCCTTCAGCCGGTCTTCTGATACGCCCTTTGCTAGCTTCTGCTATTGGCTTCAGGCAATGTTACTAAGTATGTTTCATTGTTTCATGATAGGTTTTTGCTGAGTAAATTCCGCTATTTAGCTTCATAGTCTCTTATCAAATCTTAATTGAAGTTTATAATAGTCTTACCATTGAATCTTTAATACGAGCTTATGATTTAGCTTTCTTCACAAACATACCAAAGAGATTAAGGCAATTTCATTGGATCGAACCACTATTAAAGCTATTGGCCTTAAAGCACCTCAGTTGCATGGCTACAAACTCGAAGATGTGGCTAAAATAGCTATTGGGATGGATACATCCATTGGCATAGACATAAAAAAGAAAATGTTTGGCGATATTGCTGGCTTTGCCAATATAGAAGCCAAAGATGAAATCCAATGGCAGAATGATCTTTCTCGTGTATTTGCAGGTATTGGTATCCAACACAATTATCCAATAGAAAACTATCGTATAGATTTCTTTATCAAAAAATTCATGCTGGTCTTAGAGTGTAATGGATATTCGCATAAGTACTGCGATCAAGTAGAGGAAACACTGAGAAAGAAAATAATCACAGAAAAGTATGGTTATACTTTAGTACGTTTTCATCACAAAATATCCTGGCAAGCTTTAATAAATGGAATTTTCAAAACCAAGCCAGGAAAAATTGTTACAGTCTATGATCCGGCCGATATTGTGAAATAAAGTATAAAACAAAACATCTAAGACAAGCTAAATCAGCTTGTCTTAGAATCAGATTCTTTTTAATATAGTGTGTTACTATACAAATTTTATCTATATGTTAATGTAATCTAATACTATGTTAGGAGATTTGAGTATGCTATCTATTCGGTAGCAACTTAAATCGCATAACCTGCCCAACAAAGTACTGCTGCCGAATATAAAACTCTCCTGCCAGAGGAAAAATTAATCGCTGAAGAACTTGAACGCACCAGAGAGATATTGAAAGTGCATAAACGTATAAGATCAATTCAGACGCAAAAAGCAGTGAATGGTAAAAAAGTAGTGAGAGTCGAGATAGAAGAAATTGGGAAGTCTTCATACTTCCTTGTAATCGAAAGGTATTTTATATTTATCGTGCTACCATTTTTGTACTTGTTAGATTATAACCACTCGTTATTGTGTAATAGCGATATTCAATATGATCTAACAAGGTTCATACAGTGGACGTGCTAACGCACGTCGCTGATAAACATGTTAGGAAAAACAATGGAAAAAAAGAACGGTAAGGTAGTGTTGATTACAGGTGCAAACAAGGGCATCGGCAAGGAGATCGGACGCCAACTTGGTTTACTAGGCTACACGGTTGTTCTCACGGCGCGAGACCAACAGGCTGGGGCTGCGGCTGTTGCAGAGCTTGTTGCTTCAGGTTGTGATGCCTATATGGTTCATCTCGAAGTTACCAATTCTGACGACATAGTCAACCTTGTGAAGTATCTCGAAAAGACTTTTGGTAAGCTCGATGTACTTGTGAATAACGCAGGAATTGCTCTAGAGTGGGATGGAAAACCGACAACCCCAGAAAAGATTAGACGTACACTCGAAGTCAACCTCATAGCCCCCTATGCGATTACAGAGTCGTTGGTACCACTGCTTTCGCGTAGCGATGACGCACGTGTGATCAACCAGTCGTCTGCACTGGGATCGATTGGTACCGCGGAGAATATGTGGAAGGACGTCGCTGGTTTCATGACCGTGGGATACTCAACATCTAAGGCTGCTCTAAATATGCTGACACAGATTCAATCAAAGATGCTTGAAAAAAAGAGGATTGCGGTCGCTGCTTCCCATCCCGGATGGGTAAAGACCGATCTTGGATCTCAGGCAGCACCAATGGAAGTTGAAGAAGGTGCGAGCACGGTGGTCAATCTGGTGACAATTGCCCGAGATCGTTTTCCACATGGCCAGCTGGTACACAAGGGCGAGCGTATTCCGTGGTAATGTCCGTTTAAACTGAAAAGATTGGACGGAAAGTTATATAAGTAGTCTGTCAAAAGTATTTGGACTAAGAGTTTATTATACATTACTATCTCAATACTAACTTTAGCTAAGTAACTCGTCCATGCACGTGGTGCATGATAGGAATTAACCCGCCGTTTATAGACGGTGAGCTTTAACGAAAAAAAATTTGCAGCGGTGGGTTCAACTCCTCATAGAAAAAAAAGATGGCGTGTAAAAAAAGATGGCGTATACTTTATATATACGCTATCTTTTTCTATATTTTACAAAATTAGTTTATTTCTCTTCACTATTTTCTTGTTTTTCTTCTGTTTGGGAGCGTTTTTGACGAATAAGTTTAAAGTAAAGAGAAAGGCTTAGGATAATAAGGCCTGTGAGAACGAGGAGGACTCCTTCGAGTATTCCTTTATCTGCTCCATATTTGATCACATAGCCAAGAACATCGCAAATTAAGAATGAGCTAGCAAGATATAGATATAGATTGTTTTTGAGAATAATACCAAGGACAATTCCAATGAGGGCTAATATTCCAAGAACTAAGGAGTACATAGGGTTATTGAGTTTAAGAAGTACTTGAAGGGAAGAAGTACCATAAATAGAAAGCAAACCAATAATTCTAAGTGTGTAAAGGTTTTGTGGTTGGAGATGAGAACGGTATAGTTCGGCAAGTGTCATAAGAGTTAAGCCAATGGGAATACCATAGAATTGTGGATCGAATATTTCTTGGCCCATCCAAAATTGGAAAAGAGAGATATTTAGCATAGCTAATGCAATAAGTAGTGGTGCAATATGGAGACGGTTGAGATAAATAAGTCCAAAATGAACCGCAGTTAAAGCAAAAATAGCACTGCCAGTAGTTGACAAATTCCACGGAGAATAACAGAAGATTGTTAAGGGTAAAACATAAGAAGAGAATTCATAGCAATTGGCTTGTACTAATTCTTCAGACTTACGGAAGTATTGCCCGATTTGAAAAAATGTCATAGAGAAAATAATAAGAATGTGAGGTTGACTGTTTTGAAGGAATGAGAACCAATCTGTGCGAAGGCTGATAAAATAATATAGTCCAATAATGAGAGCTTGAAATTGATAAATAAATATTGGAGCTGCATTGCCAAAAAAACTTATTTTTGGAGCAGAAGTTTTTTCGCTAAGTTTATTGTTATCGCTGTTTTTGCTGTCTGATTTTTCTGCATATTCTTGATCAAAATCACTCATTTTCTTTTGTAATAAAACATTGAGGAATATAGTTATAATAAATGCTGAAGTGCAAAGGAATGTGTGTATTTGATACGTATGCGCATCTAATTTAGGCATTTCTTTCTTTATCAATACTACAGCCGCAAAAACAAGAATTGTTGCAATGATAGAGAAAAAGCCAGAGACATGTCTGAATTCTGGTAAGATTCTTTTTAATCGGGGGAAAGAATAACGTTGTAAAATCTTAGCAGCTAATAACCAGCCTAGTCCAATAAGAGAAGTTACAATAGCCAAAAGTGGGAATACCAAGGGAACAGGTTTTCCTGTCTTTGGCAGTAAGTAAAAAATAAGAAAGAAAACTGCTGCAAGCAAATTGATGGCATAAATACGGAAAATATTTCGATTTTGATATTTTAATGCCATGACTAATGTATATAGAGATGTTAAAAATAATGTGATGAATGTTGTTGGAACGTGGTAATTTAAACCTGTTAAAAATATAGAGAAAACTGCAAGCCAAATACTGTGCTTATGCCATAAAAAAACGCCTAAACAAGCCAAACATGCAGCTTCTACAGAAGGATAGCAAAGTGTCGTCCAAGCAAAATTAGAGAATATATGGCTTAATGGGCTGGCAAGGCCAAGAGATATAATAAGAAAGGCAAGTAGAAAATTTCCTATGTTTTTATAGGTTCGTCCAAGATGGAAAATAGTTGCTATAAGTAGTATACTGACTCCACCAAACCAATAATAATGAGTGCCAATATAATAGCTGGTTTTAGATGTGAGAGAAATTAAAATAGCAGCCCCATAAATTAAGAGTAAAGTTAGTATTACTTGAGATAATAGAGTACTTACTTTTCTAGCAATAGAGCCATTCCAAAACAATCTTTTTCCTAAAGCATAATTTCGAACACTTATTCCAGTAAGTAAAATTATGTTGGTAGCAACAAGAACATAAATAAGTTGACCAAACAAACCAAGATTATAATAAAATTGCAGATCAACATACCCTGTTAAAATGGAAAAGATATAAGCTATCCAAAGGGCAAAATCGGATTGGATTGTTAAATGGACAAAAATATATCTTACGGCAAAAACAGCTAAGAATCCTGTGAGCCACCATTGATAACCAGAAGGCTGAGTCATATAAGTAAAGATTGCAACAATAAAGGCAAAAAACATAATGATTGTACTTATGGTATGCTGGACAATTTTATAAAGTTCTTCCGTAGATAAATCTTGTTTGGAAGAGCTTTCTTCTTTTTCTATGTTTGCTTCATTTTGAAATACCCATTCTCTTATAGTAAGCAAGAATCCTATGGCACTGAGATATATCGTTGTCGGCATAGGCTGCCAGGCAGGATAATTTTGTTCCCATAATAATAGACCTGCAATACCTAAACCGAAATTGCATAATACGCTTGGCCAGCGGGTTGTAGTAGGAATCCAAATTGCTATGATGTGGGGAATGAGTGCCCACAAGATAAAGAAAATTCCAATATGAATATTTTGATCTATATTGGGAAAGATTGGGATTTCTTTTTTGGCAAGAATGTATAAATTAAAGATTGCAAACATAAAAATGTAGTAAGAAATATTGATCTTTTCCTTCTTGCCTAAAGCAAATAAAATGGACAAAGAAAGAATAGTATCAATAATAAAAATCGTAATAAAAGAAAGGGGCACTTTATCTACGTGAGGAGCAAACCAATCTACGTTATAATATTTGTAAAGAGATATGGTAATAATAAGCAGGCCTAAAAAAGAGGCATATCTTGATAAATCGCGCCAAAGATTGGTATATCCAGATAACCATTGTTCAAATTGAACAGAAAGTGGCTGGAATGAGTTTAGAATTTTAGACAATTGTTTAGATTTTAAAGTTTGGGGAGATTCTGTTGGATCTGAAACGTTTATAGTATTAGTTTGTTGGGGATATTTTCTGCATCCAATCCAGGTAAAAATTATTGCAACAAAGAAAAACACAAGAGTTATATAGGAAGGAATTTGTAAATGATTGGAAATGATATTTTGGCCGAGAGAGAATAGACTGAATAAATATAAAAGGGCATATAAAACATAAATAAAATGTGATGCTCGCATTTCTCCATCATAAATTTTAGTTGAATGATGCCAGAATAAGAGAATCAAACTTACTCCAAATAGAGCAAGAATTGCTGATAGAGAAATATAGGGTGTTTCTATATATTCCACAATCGAATAAATTAAACTAGAGATAGCAAATAAAATGCTCCAAAAGGTTGTACCCGAAGAAAATTTTCGGCATAGAACTAAGAACATCACTAACATTCCCAGCAACACTAATTCCAAGCTAGCAAATGTGAATAAAGACGAATCGAAAAAGTTAGATAGGCTAAAATTCTTTTGATTGAACCATTCTGAAATAATAGGAATCCAAAGTCCTAGCATAGCAAGACTAATACAAATCCCATGTTCCACAAGATTTTTTGCTTTGATTTTACTAAAAACTCTAAGCCAAATTTGAATGCCAAGGTAAATTAAAATACTTATACATAGTACTTCTCTATATTGCAATATTTTGAAAAGAATTGGATATTGCAAGCTATGTCCTAATATATCAGAAATCCAACCACTCCAAATAAGCCAAATTGCACCAATTGCAAGCATTCCAATAGAGATAATACTGCTTGTAGTTTTGGCAACTGCTTGAAAAAATAGCTCCCCATGAAAATTGATTTGAGATTCTGTAGGTATGTTTATTTTATTAAAAATTTTGTTGATACTGATATTTTTAGTACGAACAAAATGGCTAAGACCTAAAAAAGAAATGATTGCAATTGAAAAAATAATAGAATACCATCGTGTAGAAATATAAACAAATTCTTTGGTAAGAAACAGGTAGTAAAAACTGAAATAGACATATATTGTTACTAAACTTGCCCAAGGACTTGCCTTATCGCGTAAAAAATAAAAGGAAGAATGAAGCAAGAGCAATAAAGAAAGTAAAAGGATTCCGAATGAATGGAAATTAGGTAAACGAAGTTGGAAATATATTGGAAGAATATATATCAAGGGAAATAGAAAAAAATGCGTCACACCTAAAAAGATACTCACTCGATTTAAAATCGTTTTGAAGTTGGCTAAGAATAAAGATAGAATGCCATAAATAATAGCGACTATGGTAATGGCAATTGGGTGCATGATCCAGGGAAGAGCATAACTATTTACGCCAAAACTCATACCCAAAGTAATATAAAATAAACTGGGATATGCTAAATTTGGCCAGGATAAAAATCTTCTGAACCAAAGTAAAAGAGCTGCACCTAAAAAGGCAACACGCGCATATAGTGTATATATGGATTGCGTAGGATGATAGAAAATGTCCCAACCAAAAATATTTGTTTCTGGGAAAATAACAAGAAATCTCCAAATTAAAACATAGCCAAATACAATGAGTAAAATTGTAGCACTATAACGCATAATTCCTTTTGCAGCTTCACGTAAATTAGGACGTTGGTATAACCACCATGAAGCGAGGGCAAATGCTAAACAAACAAGTGTTTGATCCATAGGAAGTTGATAACGATAACTATAATCTTGTAAAGAGAAATTTCTCAATCGAACATCAACATCCGGCATAAGACAAACGAGTATAGCTAACTGATTAAGAACAAATACAGAAAGATAAATAGGAAGATTTATTTGTCGTTGTACGCCCATAATAAAACAGTAAAAAGACGCAACAACAAGACCGCTTGCAGTGATAAAATTAAGCTGCCCTTCAAAAATTAACAATATGCTGCAAATAAGATAAAGCCCAGCAACTATAAAGTTTGTAAAAGAACTCATTGTATTCCAAAATTTGAGTTCTTGCCAAGTTTGAGAAAGATAATTTCTGGTTTTAAGCCAAGGAAAAATTTGTCTTACAGCGTATAATACAGTGGCCCAAAGAATGAGCATAATTGCTTGAGAAAAATGGAAACGAAATTTATGTTGGCTCAAATCGTCAAGATAGTATTTTGTGCAGAAATAAGACAAATACGAAAGCGAGAGAGTTGTTACAGATAAAAATACGAATACAAGAGTTTTCCAGGAACGGAACAAAGTTTGTAAAAAAAATACAAGTGCTATAAGAAGCAGAACAAATGATATATGGTATAACCGTTTAAGGCTTTCCATCTGAGGAATTTCTAAACCAATAGAAATAATACTTATAGCTGCAAATAATACTGTTATATAGCTATAAATTTCCAGAGCTAAAGCACTTGGTAATTCTTTTCGTCGTTGCCATAAACTCAAAATCATCCAAAATACTGCTAAACAGGGATAAATATAAAAATGGATTGTGGAATATTCTAAACTACTTACATTTGGAATAATATGCCAAAAAGAAAGTAAAATGATAATAGGCAGCCATCTCCATATTAGCCATTGCTTGCTAAAAAATGTCCAGATAAAAAATATACCTGCGGCAGAAACAGTTAAAATGCTGATAAAAGTTGTAGTAATAACTGGGTTTCTACTTGGAAATAAAATAATAATCAATACAAATGCCCAAGGAAAATAGGCCAAATGATTAAATTTTATGGGTAAGATTTCTTCCAGTTTCCACTTGGGGAAATGAAAAGATAACATTCCAATTACCATCATACTAGAACTGATTAAAATAAGGGAGTAAATTACCTGGATGCTTGTAAGAACAGAAACTATTCCACCAGCTAGCAAAAGATTGAAATTATTGCTAAACATATACAATACTGCTATAATATAGCTTATCCAGAACCAACGTTGGCGATAAATAAATATCATGGATAACCATAAGATAGCGACAGCAAACCATAATTTAGCAAAGTCTTGAAAAATAGCAGGTTCTAAAATATTTTTGTAATGTTGATAATCTAAAAAAATCTCTCGTATAAAAAGCCAAAGTGTAACTATTCCTAATAGGATAAAACTGCTATGATACGTAGGAGAATTCAATTTTTGGCGTGTTGCAAATCCAACGATACCCCACGATAGAGATAAAGCAAGTATTGTAGCAAATGGCATCCAAATTTCAGGATAGAAATAATTCGCAATTTCATAAACCCATAAACTCACGGCACCAATTGAAAAATAAGTAAGTATAGGCAATTGAAGCCAGCGAATAACAGCTAAATATCCTATACTGAAAATAGGCAAAGCAACAAAAATTGCACGCGCATCCTGACCACCAAATTTTGTTAAAGCTAAAAGCCCGACTGAAATTGTCAAAAACCATCCTTGTAAAGTACGTAATAAAATTGTTTGTTGCTTTTTTATTAAAAAATGTCCTAGACATACTAAACCTGCAAGATAGGGTAAAAAAGTAAGGCTGTAATAAGATATAGGTAATTTTCCATCAGGGTAGCCAATTTGCCCGCCTAACCATATACGTAATTTTATAATTACATCTCGTATAGGTGTTGGCAAAAGGAAATAAACTAGTAGAGAACTTAGTAAAGCAACTAAGAAAAAAATTACTGAACGTTGTTGATAAGTATAGAAGGAAAAAAGGATACAAGTAAGAATAAGAGAACCTAAAAGAAAATTAAGATTTTGTGTAGATAAATATACACCTAAAACTGATCCGCAAATTGATAAAATCATTAAAAAACTTAAAGTAGAAGTTTGATTACTTTGCTGAAGTTTATGATCAATACGAGCCAAAAATATTGCAAATAAACTTGGCATGATAGAGTACATGTAAGGAGGGATATATGCAGTTTGGTAGGTAGCAGTGGGAGTAAATTGAGTGAAAATACGATATTGGAAATGAGCTAATATTGTCAAAAATGTTGTAATAGAAACAATCAGCCACAGAAAAATACTTAATTTTTCTTTTGTATTTTTTAGAACTTCAAATAAATTTTCCCTATTTAAATTAGGTATTTTCCACCAGGTAAATAAAAGAAATACAAATGATCCATAGCTTAACAAGGCCCAATTCGTAGGAAAGTTTTCTTTTATAAAAGGAGACATTAAGTTGATCAAAAGTAAAGGAATAAAATAGATAAACCATCTTCCCCAAAGAATGGGAAGGACAAGACTAATACGACGAATAAACTCCCAAGCCATGATTAAAATAATAACGACAGAAATAAGTGTAATAATTGGTCTTTGAGAGATGATATTGGTTGGCAGGATTATTGCCAAAGGAAGCATAAATATTGCTAAGAAATAAAAAATAAGAGTAGTTGTAGTTTGTTCTAAACGTGTTGCAATGCGAGCAAGGAAATAAAAGATTCCACTTGAGGATAATAACAGGGCTAAGATACCTAATGTCTTCATTACATCAGACATATTTCCCCATGAATTTAAGACAAAAAATGTCTCTCCAGCCATAATAAGAAAAACACCTAAAAAGAGCAGAATATTTTCTCGAATAGCTGGGTGGGAAAGATATTGGACAAGCCATGCTTTTTTAGGTGGGGCAGAAACTTTAGGGGTAGAAATTTTTGAAATTTGAGGAACTTTTGGCGTAGAAACTTTTGAAACTAAAGAAATATCTGTTGAAACTATCGGAATATCTAATTTTTCTTGAGTAAGAAAGACTTCTTCTTTGATTTTTATATATGGTTCTACAATAATTTTTTCTTTTTTCGAAGCAAAATTTTCTTTTGCTTTCTCTCGAGAAACTTGAGTTTCAACAACTTTTTCGAATTCTTCTACTATAATTTCTTTGGAAACAATTATTCTCCATAACCAGCGAATTCCATAAGCAATGTATTTAATTATTCGACAAATTAAATAAATAAAGTTTGCAGCGGTTAAAAGAGAAAATAGCATCACCATATCCATTCGAGTGCTTATACTTGCAGCGATAAATAAACATACTGTTGCAATAATTCCAATACCAAGCATATTGATAGCAAAG
Organism: uncultured Planctomycetota bacterium; assembly: GCA_964585305.1. GTDB lineage: Bacteria > Planctomycetota > Uabimicrobiia > Uabimicrobiales > JABWCH01 > CAZPDM01. The sequence continues at coordinate 3,189 of CAZPDM010000098.1, read as the reverse complement.
TGATAACTATATGCAACGACTAAAAGAAAAAAAAGAAACGTTCCAAATACTAAAGAAGTTCTTGTTCGAAAATTGTCAATAATGATAAAAAGCGTAACTATACTTATCAAAATAGTATAGAGTTCTAAAATTCGATAGGAGTATTTAGTATTGCTATCTCGAAGTTTTTTTTCAAAAAATCCTAATGCTACAGCAAAAATAGCAAATACTAACCATACAGCTTCATTTCTTAAATTGTGTATAAAAGGAGAAGCAAATAACACAAAAAAAATAGGGATTGTAATTGCTGCGATAATAGGTTCTTCTATTTTTTTAACCTTGGTAGCTAATTCTTGTGCTGTTTTCTTTTTACTTGAATGAGTAATATGCGATGTTTTTTGAATAGAAACTGGTTTATTGATAGAAGATTCTTGAGGTTCTTGCTCCGACTTTTGACGCGCTAGGCGAGCTTTTTCTATTCTATCTTGTAAAGTTTCTGGCTTTTGTAAAATTTCTGGCTTTTGTTCTGCAGCAATGATTTTCGCGCTAGAAATTTCGGATGTTTTGTCAAAATCTATCTTAATTGAATCTATAATCGGTTCTTTATCCCTTACGAATTCCGAAGTTTCTTTTATAATTCTTTGCTCAGAGCCTTGAGTAATATCTGGTTTAGCTTCTAAAGTTGATGAAACTGGAGGAACAGCAGTATCTGGATTCAATAAAGAAGTAAAATCTGTTACAGGTTTAGCTTTTAAAGAAGCAACCTGTTGGAGTAATTTGTAAAAAGCTGTATGGAAATAGTCTCTCATGCTAAAGCTGAATTCATCTTCTGGCCATTTTTTTTCTTTATATAGATCATTAAGCTCGCTATCAACTTTAGTAATCCAGGCCATTTTAAAGGCCATTTCTTCTGGAATTTTTTGCTTGCAAAAGGGACATTCGTTAGGAACTTGCTGAAATTTTGCTTGGCAAAAAGGGCATTGCAAGATCAAATCTTTCATGCGCTAATTCCTTAAAAAAAATATTGCATTGAAGAAAAAATATTGCGCTTTTGCTATATCAATTATTATAGCAACAATTTTATTTTAGTTCTAAAAATATGGAAAATTTTGGAGAAAAAGCTCTTTTTAAAATTAAAAAAATAGTGGCATATTGTTTGCTGCAAAAAAAATCCTATTTTTCAGGTCTTTAATTTTTTTCAAATTTGCTTTAAGGAGAATGTTTTTGTATGAAAAGTTTTAATGTACTACTATTAATTATTCTAGGAATTTTTATTCTTGTAACAGTAAAGACAGAAGAACCAATTGATTTTATTGAGCAAACAAAAAATCCTAAACATATTCCTCTTTTATCTTGGACATGGGAACTTCCTGATGATTTATTTTCAGAATATCCTTTACATGATTATAGCTACTGGTCAACAGGATGTACAATCAATAGTGGTGTTCGTTTTGTTCATTTAAGAAATTCAGAAAATAATGATGAGTTACATGCAGGGGCTTATGTAAGTTTTAGACCCTTTGCTTTCTACTTTAAAGATTCTCTTCTTATTTTAGGTATATGTGGAGGATTTGATAGTACCTGGAATGAAGGCCGCATGACACTTGACTTTGAAAATTTATATGATGTTGTCAGTACAGACAATATTCCTTTTAATATCAGTTTTTCTGCGATGTGGTCATTTCCTAAACACGGTTTACAACTTGAAGTTGAGATAGGACATTATTGGAGTCGGATGACAAGTAAAGATAAAAAATTTAATTTCCACTTACCTCCTATACCTATAGGTTTTGAAGGCACTCTTACACAATTGCAGGAAGATACAGGGATAAGTATGTATGCAGGTATTCGTATGGTCTCTGAACGCAGATTTCTAACAGGTTTTGAAATGGTATTTACGGGTAGTTGTCGTACAGGACATGTCGATGTAACAACTAAAATTACAAAAATTCGTCCTAATCTTCTTAATACTGATTTATCTATATCTGGAAAACCTACTCCAACAGATGTAATGATTAGTTTGTTCTATTTAAAAGCAATGGCAATTGATGTCAGTAATATCATACCAGTCAGCACTGGAAAAAAGCAATTTGTTTTGTTAGAACCTGTTGGTGGCGTAAGTTATCTTTCCTGGCAACATGGACATGGAATTATTGCAGGAGTACGACTCAATATTATAGATAGCATAGGATTTTCTTATTTTCACAGTTTTAAACAAAAAAATGATAGTCCTGATGTAGATGTCTTTAGAGTAGAAATAGGCTTGGAAATTGGCGGAAGATTATCTTCTCTCAGTTTTGGACCATAACAAATTACTAAAAAAAGCCACTCTTAAAAAAATTTAAGAATGGCTTTTTTGTTTAAAAAATAATTGCTTTCTATATTAGAAACAAACACCGCATTGCAAACATTTACTTAATGCACTTGCGCATGAAGGGATACATAATAGACAACCTGCACCCCAAGTTCCCCAGCAAGAAGGAGATGCAATGCAAAGTCCACAAGAAGTTCCAGTTCCAAGGCAGTTCAGCAGACATTCCCAACATGGTTTTCCCCAACCGCGATTTTCATCCGTTGGTAAAATTTTATAGCTGCGACTTGTACTTGTATTAAGATATTCTACTTTAAAATTTAAAGCTGTGGAGCGTTGATCGCTGTTAATATGATAGCGATATGCAATGGTTACTTGTTCTTCTGAATTTTTTTCAAATTCTGCGACAACATAAAATTTTTGTCCATTTGGCATTTCAGTATAAAAAGACATTGTTTTTTGGTTGTAGAAAACAGAATAGAGTTGATTATCTTGAGTTACATAGACATGTTCAGCATTTTGGAGATCTGCTCTGTCTCCATAATAAGTAGTAAGAGTTTGATGAATAGCTTTTAAGTTAGGAACAGCCTGTAAACTGCAAACTACTATAAATAGCACTAGAAAAGTCATGAGTATTTTCATACATTTTTCTCCTTTTATATAATTTAAAAATTTATCATGCTTATTATAGTTTAACAAAAAATTTGTTGTTGCATAGAAAAAATGTTTTTTTTTAAATTTTTTACTTGACTGAATTTATTTTTTTTGATACAAAAGATTTAGGCGTTATTTTGCTGTACAGAAGCGGATAATCATTATTGCCAACGAAGCTTAAAAAGCTATGAAAAATTAGAAAATAATCTAATTTTCTTTCAAAGAAATTTTTTGGACGTTTTTTT
>CAZPDM010000097.1:0-14329 GCA_964585305.1 uncultured Planctomycetota bacterium | reverse complement strand
ATTAGGGATATTTTACAATTTTGTTATATTTTGTAAAGTATTTTTTTCTTTTTTTTTATAAAAATTTTTCTTTAATCATTTTTTATATATTGAGTTATAATTATTGCTATATTTTTTCTTATTTTTAACTGTTGAAACCTTCTTCAATAATCGTAAGATCTGCTGTGAAATTTGTATCAAAAACACGATCGAATCCGCATATTTTTAATGCTGTTGTCATTTGTGCAGTATAAGGAATTCCTGCAGGCATTCCAAAACATTCTCCAATAGCAGAACGTGGAGCGGGTGCAGTTTGGATTACAACATGTTTTTTAGGATCATCAATAGCAGCCCAGACATCATCGCTATAGTCTTTTGCATATAAGGCTCCTGTTGGGCAACGATTGACGCATTGTCCACAATTGATACAAATTACTTCCGACATGGGTAGATCCATGAAGGTAGAAATTTTACTTTCATTACTACGATTTATTACGCCATAAGCGCCAACTTCTTGCATATTTTCGCATGTACGGACGCATCTTCTACAAAGAATACATTTGTCCATATCGCGCATAATTGAATAGCTGGATTCATCAGGCTCTTTTGTTCTTTTTTCAACATGTCCAAAACGATAAAAATCCACGCCATATTCATGTGCTAAAGTCTGCAATTCACAGTTTAGATTTTTAACGCAAGAATAGCATTCCCCGTAGTGATTTGCCAACATCAAGTCTAATATATGACGACGGGCTTGGCGAACCTTTTTTGTATGGGTATGGACAACTATACTGTTGTTGATAGGAAAAGAACATGAAGATTGAAGAGTTCTTTGTCCTTCTACTTCGACTACACATATTCTGCAAACACCAGAAAGACAAAGGTCTTCATGGTAGCATAGTGTAGGAATTCGAATTCCAATTTTTTTAGCAGCTTCTAAAATAGTGGTTCCAAGAGGAACTTCCACAACATGATTATCTATGGTAACTTTTATCATAGAACCTATTTCAGCTTGTGGTTCTTTTGTTTTGTTTTCCATTTTTTTATCCTTCTTGGTCTATTTATGTGTTACTCGGCCAAGGATTTCATCTTTGAAATTATTAACGATGGAAATAAAAGCATTAGGGCTAGATTGCCCAAGTCCACACTTGGATGCCAATTGCATAGTTTCACCCAATTTGATTAGCTCATTCAATTTTGTAATTGAACATTTGCCCTCCTTCAAAAGATGAATACCTTCCAAAAGACGAACATTTCCATCTCTACAAGGAGTACATTGGCCACAAGATTCTTCTACAAAAAATTCCATAAAATCTTCTGCAACATCTAGCATATCTCTGCTTTGATTAAAGATGATCACCGAACCGCCTGTTGAAACATCTTCAAAGGATATTTTACGATCAAAATTTTTACTGGGGATACAAGAACCAGACGCACCACCAATTTGGACAGCTTTTGCCCCTTCTCCGCCAGCTTCTTTTAATAACTCGTTGATAGAAATTCCAAATGGGAATTCATAAATTCCAGGTCGTGAGCAATCGCCTGATATACTAAAAATTTTACTACCAGTAGATCTTTCTGTTCCTATTTTCTTAAACCAATCCGTTCCTCTATAACAAATCAAGGCAGTATTGATAAAGGTTTCTACATTATTTACAATAGTTGGGTTTCCCATAAATCCAGTGTTTACTGGAAAAGGAGGACGATTTCTAGGTTCTCCGCGATTTCCTTCTAGAGATTCGATTAAAGCTGTTTCTTCACCACAAATATAAGCTCCGGAACCTAGTCTAATTTCTAAGTTAAAATCAAAATCGGGATTCCCCAATATACTTTTTCCTAACAATCCTTCTAGTTTTCGAATTTTTATAACCGATTCAATATGATTAAGAAGGTAAAGATATTCTCCACGTAGATAAATAAAGCCTTTTTTAGCACCAATGGTATATGCTCCGATGGTCATGCCATCAAGCAACAATTCAATATATTTATCTAACAAATATCTGTCTTTGAATGTTCCAGGTTCACCTTCATCAGCATTGCAAACTACATGCTTATTATCGCCTTTAGCTGCAGCCGCAATCTGCCATTTTGTTGAGGTAGGAAAACCTGCTCCACCACGTCCTTTCAAATTTGCCTCTCTAAGCATAGCAATAATGTCAACACGTTTCATATTTAATGCTTTTTTAAGAGGTTCGGCTTTATCAACTTCGTTGCTTAATATTTCTCCAGATTTTCTTAAATCCGAAGGAATATTGGTAGAAAATTCTGGTTTTATAAAGCTACGTTTGCACTCCGCAATAATCCCAGGTACCATATCCGGAGTTACTTTAGTATATAGCCTTTCATTGATGAGCAATGCAGGACCATTTCATTATCTTTTCCAAATTGTAAACCAAGAGTTTTACTTACCCCTGTAAGCATAAGAAGTGGAGTTTTTACTCCTTTTCTTCTCAAGTCTTGGGCCAAAGCAAATCCATCATCTGCTTGCTCCATCATCACATCCAAAATAATAAGATCTGGATTTTCTGATTCTTGGACTTTCATCCCTTCTACGCGAGAGTAAGTTTTTAAAACTTGGTAATTATGCTCAGATAAAACGGCTTCAATTGCATCTACTAGATCACGATCGTCATCGACAATTAGAATCTTCGGCATGGAGTTCTCCTTTGCTTTTAAGCAACACAAATAATAGTTGACTACTTGAACACTCTGCTAAATTAAATTGATAGTTCTTTGGAATTCCACGCTAACATAAAATTATATTGTAAAAAGAAAGAATTTATTTTAAAAAATTTTTTTTTTCTTGGAAATTTTTATAAAAAAGCTTATGAAATTTTTCCATTACCAATAATTTTTTCTGATTTGTTTGTGTCATGAGGAAATAAATCTATAGGAACACTTAATCCTGCTTTAAAAACAATATAGCGTGCACAAGTTGTAAAAGCATCAAAGCAATATCTTTTTTTCATTAAGTTTGCAGTAGCAGGCATATTGGCCATTTTTTCATTAAAAAATGGGCATTTTTCTGCTCGTTCACATTTTGCTTTAACTTTTTCTCTATCATTTGGAAATAAATCAACAGGAACATCCAATTTCGCCTGAGCAGCTATATATCGTGCGCATTTTTCGAATTGATCTAAACAATATCTTTTTTTTATTAAATTTGCAGTAGCAGGCATATTAGCCATTTTTTCATTAAAAAATGGGCATTTATCTGCTCGTTCACATTTCTTATCCATCTTTTCCTCTGAAATATAAAAATAAAATTTGTTTAAATATATAATATATAAAATATTTTAGATATTTAAACAAAAAAAGCAATAATAAAAAAATATTATCGCCTTTTTTGTTTTTATTTTTTTAAAAAAATATTTTTTTTTGCTTGCAATATTGCTTCTTCCATTGAAATAGAATTAGCTATCCATTTTCCTGCAATATCAAATGCAGTACCATGATCAACAGAAGTTCGTAAAAATGGAAGACCAAGTGTCATACTAATTGTCCGTTCAAAGTTATAAGTTTTGCAAGCAATATGTCCTTGATCGTGATATAAAGATAAAATAGCATCGTATTTTCCCTGCAATCCTTGGTAAAAAACCGAATCAGCAGGTACTGGGCCATCAATAAATAATCCTTTGTTTTGAGCGATTTTGATAGCTGGTTCTAAAATTTTGCTTTCTTCATTTCCAAATAAACCATTATCTGAAGCATGCGGATTTAAGGCTGCTAAGGCTAAGCGCGGCTGAGGAATTCCTATTTGTTTCAAATAAGTTGTCATTTGTTCTAAGTAGCAAACAATTTTGTCAATATTTAAAGCCATAATGGCTTCTTGCAAAGAAAGATGGCGAGTGTAAAAAAATACACGTAATTTATCAACAACAAACATAGTCATAACATCAGACACATCTGTCAATCGTTGTAAAATTTCAGTATGCCCTGCTTCTTCTATCCCTGCTAATTTTAGAGCATTTTTTTGAATAGGAGCAGTAATGATAGCAGTATCTTTTCTATTTTTCCTACTTAGAGCTAATTCTATTGCTATTTTTAGATATTGATAGGCTGCCTGTCCATAATCAGCTGATATTTTTCCGGGTTGATATTGAGTTATATTAACGTTATCAATATTCCAGATGCATATTGAATTAGAACTTGGTGCATATACTTTTTCTTGGTAATGAACAAGGCTAAAAGGAAGTTTTAAGCAATTAAGTGTATACTCTAATACTTTGAATGAACCCACAACAAGACAATCTAATGCACTAATTTTCTCGTTTAAAAAACTTTTAAGAATAATTTCCGGGCCAATTCCAGCAGGATCTCCCATTGTAATTAAAAAATTTGGAATAATCATTTTTTTCCATTTCTATAAATATTCCCACTCAATCATCATTCCTACATGGGAATATTTTAGATAACTTTTAGCTAATGTCCAATCCTTTAACTTTGATGAATTCAATAAATATAGGTTGTAAAACTTTAACAAAAGTACGTAGTCTTAATGCAACATGCAAGGCTTCTTTGGTACTTGGAGTACGACTTTCAAATTTTATTGTTTCTATAACAAGACTTTTAGATAAACTTAAATTTCGAGCTGCAACATCATTTGCTTCTTCAAGCAAAAGATTTGCGTTAAAACCTAATTGATCTCGTAATGTTTCATAGTGTAGTTTTGCAAAAGCCTTTTGCTCTTTCCGATATGTATCATCCGATAACCAAACTTGCAATTCAACTTTTGTAGGATCATCTCCACAGTTGACTGTATATTTTAAAAAATATTTATTTTGGAAATAGTTGATTCCGTACCAAATGGCATTATCTTGAAAACCAATCGTATCTTTAAAAAGTCGGTATTCTGGAGGAAGGATAATTTCTAAGCAACGTTTAATCTCATCAAAAAATCCCTTGATCCTTTGTTGATTTTCTTTTTCCAATTTGGGACAAAGTAAGTGGAGTTCTTGGGTAAGCAATTCTTTAAAAAGAGAAATCTCTTGTTTGTATAGGCATGTTCTTTGTTGTTTAAAATCAAATGGTAAGCACTCTACGCTTTCTGCTAATAAAATAACTTCTCTTCCAATCCCTTGAGCAAATCCAACTTCATAAGCAACATTAGGGTTTGGGATTTGCTTATTTTGATCCCCAGTAAGAATTGCAATAACAAATTCTGAGTCAATAATCTCTTTTCGAATTGCCATATCAATGTTACGTTCAAAAGATAAATTTTTATCCACACGAAAAGTTTGAATATTTTGACTGGTACATACTTCTTGAATAGTCAGCCAGTATAAATCAAATTCTTTAGAAAAAGGCATTGCAATAAAAGCACGCATAAGAAATTCCTTATTTTGTATTTTCTGTAGTTTGTTTGATTTCTGGTTTTATAATTTTAGCTTCACACTTAGAAATTTCAATCCAAGCAGGTAAAAGAAATTCTTCTCCTAAAATTTTAAGAGTGTTACAAAGTGGTATTGACATGATCAATCCAAATAGCCCGAATATTTTACCTCCAATTAAAAGAGATAAAATTACAGTAAGAGGATGTAACCCCGTTTCTTTTCCCATAATTGCAGGAGTTAAAAGGAAACTTTCTAAGCCTTCTATTATGCTGTATATCACTAATAAACCAACTAATAACTTCCAATCCATGCCATAATCTAAAAAGACTAAAACCATATTGGGAATCATTCCTACTAACAAAACTAAAAAAGGTACTATGCTAGCAATAAACTGAATAAGAGCAAAAATTAACGCATATCTAAATTCAAACATTTCTAGACATCCCCAGGTAAGAATAGCTTTTAGCAAGCATATAATCAACTTACCACGGAAAAAACAAGAAAGGGAAAGATGAATTCGATGGAGAATATAAATAATTTTTTCGCGTTGTTTAGCAGGTAAAAAACTATGCAAAGTATCTTTTATATCATTCAGACTATTAAGTAAAAAAAAGATGTAAAGTGGTAATAAAATAAAATAAGAAAGCATAGAAAAAATACCTAGAACAGTTTTAAATGCTGTTAAAATAGTATTTTTTGAAATAAAAAAAATTGTTCCGCCAAATTGTTCTAAAGTTTCTTTGTTGATTTGACTACGAATAAATTCCCAGTCTAAAGTTTGATTAGGATGTGCATTGTTCCAAAGAACTACTTGTTCTTTAGCCCATTTTAGAAAGACAGCAGAATACGCAGGATTGTAAACCTTATTATTATCAATATCTCTAATTATCTCTTCTCCGCTATCATATTCTCCATTTTTATTGGCATCCGTAAATTGATCGCCAATAAAAGATTTTTCATAAAGGTATGATATTTCTGCTCCAATTAAAGGAAGAACTAGCATAACACATAATACTATTAAGCCTGTCAACAAAATGTAAATGCTAAAAATAGTAATAGGGCGTGGGATATGTTTGCGTTCTAAAAAAGTAACAATAGGATTCAAAATATAAGCTAAGAGCAAAGAAAGCAGTACAGGGTTAAAAATAGCTCGTAAATCATAAGCTACTACTAAAAATAAAATAGCAAAAATAATAAAACCAAAGATTTGTAAACTTTTTTTATGATTTTCCCAAAAACTTGCCATAAAATTCCTTTCTCATAGCTATCTTAGATTTGATTAGATTTTTTATTTATTTTCTTCTTTTTTTAATTCCATTTCAGGAATAATTTCTGCTCTCTTCAATTCAGGAATGATCAATAAAAAGAATTTTCGTTGAGAAGATTCTTCTGTAAAATTTGATAAAATATAAAACTGATTATTTTGGCAAGAAATATTTATCTTACTCCGTTGAATATTTTGCTCCCATTGTTTGGCAAATAATTTAAGAGCATCTTGAATATTAAAAACATTTCCACGTTCCCCAGTAATTGAATATAAATTCGTTTGCAATTCCAAAGTAAATTGATTTTCAGATAGTATAATAGGGCGACATGCAATGACGATTCCTTCAGTTATACCACCGAATTGACTTTGCCAAAAACTTTCGGATTGAGAGCAATTTAAACTATCTACAATAGAATGATATTGATAATTTCGAACTATCCCTAATTGAGTATTTCCTAGCCAAAAAGGAGGCAAATTATATTCAATTTTTACATCACTAAATTCTTTTAGAAAATTTATATGAGATGAATCTAATTGATTTCCAGAGTAAATTTGAATCCCTTTTGTAGCCAATTTGGAAATTTTACAATATTCTAGTAAATTATCAAAAGATTTAGGCGGAGAAGATAATAAATAAAGCGAAATCTGACAAAGTACACGTTTTTGTTGCTGAAATTGCTGTAAAATTTTTTCAACTTTTTCTTGAATTTCTAATGGTGCCATCACTAAAAGAGATTCTTTAAAAATTTCTAAAGTTCCAGAGAAATCTCCAAGCTGTTCTTTAAAACAACGTAGTATGAATTGATTGCGACTTTCTAAAGTAAGAACAACAATATCTTGTTGCGGTTCTTGTATTTTTTGAAGAAAACTAATATCAAACCTACGCACTACTTGCTTATTTTCTATAGATTTTGTATCAAGAGGAATTCTTTTTTGAGACAAAAATTCAACAATTGTTTGAGGGAGGAATTCTAGTAACAAAAATATATTAGAAGAGAGACTATTTATTTGATTCTCTTGTCTTCTATTTTTGCCAATGTTAATCATACCACCAATTAAAAAATTTTGAGTTTGATCTAATGATAATTCAATCTCTTCCTGTTGAGATAGCGAACAAGGAAGTTGCACAGGTCCTTTAATTGTATGAATAGTAGGAACAGGACGGCTAATTTTTTTTACAGTAATTTGTACACGAATTTTATTTATTTCTATACTTTGAAGGGTTAAAGAAATTCCTTCTGGATAAATTTGAAAGATTAAATTTTGTTCTTCAATTCCTTGAACAAGTGGAAAATTACGAATATGATTCCATTGAATTTTATGCTCAGGAAATATATAACTTGGAGAAAATTCTTGCAAAATTTCTTTTGTAGCTTCTTGAGAGATTTGGTGCCACCATTTTTCTTTTTCACTTTGCGAACAACCTGAATAAAATATTCCTGAGTTTGTTGGAACAAAAACAAGATTTCCATAATGGAATTTAGAAGGTTCATAAAACAAGATTGCTTTACTAGAAAGGATTTTAGTCTGATTAGCTAATTCGTTCCAGAATTGCTTGAATTTTTCATGGCCTGCTATGGTTTGAGAAACAACAATTTTTCCATTTTGATAAGAAATTCGAGTAGGCATACTCCAATAATTTGCTGTAAAAAAAGATTGGCAAATTTGTAATAAATTTTCACTCCAAATAGATTCTGGAATAGATTCTGGATTTACTTTCCATTTGACAAAAAGCTCTTGGCAATCATACTGTTGGGTAATAAGACTAGGATTTTCTTTAGCTGTTGGTTGACTTCCCCAAAAAAATAAAGTAGGAGAAGGTTCAGCAATTGTGATAGGTTTCTTGGAAATATCATTAGATGATTGAATGGAAAGGCTTTCTCGATACATAATCATTGCATCTAACTTTTTAATCAGTTCTTTAGCCCGTTCATTTTGTGTATTAAACTCTAAAGACTTTAATAAGTTTTCTCTCGCACCAAATAAAAGCCCTTGTTGATAAAGATTATTTCCTATATTAAAAAGATGCATAGAAAGAGCATCTCTAATATCTTTATCAGAATCAACTAATACATCTTTTTTTATTAATAAAGAATTTTGAGGCAAAGAAGGTGCTTCTATTTTTATATTATTAGATCCGCTAACTGGTTCAGATGTTGTTGTCTTAGGAATTTCTGGTGTTTTATTGTCTTTTATCAGATATTCTTTATTAAAATTAGGATCTTCTTTAGTTTGTTTTTCTAACTCACGAATACGTTCTTGAAGTTTTCTAATTTCATTTTCTAATTTTTCTTTAACATTAGAATCCTGGAGTTCACGTAATTGCTCTTTTAACGTATTGATTTGATTTCGACGTTGATATTCCCATGTTCGGATATTTGCCCAATGTGTTAAATTAGTAAATTGAGGATAATCGCTAATAAGAGAAGAATAATTTTTTTGAGCTTCTTCCTGATCGCCAATTTTCTCATAACATAGTGCTATTTGTAATCGAATTTGAGCCTGAATATTTAAAGGAATGTCATCTTTTTTAATCAGTTCCTGATAAATTTCTAAAGCAGATTTAGGATTTCCTAAGATATGCTCCTGATACATAGCTTTTTGTAATTGGAGTTGAGAAGGTAATGATTGAGATTCTATACAAATATAAGAACAAGTAAAGAAAACAAAGTATAAAAAAATTTTCATAAATATCCTCCACAACATCCAAAATAATAAATTTTTTCTTAGTTATTTTTTCTTTAAAATTTCTATTGCTTTCATGCCATTTTCTGTATCAGAAAAATGAATCTTAAGCATTTCTAAAAATTCGCGATTATTTTTTTTGCTAATTTTAGGCGTATTACTGGCAGCCCATATTTTTTCTGATACTTTTGCCTTTAAAGCATTCCATGCTAAATCATTTTTATATGCTGCTAAATTTCCTAAAGCACTTTGACAACGTTCCATCTTTTGGCTCATAGCAGCAAATTGTACTTCTGCAATAAGATATATAATTGCTATTTGACTGGATTCTGAACCAGAGTTTGGAAAAAACAAATTTTTAGCACCTTTCCAAGGTAAAATTAAACAAATAAAGGGAATGTTAGGAGAAGTATTAGGCTCACATATTTTTGTAATTTCAGCAAGAGAAACTTGGCTAAGTAAAATATTGCCTACTCCATTTTTACTATATATATATGCCATATCTGTTTTAGGATTGTATTTAGCAATATTCCCTTCTAAGTAATTTTTATTTTCAAGTTCCCATTTTACTTTTTTTGTTTTAGCAATTTCTACTGCTGTAAGCATTTTTTTCCATAATAGCTGAGATTCTTTCAAATGATTAAGCAAAATTTGAAAGCGCGGCTCATAATCTGGAAAATTTTTAACTGCTTCTTCTAATCCTGAAATAGCATTGATATAATCATGTTGGGCAAGTAAATGATAAATTTTACTAATAATATTTTCAGCACATTGAATCCAAAGATATTCTTCTTGTTCTTTTTTTATTTGTTCTAGTTTTTCTTCAAGTATTTGCCGATTACTAGATATTTGATGATTATGAATGTCTCTAATTAAATTACATGCCTCTAAATATTCATATTTTATTAAAATATTAGATACTTGAAGTAAAGTATCGTCTAGTTTTTTTTGACTGGCTTCTTTTAATTGTTTATGAATATTATTGGCTGTTTCTGTTATTTGCCATTGTTCAGAATATGGCAAAATTTTTTGTAAAATTGACTCCGCAATATCATAATTTCCTATACGAATTTCTTCTATTGCGTTCTCCAATTTTCTCTCTGCATTTTTTTTCTCTTCAATTTTTTGGATACATTCTGCTAAAATTACCATTTCTTGCTGTATCTTACTATGATAATCAGATTTACTATATTGATTAAGAAAATTTTCGCATAGAGCTAGCTTATTTTTCAAAGATGGCAAATCCCAAGGGTCATGTTTAATCGTTTGTATTTTTTTATATCCATTTTCCATTTCTTGAACATGAAGTTGCTTAATATTTTCAGAATTATCTGTAGGTTTATTTTTTTCTTCTTTTAAAATAAACTTACTGCCAATAAAACCTACAGAACTTAGTAATAATAAAATTATAATAAGTTTAACATAGTTAAATTTCCGACGAGCTTTGGGACGTTTTCTATAATCAACTGCTAATATTGGATCAATGCCAATATGTTCCAAAATTTTCTTTGTAGAAGCGACTGGTTCATCAGCAAAATCAATTTTATTTTTTGTTAAAGCAGCAAATTCTTGAGTTAAACCAAGTAAATCTACTTTTTTAGTTTTTGCTTTCTGAGGCATATCTGTAGATATTTTTTCAGGAACTAATGTTATTTTATTTGGGCAATCTCTGCATTGATACACTCTATTTTCTTGATAAGCAACAATTTGATATTTGCGATGACATTTGGGACAAATCATCGTTTTACCATATTGGCGAGAAAGTACTTTTTGTACTTGTTCTGATGTTAAAATATTTTTTTCGATCATAATCTCGCCTAATGCTTTTCCCCGGTGTGTGCTAGTTTGTAAAGCTAATGTTTTTTTTAGTTGATCTTCTGTAATATATCCTAACAAGATAGCTGTTTTACCAAAAGGTAGTTTTAATTCACTTTTTAAAGGCTCTTCCTGCTTCGAATTATTATTATCCATAATTATTTTATCCTTCGATTATTTTTTCAATTCCCACTAAAAAGTGGGATTGATTTTTTTATTGATTTAATTCAAATCTTTTTTGTTCAAATGATTGTGCTTTGGAAAAAAATATGTCTCGGTTGGCTAAAATAAAAATTGTAAAAGCAACAACTGTCCCGCCAATAACATCATACCAATAGTGTTGTTTTGTTGTGAGCGTTGACGCGACAATAGCCAAACCCCAGATAAAGGCAGGAATAGTAAATCGTCGTTGATATTGGCTAATAACTAGTGCTGATAAAAGTGTTAGGCTAACATGTAAACTAGGAAAACAGTTGACGGTTCCATCTGCCGTATGAATAAAGCGGCCTATATAACCTGAAATACTTGTATCTATAATTTCCGGACGTTGTATTTCTGTGGGAAAGAAAAAGAAAATAGCAATATGAAGAAATACTACTGTCCAAAAGGCTTGTCGAAATTTAGAAAAACTTTTAGGTGTAGGACAAAGTATGGCAGCAACCATTAAAAAAAGATAATCACTAACATATATCCAAAATGTCCATAATAAGAATGGAGTATTATTATCTACCCAAGTTAATGGCAAAAAACGTGGCGTTCCAAGATAAAATTTTCCTACTAACATGTATAAAAAAACAAAAACAAGACCACCATAGAGTATATATATCATTTTTTGCCAAAAAAAGTTTAAATTGCTATATTTCTGTAGCCAACGTTGCCATAAAGATTGAAAATAATTTAATAAAGCCATAAATTTTTTTATTCCAGATATTCAATTTTGGAATAATTTCCTTTCTTAGAAAGAAATATTTTAACAATAAAAAATAAGATAGCTTATTTTACACCAAGCAATAAAAACTTACAATAAAAAATGCTAAAACAAAAAAAATATGTCTTACCTCATAAACCTAGTGAAGTAAGACATTTATTGATATTCTCTTGCAAAGCAAGCTCAAAGTTGATGTTCCTAATTTTCTAATTTGGCAAATGTCTTCCAAAGGGCTTTGCGAGAATCATTCCATTCATTTTTTTGAGATTGGATTCGTTTAAAAAGATGTGCTAGAGCCATAGAGGGAAATGTATCTCGATAGATATTATATTTAAGATAGCATACACCTGGAAATCCTGTTCCAGTAAAGGATTCTTCTGGCCAAGATCCATCCGGTCTTTGTTTTTCAAGCAAATATTCTATCCCACGTCGCACTGCAGGATTTTCATGCTCATTTGCAGCATTTAATGCCAGTAATGCCCAAGCAGTTTGGCTTGGAGTGCTTTCGCCTTGTCCTTTTAAGTTTTCATTCCGATAGCTTGCGCAGGTTTCTCCCCAACCGCCATTCGCATTTTGATGATCTAATATCCAACGTACTGCGCGTCGGATTGGCTCACGAGACATATCAAATCCAACAGCAGCTAAACCACTTAAAACAGCCCAAGTTCCATAAATATAATTAACACCCCAGCGGCCATACCAGGAGCCATCTTCTTTTTGATCTTTCAATATCCACTGTACAGCTCTGTAAATGTTACGATCGCTTAAAGTATATCCCCAGCTAGCGAGAGATTCTATTACTCTGCCTGTAACATCTGCAGTCGGAGGATCTAACAAAGCACCATGTTCTGCAAATGGAATATGGTTAAAACATTCAAATACATGTCCCTGGTAATCAAATGCAGCCCAGCCGCCATCTTTGCATTGCATTGCAAAAAGCCATTTTATGGCACGGGTTACAGCAATTTTTACTTGAGAATCGTCTTGATAGTGAGCAAAAGCAAGTAAAACTGCAGCAGTGTCATCTGTATCAGGGTATAAACTGTTTTCGCGTTGGAAATACCAACCACCACAAGGAACAGGATCGATTCTTTGTTGCCAATCGCCTGTTTCTCCGACTTGTTTTGAGAGCAAATATTGTTTTGCTTGCAATAAACTTGCATGATTACGATCGAGTCCCAAATCTGGAAGAATGCGTAAACACCAAGCAGTATCCCATATTGTTGAGAAGCATGGTTGAATCCAAGCTCGATTTTGTTCTGTAATTTTTAATTCGGAGATAGCTTTAAGTTCGTTTTTAATCAAAGGATGTTGTTTATCATACCCCATGTAAAATAGTGCTAAAGCAGCATTTACCATGGAAGGGAAGATGGCACTTACTCCTCCTGTTCGGCCCATGTGGCTTGCAATCCATTGGTGGGCTCGACTAAGAGCAAGGGTTCTAATCCATTTTATAGGGTGTTTTTCATACCATTTTGCAACTTGATTAGCGATAAGAAAAAAATTATGCCAGGTTAACCATCGGTGGGTAAATTTTAATGGTAAACGATTTGGGGGAGTATCTGAGCAATGAAGTTCTTCGCATGTAGGCCCTGGAGTTATGAGTTTATCATTCCATAATGCTTTAATAACAAATAAAGGAATCATAATTGCTCGGCTCCAGCTTGATACCGAGTAAATATTTAGTGGAAACCAACTGGAGAAAAGCATCAATTCTACTGGCATAGCTGGTAAAGATTCTGGATCCATTTGTCCAAATAGCATAAGATAGCCACGTGTAAAGCAGTTCGATTTCATTACTCCACCTTGGCTTAAAATAACATCTTTTGCTCGTTTTAAAATAGGATGTTCTTTAGAAAATCCTCCCAATAATAGAGCATAATATGCTGTTACAGTAGTCGCCAAATCAGGAGGCCCGCTATGGTATATTGACCATCCCCCGCCAGGACGTTCAGCTTGAACAATATGATTGATGAGCAATTTTTCTTCATCTAAATCAACATCTTGGAAGATATGTCTTAGAAAGATATATTCTCCTGTTTGGCGCACATCCATTTCAAATGGTGCTTCCCAGTACCCTTCTTTTGTATTTTGCATACTTAAAAGATGCCCGATGGCTCGAGCAAGAGGATTGCTAACAATAGGGAGGTTTGTTATATTTTGAGAGAAAATATTTTCTATTTGGGAAGAAGCTATTGTTAAAGGAATATGAGATAATAGCGTAGTATTCTGTAACATATCGAATTTTCCTATAGACTGGTTTTCTTATTTTTAATATACTAACCAATCGGTCAATTATATTTAATATATATGCAAAAAAAA
>CAZPDM010000096.1:0-14877 GCA_964585305.1 uncultured Planctomycetota bacterium | reverse complement strand
TTCTACCACACGGCTCAGGCTGGTCAACTGCAGAGCTTATCTTCAAAAGCTCCAAACCTTTAGGGTGGAGTTATTGACATAGACTTCCTATTTATAGAATGAATCTATTGCCATTTAAACTTAGATTCTATGGCAATAGATTTTGTTGTTGCTTATATCTGGCGTGCACGACTTTGGCTACGCTTTCCCTCTACTATCAAATCTAAAAATTCTTTTGGAACTAAGGGATTAGAGATAATATGCTTTGCTAATTGTGGCAAATTAGGATCGTTACTTGCTTTGATATTTTGAAGTTTTTCCAATAAAATTTTTGCATCATAAGTATAAATTTGAATCATAGGATCATGATAGCGAGTATTTTCTAAGATTTTGTATAGATCTAATAATCGGCTTAAAGAAGAACTATTGCTATTTTGGTATAGCATAACAATTTTTTCATTTAATTCTTTTTGCATGGACTGGCGAACAATATTAGTAATTTTATGCCGAATAGATGGGGAATAACCGTTCAAACTTATACAAAATTGTTGAAAAGCAAGATGCTGATTCGGATCTAGAAACATTGCTATTAAAGTTTGTAACTTTTCAGCATAGCTTGATGTTGCTATCCTTTGGCTTAATTTACCCAATTTTTCTTGTAATGCAACTAATGTTTTGCATCCTTGAATTTCTTTAGCAATGGAAGCATCTGCTTCATTCGTGAGTAATAATTTTGACAATTTTTCTTTTGTGTTAGCTTCTCCATATACGCCTAAATATTTATTCATATAGCGAATTAAACCACCAGGATCTTGATCATAGCATGCTTTTACTTTTTGTAATGCACTAATAAAACCTAGCGCGGGATATTTTTTAACAATATTTTTAGTTGGACTATATTGAGAAAGTAACTTGTCCAATTCTTCACTATTTGAACAGTCCAAAAATTTACGACGGAAAATTTCTGATTCTTCAACAATTTTCACATGGCTAACATATTGTAAATATGCCCAAATCTTTTTATTGATCTTTTTATCTGTAGTCAAATCAGAAAGTCTATCTAAAGTATGATTCCAAGAACGAATACCTTGTTGTAAAATATTAGGAATAATTTGAGGATCGGTCAAAAGTTTGTTACGTATTGTAAGACTATTTTTCAATTGAGCTAAGAGTGGCTTGGCTGAAGAAGGAATATCTTCTCTCTGGCTTATGGCTTGCAATAATTTAAAGAAAATTTCTGGTTTACATGTTCTCAAATCTTCTTCCTTTGGGAAAGAAGACCATACTAAAACAGAACTTGCTTTGTTTAAAGAAACAATCGTTTGCATTCGTAAAGTTTCAATTTCAATATCAACAAGAGGAGAATTCGTAGAAAGGATTGTTTTTACTTTTTGAGAATGCCAATGTGAAGTAAGACGTTGCATAAGGTTTAATTCTCGTCCTTTTATCTTGGCTTCTTCTAAAGGATGAGAATGCTCCAATGCTTCTCTAAAATTTTGATCCAGAGAAATAGGCTCACTTGCTTTGATTTTTGCTTTAGGCGCAGGAGAACTGATAAAAGTTTGATCACTAGAAAAGGGATCACCACTAGAAATGAATGTTTGTTCCCCAGCTTTTGTATTTCCACTACTAGATATAAATGTTTTAGTTGCATCACTTTTCAATGGTTTCTTAGAAAACCAAGAAAATATAGAACGACGGCCAGTAGAATCTTGAACAGGTAAATACAAAATAGTTTTTAGAGCTTTCAAGGATTGTAAAATATTGGGGGTAACAGTATTTGCAGTTTGGTTTAATGCTTTTTGTATAGCATCTGTTCGATTCTCTCGTAATGCCATATAAATATTTTTTACTAAGAATTGTAATAATTCTGGTGGGATGTTTTTTTCACGAGTTAAAAGAACAATACTAGCAAATTCCATTTCTGTTTTTCCTTTGGCTTGTCGTTGGCAAAATTCTGAGCTAAGATACTTTATCCAACTCAACACAAGAGGAAGCAACTCTGGTTTTTGCTTAATTTCTTTAGAAAAATAATCAAAAGAATATCCCATAACAAACTATCCTTTTTTCTTGATTTAAAATCAAATTTGTTTAAAATAGATGTATAAATTTAAAAAAATATAAAAAAACATTCTAATTTTACCATAATTTGGGGAAATTGTCATGTTCAAAGCGTTTTTCTACTATTTTAAGGCTTTTAAATTTTTTAGAAAATGGTGGATGTGGAAATATGCTCTTTGGGCGACAGCAAACTTTATCTTTGTAACACTTATAACAGTAGCCATTTTTATAGGTATTCTTGCTACAATTACTCCTTGGGCACAGAATGTTCAATTACATCCTACAATTAACAAAAGCATTATAATTTTTTTGGATGGATTAGAACATACATATCATATTAGTTTGCCTAAACAAAAGCCTTTTGTTAATTTTATCCAAATTATGGGCTTTTTTTGCGGCATTGTTTTCGGATTAGGATTGCAAGAAATTATTAACTGTCCTATATATAAAAAGATTTCTTCTCGAGTAGAAAGAAATATTTTTGGAAAACTTTCACCCAAAAATAAAAAAATACCAATAGGTTATTTTCAAGAAATTGGGCGTAATATATGGGGAATTTTTATTCGTAGCCCTATTATTATTTTAATTTTCTTCGTTCTTTTTGTTCTTAGCTGTATTCCCCATTTGGGGTTAGCTATCACCCCTCTTATAACTTGTTATATTATGGGAAAATATTACATCGGTTATGGGAATGCTAATTTTTCTCTACCTAATGTTAACAAAAAGAAACATTTTTATAATTTTATGCTGCATCTGGTTTTTGGAGGTATTTGCTTTATAAATATAGGTGTATGTTTTTATTTTTACCAGCCGTTTCTCTTACCTTTAATTTCTCTTATTTTTAACCCTTTGCAAGTTGCCGCAGGAACTATGTTATGCCACGTTATCTATACTACTAAAGGTGTTATACAGAAAAAATAAAAATTATAAACAGAAAAAAATATTTTATTTAAAAAAAATAAAATATTTTTTCCATAGCTTTAACTTGCAAAAATTTTTAAGAAAAATTATAATACCACATCATCTATAGAAGATATGGAGGTTTGCGTATGGAAGGTTTTTTAACAAATAGCCAAATTGGAAATTATAGAATTTTATCGCTTATTGGTAAGGGAGGCATGGGAGAAGTATATAAAGCTCAACATGTCCATTTGGAAACTCTTGCAGCAATAAAAATTTTAATGAAGACAGAAGATACAGATATTCGTCTTGTGGAAAGTTTTTTACGCGAAGCACGAACTGCTGCTCAAATTAGACATAATAATATTGTTGAAGTTTATGATGTTGGAGAAACAGAAGATTTCTGGTATCTTACTATGGAGTATGTACCAGGTATTGATTGTGCTAAATTAATTCGTACTCATAAAATCATTCCTCTTGCAGATGCAATTAAAATTGCCAAAGAAGCAGCTTTAGGATTACAAGCAGTACATGAAAAAGGCTTAGTCCACCGCGATATTAAACCGCATAATCTTTATATTACAAAGCAGCTTGTTGTTAAAGTTGGAGACTTTGGTCTAGTCCAATATCAGAAAACTGTACAAGAATTAAGTAACAAAATTGCTGGGACTCCAGCATATATGGCTCCTGAGCAAGTTATGGACGTAAAAAAAATTGGCCCTACTACAGATATTTATTCTTTAGGTGCTACATTTTATCAGATGATTACAGGACAGCAGCTTTATCAAGGGAAAAGTAGCCACGAAATTCTCTTTGCTTTGTTTCGGGGGGAAGAATTTCCAAGCTGCCGAGATCTAGTTCCTGATATTCCTGAAGAATTAGATCGTATTATAAGAAAAATGATAGAGCGTGAGCCATATCAACGTTATCAAAGTATGAAAGATTTTATTCAAGATTTAGAAGATTTTGAACGGTTATGGCAACCAGAGCCTGGACTAGTAATTAGTCAAGGAGAAAGTTTACTAACAGAGACAGAAATTCAAATTATTAGTGAGTCTGCAACTCAACCAAGTACAAGTATTTCTAGCCTTGATAATAATCCATCAAGATCGAATATTGCAACACGTGAACAAAAAATAATATGTTTACCTAAAAATATTTCCATGATAGATATTTCTCAAGTAACAGATAGCTTAGATCGCGGCGGAACAGAAGAAATGACAACAAATGACGCTTCAGCCTCTTCAACTTCTTCTTTAGCTCGTCTAACTCCTGTAACTTCCTTCCGTGTTCCACCTCCATTTCTACAAAAAAAAGGAACTGCAGAAATTACTTTCGATGAAAGAGCAGCAAAACAAAATGTATCAGCAGAAGTTACTTTTGATGAAAGATTGAGAGATGTTACGGAAGAGAGAAAAAGTCCACTTGTTTCTCAAGCAACTGGATTATATTTAAAACCCGAATTACGCTCTAAATCTAAATTTTCTTGGTTTTGGATAGGCGGAATTTGTTTTTTAATTTTGCTTGGAATTATTATTTTTATAATGGCTCAACCTTCTTCTAAAATTACTTTACAAGTGATTGCAACTGTTAATCAACAAGGCGAAGTACGAACTGAATTTGAAGTAAATGAGCCTATTTTTTTATTACTCATTTTTCAATGCGAAGGAAAAATTACACCATTTCTAGCAGAAATAAAAGGTTCAGGATTAGAAACATTTCAAAGGATTATTAGTCCCATCGCTGGACAAAATAGACATGATGAAAAAATTCCTATTAAAGTTTTACAATCTAAACCTGGCACTTACGATATAAAAGTAACATATAAAAGTAGCAATGTTTTTACTAAAAATATAAACTTTACATTGATTCCACAACAATTTGATTTGAACGTGCATGAAATTTATTTAACAAATGAAACAGGAAAAGTATCTCAAGAATTTTTCCAAGGTGAAAAAATATTGCTTTTTTTTAAATGGGATATAATTTCTCGAATGTCATTAACATCTCCTTTAATGTTAGACATTTCAGGGGACATCAATTTACAACAAATTCTATTAGCTAAACCAACTGCAAATGATTATACTCAACAAATACAAATTCCAAGAATACAAACATTAGGCCTTAGAACAATTCATATCCGACTTAGTTTAGAAGATAAATTCTATGAGAAAAAACTAGAATTTTCGATTAAAAAAAGAGTTACACTTGAAATAAGTTCTGTCAAAATTGTAGATGCTACTGGGATAGCTTGTGAAAATTTTGATTATAGTAGCGAAGCTTATTTAGCTTTAGAATGGAAACAAGAGAAAGAAGAATACGATTTTTTAAAAATTGAATTTCACGGCGATAAAATTCGCGATAGTCAACAAAAAGTACCAGTAACAAATCAACAAGCTCTTATTCCGATTATTCCCTTGCAAAAAGAAGCGGGAAAATATCTCGTTAATGTTTTGGTTCATAAAGGAGAAAATTTATTATTTTCTCAAGCTCTTTCTTGGGAATGGAAAAAACCTGAGCCTAAAATTATATTAGAATCGTTCATCCTTTGTGATGCCCAATCTCGGCAAAAAACAGAATTTGCATTTGGAGACCCCATTTATGGAAAAATTCAGTGGCAAGGACAAGAAACATATATTGCGCCAATTCATTTAAAAATAATTTGCCAAGAATTGATGATAAAGCCACTGGAAAAAGAACTTCCTAAAATGAGCGGAGAAAAACAAGAAATTCTAATCCCATTAACTCTTCGATCCCAACCAGGAACATATCTTATTCAAGCAATACTTACATTAGGAGAAATTTCAAGTCAACGGCAAGTTACTTTAAAGATAAGTAATCCAGAATTAGCTATGATTGAAATCCATCCTAAAAATCCTAAGATAAAACAAAATAATTTACTGCAATTTAATGTGATTGGATATACAAAAGATTTTCAAAAGCTAAATTTTACTCCAATTTGGCAAGCTACCGGAGGCTCAATCAAAGAAGATGGAACTTATATCGCTGGAAAAATATCGGGGATATATCAAGTCAAGGTACGTGACATCAAAACAAATATCGAAGCTCAAACAAATGTTGAAATAATGTCTTCCTTATCCAAAATTATTATAGAACCATCTGAATTAAAAAGCATACAACCACGAGAAACAATTATCTTAAGAGTACAAGGGTATAGTTCTAACGGAAGCAAAATTGATTTTATTCCACAATGGACAGCTATTGGCGGAAATCTAGTCATTGCTCAAAATCCTTATGAAGCAACATATATCGCGGGTCAAGAATTGGGGCAATTTTATATTAGTGTGAAAGATCAAGAAACTGGCATATATACCAACTTAACCTGTAACATTAGTCTAAATGGATGGTTTGGAGAGTCTTTATTAGATGGTATGGCACGTGGTCAGCAAATTGGGGAATATATTTATCAAAAAGATAATAGTATTATGGTTTATGTACCTAGCGATTATAATATTCAACAAGGATTTTATATCGATAAATATGAACTTTCCGTTGAGCAATTTAACAATTTTGTTCAGGCAACCAATTATATTACAAGCGCGGAAAGAGCAGAATATACAACAGAATGGGATGGTATGAAATATCCTCGTGTTCCTAAAAATTGGAAAAATCTGCAATCTCTTGGTAGCCAATATCCTGTAATATATATATCTCCCGATGATATTCTTACATATACTAAATGGTCTGGAAAACGAATTCCGAATTATAATCAGTGGGTTCGAGCAGCAGGACGAAGCCAAAAAATTCCTAATTGGGATTCTGGTATTCCTGTACAATTAAAAGAAAATCCTTTACCAGCACGTAAATATCCTTGGGGAGATCAAAGTGCTTTTAAAAAAAGCAATATTGCTGTACCATCTTGGACTCGCAGAGGAGACGATGGATTTGAATTTTTAGCTCCTATTGACTCTTTCCCTCAAGGAATTTCCCCTTTTGGATGTTTTAATATGGCAGGAAATGTCTATGAATATACTTCTGAACCTTATTTTATTGGTGGTGCATGGTGCTATGGTGAAGAAGAATGCACTCTCAATCAAGTAAGAAAGGTCGAACGAATTATAACAGGTAATAATTATGTAGGTGTCCGATTTATTGTAAATCGGCCATAATTTAAAAAGACTTATCTCAACTCGAGATAAGTCTTTTTAAATTTATAAAAAAATTGGAAGAAAACACCAAATCCTTTAGATATCTTTAGTCAATAGCCAAATTTTAATTGAGAAAACCTTGACATGCTAAAAATACATCTTCTTCTACATTAAACCAACCACTATAATTTCCTTTGTCCCAAATACCACCATTGGTTATAAAAATGATACAACAATTTTTATTGGGAGAAAAATAAAAGTTGCTAACAAGTCCATAAGCATCCCCTGGATGGCCAATCAATTCTTGTTTAGGAATCAAATCTTGTGTAGTATGGTGTCCTAAAGCATAGTTTTTGAAAACATTTTCATACGTATCTCCATTATTTCCGTTATACATCCAAACAGTTTTTTGCATTCGGTAAATTGTTTCTGGTAATAATATTTTCTTATATCCCATCCAAAACTTTGATAATTCTAAAGCACTGATACGTAGACCGCCTTGCGGAGCAAATAAGGCTCCATTTGTACCAAGAATATATTGACTTACGTCTCTTGGCGGACAAACACCTTGATAATTATCCACTTGAGGAACCCATTTGTTATTTTTATTGCGATAAATTACTGACAATTGATTAATATCTGGAAGACTTTGGACTCGAAAACTTCCCGTAATTTCTAAGGGTTGGAGAATATACTTTTCACAATATTGATCGAAACGTATTCCTGAGATTTTTTCAATTAAAGTTCCTAAAATAACAAAATTTATATTGGCATAAGTAAAATAATTACTTTTAGGACCGAACTCTTTACTAAATAAATCTTCTGTATAATATGTCCCATCTGGGAGTACCAAGTCTTTTAGATGAGGAACAGGATTTTTTTGATAAGTATCAACTAAAAACGAAGAATATTCATCAGTATCTCTCAAACTAGAAGTATGTGACAACAATTTTTCAAAGGTAATAATTTCTTGAGGAAAATTAGGATTGACTAATTGAAACCCTAAATATTGACTTACATCATCTTCTAAATTTAGCAGTTTTTTTTCCCAAAGCTGCATAATTGCTGTTGAAACTATCATTTTAGAGACTGATGCCACACGATATTTCGTATTTTCATTTACAGGAAGTCCTCTGGAAATATCACGATTTCCTTGATAATAAGAAAATAAAATTTCATTATCTTTAGCAACAACGACAGATATTCCAATTAGCTGGTATTTTTTTACAATATTTGCTAAATTTTGCTCAATAGTAGGTATTTCTGCTTGAACAAAGAATATAAAAACTAACAAAAATATAATGGTTTTTCCTTTTTTCATCATGATTTCTCTCTCTGTTGAAAAAAATAACTATTTTAGAAACGGATAAATATGCAACAAGAAAAAAGATTTTATGATTATAACACTTTTTTACGAAAAAAATTTGGAGAAAAAGTATATAAAATTTCGTTAGATGCTGGTTTTACGTGTCCAAATCGTGATGGAACTGTAGGAGTCGGCGGCTGTATTTATTGCAATAATGCCAGTTTTAGCCCAGCAGTAAATTATGGAAAAGTTGCTTTAGATCAGCAAATCCAAAAAGGTATGAGTATGGGAGAAAAATTTAAAGCTCGAAAATTTATTGCATATTTTCAGGCCTATACCAATACTTATGCCTCTGTTACTCAACTTGAACAAATTTATAGCCAGGTTTTAAAATATCCTGAGATTGTAGGAATTGCAATTGGTACTCGACCGGATGCAGTTGATATTGAAAAGTTAGAATTTTTAGAATCATTAGGAAAGAAAATCTTTGTCTCCATTGAATATGGTGTACAAAGTATAAACAATAATATATTAGAATGGATTCATCGTGGCCATAAATATGAAGATTTTTTAAAAGTAATGGAATATAGTCAAAATCGTGGATTGCATATATGTTGTCATCTTATGTTAGGATTTCCTCATCAAAATAAGGAAGAAGTTCTTGATACAGCCTTAGAAATGAATCGATTGGGAGTGCAAGGGATAAAACTACACAATTTATTAGTTGTTCGAGATACACTTTTGGCTAAAATATATGAAGAAAAGCCATTTCCTTTAATAGAATTTAAAGATTATTTAAACTTAGTCTGCGATTTTTTAGAAAGATTAGATACGAATATTGTTTGCGAAAGACTCCATGCCACAGCACCAACAGAATATTTAATTGCACCACATTGGCCACTTTCTATTCAAATGAACCATGCTGTTACTCAAGAATTTGTGAGAAGAGGAACTTATCAAGGCATTTTTTCATAGTTACAATTGCCAAAAATATGTCAATTTAAAGAAAATGCTTGACTATCAAGATATGATTTTCTTTATCAAAGTTTGAGGAATACTAAAATTTTAGGCAGAAAATTTTCTTGACATATTCTATTTATTTTGGGAAAATAAATTTCAGATTAAGTCTATTTTTTTAAATTTTTGTTTACGAAGGTCAAGTGTGAATACCAGTTGTGAAAACCAAGCTAATTCTTGCCAAATTAGTTGGTCAAAAAGAAAAATATTTTTAGTTACATCTTTGCTATTTTTTGTTACATTTTTATCGTTAATAATGACAGTATATTGCCAATTGGCACCTGGTTTTTTTCTACTTTTACAAATGTCCGGTAAATATACCCCAACAAAAAATGTTCCTGTAAAAATTGAAGAAAAAATAATAACCTTCCAGGAAAACTCTATTCCAATTAGAATATTCCAACCAGAAGAATATCACAAAATTGTTATAATGATTCCAGGTATTCATTATGATGGATATAATGAACCTAGATTAAAATATTTTGCAAATGTACTTTCCCAATATAAAATACTTGTTATCACTCCTGATATTTATGATATTCGAAATTACAACTTAGTTCCAAAAGCAGTAGATGATTTGGTACAAGTGATGCAATGGGTATTGAAAGAATCAAATCTAAAAAAAGAATATACTCAGGTTGGCTTTATGGGATTTAGTTTTGCAGGAGGATTGTCTTTAATTGCTGCTGCCGATGACTCTCTTCAAGGAAAAGTGGATTTTGTGGTTTCTTTTGGAGGTCATGCAGATTTTGATAGTACAGTTTATGCTTTAATTACCGGAAAATTTTCTTCAAAAGATACTGAATATAAAAAACCAGATCCTTATGCACTTGCTGTTTTGCTTTGGCAATATGTTGAATACTATACTTCTTCACCAGAAGAATATAATTTGATGAAAAAGTGTCTTATGCTATGTTTCCAATATCGGGAAGATGAGTATAAGCAAATACGGGAACAGCTCACACCAACTATACAAAAGTTATGTGATTTATATTTTGCTACAAATTCTCAGGAACTAGGAATTTTTTTAAAAGATTTGGGAATTATAAAACAGGGAAAACAGCAATTTGCATCTGATAAAATTAAAAGTATTGATAAAAGAATTTCTCCTATTTTTTCTCCTCCTCCTAAATCTTGCATTTTTATAATCCATGGAATCCATGACGATGTCATTACTAGTGAAGAATCTCTTAAATTAGCCCAATGGTGTAGTCCAGATTTTGATAATTTTTTATTAACGCCATTGATTAGCCATGTTTCTTTAACTACAAAAATCTCGTATAGAGATATATATTCGCTAGCATTTTTCTTTAGCCAATTTCTACGTTTTGGAGTCATTCCCCCAAGTTACTAGTCTGTAAAGGACATAACTTATTACAGAAAAAAGGCTTGAAACATGATATATAGGGGAAATAACGAACATCTAACTCTTTTGCAATAAAAATTTATATATCAACATTTTGTAAAGAAGCTGGTTGTCAACTAGCGACCTGGGTTTTTACTTTATCTTTTTTCGTTAAAAATTGTGGTGGTCTATGCAAAACAATGAAAATATTCATATTTTTGAGTGTCCAGACTGTAAAATTCAAGTTACAGTTGCTTTAGCTCCTAGCTATGTTGGTCAGGTAAAATTGACTTGTTGCCGATGTAAAAGAGCAATGCAAAAAGTACAAACACCTGTAACTCCTATTGAAAATATTACACCTGTTACTGCTCAAAACTTTTCTACTAGCGGGTTATCTGCAACTACTGATAATTTAAGGATTTTAGATGCTCGTAAAGAATCTGCTTTGCCACCCACTTCTCCTTCTGCAGTTTCTGATGGCCTGCAAGAACTTTTCGGAATAACAGAAGATAAAACACCAAAAAAAGTTTCCCATTATACTATTTTAAAAAGAATTGGTAAAGGTGGGATGGGGGAGATATTTTTAGCAGAAGATGATAATAGCCATGCACAAGTAGCTATTAAATTACTTTCCTCGGAAATGCAAAAAAATGAAACTGCTAAAAAAAGATTCCTTCAAGAAGCTAAAGTCCATAGTTTATTGGAACATGATAATATTGTAAGAATTTATGAAGTAGGCTACTGTATCAACAGCCAACGTCTTTATTTGGCAATGGAATATGTTGATGGTGGTAACTTAGAAAATGTACTTGAACAAAAAAAAGTACTTTCTCCTCGCGATTCTATTCGAATAGGAATTGCTATTGGACATGCTTTAGAATACGCCTTTTCACGTAAAATTATCCATCGAGATTTAAAACCTGCTAATATTCTTATTGATCATAAAAGCAGAAGAATTAAACTAGGCGATTTTGGTTTAGGAAAGTTACTAGAAGGCGAAGGCGGTCTTACAGGAGCTCATGTTATGATGGGAACTGTATATTATATGCCGCCAGAGCAAATCGAAAATGCAAGCCATGCGGACAATCGTGCGGACATTTATGCATTAGGAGCTACATTATATCACATGATTACCGGGCGTCCGCCATATTCTGAAATAAAGGGTAATCACGCTGTTGTTAATGCTAAGATCAAAAGAGATCCTATCCCTATTCAAGAGTATATAAAAACAGTTTCTCCAACTCTAGCTCATCTAATTCATAAAGCTTTATCTCGGGATAAAGCTCAACGATATAGTACCCCTACTGAAATGGTACAAGATCTAAAAAAAGCCTTACAAGAACAAAAATAGTCTTTAACAAATATAATTTTGCTAAATCTTATAGATTGCTAAAAGATTTAACTTTGAGGTAAAATGCTTGTGGAAAGAAACGATTACTGCTAGGGTTATTATCAAATTACTGCTTCAACAAAAACAACACCAACAAACCCAAAAAGAACAAACAAGGTTTAAAATCTTTTTAAAATGGCTTGTTTTTTGCAAAAAAATTGAGAATATTTTTTCTTATCCTCTTCCTTATTTGCATAATTATCTTATAATGATTATACTTTTAATAACTTTTATTATAATTTGGCATCCTGGAATTAGCTCTCGCTTTATTCCTCCAAACAATAATATTCCTGTGGAAGTAAAAGTAGAGAAAAAGAAAGCATCTTCTATATTTTTACAATTAGACTTATCGAAAAAAATATTAAATATTCTTTATAAGAATAAAAAATATGTTAATAAGGATGATAAGAATTTTTATACAATTGGACCAAATTTCTTTGTAAATACTAACATTATTTCAAAAGAACAGTTTTTTATTACTAAAATTGAAAAAAAACAAAACCATTGGATCGCTTATTTTAGAGATGAAAAAGAAAAAATGTTGCCTATTATTTTAGGGACTCATATTCCAACTACTTCCCAAGAATTTTTTATTATTGTTGATGAAGAATACTGGAATATTCTTTACCCCTATCTTAAAATAGGAATGTTACTTGTCATTCTATAAATAAAACTTACTAGAAAAATTAGGCATTATTAAAAAAAATTTTGACGGAAAAATACTGACAGTTTTTTGGCAAATTGCTAAAAGTAATTAGTGTCAAAAAATTAATTAAGGAGGTCGCGGTGTTTTCTTGTGCTACAAGAAAACTGTCGCTAATTTCCTATGAACTCATATCCCAATCAAACTAAAGAAGATGATTCGATTCAAGCAAAACAAGGACAACAAATGAGACTACTGATCGAATCTTTGCAACGTAAACTACGCGAAAGACTTTTAGATGAGCTTTGGGAAGATCGTGAAAATTTAGAAGATGCCGTTTTACAACCAGATACATATCTTTATCGTTTCCAAAGCTATAAAGATAAATATCTTGATAAACTGTCAGATCTTCAACGAATTTTGAATGAGCTTTCTGCCTTAGAAAAAAAAGTACGCTAAGAATATAGCGGAATCGAATATTTTGGAAAGGTAAAACTTGTGAACTGGATAAATAATATCGTGAAAGTTCTTAGGAAATTTTTCATGAAAAAACAAAAAAAACTTGGCATCCATTCAAGACCTATAAAATGGCAGAAAAAATCTAAAGGAATGGATGTTCGTATATCTAATCAAGAAGTTGCAGCAACACCACTTTCGCAAAAAATTGACTGGGGGTTAAAAACTCTTCAAGTTCCAGAAATTTGGAAAGAAAGTCGCGGAAGAGCTGTAAAGATTGCTATTTTAGATACCGGAATTATTCAACATCCAGATCTTAAGCCAAATATAAAAGGCGGAGCTAATTTTACCACTTCAAATATTAACGACTATACAGATCGTCAAGGACATGGAACCCATGTCGCAGGAATTATTGCTGCTGCTGATAATGAATTCGGTGTCGTAGGCGTTGCTCCAGAAGCCGAAATATATGCAGTAAAAGTCTTAGGAGATGATGGTAGTGGTGCAATTGAATGGATTGTTAAAGGAATTGATTGGGCAATTGAACAAAAGATGGATATTATTTCTATGTCATTAGGAAGTTCTATGGGACATCCAGCATTACATGATGCTGTAAAACGTGCTTACGCAAAAAATGTGACCATTATTGCAGCAGCAGGTAACGATGGCGACGAATACCCTGATGACGATATAGACTACCCTGGGAGATATCCTGAGACAATTTGTGTTGGAGCAATAAATAAATATTTAAAACGTAGCTGGTTTTCTTCTGATGGAGAAGAGCTAGATATTATGGCACCGGGAGAAGATATACTTTCAACTTATCTTGACAATGATTATAAAATACTTTCCGGAACTAGTATGGCAACACCATTTATCAGCGGAGTTGTTGCATTGATTATTGCCAAACATCGCCAAGTAAAAGATAGTAAAACTCCAGTAGATACACCTAAAAGAATTTATGAACATTTAATACGTACTGCAACAGATGCGGGAGAAATAGGAAAAGATAATTTTTATGGATATGGAATTGTTTCTCCAAGCAAACTTATGCAAGGAATTGATCCTAAAACTTTGTATGATTTAGTCTAGTTCTTAAATTTATGAAAATTTTAGTTGCCATTACAGGAGCCAGTGGAATTCCACTGGCAATCCATTTTTTGCATACTCTTAAGAATTTAGAAATTGAACGGCATCTTATTGTAAGCCATCATGCTCAAGAAGTTTGTAAATTTGAACATGATAAACCAGATATTCTCTGGCAAGAATATTGCGAATATTATTATAAAGAAGAAGATATTAGTGCTGCAGTAAGTTCCGGCTCATATCCTCTTGATGCAATGGTTGTTATTCCTTGTTCTATGAATACTTTAGCTCAAATTGCATCGGGTATAGAAAGTAATTTAATTACTCGTGCTGTAGCTGTCAATTTAAAACAAGAACGCAAAGTAATTTTAGTCCCTCGAGAATCGCCACTTTCTTTAATACATATTGAAAATTTACGACAGTCAAAATTAGCAGGATGTAGTATAATTTTTCCAACTCTAGCATTTTATTTTGATCCTAAAACTATTGAAGATTTAATTGCTCATACTACAGGAAAAATATTCGACTTATTGAATATTTGTCTGTGTTTATCTTGCAGATAAGCAGGTATTTAAAGCATTTTTT
>CAZPDM010000095.1:0-14990 GCA_964585305.1 uncultured Planctomycetota bacterium | reverse complement strand
AAATATTTCCTATCTTTTTTCCATCAAAATTTCCTCCTCAAAGAACAAATTTTACTTGCAGAATTTTTAATCTCATGCTACAATGAAATTATACATTACCTAGGAGGCAAGCCTTTATGTCATTAAAAGTTGGGCAAATCATAGATGAATACCGCATTATTACCGAATTAGGTAGCGGTGGCAATGGGATTGTATATCGAGCACAATCGATACAAGATGGACGTACTGTAGCACTTAAAATCCCATGGAAAGATCGTATAAAAAAAGACCCGCGTCTGGCTAGCAATTTTTTGCGGGAAACTTCTGCCATCGCTCGGTTAGAACATCCGAATATTGCGAAATATTATAAAGCTGGCACCTATAAATTTGAGGAAAATGGTGAATCTCTATCTATGCCATATATCACTATGGAATTGGTAGAAGGCACATCTTTTGCAGACTTAACTAAAATTTCTTTGCGGCAAAAAGTCATGATCATGCACAAAGTTACGGAAGCTGTAGCCTACGCACATGGCAAAGGAGTAATTCATAGAGATCTAAAGCCGACAAATATTATTTTAGATAATAATCATGTTCCCAAAGTATTAGACTTTGGGTTAGCAAGACTCATGGATGAAGTAATCAGTAGATCTGCTATTTTTGAAGGTTCTCCTGCTTTTGCTGCACCTGAACAATTTAAAGGTGGAATATGTGATGAACGCACAGATATTTGGACATTAGGAGCAATTTTATTTTATCTACTTTGTAATCGTTCTCCATATATGCCACAAAATGATGATCAACTTACAGAAATTCAAAAAATATTTTCCATCCAAGAACAAGTTTTAAATTCGCCTATTCCTTTACCATCACAATTTAATCGGCAAATTGATAAACATTTGGATGAAATATGTCTAAAAGCTCTAGCAAAAGATCCCAAAACGCGTTATCAAAATGCAGAAGATATGGCAACCGCTTTACAGCAATGGGGACGTACAAATCGAGATCGATGGGTAGAAAAATCTAAAAAAGCTATAAAATATTGTAATTTTCTTCCCAAATTTTTAAAGAGAAGACGTATTGCAAAAGCCTACCAATATTTACAAATCGCTCTATCTTATGCAAATGCAACAACTCCTATTAAAGATTTTGTATTAGAAATTCTTGAATTAGAAGGAATCTCTAATGTTGCTATTTTAGAAATGCCTATTTCAAATGAAATGACTGCAACAGAGTGGCAAGAATTTCAAAAACAATTAGAGTTAGTTACACAACTCCGTTATGAATCTTTGATTCCTATTCAAAAAATTATTGTTGGTATAGCAGAAGGTGAAGAAATTCCGCATCAAGTTTTGGTTGTATACCAAAAACCACAAGGACAGCCTTTGCGAGAACAAATTGGGCATTTAACAACAGAATTGGCTTATAATTTATCTTATAAAATTTCTGAAATAATCAATTTAGTAACTCAAAAGGGCTTTACGCCAGATATTCCTGATGTGCAAGATATTTTTATTCAACCTATTCAAATATTAGCAATCCACTGGCCATTTCAAAAAGAGAAATTGGGAAAAGCAAGAAACCTTGCAAAATTATTATATTATATTTTTACAGGCATTCAGCTTGAACCAGATAATATATTTTTAGGAAAAATACCAGAAAAATTTCGAGATCCCATTCAGCAGGCAGCAGTCCATCATACTATCATCGAAATTCAAGATTTCCTAGATGCCTTAGAACGTAGCCAGGAAGCAAGAAAAATATTAGATGCTGGGGTGTTGGATCGTTCTTTCCTGTTCCCTCCTGGAGAATATTTCATAGAAAAAACATTACGCATTGAAAAAAATGGTCATCTAAAATTACAAGGGCACACTCGATTGTTAGCTGGACCCGGTGTTGGAATTGAATGTCTTGGACAAATTACAGCTTATAATCCTTTAGACACTTCAACAAAAGAAGGCAATATTTACTTTGGCCCTATGAAAATTAAAGAAGGCTGGGCAGGAATTCATATATTGCCAGAATGTGATAAATTGCAATCTTTTGAAGGTTGTATTTGGGAATCTGGCCGTGGTTCTATTGATAGGACAGGCAAAATTTGCGGTGGTGCTATTCATCTGGAAGGCGGCAAACTGACAATAAAAAGAGGTTATTTTAAAGACAATCGTGTGGAAGCAGATGGCGGAGCAATCTCCATCAATATTCCATCTTTTTCCGAATTGGAATTGAATCAAGTTACTTTTGAGCAAAATTATGCTTCCGATTATGGCGGTGCTATTGCTTTTCATAGCGGAGGGAAAATAAATATATCAGATTGTATCTGGAATAATAACCGTGCGGGAGAAGACGGCGGTGCTATTTCTTTACGCGCTAATGTAGCAAACCAGCCATTAGAGGCTATTTTAGATAAATGCAACTTTTCGGAAAACCGATCTCAAACTTCCGGGGGTGCTATTAGCAGTAGTTTTTATAACAAAATCCGCTTTATTAAATGTTTATTTGAATCTAACCAAGCTGAAGATTGCGGTGGTGCGATCATGGCGATTGGCAAAAGTGATTATCCCACACAAATTATCTTGGAAGAAACAAAATTTAGTGGAAATCGCTGTGCCATTCGAGGGGGAGCAATTGCTGCCAAAAAACATACTTTTTTACGCGGCGAAAACTCTACTTTTGATGGAAATAGTTCCGATCGTGATAGTGGCGGTGCTATTTCATTAGATGGTAAAACCAGCAATATAGCAACTAAAGCAATTTTAACTAATACTACATTTTTAGAAAATCGCTGCCGTATTGATGGTGGCGCAGTAAATGCCAATATTAGTACAGATACACATTTTGAAAACTGCAGATTTGAAAACAATTCTGCTGAAGATAATAATGGCGGTGCAATAATGATTGTTGGAGAAAATGCACAAAATTATAGTATAAGCCGTATTATCAATTGCAATTTTAATCGCAATCGTTGCAGAATGAATGGTGGAGCAGTTAATGCTAGTATTTATACTAAAACCTTTTTTGATCATTGCCGTTTTAAAAATAATAGCGCGGAAGATAGCGGCGGAGCTTGTGAAATTATTGGAGAAGAAGGAAATAATCCTAGTACATCTGAATTTGTAAAAGTAATCTTTACTGCCAACCGTTGTAAGATGAATGGCGGTGCAATCAATGCCATAGATACTTTAACAATGATGTTTGACTATTGCCAATTTGAAAATAATCGTGCAGAAGAAGAAGGCGGAGCCTTTCATATTAAAGGCGCAGATTGTGCGCGTTTTAGTGAAGTTACCTTCTTAAATTCCATCTTTACAGAAAATCGCAGTCGTCAAGGCAGTGGGGCATTACATGCTCATTTTTTCACTCGGGCTAAAATAGATAGTTGCCGTTTTAAAAATAATTATGCAGAAGGCAAACATGGCGGAGCCATCCAGGCTATTGGAAATCGTGGTGATAGACCAACAGAAATCACATTCTCCAAAGTTGTTTTCTTAGAAAATTTCAGCAAAATGGATGGCGGTGCAATTTATTTAGGTGATTATTCTTTAGCAGTTTTGGATAAAGCTAAATTAGAACGAAACAAAGTTGAAAAAAATGGCGGCGCGATTGCTCTTAATGGCCGAGAGGCAGAACATCCTACCAAAATTACTTTCCATAACACACAACTTATAGAAAACCATGCTAATTATGATGGCGGTGCTATTTATGCAGGTAGTCATATTCGTATGATTTTAGATGATTGCCGTCTTAGTAGCAATTATTCTGATAATAGTTGTGGGGCAATTGGACTGGTTGGAAATCCAGATTCACAAGCAAGCAAAGCAAAATTTACACGAGTTATTTTTAGCCACAATCATTGTAAAAATGATGGTGGAGCTATTGCAGCAGCTTTAAGAAGCCAAATGATTTTTGAAGATTGTCGTTTTGAAAATAACTGGTCAGAAGCAAGCTGCGGAGCAATTGGCGTTCTTGGAAAAGATAAAAATAATCTCAGTGATGCCACTTTCTATAAGGTTGCTTTTATTGGCAACCATTGCATGATGGATGGTGGTGCTTTAGTTATTGGGCGATTCAGTCGAACTAAGTTTGAAAAATGTATTTTTGAACAAAATTATGCTGAAAAGAAAACTGGCGGAGCTATTTTAATTTTGGGAAAAGATTCAACTTTTTCCAGTATTGCAGATTTTCAAACTGTAATCTTTAGAAAAAACCATTGTTGTATTGATGGCGGAGCTATCAATGCCAATATTTTTAGCCAAGTTAGTTTTAAAAGCTGTTTATTTGAAGAAAATATTGCCCGGAAAAAAAATGGTGGTGCGATTGTTCTCTTAGGAAAAGATGGTCAATCTCCAACAAAAGCAACTTTTTTTCAAGTTACTTTTCGCAAAAATCAATGCCAAATTTCCGGTGGAGCAATTAACGCAAACGATTTTACACGTAGTCATTTTACAGAATGCGTATTTGAAGAAAACCGTGCTCAAACTAAAAATGGTGGGGCAGTTTTAACTTTAGGTCAAGATAGCAAATATCCTAGTGATGTACGATTTTCCAAAGTCATTTTCCGTAAAAACTATTGTTTAAGCTCTGGTGGAGCCGTTAATTCTAATATTTTTACTATCAGTGTTTTTGACCAATGCCAATTCGAAAAAAATATTGCAGAAGAAAGTGGCGGCGGCATTTTCATCCGAGGTCTAAAACGAATACCTAACAAAGCAACTGTTCGCGGATGCAGATTTATTGGTAATGTTGCAGGAAAAATCGGTGCGGATGTTGCTTTAAATGCTGTAAAAGGTGTAACAGAATTTTCTCTACTCCATGATAACACAATGGAAATTCCTGACCTGCAAGCAGATAACTTTCCTCCTGCTGAGGAAAATATTTCTCAAGAAAATACTGCACAAGAGCCAGCAGATACTATAGACAATCAAATCAATATAGAAAACCCTGAAATACAAAACTCAGAATCCGAAATTACATCACAAATACCAACAGAAAATAAATCTCCTCAAACTGAAACAAACGATAGTACTTCTTCTCAAGTTAATGTACTGGAAAATCAATCCTTATCAAAACCATCAAATTTATCTCTATCCAAAACGCAATCCTTACCAAATATGAAGCCAACTCCTACTACACAACGCCTAAAAGTAATGACACCAAGTACTAAAAAACAAACAAAAAAAGATGAAGAAAATTAGAAATATTTTTTATAATTTTCTTGCATTATTACTAACTTTTATTTTATGATGGACTTATCCGATTAGATATCTTTATATCCTTTAAAAAAGTCTGCTATTGTAAGCAGATTTTTTTAAAGATTCCTCTAGGAGATAGTATTATGCTACGAATAGTAGTTCTTATGCTAGCGATGTTCTTATCTATAGCGTATGCTGGCGATATTACATTGGTTCAAAATCAACGCGGTGGAGTTGAATTGCAATGGACATTAGAATCACTAACTGTTAAAGAAGTTGGTGGATATACTGTTGTAGAGTTTCCAGGCGGTAGTGGTTTATACGCAATTGGCCGTCCTAATTTACCCAGTCAACAAACTTTCTTAGAAATCCCGGCAAATTCAACCCCTGTTATTAGAGTTGAACCTGTAAAAGTTGAAAAAATGGTTTTAGGAAAACCTGTTGTTCCATCCCAAGAACCACCAGTTGACACCGTTGGCGCAGAAAAAATTCTTCCTCCTACTTTTAATATGGATAAAGAATTCTATCAATCCGCTAATGTTTTTCCAGAAAATGTTGCAGAAATATCTTATACTGGCTCTATGCGTGGACGCAACTTAGCCTTGCTTAGAATCAATCCAGTGCAATATATTCCTCAAACTGGTGAACTTGTTGTTTACAAACAATGCAAAATTTTTGTAGATTTCGTTGGCGGTAGCCGTGAAATTGCTCAAACTGATGGAGCAATGGATGACATTGCTAAAGGTTTAGTTCTCAACTTCCAATCTGCTCAACTTCGCAGTGAAGGTGATGTTGACTATCTCATCATTACAGTTCCTGCATTAGAAGCAAATGCTAAATCTTTTGCTGAATGGAAAAAACAAAAAGGCTTGAAAGTTCAAATCGAAATTGTTGAACCAAAATCTAGTGTAACTGTCATTAAAGAAAAAATTCGTGCTTATTATCCCGGATTAACTTATGTTTTGATCCTAGGCGATCATCCTCTTATTTCTCTACCAACTACAAGCACTCGCCATCCATTAGGAGAAGAACGTTGCCGTTTATTAGGCCAAGAAGATGCAACAGTTCCAAGTGATTTGCATTATGCTTGCCTTGAAGGCACTGACTATTATCCTGATGTATATATTGGACGTGTTCCTGCTAACACAGCAGCCGAAGCAGAAATTTTACTCAATAAAATTATTAACTATCAATTTAAGCCAGCCACTGGCGAATGGCTCAAACGCTTCCTACTCTGTGGCGAATATCAATATCAAACATCTAAACCCACTGTTGCTGAACGTTTATTCTGCGAAACAGCATTTGTTATCTGGAATAGTCTAAAGAATAAATATACATTCCCAACCAAAACAATTGGTACAGGCTCAGCCGGTATTGGCCTTGCAGAATACAACTTCCGTATTGCTGTAGATACAACTGATCCTCTCAAACCAGGAACATATCGTTCTAAAATTCGAGACAATCAAGAACCAGTTGTAAATTGCCGTATGCCAAAAGAATGGTCTGAAAATATCGTATCTGACGCAACTGCTAAAGCAAACACTTTAGCCTTCTGGCGTGAAGGATGCGGAATTGTTCAACATAGAGATCATGGCGGCGAGACTCTATGGGGAAAACCTTCTCTTAATGCTAATGATGTCCGCGCATTGAACAATGCTCCATATATGCCAATTCTTTTCTCAATCAACTGCTTAACTGGCGCGATGGATTATAGCACAGACTGCTTCGTCGAAGCTGCTCTAAAAAATCCAAATGGCGGCGCAACTGCTGCTCTTGGCGCAAGCCGCGTAAGCTATTCTTGGTGGAACGATCGTCTTTGCGATGGTATTTATACTTGTATGTATGGTGATGAATATGATTGCTTCGACGTTGGTGTTACTATTCCTTCTGAACATCCATATTCCAAAAAACTAGGTGTTGTTCTTAATTTTGGCAAGATGTATTTAGCAAAGAATTATCCCAGCAATCCTTGGGGAACTTCTTCTGATTATACAGAAATCGAATTCTACTTATTCCATTGCATCGGTGATCCTGAAATGGAAATCTGGACCCAAGCATTAACTGAAATCGAAACCGAAATTACTACTTCCAAAATGTTATTCATCAATAACAAAGAAGGACGTAATTTAATTCGCACCAACGTTTGCCTCTATGATGGAACTCAACAAATTATTCTGCGCCCCAATGAATTTGGTTGCTGCCAAATTCCTCAAGACATCAAAGGCAAATTTATTCTTACTATCACCGGTGAAAATATTTATCCTTATCAAAAAGAAATCATTTTCGAATAAGTTGACTTTATAAAAAAATAAACCTCCAATATATGTTGGAGGTTTATTTTTTTTCAAATCTTACTATTTAGAGTTATTTGGAGTTGGTGGAACAACTTTTGTTGGAGCTGCTGGAGGTTCAATATACGCAACGCAAATTTCTTGTGGATTCATGTATAAATAGGCTTTACCATCTCCAGATAATTTCATGGGAGAAACAGGAATTTCATTTAATAATACTTTGGGTTGGAAATTTTCTTTTTCACGGGCATAGAAAACAATCATCTTTTGCTCCATAACATTGATCAAGCAGAAAATCATTGTCTTACTGTCTTGAGAAATGAATGGATAAGTATAGTTTACATTTTTTCCAGGAACATCCCATTTCTTCTTATCATTGATATTTTTTACACAATTATAACTTACTAAAAGATTTTCTAATTGTTGTTTGGGTTTGGAAGGATCTGGTTTGGGAGGAATCATTCGAACAGCACTATAGAAAATTCTATCAGGAGTCGCAGCAAAATTACCAATCGAAAGAGCTTTATCGATTGTAATTATATTTCCTTTATTACAGCATACCAAATTTGCCGGGGTACGTTGTTCAATTTCTTCTTCTGTTAATAATTTTTTTGCTTTATTAAAAGCCAAATACACACAATCTCCGGAAGCAACCTGTAAAACTTTAGCAGCTGGAATTTGA
Organism: uncultured Planctomycetota bacterium; assembly: GCA_964585305.1. GTDB lineage: Bacteria > Planctomycetota > Uabimicrobiia > Uabimicrobiales > JABWCH01 > CAZPDM01. The sequence continues at coordinate 6,846 of CAZPDM010000095.1, read as the reverse complement.
AGTTTTTTATAGGCTTCTGTTAAACTTAGTGTTTTAACAAATTTGACATCATTCTTTTCTATCTTTAATTCCGCAATAGCGTCATCTTCCCAATACTGATCTTTATCATAGAAATAGCCACTAAGATAGACTTTATTATTCCAGGTAATAACTAAATTTTCTGTACGAAAACCCGGTTTTTTAGGTTCGTGTTGAAAGATAGTTTCAACCTTCATAGGATTGCTACGTAAGTTGACTTTAACAATTTTTGTCCCATAATTTCCAACTACAATAATACTTTGTTCATTGTCAGCAAATGTAAGACTTACCATAAATATAATGGGCAACAAAACAGTATCCATTGTAAATTTTCCATCGGGTTTAAAGCGGAAAATTCTTAAACCATAAACTGTACCTTTTTTCCGATATTCCAAGGGCATAAATTCATAACCAACCATAATATCGCCCTTGTACGAAAAAAGGCCAACATGGAATTGATAAAAATCTATTCCATATTTTTCCAGGTCTTCACGAGTAACTTTCCATTGACTTACTGGTTCTTGACTATAGCTAAAAGATTGCAATACAAGAACAAATAAAAAGATATATAGGAAAAGTTTCATAAAAAAACTCCTTATCTTACAAAAACTATAAAAAAAGACTATATGATATTTTATTTTTCCAATATTGGAAAAATAAACTCTTTTCCACACTCTTTACATTTAACTTTCTTTCCTTGGTAAGAAGGCAATGCCGCAACTTTTTTATCACAATACGGACATTTTGTTGTAATACGCATATCAATTGAGCTTGTACTACTCAACGTTGAAGATCGATTCTCAGATAAACCACTTGTATTAACAAATGCCTCACGATTAGTAAATTCTCTAGCAACAGCCCTCTGTTCTATACGAACGATATTTTCATCTAATTTATCGAGATATTGCTTTAATCCAATCATACGTCCTTCAATATTCTGTTCCATATTTTGGACTTTATTTTGAATAGTTTGTTCGATCATCTGCATTCGATCATATATCCGTTTTTCCGATGTATGAATTTCGCCAGAAAGTACATCAGTCTTTTGCCCAATTGATTTATTTGACTCAGAGATGAAATTCTTTTGTGATTCTGTAATAATAGCAGTAATTTCTTTTTTAATATCCTGAGACAAGTTGAGAATTTCTTTACGCATTTCCTGTTTTATATCTTGGCTGATTCCCAACATTTCCTTATGTATTTCCTGGCTTAATATTTGTGAAGTTTCCTGGCGAATTTGTTGAACTATTCCTGCAAATTCCTTACGGATTTCTTGTCGCCAATCTTGCGAAACAGAAGCTTGTGGATCAGACGTAATAGAGGAACGCGGACGTTTTTCATCTTCTTGCTGGCATCGTAGAATATCTTCAAGTGCAATTTTAATACGACTTGTAGCTGCCGCCAAATCTGACATATTTTTTGCAAAAGTCTCTTGGCTGGAAGACCAATAATTATTAAGCTGCATAGCCAATTTTTGCCAACTTAATTGTAAGGATTGAATTTCTGGCAAAATTGTTGTTTGAAGTTTTGCATACTCTGTAGTTTGTTCACGAGTAGCTTTAAGTAATTCTAAATCATGCTGCGCAACTAAAGTAACATCATGCCGAAAATTTTCTAAATAATCTCTAACTTTTTTAATATTATCTGGGATATTTTCAATAATTGCCGCAAAATTTTCCGGTATTTGTAATTGTTGTGGTAAAGAAAGTAAGGGTTGCAATTGTTGCGCAATTCTCTTTACACTTTGTAAAGAATCTTGTAAATTTTCTAAATTAGGTCGAATTTCTTGGAGTTTAGAATGATTGAGAACAGAAAAAATTTCTTGAAGCCGTTGTTCAACAAACCCATTATTTTGTTGAGAATAATTTTGAGTTTGATTTTTTTCCCATTTTATTGAAAGTTGAATAATATTAGTTTGAATTGTTTGTAAGGCATCAGACCATTTGGGAACAATTCCAAGTAATTGAGCCAAATCGCTATGAATTTTTTCTGTTGAGCATTTTCCCTGAAGTAAATTCTCTAATTGATTTATCCAATTTGGATTACTAAGAGTCTTAATTTGGCTGTGAAGATTAGAAAAATCTTGAGAAAATTTTGCTGCAAATTTTTCCCAAATTTGCAAAAATTCTTGCTGGTTAGGCAAATTTTGTAGTGTTTTATTTTGTTGAGCAATTTGCTGTTGCAAAGGCTCTATACTTTTTATAAGAGACTCAATATTTTTTGGAATTGATTCTAAATTTTTTCCGGATAGCCGTTCTAAGCTATCCCAATTTTCCCTTGTGGTTTGAGCAAATTTATTTAAATCTTGAGTTATACGAGATACATCCTGAGATAATTTAGCAATATCCTGTGTTACTTTAGGAAAATTTGAGGAAAGCGATGTTTGCAAAGATTCCAGAGTATTTTTAGCTCTCTGCTGTTCATTTAAAATAGGTTGAAAAGCATTGATATTATTATGACAGCTATCTTGAATTTGTTCACAAAATTTTTGTAAAACCTGCAAAATATTTTGTAAGTTTAAAAATTCTTTTAAAATATGGCTTAATCTTTCTTTTGCCTGGCTATGAAATTCTGTATATTGGCTATTTAATAATTGTTGAATATTCTCCCAAAGTAATGTTTTTTCTTGTTGCAATTTTTGAAGCGGTTCTAGTTTAGTACGAATTTCTTCTAAAGTTTTATAAGAAGGCTGGTATGCAGTATCCCGTATTTGTTGATACTGCATTTCCTGTAAAATTAAATCACTAATTTGTTCGATTATATCTTCAGGAATTTTTCCCTGCAATTGTAAAAAAATATCTTTCATTAAAGGAACTAATTTTTCAGGAATATTTCTCACAAAAATCCCTTTCTATGGATGCTTAATTTCATTGGGAAATGAGTATTTTATCGTAAAATTCCAACATTACGCAAATATTTTAAAACCAAATCATCAAAAGGTTGTTGTGTACTTGTAAACATATAAACAATATTATGCTGCACACACCAATTTTGAAAGTTATGCAAATAACCATGCAATGCACGATTATATTTAGCCAGAATTTCCGCAGTAATACTTAAATCCACTGCCATATCCGTTTCGGAATCTATCAATCGTAAATCTCCTTTTAAATCAGGAGAAATTTCTTCCGAAGATAAAATCTGAATAACGAAAACATCACGATGAGGACTCATAAAAAATGGCAAAGATTGTTCGTATCCAGATGGATCCATAAAATCAGAAATTACAACTACAATTCCACTTCCTTTTGCACGTTGGACAAATGAGCGACATGAATCATATAAGTTAGTAGTTCCTGATTCGCATATTTTACTTTGGGACAAAAAATCAAATAATCGCCAAACAGATGATTTTCCCCGACATAGTGGGAAATGATCATATATATCATCAGAAAACGAAGCAATAGAAGCCCGATCAAGATTATTTAATGCTATATACCCTAATGCTGCGGCTATTTTTTTTGCATAATTAAATTTAGTTGGTGTTCCAAAATTCATAGAAGGTGAAGCATCTACAAGCAAAAAAATATTAAGATCTTCTTCTTCTTGGAAAAGTTTAATAAATAACTTTTCTAATCTTCCATAAATATTCCAATCCAAAAATCTCAAATCATCGCCAGGCACATAATCGCGATAGTCTGCAAATTCAATAGAAACACCTTTTTTCTTGCTACGCCGTTCGCCCTTTAATAATCCACGAAAAACTTTTCTCGATAAAATCGAAAGTTGATCAAGTTTTTGAAGGAAATCTGGGTCAAGAAATTCTGAAGGGTTCATAATTGACGCCTAGTTAAATTTGGTTAATATTTTGAAAAACAGGTATTTTAGCTAAGATTTCAGTAATAATTTGATCGGTATTCATTTCTCGAGATGCCCCTTTAATATTTAACATGATCCTATGACGAAGCGCAGGATATGCTGAAGATTTCACATCTTCAAAACTAGCATTATATCTTCCTGCTGCCAAAGCTTTAATTTTTGCAGACCAAATTAAAGACTGTGCGCCACGAGGCGACGAACCATATTGAACATATTCAGTAACTAAAGGAGTAGCTAATTCACTTTTTGGATGTGTAGCTAAAACTAATTTAGCAACGTATTCATAAATTGCTGGCTGGATATAAACTTCAGGAATAAAGTTCATATAATTTAAAATTTTTTCACGAGACAAAATTTTACGTAATTCTGGTAAACTTTTTTGAGTCGTACGTTGCATAATTGTAGTCAAATTGTCTAAATTAGGAAATGGTACTAATAATTTAAACATAAACCGATCAAGCTGGGCTTCAGGAAGTGGATATGTTCCTTCCATTTCCAAGGGATTTTGTGTTGCCATAACAAAGAATGGCAAATCTAATTTTCGAGTTGAATTGCCAGTAGTAACACTTTTTTCCTGCATAGCTTCAAGCAAAGCAGATTGTGTTTTAGGAGTTGCACGATTGATTTCATCAGCTAAAAGTAAATTCGTAAAAATAGGACCCGGTTGAAATTGAAAAGCTCGACGGCCTGAATCATCTATATTGATAATTGTTGTACCTAAGATATCCGCTGGCATTAAATCAGGCGTAAATTGTACTCTGGAAAATGGCAAATCTAAAACATGCGACATTGTACGTACGAGCATTGTTTTTCCCAAACCTGGTACGCCTTCCAGAAGAACATGTCCATTAGCAAATAATCCAATAACAACATGCTCTACAATATCACGATAACCAACAATAACCTTATTTATTTCGTCACATAATAAAGCAAAATCACGACCGAAATCTTGCGCAATTTCTATAGAAGAAAAATTAGGTTCTGCTGGGGAATTTTGTTTTTGTTCCATTATTTTACCATTTTAAAAAAGACATACTCTTCACCATAAATGGCGGGAGTATCTCAATGTGGGAAAAAATAAGTTCTTTAAATTTTAATAATGATGAACCAATTTTTTCCATGAAAAATTTTTGAAGCCCTACGGGCTTATTATTAAGAGTGCTTTCATCGCCCCCTGAAGGCTTGGCGACTTTAAGAAAATTTAAATTGTCATCAAAAGTTCCACTATTTTATCAAAAAAAAGAAAAAAGAAAAAGAAAATTTTAAGAATTTTAAATAGAAGCTTCAATAATAGTTTAGCATTAACATCAGCTATCGCTCAACGAAAAAGGTTGGCTTAAAATTTAAGTCAACCTTTTTTAAGTTTAGTTATTGAAAATTTTTGTTGATAGGTTCTTTCGTTTCACTTTTAGGGTTAGTTGCTTCTTTTTCTAAAGAATTTTTTTTTGTTTCTTTGCTGCTATTTTTTACTGCTTCTATTAAGGCTTGCCAAGTTTTTGTTCCGACAATACCATCTACTTCCAAGCCTTTTTCTTGTTGAAATTTTTGGACAGCCATTTTAGTTTGAGGGCCTATAATTCCATCCGCTTGTCCTTTGTAATATCCAAGAATTTGTAGCAATATCTGAGCATTTTTTATTGTTCGAGGCATAATTTCAGCGTTAGATATTTCTATTTTTTCTTTTAGTTCTAAGAGAGACATTATTTGAGTCCACAGAATTGATCGTTCTGGAGAACCCATTATACCAACAGAAAATTTGCCTTGTTCTTTAGAACAAAAACCTGCAAATGTATTCTGGGAAGAATATGTATATCCAGTTTTTCCTAAAACTAATACGCTAGACATCTTTAAGAGTTTATTGCCATTTTTTAAATCTATACTACGCCCTTGTGTACTAACAATTTTAGCCTTTTCGTATGATAAATATTCTATAATTTTAGGATATTCTGATGCGGCTTTAGCAATAAGAGCTAGATCATACGCACAACTATATTGTTTTTTAATTGGTAGTCCATGAGGATTTAAAAAATTGCTATCTTTGCAACCTAATTTTTTTGCCTTTTCATTCATCATTTCACAAAATTTTTGAATAGTTCCCGCTGTACTTTCAGCCAAAACAATTGCGGCATCATTTGCAGATTGAATTAACAGTGCCTTTAGAAGATCTTCGCAAACAAATGTTTCTCCAGCTTTGATAGATATATGCACAGATTCTATCCCTTGTGCATTTTTACTTGCGATAATTTTATTGTCTAAGGGAAGATTATCTATGACAACCATTGCAGTAACTAATTTGAGGGTACTTGCAGGAGGTAGATGTTCTAGTTCGTTTTTGGCTTTAACGATATTATTGTTTTGATCCAATACACAATAAGATTTTGCATTATATAGAGAGTCTTTTACATCTGCATATAAATAAAACGATAAAGTTATAGCAAAAAATATAACAAAACTTGTTCGCATATTTCCCCCTAATAATAAAAAAGATAACTTATAATCTATTTTCAAGTATTGATGTCATTTCTTGAGAAGAAAGCAACGCAGGATTATTTTTGTTTCCTGTTTCTGCAACAATATAACTAATATCTTCGTTTCTTACACCAAACTGATTTAATTTAGGTAAATGAAGCATTTCTGTCCATTTATCTAATTTTTTTAGCAATGTATCAAGATAAAATTGTAGGTTCTCTTTATCAATAGAAATTTTTTGGGGAAGACTTTCTGCTACAAAAATTTTATCTTTAGAGATAATATTTTTATGATTTTTATCATCAATTAACATTGCTCCTACTTGGGCATATTTTTCTAAGTAGATGTTTTTTTCTTTTAATTGTAGAAATGCAATATTCCTTCGAGTTGATTCTGCTAATAACGTTCCGCAAATAATACCATGAGGAATTTCAAAATAGCCTCCAAGTGATGCGGCAAATATAAGGATAGGTAATGCTTTGGTATTATACCTCCGCATTTTCCCCCCTTCCAAACCGTACAGGCGACTTTCATCGCATA
>CAZPDM010000094.1:6688-15493 GCA_964585305.1 uncultured Planctomycetota bacterium | reverse complement strand
AGAATTGCAATAATGTCTTTAAGCTCTTTATAGCGTTGTATGATTTCTTGAACACGACGTGCAGTTTTGTAGTGTTCTTCGCCAACATATTGAGGTTCGAGAATGCGTGAAGTAGATTCAAGAGGATCTACCGCAGGATAAATCCCTTTTTCAGCAATACTGCGAGAAAGGTTTGTTGTCGCATCCAAGTGCGTAAATGCTGTAGCAGGAGCAGGGTCAGTATAATCATCAGCAGGAACATAAATAGCCTGAATAGACGTAATAGAGCCTTTATCTGTAGAAGTAATACGTTCCTGCAATTCGCCCATCTCTGTCGCTAAAGTTGGTTGATAACCAACAGCAGACGGCATACGGCCTAACAGAGCAGAAACTTCCGAACCGGCTTGAGTGAAACGGAAAATATTATCAATGAAGAGCAAAACATCTTGACCACGTTGATCGCGAAAGTATTCTGCCATTGTTAAAGCACTGAGAGCTACACGGAAACGTGCGCCTGGTGGTTCGTTCATTTGGCCAAAACACATAACGGCTTTGTTAATAACGCCAGATTCTTGCATTTCTAGCCATAAATCATTACCTTCGCGAGTACGTTCTCCTACGCCAGCAAAAACAGACACGCCACCATGATGGGTAGCAATATTATGTATAAGTTCCTGAATGATAACTGTTTTGCCAACACCAGCCCCACCAAATAGGCCTGTCTTACCACCTTTGACATAAGGAGCAAGTAAATCTACTACTTTAATCCCTGTTTCAAAAATTTGGGTTTTAGGAGTAAGGTTAGCAAATGCTGGGGGATGTCGGTGGATTTTTTCTTTACTAATAATTGGGCATGGGCCTTTTTGATCAATTGTTTCTCCCAGTATATTGAAAACTCGACCTAGTGTTTCCGGGCCAACTGGAACTTCAACACATGTTCCTGTATCAATTACTTTCATATCACGCACGAGGCCATCGGTTGAACCTAGTGCTACAGTTTTAACACGATGATGGCCTAAATGTTGATGAACTTCAAGCCAAACTTTAACGTCATGACCATTTACATTAGCTTCTACAGTAAGAGCATTGTTAATGTCGGGCAATTTTCCAACAGGAAATTCCACATCTACAGTAGAGCCAATTACCTGTACAATTTTTCCTTCATTCATGTTTTTCTCTATTTTCTTTCCGCACCAGCCAAAACTTCTAGAATTTCCTTAGTAATTTGGCTTTGGCGGGCCCGATTGTATTCTCTAGTGAGTTGCTTAATGATTTTTTCCGCATTTTCCGAAGCAGTTTTCATTGCTAACATTCGTGAAGTTTGTTCACTGATCGCAGCATCTAAAAATGCCTGATAAAGTGTTAAACGTAATGTCATAGGAATCAAAGACTGCATAATTTTGCCAGCATCCGGATCAAAAGTATATTGTTCAGAAGCTGAAAAACTATCGGAAGTAGGAATGGAAAACGGTAATAATCGTTCACAAACTAGCTTTGTTCTTTTCGTATAAGCTAGCCAAACTTCTTGAACTGTATTATTTAAAAAAGATTCAGTAAGTTGCTTAGCTAAAGGGTCTAATTCTTCAAATTTAGGTTGATCTCTCAAGTTTTTATATGTATGCGCAACAGAAATGTTATTAAACTGCAAATGGCGTACAACTTTGTTGCCAACAATATGCAAAGCAACATTTTTGCCTTCCGCAATCAATTTTTGTTGAGTATCTAAGATAAAATTTGTAATTTTACTATTATAGTTTCCGCAAAGCCCTTTATTACTAGCCAATCCAATAAGAATAATATTTTGGACAGGTTCGTATTTTTGTAAAAGAGGATGACTTTGGTTTGCGCCTATGACTCTTGAAATGATCTCAATAATTTTATTACGATAAACCAAAAAATTATTGAAACTACGTGTCGCAATTTTTAATTTTGCTGTCGCAACTAATTCCATTGTTCTTGTAATTTTAAAAATATTTTTAGTGGATTTGCGACGTTGTTTGATCAATTTTCCAGAACTCATATTTATTTCTCAGACTCAATTTTTTTGATGAATTCATCACGGAAAGTTACAATAGCTTTATCCAAAATTTGTTTAGATTCCGGAGATAAAACTTTTGTTTGATGAACAGCTTGATGGTATTCAGGATGATTTAATCTCAAATATTGTAAAAATTCTTTTTCAAACTTTCCTACATATTTGCATGGAAATTTATCAAGATGCCCTTCAATTCCTGCGTAAATAATAGCTACTTGGTCTGCAACAGGCATAGGTTGAAACTGATCTTGCTTCAAAATTTCTACCAGCCGACGATCGCGTTCAAGTTGTCTTTCTGTAGCTTTATCTAGTTCAGTTCCCAATTGAGCAAAAGCTTCGAGTTCACGATAGTTTGCCAATTCAAGACGTAAATTTTTAGCAACTGCTTGCATAGCTTTCCGCTGTGCCTTTCCACCAACACGAGACACAGAAATTCCAACATCTACAGCAGGGCGAATACCTGAGAAGAATAATTCTGGGGTCAAATAGATTTGTCCATCAGTAATAGAAATAACATTGGTAGGAATATATGCAGATACTTCGCCTTCTTGTGTTTCAATAATTGGCAATGCTGTTAAAGAACCTCCACCATTTTTTTCGGATAACTTAACAGCACGCTCTAATAGTCGAGAATGCAAGTAAAAAATATCTCCAGGGTAGGCTTCGCGTCCCGGTGGACGGCGTAATAGTAAAGATAACTGACGATATGCTGCAGCATGTTTACTTAAATCATCATAAATAACAAGAGTATGGCGATTATATTTATACATAAAGTATTCTGCAATAGCACATCCGGAATATGGAGCAATATATTGTAATGTTGCACTATCGCTAGAAGAAGCGTCAATAACGATAGTGTAATCCATTGCACCATGTTTTTTTAATATATCGACAATACTTGCAACGGTAGAATCTTTTTGGCCAATTGCAACATAAACACAAATAACATCTTGATCTTTTTGATTGATAATGGTATCTACAGCAATGGCTGTTTTTCCAGTTTTACGATCTCCGATGATCAATTCACGTTGCCCACGACCAATAGGAATCATTGCATCAATGCTTTTAATACCAGTTTGTAATGGTTCAAAAACTGGTTGGCGTTCTGCAATGCCAGGTGCAATACGTTCGATAGGATAAAATTCTTCAGGAACAATAGAAGGCCCATTATCTTTAGGCTGGCCAGTTGGTGAAATAACTCGACCAAGCACATTTTGTCCAACAGGAACACTTAACAACTTTCCAGTTGATTTGACAGAATCGCCTTCTTTAATAGTTAAATAATCACCTAGAATGATGGCACCAACATAATTTTCCTCAAGATTGAATACTTGGGCAATTTCGCCATTTTCAAACTCTAACATTTCGCCTGCCATGGCATTTTGTAATCCATAAATCCAGGCTATACCATCACCCACTTCAATTACTTTACCAACCTGTTCTATTACTAAATTAGGTTGATAAGTTTTTATTTCTTGTTTAATTAAGCGAACAATATCTTCCGCTTTAAATTGATTCATATCTTTGTATTTCCTTGTGAGGAACTAATGCAGTAAAAATTTTGATGGAAAAATTCGCGCTTGCCATTCATCAGCAAACTAAAATAGCGAATTTTCTTTATTTAAGGAAATGTTATTTCATCTGTTAACGATAGTGTTGGAGATATTTCTGCAATAGTTGTTTGCAATTTTTTATGCACTTGTTTTAAATGGCGAGATATGGAACTATCTAGCCATAAATCTTTCGCATGAACGATTATTCCACCCAAGATATGCGGATCAATTTTATTACTGATCACAATTGTTCTATTAAAATGTTTTTGTAGCAATTCTGAAATTTCTTTAGCTTGTGTTTCTTGAAGAGGAATAACAGAAGTAACTTCAGCACGTATTCGTCCTAATGCTTCATCTGCAAAATTATGATAAAAATGTACAATTTTTGGAAACATTCCTATATGATTTTTTACAACTAATATTTTTAGAAAATTTAGATGAATAGAATGTAAAATATCCGTAAAAGATTTTTCCAAAATTGCATGTTTTTCTTTATCAGCAACAAAAGGTAACTCAAAGAATGTAAATAATTCTGGATGATCTTGAAAAATCTTTTCTACGAATTCTAATTCTTCCAAAATGCTATCTACAATTTTATTCTCTTTTGCTAACTCATAAAGTGCTTGCGCATAATAATGAGCATGATGAATTTGTTTAGTTTTTATCATTTTTTTTGTTATGTCGCTTCCTTTGGACACAAAGGAAGCGAATTAAATGAGTTAAGTAATCAAAAAAAACAAATCCTATATTATTTAAATTCCTTGCGCATACTTACAATTGAGTCATTGATAATCTGTTTATGATCTTGATCAGAAAGAGATTTCTGAGTTATTTTTCCTGCTATTTCAATACTTAGATTGCCTATGTTATTGAGCATATCTTCTATAGCTTTGGTTTGTAAGTTTTGGATTTGCTTTTTTGCATGAATCTTAACATTAGTACATTCTTTTTCAGTTTGCAATACTTGTTGTTGTCGAACTGTAACAGCTTGATGAGTTGCACTTTCTACAATACCTTTTGCTTCTTGATGTGCAGAAGTAATTTTTTGTCTGCCTTCTTCTAAAAGCTTTTCTGCATTTTCGCGAGTTTGCTCGGCATTGGTGATATTATCACGAATATGTTTTTCTCGAGCATCAATACTTTCAAGTAAAGGTTTCCATGCAAATTTCTTTAGAACTAGCAAAAGTGTAACAAATGTAACAACTGTCCAAAATGCTAACCCAGGATCAAGCTCTAATAATTGACTTTTACTATGTTCTTCACTAGCAAAAATATAATTTTGCCCTAAGATTCCTACAACAATAAGTAACCAAAGAATTTTAGAGGACATAATTTTTGCCGATTATAAGGGGAAATTGATTTTATTTTGAATCAAGAAGCAAATAACCAAAGCAAATAAAGCTACACCTTCAATAAGAGCGGCAGTAATCAACATAGCACCACGAATTTGATTACCTGCTTCAGGTTGTCGTGCAATACTTTCAACAGAAGTAGATCCAATTTTACTAATACCAAAAGCAGCAGCTAAAACAGTAAAAGCAGCAGCCAAAGCAGCAGCGATCAAAACATACGCTTTGTCCATACATTCTCCTAACGATTTATAAAAAATTTTCTAAAAAATAAATTAAAGGGTTAAAATATTTTAGTGTTCGCTTGCTACAGCACCGCCGATAAATACAGCAGTAAGATATGTAAAAACGAACGCTTGAATCAAGGCTACAAGTATTTCTAAGCAACATATTGCGACCGCTCCTATAACTGAAGCAGTTGCAACAGCAAATGATTTAAATAGAAAAATAAAGCTTAGTAATACAAGCAATACAATATGACCAGCAGTCATATTAGCAAATAAACGAATTGCTAAACTAAAAGGTTTGGCAAGATGACCAACGATTTCAATTAAAAACATTGGCGCAAATAGCCAACCTGGTACAGGAGGAACAATAGATTTTAAATAGTGCAAACTACCATGATGGTAGCAAACACCAGAGCCATGTATAGTAAAAAAACTAACAATGGCTAAACTTCCTGTTACAGAAATATTCCCTGTTGCTGTTGCGCAAAAAGGAACTAGCCCAAGCAAATTACATGTTAAAATAAAACAAAATAGCGTTGCTAAAAAGGGGACAAAATAAATTCCTTTTTCCCCAATTTGTGCAATCGCTACTTCATCACGTATGTAAATCAATAAGGCTTCAATAAAGCATTTTGTCTTGCCTGGAGCTAAACTTTTACGGCGAGCAATTGGAATTAGAACAATCATAAGCAATAATGCTGAGATCCACATCATTACTGCATGTTTAGTAATCGGAAGTTGAAACCCAAAAATATCTAAAATTGGCAATTCAATTTTCCATGTTCCAATTTCAAGAATATTAGAATTAGCAATATGTTCAATAATATTTAATTGTTCACCGTGGCTCATTTTACGTCCTTTTTAGGTGGGGAAGGGAGTTTGGGATTGCGAGAATATGTTCGATGAAGGTACCAAGTATGCCCAAATAAAAATAATAAGTACCAAATCATGATCCATATAACAAACATATTGATTTGGTCGTCTGTCCAATTTGCGATTCTGCAAATTAAAATTAACAAAACAAACGTAATTGCAGTTCGCTCTCCAAAAATAGGAACAGCTTGATTCCCATGTTTCTTTTGACGACGTATCCAAAAAATATGGCTTATCCCAAATGCAAAAGAACAGCATCCCAACGCCACTAATAGCTGAATAAGCATTAGGATTTCCCGCTAAGATTTTTTTTGATTCCTAAACTATCAAAATATTTTGATAGTTTAGGAAATATTGAAACATTTTGCAAGCAAGTTAATGCTTGCCATCACACGAGCAACCACAAGAGGCATGTTGGCACAATTCTGTTAGGACACCCAAAGTTGATTTCGGATGAATAAAAGCAATTTGCATACCATTCGCACCACTACGTGGTTCGTTATCAATCATTTGTACATTTTTAGAACGAAGCATAGCGATTGTTTCTTTAGCATTATCCACTTCGTAAGCAATATGATGTATGCCTTGGCCTTTTTTTTCAATAAATTTAGCAATTGGACTTTCTGGGCTAGTTGGTTCTAATAATTCAATATGAACTCCGCCAACATCAAACATTGCTACACGCACTTTTTGCTCTGGGACTTCTTCTGTGCCTATAAATGACAGTTGCAACATATCCCGATACAGAGGAATTTGTTCCTCAAGTTTGTTAACCGCAATCCCAATATGGGCTATTTTCTGAATCATAATTTACTCAGCTTTCTTAATTTTGACGGTTAAAGATTCTACATGCGTAGGAGCATCACGTAGAGCTTGAAGTGATCCTATTAAAGTATTCGCATAAAATGCTTGAACAAATGAATTAAGTGAGACATTTTTATCATTGATAATAATTTCAACTTGATATTGAGTGTCCGCCATGACTAGGTTACTCCTTTTTTTCGAATTTTTCTAAATCTTCATCAGAGATGTCATAGTTGCAATAGACATTTTGAACATCATCATGGTCTTCAAATAAAGAGATCAAGGTTAACAGTTTTTGTGCAGTTTCACCGGTAACAGGGACTGTATTTTTAGGAATGGCAGTAATTTCAGCATATACAGTTGGTACTTTAGAAGATTCTAATACTGCGCGTACTTTTTGAAAACTAGGAATTTCACAAGTGATAACAAAAAGATTATCTTCTTGTTGGATGTTGTCTGCTCCTGCATCCAAAACAATTTCCATTAGTTTTTCTTCAGTAATTACAGAGGTTTCTACATGAAGAACACCTTTTTTCTCAAAAAGATATGACACGCAACCACTTTCGCCCATCTTGCCACCGCGAGTATCAAATATTTTGCGTAGTTCAGAGTTTACACGATTGCGACTATCTGTTACAACCTCGACCATAATTGCTGTTCCACCTGGGCCATATCCTTCATAAACTAATTCCTGCAAAGAAATGGCTCCATCTTCGCCAGACATTTTTTTGATGGCTCTTTCAACATTGGCTTTTGGCATATTAGCCAATCGTGCTTTTTCCAAAGCATAGCGCAATTTAATATTTGTATCTACATCTGCGCCACTTTCTTTGACTGCTAACATAATGTCTTTAGCAATTTTAGAGAAAACTTTGCCCTTCTTTTGATCTGCTGCTTCTTTTTGATGCTTAATTCCAGCCCAATGGGAATGTCCAGACATGGCATTTCCTTTCTAAAGGAAAAACAAAAATAATTTTTTTCAAATTTACGCTAGAAAGTAGAAATTATATCAATAAGAAATGATAAAATCAATAAAATTTTGAGAAAAATGATAAACTGGCATGAAAATTATACGAAAAGAAAAAATATTTGAATGATACAAATATTTTTTCTTTTTTGCCGTTAATCCTTTTATTTTCTTATTTTAAAAAAAATCAACAAACCTATTATTGATAATAATATTGTCCCTGGTTCGGGTGTTGCAAATGTTACTGTTGCATTAAAATTATCAATTGCATGCAAATCTGTAGAACCGCCTGTACGAGCACCGAAATTAAATTGACCTGAATATGCAGACCAACTAGAAATAGTATAGTTTAAAACTAAACTTTCTGTGCCACCGCTAGGAGTTAAATAAATCTTTATATTGCCAAAACTAAAAGCAATTCGAGCAGTATGCCACTGGCCACTATTAATATTTAATGGTAAATTTGAGGCTTGTGCAAGAAGCCCTCCATCATAATATAAGCTGATATGATTGTCGTTCGGATCTGCACCAGCATTGTTATATGTGTCAAATTCAATAGCTATGCCAGAATTGGTTCCCCATTCTCCGACAGCACCTACATTACCTAAACGTGTAAAGGAGAGCGAAAGCCCATCTGCACCTGTTCCACCACCTGCATAAAAATTAAATTGAGTCGTCCATTCTTCTACTAAGGAAGCCTTAGATAGATCGGAAAAAGATAACCCTCCTACTTGACCTGTTGTAATTGGAGTAAGTTGTATATATCCTCCAGTGGCGGAAGCACTACCATATAAAGTTGCTATAGAAGGCAAACCGGTATTAAAATTTTCTGAAATCGTGTAGATGCTCGATGCCCAAACTGGTACAATAGCAAAAATTAGAAAAAATAAAATAAAAATACGATTGGGCATAAATTTCCTTTCAAAAAGATCTTATCATGGCTTGGATTGGAGAAAGTGATAATAGATTAGCTTATTTTAATAAAAAATAAATAAAAAAACAAAAAAAATCAGGGAAA
>CAZPDM010000094.1:0-6588 GCA_964585305.1 uncultured Planctomycetota bacterium | reverse complement strand
ATATTTTAGGAAGTTCTGGTTTAATAAGATCTGCAGAACTTTTGCGAGCTAACACGCGATGTAAAGGTTGTGTACAGCAGTAGATAACAAATGCCATAATAGCGATTTGTCCCCATTCGTTGATGCCTTTTAAACTAGGAACGCGATCTAATAAAGTATGAACTTGCAAGAAGTAGCAAGCAACACCAGCTATAACTGTGCCTAAGAAAGCAGAAATAAGAGTTTTTTTCTTGAAATTTTGTAAATTGAATGCAACATAAATAATTTCAAGAAGACGTTCTAGAACTTGTGATAAAAGAGCAATTGCAATAAGGATTTCATAAAGAGACATTCCTAGCCAAAATTTGTAAGCGGCTTCACGTCTTTGTGTGCAAGCATCTTTTGGAGCTTCTTCAGCAGCTTTTGGTGTTTCTTTTGGCTGTTCCGCAGCAGGTTGTTCCACAGCAGGTTGTTCAGGTGCTGGCTGTTCAGCAACAGGTTGTTCAGGTGTTGGATTTTCTTGTGCCATCATAGGAAGAACAAACCAAGCAGCTGCTAAAAATAGGCATAATAAAGAAATTCTCATTAAAAAAGCCTCCCAGAAAATGTGTTTTGATAGCAAAATCAATATCACATTTCTTGATAAATTTTAAAGATAGAAATATTAAGAAGAAAATATCTTCCATCAAAAAAAAACAAATAATAAAATATTTGAAAAAGGCAAAATTGCTATTATTATTACTAAGACTGATAATTTTACCACAAAAATTACCTTATGTCAATCTTTAAGAAAAAAAATATTTAGTTAGATATATCTTATTAAATATTCTTAATATACGTTAAATTTAACAATTTTTTTGATAAAATATTATTTTTTATAAAATTTTTCTACATGATTTGACAAAGTAGTAAATTTTTTTTATAATAACAATTCAGATCACTTGCTTAGGTTAAGTGATTTTTTCTTTTCACAGTTTTTTAACTAAAAGGCTTTTTATGAAAAAAACAACTATATTACGAAAAGCAATCATGGAACGTCGCGCAGTAACAGTTCCCGGCTGCCATGATGCTTTAAGTGCTAAAATTATTGAAAAATGCGGATTTGAAGCTATTCAAATTTCCGGTTATGGTTTAGCAGGTTCTTTGCTAAATAAACCTGATGTTGGTTTAGTCCAAATGAAAGATGTTTTAGACATTACTTGGAACATTGCTCAAGCAGTTAATATTCCAGTGATGGCTGATGTTGATACCGGCGGCGGAAATGCTGTAAATGCAGCATGGATTGTAGAACGTTTAATCGCTATGGGCGTTGCGGGAATGAATATTGAAGATCAAGTTTTTCCAAAACGTTGTGGACACATGTCTGGAAAAGAAGTAATTTCCGCAGAAGAAATGGTTGGAAAAATTAAAGCATGTGCTAAAGTACGCGATCAATTTGATAAAGATTTTATCATCAATGCTCGTACAGATGTTTTTGCAATTGCAGGACTTGATGAAGCAATTCGTCGTTGCAATTTATATTTAGCAGCAGGCGCTGATTTAGCTTTTATTGATGGCATTAGAACAAAAGCAGATGTTGAACGTGCTGTCAAAGAAGTTAAAGGCCCACTTTCTGTTAATCTTATGGATGCTATTTCTGGGATGAAAACAGAAATTATTCCTATTCCTGAATTAGCTAAACTTGGTGTAGGTAGAGTTTCTATTCCCGTAGCTTCAATTATGGTTGCGCATAAGGCTTTGATGAATTTCTTCACTGCATTAAAACAATCTCCAACAGGTACTTTACCTGGCCAAACTCAATGGGTTTGCAGTTTTGAAGAATACACAGATTTCGTTGGTCTCAAAGAATATCGTAAAATGGAAGATGAATATCTTCCTAAAGAACGCATTGAATCAAAATATCATGGTGAATCTAAAATTGCCAGCGATAAAAAATAAGACGCAAACTAAAAAAGAAATCAGGACGCAAATAATTTGCGTCCTTTCTAAATAGGAAAAATATTTTCTTCTTCGGAGATTAAAAAATGGGAATGACGGTAGTACAAAAAATTCTAGCTAGAGCTACAGGCCAAAATTTTGTTGCAGTAGGTGATATTGTTGAGCCTAAAGTAGATTTGGCTATGTCTCATGAAAATGCTGCACTTGTTACCAATCAATTTGCAGAAATTTTCAAAGGAACAAATCTTGAAGCTAAGGTTTGGGATCCTAGCAAAATTGCAATTATATTTGATCATCGTGTTCCAGCCGAAAGTTCTAAAACAGCTACAAATCAAAAAAAAGTTAGAGATTTTATTCGCAAACAAGGAATTACAAAATTCCATGATATTCGCGGTGATGAAGGTGGTATTTGCCATCAAATTTTACCTGAAAATGGTTATGTCCGCCCAGGATTTGTTGTCGTCGGTACAGATAGCCATACTACTAGTCATGGCGCATTAGGTGCTTTTTCTTTCGGTATTGGTGCTACAGAAATGGCATCTGTCTGGACGCTTGGTCGTGGCTTAAATATTGAAGTTCCTGGGACAATTAAAGTAGTTGTTCATGGAAAATTTAGTGAACATGTTTCACCAAAAGATTTAATTCTTTATCTTATTGGAAAGATTACAGCACAAGGCGCAAATTTTAAAGTAATTGAATTTCATGGTGAAGCTATTCGAAATATGAGTGTATCTGGTCGTTTGGTTTTATGCAATATGAGTGTAGAAGCTGGCGCAACTTCTGGAATCGTCCCTGCTGATGAAGAAACTGCTCGATATTTGAGAGAAGAAGCTAAAGTAACAGGAGAAATTCCTCTTGTAACACCTGATTCCGATGCTATATATGATCAAGTAGTTGAAATTGATGCTGAAAAACTTGAAATTCAAATCGCTTGCCCACATACTGTTGATAATGTCAAAACCATTAGCAAAGTTGCTGGCAAAAAAGTAAATCAGATTGTTATTGGTTCTTGCACAAATGGAAGATTAGATGATTTAGAAACTGCTGCGAAAATTTTAAAAGGTAAAAAAGTAAACCGAGATGTTCGGCTACTTGTTTTTCCAGCATCTGGAAAAATTTATCAAGAAGCCTTAAAACGCGGCTATCTTGCTGATCTCTTAGCAGCAGGAGCAACAGTATGCAATCCAGGTTGTGGACCATGTTTAGGAGTTCACCAAGGAGCATTGGCTGATGGCGATGTTGCTTTGGCGACAACAAATCGTAATTTCCAAGGTCGTATGGGGAATCCCAATTCAGAAGTATATCTTTGTTCTCCAGCAGTTGCTGCCGCAAGTGCTTTAACTGGCGTAATTACTGATCCCAGAAAGGCAGGTAACTAACATGGCAAAAGTATGCCTTAAAGTTGGCGCAGATATTTCAACAGACATCATTTATCCTGGTAGATTCATGGCTACAGTTCTTCCTAATGAAACACCTCAATACGCTTTTGCAGATATGACTGAGTTTAATAAAAAGCTTAAAGCAAAAGAAGTACTTGCTGGAAGTGTTATTGTTGCAGATACTAATTTTGGTTGCGGATCTTCTCGTGAACAAGCCGCCTCCTGCCTAAAAGGATATGATCTTGTTGTTATCGCAAAAGGATTTGCTCGCATTTTCCTACAAAATGCAGTCAATCTTGGTCTCAAAATGGTAATTTGTCCTACTATTGATGCAAAAGAAGGTGATGAAATCATTTTAGAAAACAATAAAGTTATTAATAAAACTAGCGATAAAATATTCGATACTATTCCGTTCCCCAAAGCACAACAATCTATAATTGATGCAGGTGGCCTTATTCCTTATACCCGTGCAAAACTTATTCAAGAACGAAAACAATAGATGCGACTAAAAAAGGAAAATACTTTCTTTTCAAAAAAGAAAATATTTTCCTTTTGTTGTTTTGACTATTTCTCAGTTGGATGTTTATGTCCTTTGGAGGAACAACGCATATCACAAGGGTATTGAAATTCTTTCTGAAATGCGAAATAGTTTTGTAGTCTAGCATGGATGCCAAAAGTTGCTTCTAAAACCCCAGGTTGATGGAGTACTTTTTGAGGGCATCCTTCACTAACTACTTTATGATTTAGGCATATTACATGCGTTGCATGAGAAATAACAAGTGGTAAATCATGGCTTACCATAATTTGCGTAAATCCTCGTGTTTTGCGAAGATTTTCCAAAATTTCGCACAATAATAATTCGCCTTGAATATCTATATTTGCAGCAGGTTCATCGAGTACTAAAATATCAGGTGGAATCAATAGCGACAGAGCAAGTAATACTCGTTGCAATTCTCCTCCTGATAGTGTTCCAAGCCGATGTGAGTATAATTTTTCTGCTTTAACAAGAGATAATGTTTCTTCTATTCTCTGTTTAGTTTTAGAGCAAATTCCCCACCAAAGTGGAGTTGTTTGTAATTCTAAAGATAATAAATCTGCGACAGTCATAGGCATAGTGCGATCAAATTCTAACCTTTGAGGGACATAACGAATAACAGGATTCTTAGGGTTATTTAATATAATCTGGCCACTATAAGGCATTTGATTAAGTAATGCTAAAAGTAAAGTTGTTTTTCCAGCACCATTTGGGCCAATAATTGCGGTACAACTTCCTTTTGGCACATTCGCAGTTACATCATCTAAAATACGTATTCCTTCCATAATTACTGTTACTTTTTCTAAAAAAACAGCAATTTCTGGAGGAGAATAAGAAAAATTTGGAGAATTTAAATTTTCTGATATTTCCATAAGATTTAATAGTTTTCTATTTAATATAACCTAAAACATTTTTTAATACAGTAAAATTGTTTCGCATAATGATTTGATAGTAATCTAATGGTGGATTTTGCGGGCCTGTAGTCATAGGATCAAGAACAGCTAAAGGAACTTTACTTTCTTGCGCAATGCGTTTGGCAACTTTATTAGAATATTGTGGTTCTGTAAAAATAGCCTTCACTTGAAATGCGTTAATTTTTTTTACAATCTGAATCATTTGGGATGCAGATGGTTCTTTTCCAGCAATAGCGAAATCCATAATAACAGCAACAACTTCTAATTTCATATCTTGAGTAAAATACTCCCAAATATTATGATGTGTAACAATTTTTCTTTCTTGCAATTTTAAACTGATTTCATTCATTTCTTTTAATAATTTTTCTAGTTCTTGAATATAGATTTGCGCATTTTTCTGATATTCCATAGCATATTCAGGAGTTTTAGTTGATAACCCTTTGGCAATATTTTTTGCTATAGAAATAGCTAATCTTGGACTTGTAAAAAGATGGGGATTGATCAAACTATTATGAAGATGTTCACAATTTTCAGAATGAAGATGCTCACAATTATCAGAATGTTCTAAAAAATGATCGTGTTCTTGAAGTATATTAGTATCTTTAGATCCTTCATTTTCTAATACTCCTAGAGAACTATCTAATATATCCAGTTTTGAATTAGCTCTTTTAATAGGTGCACCTAAAAATTCTTCCATTCCCAATCCATTGATAACCAAAATATTTGCAGTTGCAATTCTTTGCATGTCTTTAGGCGACAGGGAATAACTATGCGGACATCCTAACTCTGAAGATAGTAGTAATTCTACTTCTACTGGGACATTTTTAGTAATATTTTGAGTGAAAATATACATGGGAAAAGTTGTACAAAGAATTTTTGTTTTTACATTTTGAGCTAATATTGCACTTGATATTGCGCTTAATACTAGAGTAATTGATAGTATAAAAATTTTATTTATTTTTAACATCGCTTATCCTTAGAAAAATCATGTTTAATATCTGACATACTCTAACACAAGACCTTGAGAAGGAGCTGTCGCGCCTGCAAATTTTCGATTTTGTGCTTTTAAAATATCATTCATTTTTTCAGGTGGCCATTTCCCATTGCCAATTAAAATAAGAGTACCTGCGATATTTCTTACCATGTGATATAAAAATCCATTGGCTTCAATAAAAATTCGGATCATATTATTTTCTTCAGAAATATTTAACTTATATATTATTCTAATGTTAGATTTCCTTGGAGAATTGCTTGCTTCAAAAGAAGTAAAATCATGCTCTCCCAATAAGCATTGCGCTGCTTGCTGCATTTTTGATACATCTAGTTTATGCCAAACCCAGTGGTAATAATTTCGAAATATTGCTGGGCGTTCTGTACGATTTAATATATTATAACTATATGCTTTTCCTTTTGCCCAAAATTGCGAATGAAAATCTAATTCTACTGATTTCGATTCTAAAATACATACATCGCGAGGCAATAAAGAGTTCATTGCCTTTGCAAAAGCAAAATCAGGCATAGGATGTTCTGTATAAAAATTTGCTACTTGTCCACGTGCATGAACGCCTGTATCTGTTCTCCCTGCACCATAAACAATAACATCTTCTCCGGTAATTTGTAAGATAGTTTTTTTTAATGTGCTTTGAATGGTAATTTTATCTGCCTGTTCCTGCCAGCCATAAAAATTTGTTCCATCATATTCTATAATAAGTTTTATATTTCTTCTCATATTTTTTTAAACTTATCTTTCTTAAATTGACAACCCTTAATAAAAGTAATATAATAATTATTGTGACATACCTCATGGCAAGCCATGAGGCTTCGACAAGAAAATACCTGGACT
>CAZPDM010000093.1:10636-16006 GCA_964585305.1 uncultured Planctomycetota bacterium | reverse complement strand
TAGAGGAATTTTTTAAAGATATATTTGGGAATGATTAAATATATCTCTGGAAATTAGTCGATATGAACTATGTTTATTTTCCATTGCCAGGACTGATGATTCTTATTCCCAGTGATTTAAATGGTGCTTCTGGGAGAAGTTTGTTTCCAGCAAATGGCATGAGATTATATAATTGTTGTACGGCCTCTGTTGGAGACAGATGTCGGACAAGGAGTAGATCGTAATACATAAACTCCAGAACCGCGCTTGCAGCCCAATCTATGTTGGTTGTGTATCCAGAGATCGGGAAATGAGCATTTTTTCCCATTCCTGCTAAAATTTTCTCTGCAAAATCTCCATTCATGGTCATACATGATGCAAAATGCAAAAGAGATACATTGCTTGCATACCGCAGGTTTTCGTAAAAATCAGAAGGTGTCGTCTGATATGTTCCGCTTTTTACGCCTTGCGGAGTTCCATGACTGGAGATAACCACAACCGTAGGCTCTGCCAGATAAGATACTTCTCTACACCATTTTGTGATGTCATTTTGGTCATAAAAAAAACGATGGCGTACTTGGACTTCTGGTACACGGCTGAAAAATATTTTTAGCATACTTCCAAAATTATATTCGCGTTCGTTCAAACTGTTTTCCCAGTTGGCTTCTATGACTACAAGCCATATTCTGTTGGCGACAGGAAATACTCTGGTTCCATCCCAGGGTTTCCAAATCGGATCGTTTTTAGCTCTCCATTTTCCCTTGAAACTATTTCCATCTGGGGATAATATAAAAGATCCTTCGCCTTCTGTAGATGGTTCTTTGTATTGGAAAGTAAGCTGGTCTCCTTGAACTTTGCCCTGAACTTTGGAACCATCGGAATAAGAATAGATTCCATGAACGGCTTCGCGTTCCTGAACAAGACGTAGATATCCAAACGATGTATTCCATAAGCCACTGAAGTCTTTTGATTCCTTTGTTTCTGAAAGTTGAAGGAGTTGCACCCGCTTGCCTGACCAATCTCCCCATATTTGCATTTCTTTAGTTTTCCACTTGCCTGTAAATGACTTGCCGTCTGTGGAAAGTTCGAACCATCCTTCACCCTTGATATTATTTGGTTCCTGATATGAAAAGGTAAGCCGGTTTCCTTCCATTACTCCCGAAATAGAGCATTGATTTCCGGAATAAAAATAAAATCCTGTAACAATTTTGTCTTTCTGAGTCAGTTTTATCAATCCGTATGTACTCTCCCAATCACCGCTGAATGATGCCTGAGCATTTAAAAATATGCAAAAAAACAAAATAACGGCTAAAATGCTGATGAATTTCATAACAATATCTGGCAATGTTTGAATATTGCCAGCCTCCTATTTAAGCAGAGGAATTTCTGCTTTTTTTTGTGTTGGAAGGTTTAGGCGATTTTCTGAAGCTAAATACTTCGAAGATTTTCGCTAAAATTCTATAAATGGAATGTAGCTTTTCTATTGAAGATTTTAATAATTATATTAGGACTATTAAATATCACCATTCTCTTATTAGTTTTGCTACGAATTCTATTAGGATAATTTTTTTGTCTGAGAAAAATAAGAAACTCTATTTTTTTCATATTGATCCGCCTTGGAGAATAATTTATAAAAATAAAATATTGATAAATTCAGATAATTATCCATTTCATTCAAATTATGGTAATGATCAAAGAGAGGAAGAGTGTCAAGATTTTCAAGAGTGGTGTCAAAAAATAGAGTTTATGAAAAATGAAGGTATAAAAAATATTATTTTAAATCCTAATTCAGATATGAATTTAGAATGGAATAATGGTGCTATATTGAACGTGTTTACAAATGATATTGAAATGCCTACAATATTTTTTTATGATAAAGTAGCAGTCAAAGTGTACGAATTTAAATATGGCGAATGTACGCAAGATGATTTAAAAAAATCAACCAGAATTGAATAAAGATCCTTTACTTTTTTATAACACAATATATTTTGTTATTTTTTTTGATTTTATTTTCTATTTCATAAGGTAGCAATTATATGATCAAGATTTGTCCGAATGATTATCATAATATCGTGGTTTTAACTGGTGCAGGGATTTCTAAGGCTTCGGGGATACCAACATTTAGAGGTGCGGGTGGCTTGTGGAATCAACCTAACGCGGAAAAGCTTTTGCAGGTTGAAGAACTTTATAGAAATCCAGATGAAGTTTGGCATTATTTAAGTAAATTGAAAAAAATAATGCTTGATGCAAAGCCAAATAAGGCGCATGAAGCTCTTGCTCATTTTGAAGAAAAAGCCAAAGGATATTGTTTGATCACACAAAATATTGATGGTTTGCATCAAAGAGCAGGTTCTAAGAAAGTAATAGAACTTCATGGATCAATGATGCGATCGAGATGTATAGACAGTGAATGTAAGAGTGTTGCTTTTGAAGATGTTTCAGTACATGAAAGTGCACCATTTTGCCAAAGTTGTGGAAGTAAGCTAAGACCAGATATTGTTTTTTTTAATGAAATGCTAGGTTCTAATGGCTATTTAGCAGAATCTGCAGTAGAAAAGTGTGACTTATTTATAGCAATAGGAACATCTGGTGTAGTTGTTCCCGCAGCATATTATGTAAGATATGCAAAGCAAGTTGGAGCGCGAACAATATTGATCAATATGGATAATGCAGAAAATACTAAGTTTGATGAAGTTGTGTTAGGAAAAGCAGAAGAATTATTACCACAAATATTAGGTTAACAAATTCTTTATATATAGTTGTATGTTTATCATATTTAAAAAAAATAATCCAGTCAACTCAAAAAATGGACTGGATTATTTTTTTTAATATGGAAATTTTTTAAATATAGAGATAAATTATATCTGCCCAAAAAAAAAGAAAGTGCCAGTTGCTACGGCTAATGATGACCGTGTTTTGTGTAGATTTATACCTTTTACAGATATACATACTAAGTTTTGCCTCTTAATCTTTACAATGATACGACGACTGATTATCTCTATCAGCGATAGACGTTGTAAAGTATATAAACATGGAGTTTATTAAAGTGACAAATCATTATTTAGCAACCACACTTTCAGTGCCATAAAGGCCCAATTCATTGAAATTTCTTTTTTATTAAAAATTTCTCTATTGTTAGAAGAAATTTTTATTTTTTTAGCTCGACTAATTCGGTTTTGTTGGCTTCGTTGATCGCTTGTTTTACTCGTTGAGCAAAGTCTTGGATGCGATCAATTTCGTTCCATGCATCGCGTTGGGCTATTCCATATTCTGTAAATTCTTGGATTTGGTAGCCAGTAATGATGGTTTCTTCGATTTTGAGTCCTTTTTCAGATAAAGTTTCTTTTTTCTTTTCGAGTTTTTTGATATTGCGATGTTTAATAAAACCTTTGCCTTCTTCAAAAACACTTACATTATCTGGTGTTGTAGGTAAGGCACGTGCAATTTTTTCGAGCTTGGGAATAATATCTGTTTTAAGTACTAATAGTTCGGGAACGCTCATTTCTTTTTTGCTTCCATCAAGCATTTCGATTTGTGCTTTGGCGTTTTGGTTGGTGAGAGAAATGCGTAATGCTAATTCTTGGTCTTCACGAATTAGTTCTAGCAATTTTTGATGGCATTCTTCAACGGTATAGTGTCGGGTAACAATTTTTTCTGTACCAGGTTCTGGTTTGAAAGCCTGTTCCCCTTCAATTTCCTTGGTTACATATTCACGTTTGTCTTTGCCTGCTTGAGTCAGACGATTGCTCCAACTTTCAATGTCGGCTTCCAATTTTTTGCGACGGTTGAAAGCATCTCCTAAAGTCATCGTCATGGAAAATCTCCTTGTAAATAGATTATTGTATCTTGCCAAACAATTTTTTTCTATTTTTAGTTAGGCAAAAGTTATATTTATAGCTTATGATTTTATTTTAGCCAGGAATTAGAAAATTGTCAAGAGATATTTTTTTTTTTATAAAAAAATTCTAGTTCAAAAATAAATTAGACCTATTTTTTTATTTTGGCAATATTTTTTTATCTAATATTTTTTGCTTATAAAAATCTTTTTGCTAAAATAGAAATATAAAATAATTTATATCCTGCTTACTTAACCATGATTATTGAGGAAAAGTTATGGAAAATAGTGATTTTGATGATTTAAAAAGCGTATATAATCTTAATTCTCCCAAAACAAAAGAAGATACTCCTCAAAATAATATACAAGAACGAGAACGATATAAAATTATTGGACAAATTGGTAGCGGTGGTATGGGAAAAGTATATAAAGCATTTGACAATGAATTGAAACGCGTCATTGCTATCAAAGTTATGTTAGGAGAATCAAATCCTCAACAAATCGAACGTTTTTTCAGAGAAGCCAAAGCAATGGCGGAGCTAAATCATCCGAATATTATTCGGTTTTATGACATAGGGCAAATAAAAGGACAGAATTATTTTTCTATGGAGTTTATTGAAGGGGCTTCATTAAGAGAAGTCATTAAAGAAAAAAAAAGATTGGTATGCAAACATGCTGCTGAAATCATGCTGAAAATCACGCAAGCTATTGATTATGCTCATCAGAGTGGTATTATTCATCGTGATCTTAAGCCTGAAAATATTATGTTTCGTAAAGATAAAGAGCCTGTGATTATGGACTTTGGAATAGCTAAATTTATGTCATCCACCGGATTGAAATTGACTAAAACTGGTGTTTCACTGGGAACATTGACCTATATGTCGCCTGAGCAAGCTGATGGGATCAACCGTTTGATTGATGAAAAGACAGATATATATGCGTTAGGCGCAATACTCTATGAAATGCTTGCGGGACATCCGCCATTTACTAGTACAAGCCAGACAGAGCTTCTGCTGAAAATATTTGAGGAAACCCCACCACGTCTAAATGCTAAATGGAGAATCCCTAAAGCTCTGGAGGCAATTTGTTTTAAAGCTCTTTCCAAAGATAAAAAAGATCGTTATAGTACTGTGATGGAAATGAATAAAGATATAAATAGATATTTGCAAGGTGAACCAGTTCTGGCTCAAACGCCAAATTATTTGACTTACAGCATGGCCTGGTTTAAAAAGAATTCCAAATTATTAGTTGCCAATACAATTATTGTATTTATTCTGACATTGTTAGGATATTATTTTATCCAAGAAACGAAACAATCTAAAAATAGCATAGATATAAAAGTCTCCCCAAAACCTGATGAAAATTCATTAGATGATGCCAAAAAACAAAATCCTCCTAAAACACCAAATGAAAATTTGCTTAATGCCACACAAAAAGAAAAAACAATTAAAGATAAAATCACTATTGATTCTGCAAAGTATAATATAGATCTGTTAGATGGAGCAAAAGAAGGAAATATCGCCAAAGTAAAAAACTCACTTGCGGCTAATGCTAAT
>CAZPDM010000093.1:0-10536 GCA_964585305.1 uncultured Planctomycetota bacterium | reverse complement strand
GCATGGGGAGGTTATGTTGAAATAGTAAAAATGCTGATTGATGCTAATGCTAATCCTAATGCTATAAATATTAATGGTGAAACAGCTTTATTTTTATCGCTTATGAAAGGAAATAATATTGAAGTAGTAAAAATATTACTTAATGCTAAAATTGATCCTAATATTTCAAACAATAATGGCGGAACAGCTTTAATCGGCGCTTCAGAGAAAGGTTATACAGAAATAGTAAAAATACTTCTTGCTGCTAATGCCAATCCTAATGCTGCAAACAATACTGGCGAGACGGCGTTAATATTTGCTTCTTTTAAAGGTCATAAAGATATAGTAAAAGTTCTACTTGATGCTAAAGCTAACCCAAATGCTACACAAAATGGTAATGTGACTGCTTTAATGCTGGCATCACAACAAGGTTATGTTGAAGTAGTAAAAATGTTGATTGATGCTAATGCCAATGTGGACACTAAGGCTAATAACGGATTGACAGCTTTGATGGTTGCCAAACAGAGGGGACATACTGAAGTGGCCAATCTATTAGTTGAAGCTAGCGATAAGAAAAAATAAAAAAGTTATCAGCGACGAAGAATTTGTTTGAGTAGATTTAGGGACAATTACAGTTAAAGAAACGATATATTTGGCAAATTTAATTTAGCAAATTTTTAAGAAAGGGGCAATAAGTGAGATATATATTGTTTTTTATTGCTTTTAATCTTTTGATTTTTTCCATTCAAGCACAGATTCTTCCTGGTTTTACACCCTCAGGAGTTTTTGATGAGCAACAAATTGTGATTAAGAATTCACCTACGAATACTCGTATTTTGATAAATGCTCCCTTGAAAGGATTTGAAAATAATAATGAAGTTTTATTAATTTTTTACGCATTGCCAAATGGAAATACAATCGAACAAACATTTGGTAAAAAGCTCAAAAGTGGTGATGATTGGCACTTTGATATTCAACACATTGGAGCGCAAACAAGGTTTATAAGAAAATTTTTTGAACATAAAACAATTGTGGTAGCTTATCTTGAAACAACACAAAAAAGTTGGCCGCTTTGGGCATCTGCAACTCCTGATTCCGGAAAGAAAATAAAAGAGCTTGTGGACAATGTCAGAAATATTTTTGTACAGTGGAATCCTCAGATAGTACTCAATGGCCACAGTGGAGGCGGGCGGTTCATTCTTAGTTACATCAATACGGTAGAAGAAATCCCTGAAAATATTGTACGGATTGCATTTCTCGATAGTAATTACGGTTATGATGATACTACTCATGGATTAAAAATAGCTAACTGGTTAAAATCTGGCAATAATAAATCATTATGTGTTTTGGCTTATAATGATAGCGTGGTTATTTACAATGGAAAGCCACTTGTTTCGCCGACGGGAGGGACTTGGTACCGAAGTAATATGATGTTGCAATATTTGGCCAAATCATTTTTATTTACTATAGAAAATAAAGATCCTATAATATGGAATCAAGCATTAGGGAGACGAATTGAAATTATTTTGCACACCAATCCTCGCAAAGAAATATTGCATACAAGACAGGTCGAATTTAATGGATTCATACATAGCATTCTAAGTGCTACAGAATATGAGAATAAAGATTATTCTTATTTTGGAAAACGAGCCTATTCAAATCTTGTAGGCGATTCAGTCATTCTTCCAATATCCCAGCTTAATATACCTTTACGTAGTCGAGATCACGAACCAGGTTCTGTTTTTATGAAAAGAATTAGTTCATTATCTTTTAATGCACGTGAAGAAGAAACCTATAAAGCTATAGCTTCTGGAAATATTCCAGATTTCCTGCGAGATTTAATTACGATAAATGGTAAATTTGTTGATTCAGCAGGTATTAGCCATACAGTCAGCTACGAAGTAATGCCAGATTATCTTTCCGTTGGTAATGACGCAGATTTTTGTCGAGTTCCCATGAGTCCTTATACTGCACAAAATTTAGCATCTGTGTTTGGAGCATCATTAGTAACTGCAAAAATCAGTGATCATATTTTTCAAAATGCAGAGATAAGACTTGTTCCTTTCAGTTATACACCTGTTGGCAATGCTAATGAATTAGTTACAAAATTTATAGAGCACAATACAAAAATTGAAAAACAACTTATGGATGCTGGCGGTTCACACGGGCAATTACTTGTAGGAATTAAAAAAGATATAATACTTTCCAAACGTATAGCAGAGCAACCAGGAAAAGTCGTGATCTATGGTTGGCACAAGCCTGATGGAAAACCAATACAGCCGGTATATAGCGGGCATGTTTACTACTACGTTGATTACAGTCACGGAGTTCGACTCATGAATAACCGCGTGTTAATTGATGGCAAGCCATATTTTCTTTCAGATATTTTGCAAGATTTTATTCTTTACAAAATTTTCAGTAACGAAGATATACCTATGAAACAGCCGGCTTATATCAAGTAGTTATTCAAATTTTTTCTATTATATTCTCAAGCAGGTTTGCAACCTGCTTTTTTTCTAGGGAAAAAAATGAATACAAAAAATGTTTTACGAATTTTGTTGTTTTTAAAAAACAGTATACTGCTGCTTATATTTTTATTGATAGCACACGGATGTTGCGCTTGTAAACATATAGCTGAGCCTTTTAATGATTGGCGAAATAACCTAATTAAGACGAATTTTCGAGAAGTTAAAGACTATCAATTTAGTGTTCAAAATATTTCTGAATTAGATCAAAAATTAAAAGATAGTGAGTATACTCAAATCATAGGACCCAATGAGATTGGGGATTATCTGATAAAGAATCCTAAATCAGAACAAGAATTTCCAGTGCTAAAAGCTATTCAAAATGAAGAAAGCAAGTTGGATATCTTTATGCTATCAAAAAAGCTTCATGAACCCAATACAGGGGAATATATACTATATGGATTTGCTTTGCCGGCAACAATAGGAATAATTATTTTCAGCGGAACAGTAGATGTAGCAACATTTCCTATACAAGCGGTAACTGGAATGAATTGCATATTAAACTTGCGTATGTGATGATTCTTAGTTTCACTTTATGGCTGAATGATTCGAATTGCTATTTTTAAATCGTCTATAAAATCTTCTATATTTTTTGATGTAGTGGCCCATGATGTTACTAATCTAATAACAGATTGATTATTTCCAGCATTTGCCCATATATAAAAGCCATAGTATTTTTGTAGTTCTCGAATAATTGTATCCGGAAAAATAGGGAATATTTGATTCGTAGTAGAATGCGTAAAAAAATGAAAACCTTGTGCTTGGATTCCACAGGATAATTTTTCTGCCATTTGATTTGCATGTTTAGCAAGCTCGAAATAGAGGTTATTGGCAAACAGTCCAACGAATTGAGTGCTGATTATTCTTCCTTTTGCAAGTAACGCACCTCTTTGTTTAAGATGGTAGCGAAAATCCTGTTGAAGTTCCTGATTATTGATAACAATAGCTTCCCCCAACAACGCACCGTTTTTTGTTCCACCTATATAAAAAGCATCTACTAACTTAGAAAGCTCTGGCAACGTTAAATCAGATTCTTTGCTAGATAAAGCAGAACCTAATCTTGCGCCATCCAGATAAAGGTATAAGTTGCTTTTATGGCAAAATTGAGAAATGTTTTCCAACTCGCTTTTTGTGTAAATAGTCCCAAGTTCTGTAGAGTTTGAAATGAATACTACTTTGGGCTGGACCGTATGTTCATCGGTATGTTGATCCATGATAGTCTGAATTTGTTTAGCATTTAATTTTCCTTCTTTATTTTCTATAGTATTTATTTTATGGCCGGTGGCTTCTATTGCACCTGCTTCATGAATATTGATATGTGCAGAATTACATGCTATGATGGATTGATATGGCTTGAGCATTGCGCTTAGAACAATCAGATTTGCTTGAGTTCCGCCTGTTACGAAATGAATGCTTGCGGATGGATTTTGGATAGCTTGTTGAATAAGTTTGATTGCGGTTTGTGAAATAGTATCCAGCCCATAACCATTTTCCTGGATAAGATTTGTTTTTCCCATAATGTCTAGAATGCTAGGATGAGTACCTTCAGCATAATCATTAAAGAAACTATATTTATATGTTGACATAAAATTAGCAATGTTTGCTTTGTTCTTAAGATCTAGCAACATTGCTCCTGAATTTATTTAATTTTTGGTTAGTTTAATAATAAAAATATCAGAGAAAATCTTATGAAAAAGAAACTTCAAATAGAGATTGTCCTTATTCCAAATAAAGAAAAATTTATTGCCGGTGAAGTAATCCAAGGCGAAGTAAAAATTAAAGCTTTACAAGATTGCAATTTTTCGGAAATAAAAATATATCTTGGCTGGAAAGCAAGTAAAAAAAATAACTCGTCGTTACACAATGAATTTCCGACAAAAGTTTCTTCTTTTGAAGAGCTAGATCGTAGAGAAAATTTGCAGATATTAAGTGCTAAAGGAAAATTTAAGGAAAATCAAGTACAAATATATTCTTTTTCTCTTACTATTCCTCAAGAGGGGCCTTTTGAATATGCAGGAAAATATTTTGACTTGGCATATTTTTTAACAGTCCAAGTTAAAACATCGTTTTTTCCTGTATTAGAAAGATTATATATTTGTGTTGAACCTTCGTCTCAAAAAAATATTTCTTATAACTATGGGATTGGCTTATTGACTGATAAAGAAGTAAATAGATTAAGAAAATTGAGCCGTTGGAATATGTTTATTGGGTTTATTGGTTTTATTTTAGGCGGCAATGGGATTGTTTTAGTTTGTTTAAAATCTTTTCAAATTGATAAAAAAATTGGCCTTCTTATTATGGCAGGATACACTGTTTTTATTTTTTTAATTTGGCTTATTATCGTATTACGTATTTTTTTACGCTATTGTAAATTTCAAGAACCTGTTTTTCAAGTTCTTAAACATGAGATTTCTTTTGGAGAAAATATTTCCTTCGCTTTAGTAATTACTGCAAAGAAAAATTTAGTAGTTAAGAAGATTTGTATATCTCTTATACATCAGGAAAAAATAAAACCTGCAAATATTTATGAAGTAGATGAAATAGTAAAAACTGAAAAAGAGTATCCAGCAAAAATGTTGCTCGCAGGTGAAACGAAACAGATCTTAGATACAATATCTATTTCGAAGGATACTTCGTATTATCTGGATACTCGTTTTTTTAGTGTTGGGTATTTTTTAATTGCTTATATAGATATAGAATCTTGTCCGGATATAAAATTGTGGCAGCCTATTTTTGTAGTGCCGAAAGGTTATTGTTGTGTTATAAAAAAGTAACTTTAGAAGAATATATTTTCTTTCTCCCAGTTATTCAAAACACCCACAGAATATTGAGAAAGTATTTCTCCTACTAAAATTTCAGTTTTTCCTTCTATGTTTTTTTTGGATAAAACTTCTGTCATTTGTCCACAATATTTATCTGGAATATGGACTTTTGTATCTTGCCAAATATCCATTCCTACAGGCAGCATTTCTGGTTTTGCTAATTGAGTAAAAAATCTTGGGACAATAGATATTACTTTTTTATTATCATATTCACGAAGGAAAGCGATTAAATTATTAGCTAGTGTTCCTGAAACTTCCAAAGGAATGTAGCTACCATGAGAAAATAGCGATGGATATTGTTTTATAATATTAAGTAATGTAACAATGATAGACTGTTTGATGGTGCCATTTCCCAAAGACTGGCTTAAATCCCCTACCAGGTCTTCAACATCTAATAGTTTTTCCAATGAATTTTTTCGTATTTCATAATTAACGGGTTTTCGATTATCAGGATCAACAAGTCTAAGATACCACAACTCGCATCCCTGATAAAAATCTGGTATTCCTGGCGACGTAATTTTAAGTACGACTTGCGATAGAGAATTAAGAATACCATACCATGCTACTGCTGGAAAAAATTGAAGGAAATCTTGTAAAAAAGCATTGTTATTACTAATCTCTAATGTATTTGCTACAAAATTACGTATAGCATCTTCATATAAATAATCAGGTTTAATCCATGCTGTATGGAATTTAGCTTCTTTTACAGCCTTGATCATATATTCCTGTATGCGTTTGATATATTGATTATCATGAGATTTCCTGAAAGGATATGTCCCCAGTATCGTCTGATAAAATAGATATTCATCATTTTTTGAAGGTGCCATTTTTCCACCGATATTTTTTTTTAGGTCTTTATTGATGCTTCCCCATCGGTAAAGAGTTTGCCCCCATTCTTGTGGTATTTCTGAGAGTACATTTAATCGACTTCGAATATGTTCGCCTCTTTTTGTATCATGTGTGGATGTGGCGTTCATAGAATGTGGCCAGTGTGTTTGTCGGTTTTGAATAAATGTATGGAATTCTGAAATAGAATTTCCAAATTTTTCTGGCCAACCTCCTACTTCATTGAGTGAAACCAGTCTATTATAGTTATATAGAGCTGTATCTTCAATACCTTTGGCCATAATGGGTCCGGTATATTGTTGAAGTCGCATGACAAAAGCCCTGCATTCTTGATTTATTTGTTCAGACATATATTTGCTGAAGAGAACCTTTTCAAGAAATTCAAATTCGTGTTCAAAACCTGCTAGAGATAGTTTAGCTTCTTCAAGAGCATGTTGCATAGTTATAATGTCTTGATTGGAATTTTTTTCTTCATCAAAATATGTACGATATATAGGAAAGGATATGAGCAATTCAACCAATGCTTCCTTGAGTGCATAGATCGTTATATCTCTGCTCATACGATCTGCAAGCCCTATTTCTCTTGCCCATTGTGCTAAATTTTCTATATCACCAGCGAGATGTTTTTCAATGATAAGCCGTTTCTTTTCTTTGCTGATAAACTCTAATTCCATATATTTATTGACAAAAGATTCATAAATCTTGTCAAAAATATGCAGATTTTGTTGCATACAGAATAGACCATTAGTAAAGTTAAGAAAGTCATATCCTGTAGTACCTTCAACTTTCCATTCAAGTGGAAGAAATTCATTCTTAGCAAGTATTTTTTCAACGACTAAAAACCGATCACCAATTTTTTCTCTGAGCCAGGAAAGATATTTTGTAGGGTTATATAATCCATCAATATGATCAACTCTTAACCCATCAATCATACCTTTTTCAATTAAACTAAAAATAAATGAGTGATATTCATTAAATACTTCTCTATCCTCCATACGAATAGAAATTAAATCAGATATATTAAAAAAACGACGATAGTTAATTTCTTCTGCAGCTATTTTCCAAAAAGCCAGTCTATAATTCTGTTCACTATGAAGATTATCAAATAAATCAGCTCCGCCATTATTATCTTGGGCAATATATTGAAATAGACAATCATCGATATATCGCTTAATATGGTCGTATTTTTGATGCAATTTCCAAAGTAGATTTTTAGCTAAGGACGCTTGAGAATATCTCTCTTCAGCAGCATCTCCTCCAGGTAAATTTTTAAATGTGTGAAGTACTCCAAGAAAATCCATATATGCAAGCTGGTTTCCTGAACAAAATTCTCGGAACTCTGTTAAATTACTTCCAAATACAGACCAGTAAGATTCAGGTCGAATAGGAAAATAATTATCATAATAGGCAATTTTTAATCCTTGTGCATCATATTGTAATTTTAATTCTCCCTTATTTAAACATGCTCCATAAAAATTACCTAAAAATGGTGCAAGTAATTTTCCTTTTAAGCTGTCGTAATGGTGTGTCCAATCAATATCAAAAAAATTTGCATATCGAGAAGCAATCCCATTTTCTAAGACATCCCATAAATATGGATTTTCACTATTAAAAGACATGTGATTGGGCACAATATCTTGGATCCATCCCATATCGTATTTTCGCAATTCTTCAATTAGCTCTTCAAATTCTTCCATACTTCCTAATTCTGGATTTAAGCAAGAAAAATCGCATACATCATAACCATGTGTGCTTCCTTTTCGTGCCTTAAGAATGGGAGAAGCATAAATATGTGAAATACCTAATTTGGCAAGATAAGGGATAAGATCCGTAGCATCGTCGAATTTAAATTGAGGAGTAAATTGTATTCTATATGTTGCTCGTGGTACTTTCATATTTTAAATCTCCTAATAAATGAATGGACAAAAGTTTTTGGACTAAAAAATAGGCCAACTACGTGTTTGACATCCAACTGTGAGGAATTGAACCCGCCGCTGCAATTTTTTTTTTTCGTTAAAGCTCTTTGTTTATAAACGGCGGGTTAATTCCTACCATACACATCCGTGTATGGACAAGTTTACTTAGCTAAAGTTAGTACTGAGATAAGAATGTATAATAAATTCTT
Organism: uncultured Planctomycetota bacterium; assembly: GCA_964585305.1. GTDB lineage: Bacteria > Planctomycetota > Uabimicrobiia > Uabimicrobiales > JABWCH01 > CAZPDM01. Next base: position 2,239 of record CAZPDM010000093.1, on the reverse strand, counting down.
AGTACAAATACTTTTGACAACTTACTTATTTTGAAAGAAGCTTTTTTCTTGCATTTTTCTCGATTTTCTTTTTACTTATAAGTAATGTTATAGTTCGTGGTTTTACACTTATTTTGTCTAAATTGTTTAAATTTTCCGATTTTTCTAACCAGTCAGTATCTGTACTCATAATTTTATTCCATCCATTTTCAATATTAGGAATTGTAAAGATCATCTCTTCATAATGGCTATTTATAAGAATCAAAAATGAATCATCGATGATTTTATTTCCATAAAGATCTACATCATCAATTCCATCACCAGCTAGAAAAATTCCTAATGTTTTTATGAAAGACTGTTGCCAGTCTTGTTCTTTCATTTCAGAACCATCTAATTTTAACCAAATTATGTCTCGTATATGTGTGCCATGTATGCTTCTGCCTTGAAAGAAATGTTTTCTTCTGAAAATATGATGTGCTTTGCGAAAATGAATTAGCTTTTTACTAAAAGTAAGCAATTCTTTAGCCTGGCTATCGATATCCCAATGTAACCAAGATAGCTCATTATCTTGGCAATAAGTATTATTATTCCCTTGTTGTGTTCTTCCCATTTCATCCCCACCTAATATCATAGGAACCCCTTGGGAAAGTAAAAGTGTTACAAGAAAATTTTTTTTCTGTTGTTGACGTAATTGAAGTATTTCGGGATTATCAGTTTTACCTTCAAATCCACAATTCCAACTATGATTCTCGTTTTCACCATCTTTATTGTTTTCTTTATTTGGTTCGTTATGTTTTTCATTATAACTCACAAGATCATTTAAGCTAAAGCCATCATGGCAAGTTATAAAATTGATGCTGGCACTTGGTTTGCGTTCATCACCTTGGTATAGATCGCTAGATCCTGTTATTCTGTATGCAAATTCAGATAATTGACTATCTTCTCCTTTCCATAATTTCCGGACTGCATCTCGATATTTTCCATTCCATTCTGACCATAAATAAGGGAAATTTCCTACACGATAACCACCTGGGCCAATGTCCCAAGGCTCAGCAATTAACTTAACTTGAGAGAGTATTGGGTCTTGAGCAATAATATCAAAAAATGTTGAAAGTTTATCAAAGTGAAAAAATTCTCGTGCAAGTGTTGCAGCAAGATCGAATCTAAATCCATCCACATGCATTTCTAATACCCAATATCTTAAACTGTCCATGATAAATTGTAATACTCGAGGATGGCGCAAGTTAAAACAACCTCCACATCCTGAGAAATCCATGTAATATCTTGGATTTTCGGGACTAAGATTGTAATAAGAAGCGTTATCTATTCCTCTAAAGCATAAAGTTGGTCCAAGTTGGTTTCCTTCAGCCGTATGGTTATACACCACATCCATAATTATTTCAATGCCATTTTGATGAAAGGCTTTGACCATTTCTTTGAATTCTTTAACTTGTCCACCTAGATTGCCAGAGGAAGAATATCTACAGTCCGGAGCAAAAAATCCAATGGTATTATATCCCCAATAATTTACTAAGCCGTTTTCTTTAAGAAGTCGATCGTCTATGTGTTGTTGAATAGGAAGTAATTCCACTGCTGTAATACCTAGATTTTTCAAATGTTCTAAAACATGAGACGACGCAAGCCCTGCAAATGTTCCACGTAAATTTTCTTTTATCTTAGAATGCAATTTAGTCATACCTTTGACATGTGTTTCATAAATTACAGTCTCATTCCATGGAATTTGCAGGAGTTTATCACCTTCCCAATTAAATCTGGAATCAATAACAACGCTTTCAGGAACAGCATGTGTAGAATCACGATCATCAAAAGATAAATCTTGTTTTTCATCACCAATTCTATATCCAAAAGTTGTGTCATCCCATTTATAGACACCTGCAATTGCTTTTGCATAAGGATCGACAAGTAATTTATTGGGATTGAATCTATGTCCCATTTCTGGTTGATATGGCCCATATACTTTATACCCGTAAAGTTGCCCAGCTTTAACGTCAGGCAAGTAACAATGCCAGGCATGAGCAGTTTTCTCTTTTATTGGAATAATATAGTTGGGTTTTGTTGATCCAGGACAATTAAATAAATGCAATTCTACTGCGGTTGCATTTTCACTAAATAGGCTAAAATTTGTGCCATTTCCATCAAATGTTGCACCACGAGGATATGGCTTTCCTGGCCAAATACGAAATACCATAATTCCTCCTTAATATTTACAAATAGATTTTTTTAGGATTTTAATAATTGA
>CAZPDM010000092.1:0-16384 GCA_964585305.1 uncultured Planctomycetota bacterium | reverse complement strand
TAGATACTAAAAGTATAGATACTAAAAGTATAGATACTAAAAGTATAGATACTAAAAGTATAGATACTAATGTAGAGATTAGTAATTCTGAACCATCTATTAACCCAATATTTTCATCGGTAAATATGATACCTAAAATACAAACACAAAATAAAGCAATTGAAAATATTATTCCCTCTGAGTTTCAAACTCGTCTTGCTAATTTAGAAATGCAAATGCAAAGAGCCTTACAAAGGCTGGCAGCATTAGAAAACACTCAAACAGAAAAATTAGTGGAATTAGAAAATTCTCAAAAAAGGCAATTAAATGATGTAGAGAATAAATTTTCTGAATCCTTAGCTGATTTAAAGAAATTGCAATCTTTACAATTTACGGAAATAAATCAAAAATTTTCTTCTCAAGAAAAAAAATCTGAGAAACAAACCCAACCAAAAAAAGATGGTGTTGAAAATATCGCTAAACCAATTTTTTTAGAAGAAAATCCTCATACATATAATAAGATGGCAACTTTTTATCAAAAATGCGTTTGGGTAGGTGGAAAAGTCCTAGCATTTTTACAGCGTTTTTTCAATCAACAAAATTGGCAAAAAACTTGCATCATTAGCCATAAACTCTGGAATATTTCTAAACAAACTTTTTCTAAATTGTTTCATCTTACTGTTACATTTTTCCGTTTTATAGTTCAAAAGCTAGGTTGGCAAAAATCATTAGGATTATTTAGCGGAGTTTTAATACTTATTACTCTTTTAGTTTGGTGGAAGCTATGGAATCCTAAACCAGCTACTAATGCTGATGTTAGCCCAATATCTAATCAAAAAATCCATAATTTTAAGCCAGTTAATCCTATCACCTATAAAGTTCGAAGCAATGAAAATAAGCCAAAGGAAGATATTCCAGATATAAATATTTTGTTGGAAATGTCAAAAAGTTCTAATAGTATGGAACGGCAAAAAGCCGCAGATGGATTGGGAGATACAGGAAGCCAATTCGCTGGAAGCCAATTGCTGAAACTTCTTGAAGATCCTGATGAAGGTGTTCAAGTAGCGGCTGTTCAAAATCTTGCAAAAATGCCAGAGTATGTTGCTGGAAAAAATGCTTTACTTGACATTCTTTCTAAAAAAGCCCTGGAAGATAAAAAATCTTTATTTAAAGAAGTGGTTATTGCGTTAGGACAAGTAGGTTCCAAACAGGAAACCGAAGTATTACATAAATTATTAAATGATCCGAAAAGTGATGAGGAGTTACGAGTAAATATTATCCAAACGCTTGGAAATATTGGTGATTCTAAAAGTATTCGGCCTTTAGTTGAATTACTTTCAGATTCTTCAGATCTAATTCGAGAAGCATCTGCTAAAGCATTAGGCCCATTTGAATCTCCTTCTTCTGTAGAACCATTATTAAAAGTAATGCAGCAAGATACTCAAGATAATGTTAAAATTGCAGCTATTCAATCTTTAGCAAATTTTACTAACTCTTCAAAAATAGATATTATTGCACAAAGAATGCTCAAGTTATATGAAGAATCTTCTATTGGTTTTGTTAAAGAAGAGCTTAGACAAACATTATTAAATCTTGTAAAATATGTCGCCCCAGAAATACGAGAAGAAATTACTAAAATAGTCCAATAATATCTAAAAATTAGGCTTTATTTTACAGGAGTGTAGGAGAAAATTATCGATGGCTGATAACAAAGAATATATTTCTTTAAATGAAGAACTTTTACCCCCACACCGTGCTGTCCAAATATTCGCTTTTTTATTTCCTTTTCTCTTGAGTGGCACTGTATTGAGTTTAATTTGGTTTTTTCGTGGATATTCTGATGTATTGGAATTGATGAGTTTAAGTGTACTTTCTTTTTTTGGAGCTGGAAAATTTATTTCTTTTGCTCCTGTTATTGAAAATTTTCCAGGAATTGATTTTAATTTAAATTTTGGAATATGGGATTTAGCTTTGATGGTTTCACTAATGGACACCATGACCGCAGTATTTGTTACATATAATCTTCATTACCTTTTGACCGTTCCTAAAATTGGTCCCAAACTTCAAAGCATTCGTAAAGATTGTTACTACTTATTAAGATCAAGCCCTTGGATGCGTGGTTTAGCATGGATGGTAGTAGTTTTATTTGTCGCATTTCCAATTTCAGGGACAGGTGCTATTGCTGGCGCATTTTTGGGTTTATTCATGGGATTATCACGCCTATCAACTGTTATAACTATTATAATTGGTGGTTTTTTAGGCTCTTTTGGAATGGCTGCCGGAGCCTTTTATGTGGGTAAAAATGCTAAAAATTTTATAGAAAAACCGGCTGTATCTATTGCTTTGGCGGCTGTTTTAATTGGCTTAATTGTTTGGGCTGGATATGAACTCAAACGAAAAATTCGTGAACAAAAGCATAAAGAAGAAAACCAAATTTTAATAGAGTCCGCCAAAAAAATAATTTAAAAAATGCTAAGTTTTGGCGAAAATATAGACCAATAAAAAAAATCCCCAAAATTTGGGGATTTTTTATTAAAAAATGTTGCTTAGATTTTTTTTTTTGCTATAGTTAATAGTATTGAACGATCAAAAAAAAATTTTTGTAAAGGAAATAAGGATGGCACAAACTGCAACAACCTCTGTAAAATCCGAAAAGTTCTTAACTTTTCGCTTGATTAAAGAAAAATATGGGATTGAAATACTAAAAATCCGAGAGATTATTGGAATGGTTGATATTACTCCTATGCCACAAACTCCAACCTTTATTAAAGGTATTATCAACCTTCGTGGAAAAGTAATCCCAGTAATTGACCTTCGCATAAAATTTGGCCTTGATGCATCTGACTATAGTCGTGAAAGCTGTATGATTATTGTGGATATGAAAGGGAAGCAGATAGGCCTTATCGTAGATGCCGTGCATGATGTTATTGAGCTTAAACAAGAGCAGATTGATGAAGCTAGCTTTGGAATTAAGATCAATGGCGATTTTTTAAGTGGGATTGGTAAATTTGGCAATGAAGTTATCATTTTGTTAAATATTGATCGAGTTCTTTCTAGTGAAGAATTCGTTACAACCGTAGGCATCTAATTTAGATTGGCTTCAATATATGGAAGCTGCCCAACTACCAGAAGAAAATAACGAATTCTTGAAACCTTTGTATGATGCCGAATTTCAATATCTTAGTGAGTTAGTATACCAATATTGTGGCATCAATTTACACGAAGGAAAACGAGAATTAGTTCGCTCCCGTTTATGTGGTCATCTAAGAAAAATACAAATGGGATCGTTTCGGGAGTATTGTGACTATTTAAAAAAATCTGCCGATCCAAAAGAAATAAAGACATTGCTAAATATTCTTTCAACAAATATGACCAATTTTTTCAGGGAAAATGCACATTTTGATTTTTTATTAAAAATTCTTCCTGATATGATCAAGAATAAAAAAAAACAAGGTAGCAATCGTCTTCGTATTTGGAGTACAGCATGTTCTACGGGTGAAGAAGCATATTCTATAGCTATTGTATTAAATGAAGCCCTTATAGAAAGCCAGGGATATATAGATTCCAAAATTTTAGCAACAGATATTTCAACCGTAGTTCTTGATAAGGCTATTGCAGGAAGATATTCTAAAGACCGAATCCAAGATATTCCACCTCATTGGCGTGCTAAGTATTTCAAAGTAGAACAAGATTTATATGTTGCAGATTCTTTATTACGAAATCTTATTCAATTTCGGCATTTAAATGTAGTTGGTGCATGGCCATTTAAAGGTCCTTTTGATATTATTTTTTGCCGGAATATGATGATTTATTTTGATAAGGCAACGCAACAAAATCTTGTAGAAAGATTTGCAGAAAGCATTACTGTGGATGGATATTTATTTTTAGGTCATTCAGAAAGTTTAGTTGGAACTGTATCAAAATTGAAATATGTACAGCCAAGTGTCTATCGAAAGATTGCCAAATAGAAAAAATAGATACGACGTTTTTGGTCAAAAGTTTAGTATTTCGGCAGAGTAGGAAATATGGATTCTAGCTTGTTGTTAGAAAAATATTACAGAGACTTAGAGTAATTTATATATTTAGTGATTTTTTATATAAATTGATTACTTAACGTCATCTTCTATTTTTAACGAAAAAGATTTCGGCAGAAGTTTTTTTGAATCGGAGAATAGCAGTGTATCTTGAACTAGCCCAAAAATATTTAGAAAAAGCACGCGTAGCCGGTGGCAGCAGTAAAAAATATTTTGCCAATCTCTGTCAAGTTTGTTTGGCAAAGCAAGGTGCCACTCCATATGACATAGGCACGACACCCCAAGAATTGATAAAATTGCAAGATATTCCTGAAAAAACATCTTCTTCAGGAGCAAAGCCTCAAAAACAGCAGGCACCGATGGATACTTGCAAGAAATATCTACAACAATGTCGTACTTCTCAAGGGGTCTCCCGACAATATTATGCTAATTTGTGCATTTCTTTTTTAACAAAATTTTCGATTGATCCCAAAGAAATTGGAAGTAGTATGCAGGAACTTACTTTACTGCAAAATAAAGGTTTTTTAGAAAGTGCTAATAATTATTTACAAGAAGCCCGGAATACTACGGGAACTAGACAAAAATGCTATGCCGACCTTTGCTGGGATTACTTAGGTAAAGCAAAAGCAACTCCGCAGGATATTGGCTCCTCGGAAGAAGAACTCAATCGCATGAGTCGTTAGAAAAGGAGAATCTCTGATGAGTCAAGTACTCATAGCGGATGATTCCGCATTTATGCGTCGGGTGCTAAAAGAGATTCTAGTAGGGGGAGGCTATACAGTAATTGCTGAGTGTCAAAACGGCCAAGAAGCAATCGAGTGTTATCCTATACAAAAGCCGGATTTGGTACTCATGGATTACAACATGCCCAACTTAAATGGGATTGATGCGGCTCGAAATATTTTACAAAAAGACCCAACGGCATGTATTGTAATGGTAACATCAATTGGTAGTAAAAAAAGAATTTTAGAGGCGTTGAGAATTGGCGTTAAAAATTATATTACTAAACCTTTTGAAAATTACACCTTCCTTTCTACTATAAACAAAGTTCTTGGTTCCAAAGCACCTAATAAAGCTAGAGAAGTCGAGCCTAATGAAGGCGAATTCCAAGTTATTGGAAGTTTTTTAGGTCAATATTTACTGCAGAAAGGTATCCTTTCGAAAGATCAATTGCTACAAGTATTAGAAATACAAAGTACTGTTAACCGTAAAACTGGCCAGATTGCTGTGGATGATGGATACATCCTTCCTAAACATGTTGATATGATATTGAAAATGCAAAAGCGTGTGAACAAATATTTTGGCCAGCTTGCTGTACAAATGGGATTTTTAACACATGAGCAAGTTGATCAGATTTTGCAAAAGCAGAAAGAGCATTATTTAGATATAGACGAAATCATTTTGCGTGAAAAAATGATTCCTAAAGATATTTTACAAAGAGAAGTAAAATCCTTCCAGAATCTTAATGAAGAAGACCAAGGCGTATTTAATATGCAGTGGGTAAGCAAACATATTCAATCGGGATTTGTTTATGAAACTTTCATTGAACAAACAATAAAATTATTGATGCGGCTTGCTGGAATCTTTGTTATGGAAGGGGAATGCCGATTTGAATCAAATCCCCAATTTACTTCTCATGGTATGATAATTAGAATTTCTATTGCTGGAGATTTTCATTGGTCATATTATTTAAATATTAGTGAAGAAATTGCTATACAAATAGCTCAAGCAATGGTAGATACTGAAAGTAATGTAGATTCAAGCGACCTTCCTTTGGAAGCCGCAAATGAATTTGCAAATATTGTTTGTGGTAATGCTCTTGCAAAATTGGATACTAAAGGAATTAAGTTAGACATTACTCCTCCGGTTACAAAGAGAATATCTAAACAAGAACCTGTTACATTCTCTGAACGAGAGCAAGTTTTATGTGTTCCTATTTTAGTTCCGGAAGGTGAAATGGACTTACTTATTGCTGGCGTAGAAATTTTTCGTTCGGAATCTAAATAATTAAAAAAACTCTCTGCTGTTTAAAACAGCAGAGAGTGGTGCTTACATTGTGTCATCATCACTATCAAAGGGCGATCTTTCTATTTAAGGAGTTTTGCTTTGCCAAAATTATATTTAAAAACTCCCAGTAATAACGATTTTATTCCAATTCGAGAAAAAATTCAAACAGCCTGTAATAAATTAGGCTTGGATATTTTTATTATAAATGAGCAGGAAGATAGTTTTACTTGTATTCATAATGCTTCTTTTGTTATTGCTGATGTTACTCCGGATGTAGAAACTCCTATCATTGCTTTTGAAATTGGTTATGCAGTTCGTTCTGGAAAAAGTTGCCTAATTATTGCTCGAAAAGATAGTAGTTTTTCAAATCTTGGGCAGAAAAATACTTTATTATATGATCCTCAAGATTTAGATTCATTTTTTGCAAAATTAACTTCAACTTTAGTGGCATTTTGTCAATCTCAACGTATTCGTTATCAACGTTATCTTAATATGCCAACTTGCCCACCCGAAGAACCAATGCCTATTTGCGTTTCTCAATGTATACGAGAAGAAAATTTTGTTTCATTAGCAGACGATTTTATAGAAACAAGTCAATATGAAGATGCAATGCAGGAATATAGTAGAGCTATTCTTTATATTGGGCGCAAATCTGAGTTACAACCAAAACATTCCTATATTTTTTTAAAAAGAGCTTTTGTTGCTAAGAAATTAGGGCATATAGAAAATGCTTTAGAAGATTATAAAACAGCTATCTCTTTAAAACCTGATTATTTAGATGCTTATGTAGCACGTGGATTAACATTCTACGAAAAGCAACAATATGACGAAGCTTTAAAAGATTTCCAAAGTGCTGCCCAAATTAAACCAGATTTTACAAGAATTTATGTTTTGTCTGGTATGATGCAAAGGCATAACAAACATTATGAAGAAGCCTTGAAAGAGTTTAATCGCGCAATTGAACTTAATCCTGAATTTGCTGAAGCATTCTTTCAACGTGGCATTCTTTATAGTGAAACCCAAGATATTGAAAAATCATTGGCAGATTTTAGCCAAGCAATTACTTTGAATAGCAAATATACCGATGCCTATATTAAACGTGGTTTGTTATATCTTGGTTCTCAAAAGTATGACCTTGCGTTAGAAGATTTTAATAAAGCAGTAGAGTTATCTCCGGATAATGTAGAAGCGTACCATAATCGCGGCCAAGCCTTATTTGAAAAAGGTTATAAAGAATTCCATGAATTAGCAATAAAAGATTGGCAAAAAGCAATTGATTTAGGTCATCCTAAAGCTCGTTTACTTGAAGAAAAAATTAAAATTACTAGTAAAACATTGGAGTAACTAGCTTTTAATAAAAAGCTAGGGTTGTGAAGAAATTCCAATCCTCTAAAGTTTTGTGTTTCTCATCTGAGAAGGAAAAGTATAATAATAAGCAAGGGCCGCAAATATTGCGGCCTGCTTATTATCAAAAGTAAATTTTAAAGGTAGTAATAATGTAAAATCTTTTCAGCAATATATTGCGCAAAAGGATCAACAAGTATAATAAACACAGCCATGGGACTTACCCATTTAATCATAAAATCAAACATTTTTTTTGATTTAAAAGGAATACTTCCATTATTACTAATTTCTTGATTTGCTGCAGCAAGCCCCCATATTTCAGAGATGAATAAACACATAAAAAATCCGCCCAAAGGCAGCATAATATTAGAAGCAAGATAATCCAGACAATCAAAAAATGTTTTATCAAAAACTTTATAATTGCCCATGCAACCAAATGATAAGGAACAAGGGATTCCTAGTAAAAACATGAAAAATGCCATACTAATGACTGCTTTACGTCGGGACCATTTGAATTGATCTATAAAATAAGATGCAATAACTTCTAAAAGAGAAATTGAAGATGTAATTGCAGCAAAAAAAATTAAAATAAAGAATAATGTTCCAAAAACTGCTCCGAATGGCATTTCTAAGAAAACTTGTGGCAAAGTAACAAAAATAAGCCCTGGACCTTGACCTGGTTTTAATCCAAATGAAAAAACAGCAGGTAGAATAACAAAGCCTGCTAAAAGTGCAACTAAAGTGTCCATCGATGGTACAAGTATAGCACTACGTTGTAAATTTTGTTGTTTGGATAAGTAGCTTCCATAAGTAATCATACATCCCATACCTAAACTTAGGGAAAAGAATACTTGTCCAAGTGCGGCAATAATAACTTCAGGTGTAATTTTAGAAAAATCTGGTTTAATATAATAGTCCACACCTAAGCTAGCGTTAGGCAAAGTTAAAGAACGTACCATGATAATAATGAGTAAGATAAATAATGCAGGTAACATAATTTTACTAGATTTTTCAATACCACCAGAAACACCTCTGATAACAATTAGAACTGTCAGCCCCATAAAAATAAAATGCCACCAAATAGGCATATAATTTTGCGAAATAAATCCTTCAAAATATTTACTAGGTTGACCTTCAATTCCTCCTGTCAAGTATTGGACCATATAATTAGTAACCCAACCGCCAATTACGCTATAATATGATAAAATTATAAACCCTGCAACAACACCCATAACACCAAGCCATGTCCAGTTTTTTCCTTTTTCTTTACTTAGTTTGCGATAGGCTCCAATTGCGTTCAGCTGTGCATTGCGTCCTATCGACATTTCTCCCAACATAATGGGAACGCCAATTAAAAAAATTGCGATCAAATAAACAAGCACAAATGCAGCTCCACCATTTTGACCAGTGAGATAAGGAAATTTCCATATATTACCCAATCCCACTGCAGAGCCTGCTGCTGCTAAGATAAATCCTAAATTAGATGACCACTGGCCACGAGTTTTTTCAATATCTTCCATAATTTCCTTTCTTTATCCAAAAATAATAATCTATCCAATACATCATATTAAAATATTAAAATATAAAAGTCAAACAATTTTTAAGAAATTGAAAAGAATAGAATAATTGAGGAAGCTTATGCCAAATACTCAAATATCAAATAAATTTCAAGGTAATATAAATGCTGAAATTACGATGGCTTCTATTTTTAGCACTCTTAGCAATAACCAACAACATGGTTGGTTATTTTTAAGATGTCTTGATTATGAAACTGGTTTATATTTTAAAGGGGATATCGTTGCTTTAGTATATTCTCCTGAGAATAAATATCATACAATTTGTGATAAATTATATAACGCTAATAAAATTAGTTTGCAAGATTGGGAAAAAATTAAATCCTCCAAAGATTATTGGACAACTTTACATGAGATTGTAGATGAAAATCTTTTAAAAAATATAAAAAAACAAATTTGTTATGAAGAAATTTGCAAACTTTTTACTTATAGTAATTGCTATTTTGAATTCGTCAATATAAATGATCCTGGAGCAAATCATGATCTTTATCCTGTATCAGATTTTTTTGAAGTTGAAGGTATCTTGTTAGAAGTAAATCAACAACAGATCGAATATAACCAAATTACTCAGATTTTACCTAATTCAGATGAAATTTTAGTTTGGCAAAAAGAACCAGAAGTTATGCCGGAAGCAGATGAGCCAATAAGAAATGTTTGGCTTTTAGTAAATGGCCATAGTATAGAAGAAATTTTGCCTTTGGCTTATTATGGGGAATATGATACAAAAAGAATTATCGCATCTTTGGTTGCAAACCAAAATATTCGAATTTTAAAGGATGATGAACTTCGCATTTATATAAATGAGTATAAAGAAACCCAAAATTGGCAAGAAGCAGTTCGCTATGGAGAATTATTAGTTAAACGTAATCCTCAAAATTCTGGAGATGTCATTTTATTAGAGGAAGCCTATAAACAATTAGAACAAACTCAGAAAATTGAAGTTCTTTATTATCGCTTAGCACAACAATTTTTAAGTTCTTCTAAGCCAGAAGAGCAAATTTTAGGTGCGTCATATTTAAAGAAATTTTGTGATGCGGCAGTAGCAGTTGAATCAAACGAAATACTAGATGCACGATTCCATCTTTTTAATATGGTACTACAAGGTCAAATTGATGGTAAAGCTATTGATTATAATTTACTAACAGAAGGCAAAAAGCTTCTACAATTATTAAATAATCGAAAAAATAATCAAGAATCTAGGCAAATATTAGAAAGTTTGTTAGCTTTGCATCCACACGATAAATATTTGCATAGTCAATATATCAATGTTTGTCTTGATTTAAAAGATGTTGCAACTGCTGTTTCTGAATATGAAACAATGGCCAAAATATATGAGAGAGACAAAAATTGGCCGGAATTAATTTCTACCTACCAAAAAATTATTCGATTAGTTCCTAATCGAAAAGATATTCAGAAAAAACTAGATACTACACAAAGCAAGTTAAAAATAGGAAGATCTATTTTTGCACGTGCTTTGTTGATCTTATTAATATTAGGACTTCCCATAATTGGATGGTTTGCATATCAAGAATATTCGACTCCTTCTGATGATGGTGTTAATCTTAACCCTAATCCCAATCCCAATCCCAATTCTAATTCCAATCCCAATATTACTAATCTTCCTACAAATGTTACTATTGATAATGAACGCGAACGCAAAATTGACGAAGAGTGTAAAAATAAATTACAAATTGCCGAACAGAGAATGAATGAAAATCAGTTATATGATGCTAGAAAAATTTTGGAAGAAATTGTTGCTAAAAATCCTTCTAAAGAAACATTAGAAAAAACAAATATAGTAAAAGAACAATTAGATGAACTTATCCAAAAATATGAAGAAATTTATAGAATCTTTCAACAAAGAATGGAAGAGGCGAAAAACCTTGAGAAAAAAGGCAGTTTTAATGAGGCAATTAGCATTTATTTAGGCGTTTGGAAAAACACTAAATTTAAAACATTACCTGAACATACAAATTTACGACTTCCAATTTCTTTATCAATAACACCCAAAGGTGCATCAATAATAATAGATCAAAATAGTCCTATCATTTTAAAAAGAGATGAAGTTATTCGAGTTATGCCAGATTTTAAAACTTTGACAATTCAGCTTAATGGCTATCAAACTATTTCATATAGCAATGGGTTTAATGAATCAATTCAAATAACTTCTGATGATGGAACTAAATTGGAATCATTAAATGATGCAAAAGTTAAAATTTCCTTACAAAAGTCTTTGTTATGGCAATCAGATTTTGCACAATCTGGAAACATATTAACGAATTCTACTCCATGTTATGTTTCAGATAAAGATTCATTATATATACCTACTAATAAATATCTTTATATTTTTAGTAATTTTAATGCTACAACTCCTCCGAATGATTATCCTGAATTTTTAATACCACAAAAACTTAAAAATTTAAGTTCCTTTACCGCTACTCCTTGCTATGCAAATGGAATACTATATCTATTAGAAGATAGCCAACGATTATATGCTTGGAATACTGTGACAAAAGAATTCATTGGCAATTTAGAATTAGGTGGAGATATTACTATTACAGGAATCCCAGTTATTTCCCAAGAAAATTCTTCCATATTATTCTCAACTTCTGATAAAAAAATATATTGTCTTCCACTTGCTTTTGGTGGAGTTTGGAGAACATCTCCTCGTTGGGTGTCAATAACACCAAGAAAAATAGAAAATGAAATTGTTATTACTGGCCAAAAAGTTTTAGTAAGTCATACAGAAGGCCAATTACAATGCTTAGATATCAATACAGGAAGACAAATTTGGCAGTATACTTGCCCTTCTTTTTTACATTCTTCTCCTGGAGTTGCTGGGAACATAATTTATTTAGCAGCTAATGGACTCTTTATACAACTCGATCTCGAAAGAGGTACAGAAATTAAAAAACTTAAAATTTTAGGGGAATGTAATTCTAGTGTGGTTGTGAAAAATAATGTTGCCTATTTTACGACTTCCTCTAAATTGCTATATGCAATATCTGTAAGTGGAAATCCTCGTATATTGTGGAAATTTAATTCTGAACTTCTTTTAAAAAGTGGGCCTGTAGTAACAGATAATGGAATTGTTTATATAGGGACTCAAAGTATCTCAGTTGTTCAAGATTCAAAGACTTTTCGCATGGGTACTCTATATGCTATAGATGCTAAAGACGGCAGCCGTTTATGGAGTTATAAAGTCGTAGGTGATGTTTCCTCATCTGTTGTTATATGCAGAGATCTAGTACTTTTATCCGCTAATAAATTATATGCCTTTCTAAATAATTAAACAAAAATTAGGCTTGCTGAACAAGCCTAATTTTTTACATAAAGTCAAGGGAAGCAGCTCGTTCATTTATTGCCATTTCAAGACGTTTGGAAGAGAGCGTAACAAATTTTTTTTCTATTTCACATCCTATAAATTTCCTTTTGAGTTGAATAGCAGCAATTCCTGTTGTTGAACTACCAGTAAAAGGATCAAAAATTAGATTTCCTTCTGTTGTACTTGATAAGATGATTCTTTCTAAAAGATAAATAGGCTTTTGTGTAGGGTGTTTTCCTAATTTTTTTTCGACAGTATTTGCTGCAGAGATAGTCCAAACAGATTTCATCTGCTTTCCCCCGTTAATCTCTCTCATTTTTTTATAATTAAAATAATGTTTGGATTTTTCATTTTTAGCTGCCCAAATAATAGTTTCTGTAGAGTGTGTAAAATACCGACAGGATAAGTTCGGCGGAGGATTGGGTTTTTCCCAAGTAATGTCATTGAGAATCTTGAATCCTAACTGTTGCATAGCATAACCAACAGAATGAATAATATGATGAGTTCCCGATACCCAAATTGTCCCATTAGGTTTTAATAGTTTTTGGCATTTTGATAACCATGCAAGTGTAAATTCATGATTTATTTCTATTCCATGCGATTTATCCCATTTGCCTTTATTTACTTTTACCATTTTTCCAGCACGGCAGGTAATCCCTCCATTGGATAAAAAATATGGTGGATCAGCAAATATCATATCAAATCGACCATTGGGATATAATCGAATAAATGTATCCATTAGCTCTATACAATTTGCATGGTAAAGCCAAACACCAAATTCTTCATGATAAAATACATAGTGATTGGGAAAATCAAAATTCTCTTCTTGTTTACTTAATTTCATGGAGACTATCTCCGTTGGAAAAAAATTTTTGATAAAAAATATTCTCTAATTTAGATTTTCTTGACAAATAAATATTTTCGTGCTAAAATTCTAATAGAGAGAATTTGTTAAGTAATTTTCTATAATTTTAAAAAAAAGTTTATATTGGAAAGGTGTGTTATGAAGGGACACGAAAAAGTTGTTGAAGTTCTTAATTTTTTATTAGCTGATGAACTTACTGCGATTAGTCAGTATATGGTTCATTCTGAAATGGCAGCTGCTTGGGGTTATGAAAAACTTCATGAAGCATTTGAAAAACGTGCTATGGATGAAATGGAACATGCTGAAAAAATTATTGGCCGTATTTTGTTTATGGAAAGTGTTCCCGTTGTTAGCAAGCTCAACCAAATGAAGATTGGACATGATGTTCCCAAACAATTGGAATATGATCAATCTGCAGAATTAGGTGCTATTAAAGCCTATAATGATGCCATTCGTTTGGTAACTGAGCTGAACGATCATGCAACAGCCAGGTTCTTAGGCGACATTCTTCATGATGAAGAAGAACATATCGATAACATTGAAGAAATGCAAGAACAAATTTCCCACATGGGAATCCAAATTTTCCTTTCTACTCAAATTAAGAAATAGGAAGATTTTTGTTTATTTGGCGCGGGAAACCGCGCTTTTCTTTTTGTAGATTTTTTTTGAAGAAAGGAAAAAATTATGTCTATAAAATTATCTATACTATTTAAATATATATTATTTCTAATTTCAACAATAATACTATTAAGTTGTGATACTAAGCAAAATATATCACTAGATGAAACAGAAAATAAAAAATTGTACATTGTTGCAACAACAAGTATGGTTGCGGATGCAGTTAAAAATGTTGCGGGGGATTGCGCAGTCGTAGAAGGATTGATGGGGACAGGAGTTGATCCTCATTTGTATAAAATTACTGGAAGCGATGCAGGAAAATTAGGACGTGCAGATGTTATATTTTATAATGGATTACATCTGGAAGGAAAAATGACAGATATTCTACTTAAGATTGCTAAAACTAAGCCAGTACATGCGATTACATCAGATATTCCTATAGAAAAATTGAGGAAGATCAATCCAGAAGGAACTATTTTCGATCCCCATGTTTGGTTTGATATTTCCCTTTGGCAGCTTACAGTTCAGAAGATTGAGCAAGTTTTAGTTAAAGTTGATCCTAAAAATGCAAAATATTATAGTAAAAATAGTGTGGAATATCAAAAAAAATTAGTTCAGTTACATACTCAAGTAACTGAACTAATGCTTACAATTCCAGAATCTCAAAGAATTTTAGTAACTGCGCATGATGCTTTTGGATACTTTGGTTTGGCATACAAAATTGAAGTAGTGGGGCTACAAGGTGTTAGTACTGCCGCAGAATATGGGATTAAAGATATCGAACGTATTACAGATTTACTTATACAACGCAAAATTCCTGCTATTTTTGTCGAAGATTCTGTTTCTTCTAAATCTATTGAAGCTGTTATCCAAGGTGCTAATTCTCGCCAGCACCAAATTAAATTGGGAGGAAAATTATTTTCAGATTCTATGGGGGAATTAAATACCCCAGAAGGGACATATTTGGGCATGTTTCAACATAATGTTATGACTATTGTATCTGCATTAAATCAAAAATGAAAATATAATGAAAATATAATGAAAATATAAAGTGTTGGCGATTTTTTGTATTTTCTAAAACATTACTTTTTTTCTGCAATAATCAACATTTCATAATCTGTTGTCAGTAGCTTATCATTTCGACTAAAAGCTCCTAGTTTTGCACCATAAATATCAATGGTTGTGAATCCTAGTGTTTTCAATAACCATGTTATTTCGGATGGAACATAGTATCTTTCATTACATTTTAATTCTCTTTTATTTCCGGAATCATCTTCTACACAAGTGATATTATAATCTCGGAAGGTCATTAGATCGAATGTATTACTATGGTAGGTTGCATTACCTTCTTTAGTCTCAGATTTAAGAAAATCTTTTATGGAATGAAATAAAGGAAACAATCCATTCAATGTGGTAAAAATGAATTTCCCTTTTTCTTTTAAAGCATTTGAGGCATTTTGTAGAATTTGGAAGTTCATTTCATCTGTTTCCATTAAAGGGAAACCACCTTCGCACAACATTATTACCAAATCGAATTCATTTCGAAAAGATAAAGTTCTAGCATCACGTTGTTCAAAAACAATCGATAATTTTTGTGCTATTGCCTTTTCTTTAGCACATTTTAATTGCGATTCAGAGAAATCAATCCCAATAATATTTTCATATCCTCTTTTGGACAATTCAATCGAATGTCGACCTGTTCCGCATCCTATATCAAGAATACGAGTCGATTTATTATATCCAAGTTCTCTTTCAAGAAAATCACATTCGCCAATCGTTCCTTGTGTGAAACATTCTTGGTCATATTTTTTTCCATAATTTTCAAATAATTCTTCATACCATTGCTTCATGAGATATTTTATCCTTTAGATAAAATGTGAAGAACAATAAAAGGCGTGAAATTAAATAAGAAAATAGCTATTTTAAAAATTGTTAATCCAGTATAATGCGTAGCATTGAATTGTTCTTCAGATATTTTAAACCATTTGCTATGCAGATGATATATATGATTGTGAGCAAAAGCAAAAATTAAAAACCACAACATTAACAGTCCATAGTTAATGACAGTACACCATAAGAAAAATTTGTATATTATTTCCATATTCATAATAATAATCTCCTATTTGCTATTTTAAGATATAAGGCGTTTTTTAACTATTTAGATTATCCTTTTTTTTCTTTATTTGTCAAATAAAAAAGGAAATCTTTAAGAATCTGTCCATTAGAAGCTGCTAAAGGACGGGTTGAAGAAAAATTATTCCCGGCAGATTGTTTCAGTTGTGCAAGATGTTTAAACGTGTGTTCTGTTGATGCTATCAAATATGAATGTGTTTTGAAAAAAGATAAAACTCTCTAAGCTAGGAGCTTGCATGATTAAGCTAAATGCGCATGATCTTTGCTGGATTCAGAGTACTGCGGATGATCCAAAAGATCAGTGTGCTCATGGATCAGTTGAATTTTCCTGTGATGGAATTCCTATCATAGAACCAGATGATGGAGAATGGACTGTATCCGCAGCAGGATTGTATTTACTTCGCACCATTACAGATGATCATACACCAGAGCTTTCAGTTGCAGAATCAAATTTTTTATAGAATTTTAGCGAGAAAACCCCGAAGTCTTCAGCTTCGGGGATGAA
>CAZPDM010000091.1:0-16575 GCA_964585305.1 uncultured Planctomycetota bacterium | reverse complement strand
ATCCTCACTAGTTACCTAGTTAGGACTTATAGCCAACAGTTCGCACCCATGAATAACTCCTAAACCAACATTAGCCAAAACTATACCAGATACGAGTGCAGCATAAGCCATATCTGTACGTGCTAACAGATCATTGCCATTTTGATAAGCAGCAGTTAAACTCCTTGCAACTGCTTGCATTCCACTCCAACATAAAGCATCACTAAAAGGATTACTTTTAGTAGAAACAAATGCTTCTAATAATTGTGTAAAGGCATCCATCCCACACGCTGCTGTTATATTTTGTGGAGCGGTGAGCATCAATCGGGGATCACAAATTGCAACCTCTGGAATCAACAAATCATGTCTTAAAGATCTCTTAAATCCATTTTTTCCAATCTGGCTTAATACTGCATTTTTAGTAACTTCACTTCCTGTCCCAGCTGTTGTAGGAATTGCAACAAAAGGAATTTTTGGACCACAATATTCTTTTTCTCCTATGCCTTCTAAATAATCTTTTACAGATTCATTTTTATGAAGTAACATAGCCGAGATTGCTTTCCCAGAATCTAAAACACTTCCACCCCCAATGGCACATACTAAAGATATATTTTTCTGTCGATATTCTTCACAAATTGTATCTATGAAATTTGGAGTAGGTTCTCCTGAAATTTTTATCTGTTCAAAATAGATGTTTGATTTTTTTAAATTTTCTTTTAAAATTTGCCCTTCGATAGAAATATCAAAAGATTTCTTTCCTGTAACGAGTAAAATACATTTTGCCGAAAATTCCTCAAGAATCTTGGGGAATTCTTGAAATGTTCCCGCACCAAAATAAATTTGTGGTAGTCTTGCCCATTTGAAATTTATAATTTTTTCTTGAAGTTGCATAAATTCACTACCATTCACTTTTGTCAACTGGTCGAATAACACTGTGTTTAACAGCTTCGCGAGGTTTTGCCATCCAATTTGTTACAGTCTCTCTCCATTTTTTATAATGGGCGGTTTCTCTGTGTGCTTTAATAGCTTCTTCTGATTCATAAACTTCATATAACAAAAATCTAGTAGGATCATCACTGCATTGCAAAAAATCAAATCTTATATTTCCAGATTCTTGAATTGCACCATTATGATTTTCAATTGTAATAGCAATAAAATCGTTAATATATTCTTTTTTTACATATACAGTAACAGTTGTAACTATCATATTATTCTCCCATATTTTTAAGAAACGCCAGAAACAAAGTTTCTGGCGATACAACTAATCAATCCATTCACAAGTAGCAGTAACAGCAGTTACATCAACTATATCATCAACAGAACAACCGCGGGAAACATCGTTATAGGGACGACGCAAACCTTGTGTAATTGGACCAAGAGCAATCGCGCCAGCCAAACGTTCTGTTGCTTTATAAATAGAATTAGCACAGTTGAGATCTGGGAAAATCAAGACATTGCAGCGTCCTGCAACTTTAGAACCTGGAGCTTTCTTTTCTGCAATCCAAGGAATAACAGCAGAATCAAATTGCATTTCCCCATCAATAAGTAATTCTGGGGCCATTTTTTGTGCTAATGCTGTTGCTTGAACAACTTTTTCAATAATAGGATCTTTTGCTGAACCTTTTGTTGAGCAAGAAATTAAACCTACACGTGCTTCTGTACCGGTAATACTTTGAAAATTTCGACCAGTACAAACAGCAATTTCTGCTAGTTGTTCTACATTAGGATTGATTACAAATGCGCAATCTGCATAAAACAATGCGCCATTATATCCCCATTTGGGATCAGGCATTTGCATAATAAAAAAAGTAGAAGCAGTGTTAATTCCTTTAGCTGTTTTAAATAATTGTAATGCTGGACGACTCTTCTGTCCGGTATTATGGTTGTAACCTTTAGCGTTTCCACCTCCGGAAACATACCCATGAGCATCTCCACAGCAAACCATGATTGCTGAAAAATAACAGGTATCTTTTAGTAATTCTCTTGCATCTTTTTCTTCTAGACCTTTACCTTTGCGAATTTCTAACATTTTTGCTACATATTCATCTTTTTTGTGATAAGTATTCACATCTACAATTTCAATGCCAGTTAAATCTACTTTATTTTCAGAAGCAATTTTTTGAATAGTTTCTGAGCTTCCCACCAATATAGGAATAGCATACTGCAAATCCAATATTTTACGTGCAGCTTGAATATTACGAATATCATCACTTTCAGTTAAGCATACTTTTTTTTGTAATTTTTTTGCTTTTTCTCTAATAGATTCAATAATAGTTGCCATGTTTTTCCTTTCTATATACAAAAAAATAGCTTGGCAATTATTTCTTTAAAGCTTCATATATTTTGCCAAAAAGCTGTTGAAAATCAAGAAAATTTTAAGCTATCGAAAAATATTTCATTCTTTTAAGAATGACACCATAAGTGATTATATTATTTAAAATTTTTTAATTTTTTTTGCATAATTGAAAAGAAGTTGCTACAATCGAAATATTGCCTAAATTATATTTTTATGGCAATTGCGATAATTGCATAGAATTTTTTTGGGGGGTAGCTTAGTGCTGATAAAAAGCAAAACAATGCGAGCCAGAATTAAATATTTTTTATATATTTTAATTTGTTTTATTTTTTTGGCTCTTATATGGTTATATTGGCAACCTACTGAACTGTCATTTGACTGGTTAAAAATATCCATAGTTTTTATTTCAATGATGGTTTCGTTTGTTTTAGTCAATCGACTTGTGCAACCTTTGAGCAAAAACTATTATCAAATTTTTTTTGAAATGTGTGAAGCATTTGCTCTTCACGAGATTATTTATAATGAAAAAAATGAAGCAGTTGATTACCGAATTCTTTTAGTCAACCCTGCATTTGAACAAATGACTGGACTAAATGCTAAAAAAATTGTAGGAAAAACTATTTTAACAGTAGTACCTCAATTAGATAAATCTTGGATTGAAATGTATTCTCGTGTTGCAGCTACACGAGAACCTTTATATATTGAAAAGTATGATAATTATTTAGGAAAATATTTTCGTATATGTGCATATTCTCCAGATGAAGGTTATTTTGCATGTATTTTTTCAGATATTACAAAAAGTAAAAAAGAAGAAGAACGGCTTCGTAAAAGCGAAAATCGATATAAAGAGATCGTTGATGCTCCCTTTGTTTATATCTGTCGCTGGAAACCTGATACAACATTAACTTATGCAAATAAAGCTTTTGCCCAAGCATTCCGCAAAAACTCTGAAGAAATCGTTGGCGTAAAATGGATGGATCTATTACCTCCAGATATGCAAATAAAAAATAAAGAGTCTTACCAACATGTACTAAAAAGTACTGATACTACTACTGTGGAAATGTTGCACAAAGATCCCCAAGGAAAGATTCATTATATATCTTCAACAAGTATTCCAATTTTTGATAATCAGGGAATTGTTACAGAATTTGAGTCGTTCGGACAAAATGTTACAGATCGGAAGTTGGCAGAAGAAACAATAGTTTTTTCTAAAAAAGTATTGGAAACTAAAAGTAAAATTGCGCAAATGTTTTTAACATATACGGACGACCAAATTTATACTCGAGTTTTAAAAATAATTTTAGAAAGTTCTTCCAGTCTTAATGGAGCTTTTGGGTATATTCAAGATAATGGGGATTTAGTTATTCCAGCTTTGGGAATTTCAAAAGAAAAAAATATTTCTCCAGATGAAAACAAAATAGTGATCCCTAGCAATCGTTGGAATGGATTATGGGGTAAAGCACTTTTGCAAAAAGCTACAATTATGAGCAACACATATACAGAACTGCCAAATGGTCAGCCCGTATTACATGCTGTTCATGTTCCTATTATCCAAAAAGATAAAGCTATTGGATTACTCATGGTAACTAATAAAGAAGAAGATTATACTTCCAAAGATATTGACTTATTAGAAGAACTTGCTAATTCTGTTGCACCTATTTTGAGTGCAAGATTAGATAGAGATAGGCAAGAAGCACGGCGTAAAAAAGCAGAAGAACGCCTTGATCAAGCACAAGCCTTATTACAAGTTGCTATCCAATCTTCTCCTATTGGAATTTTAATTGCCGAACGTACGGGAAAAATTCGATATGCAAATGATGTCGCATTAGAAATTCGTGGGAAAACAACTATTCCTTTGACAAATATTGAACTTGAAGATCATGTAAAAAATTGGAAATTATATGACGCTGATGGTATAACAGTGTGCCCATATGAAAAATCTCCCTTAACGTTGGCTATTGTAAATCGTTTGACTTCTAAAAATGTTTGTCTTGTTATACAAGAAGATAATAACATTCCCCATTGGGTTTCAATTACTGCTTCACCTATTTTAAATAGGGAAAATGAAATTGTTGCTGCAATTGCTATTCTTCAAGATATTACTCAAAACCGCCAAGCTGAACAAGAAAAACGTAAACTTAGAGAACAGCTTGTTCAAGCTCAAAAAATGGAGTCTATCGGTCGTTTGGCAGCAGGTGTTGCACATGATTTCAATAATGTGCTTGCTGTAATTATGGGATATACCGATTTTTTAATAGACAACAAAAACTTACATGAAGTAGTTCGATGCGGTCATTTGGAAGATATTCGTAGTGCAGCAGAGCGTGCGAGACAATTAACCAGCCAATTGCTGGCCTTTAGCCGAAAACAAAAACTAGAAATGCAAATTCTTAATCTTAATGATATTGTACAAAACTACAAAAAAATGTTAAGACAGTTAGTCAGAGAAGATATAGAAATCCAATACGATCTTGCTTCTGTAGTTAAAACAGTCAAAGTTGATCCATCCCAAATTGGCCAAATTTTGATGAATTTATCAGCCAATGCTCGTGATGCTATGCCAAATGGAGGAAGATTAACAATCCATACAAATAATGTTGAATTTGGAGAAGACGCTTCCTCAAAATCAGCTAAAAAATATGTTCTTCTTTCCGTTAGTGATACTGGATTAGGAATGGACGAAAATACTATTGATCATTTATTTGAACCCTTTTTTACAACAAAAGAAAAAGGAAATGGACTTGGATTAGCTACTGTTTATGGAATTGTCAAACAACATGGAGGCGAGATTTTTGTAAAAAGTAAAATCGAAGTTGGAACAACTTTTATGATTTATCTTCCTCAAGTTGATGATATTCCTAAAGAAGAAAATAAAAAAGCAAGTAAATCCACGACAGCTATTCCCAAATTTTCTTCTACCATCTTATTAGTGGAAGATTCAGCTTCTTTACGAAAGATGCTACGAGACATTCTTGTACAATATGGTTTTGTTGTATTAGAAGCTAGTAATGCATTGGAAGCTTTGCAACACGTTGCTGCAAATAGGGATAAAATAGAATTGCTTTTGAACGATGTTGTTTTGCCACAAGTTGCAGGTCCAGTTCTTGCCAAACAAATTCTGAGTGTATGCCCGAAAATTAAAATAATTTATATGTCTGGGTATGCCGAAGATATTTTATCTCAATATGGAATTTCTCCCCAACAAGTTCCTTTCCTTCAAAAACCCTTCACTCCTGATATGCTTCTTAAAAAAATTGAAGAAGTATTGCTAACAAAAACTGAAGAAAAAAAAGAAAAAGAAGATCAAGAATAATTTGCATGTATTAAACGAAAAAAAGCTCCGTATTGGAGCTTTTTGCTTTTTACCGACAATTCTTTTGCTATTGATTTTCAGTTTTGTTTTCTATTGGCTTAAGTTCTCTTTCAGCCGCTCTTTTACTAAGTTTAATACGATTTTGTTCATCAATAGCAATCACTTTTACAGATATTTCATCACCAATTTTTACAATAGAACTTACATTTTGGACAAAATTTTTGTCCAGTTCAGAAACATGTACCAAACCTTCAATACCTGGCAAAATTTCAACGAATGCCCCAAAATCTTTAACTGTTATTACTTTCCCCTGATAAATTTTGCCAATTTGCACTTCTTCTGTCAATTTTTCAACATAATCTTTTGCTAATAATGCACCATCTTTATTTGGGCTAAAAATTAATACAGTCCCATCGTTTTCAATTTCAATCTTAGATCCAGTATTTTCTTGAATACCACGAATTGTTTTTCCAGATGGGCCAATAATAGAAGCAATTTTTTCTGGATTTATGTGAAGTTTTACAACCCGTGGAGCATAAGGCGAAAGTTCCTGTTTAGGATGATCAATTGCCTGCATCATTTTTCTTAATACAGCAATACGGCCTTCTTTAGCTTGTTGTAAAGCATTTAAAAATACTTCTGTGGGAATCCCAGGTATTTTAACATCCATTTGTAAAGCAGTAATACCCATAGGAGTTCCAGCTACTTTTAAATCCATATCACCTAAATGATCTTCTGTTCCTAATATATCAGTGAAAATATAGTAATCATTATCTTCTCGAATCAATCCCATGGCTACTCCGCCAACGGGTTTACGAATTGGAACTCCTGCATCCATAAGAGCCAAAGTTCCACCACATACACTAGCCATTGAACTAGAACCATTTGATTCCATAATTTCTGAAACAATTCTAATAGTATATGGGAAATTTTTTTCTTTAGGTAAAACAGGTTCTAATGCTCGTTCTGCAAGTTCCCCATGTCCAATTTCTCTACGGGAAGGTCCTCTGTTTGGCCCAATTTCTCCTACACAAAATGGAGGGAAATTGTAGTGTAGCATAAATCGTTTGCTAGAATCTGGAGATAGGCCTTCTATAATTTGTTCATCCATGGAAGA
The DNA here is from genome assembly GCA_964585305.1 of uncultured Planctomycetota bacterium. Lineage (GTDB taxonomy): Bacteria > Planctomycetota > Uabimicrobiia > Uabimicrobiales > JABWCH01 > CAZPDM01. Next base: position 9,870 of record CAZPDM010000091.1, on the reverse strand, counting down.
ACCCAGAGTTACTGTAACAACTGCTTGAGTTTCTCCTCGTGTAAATAGAGCAGAACCATGTGTTCTAGGCAAAAGTCCTACTTCGCAAGTGATAGGGCGGATATCTTTTAATCCTCTACCGTCCATACGCCGGCCTTGTTTAATCCAAGTGCGAATAATTCGACTTTGGGCTTCTTCATAAGCTTGTGTTCGAATATATTCTGTAGTACGAGGGATCTCTGTTGCCTCTCTTGCATCAAGAGTTGCTTGAATTTTTTTGAACAACTCTTCCATATATTTGCCACGCACTTTTTTTACAGAAATTTGAAGTCCATTTTGTATTTCATTGACAAAATTTTTTTCAATCCATTCTCGGACTAAAGATATTTCAGGTGGTTTAGTAGGCGGCGCAATATGGACAATTCCTGCCTTCTGTACCAGTTCTTCTTGCAAAGCAATAATTTGCTTAATAGACTGATGTGCCCAGGAAATTGCTTCAACAAGTTTACTTTCAGGAAGTTCCAATGCTTGGCCTTCCACCATAATAATATCTTCTTTTGTTCCAGCAACAACTATATTTAAACTACTTTTTTCTAGCTCTTTATAACTAGGATTGAGGATAAATTGCTCGCCAACCATTCCTATTCTTAAAGAAGCTGTAGGGGTAGTGAAAGGAATAGTTTTACTTACTAAAAGAGCTGCCGAAGCACCAATCATTGCAGGTATATCGGGATCATAATCAGGATCAGCAGATAATACCAACGCAGTAATTTGTACTTCATCTTGATAATAGTCAGGGAATAAAGGGCGTAATGGGCGATCGATGAGCCTCATAGTGAGGATTTCTTTTAGGGTAGGCCTTCCTTCTCTTTTATAAAAACCGCCAGGAATTTTACCAATTGCCGAAATCTTTTCACGATATTCTACTGTTAGTCCTAGAAAACCAGCAGGATCTTTGAGGCTTTGGGCTACCGCACTAACAAATACTACGGTATCTCCGTAGCGCACCATAACTGCTCCATCGGCCTGCCGTCCGATTTTCCCTGTTTCAATAGAAAGTATTTGTTTATTGGGTAATTGTAATGTAACGCTATGGATCACGTTTCTACCGATACCTTTCTGATGCGAAATTTAGCTAAGAAACAAATTTTTAAAGTTTAAAAAACAATAGGCAAAGGCGAGTCCGCCTTTGCCTGCGTAGATTATTTGCGAATCCCAAGTTTTTCCACTACATTTTTGTAGCTGTTAAAATCGTGTTTGCGCAAGTAACGCAAAAGTGCAGACCGCTTACCAACCATAATCATAAGTCCACGGCGCGATAAAAAATCTTTGGAATTGGCTTTTAAGTGTTCAGTTAAGTTTTTGATTCGTTCTGTAAGTAGAGCAATTTGAACTTCTGAAGAACCACAATCTTTATCATGTTTTTGAAATTTTTTGATAACTTCTTGTCTTTGTTCTGGGAAAACTGGCATAATAATTCAACCTCCACAAGGCTATTTGCCCTGTTTTTAGCAAAAACATAAATTTAAAATTAATTGGTTGGTTCACTAGGAACTGCGGATGTTTTTGGATAAAGATCCAAATATTTGGCATCTTTCTTTCTGTATGTGACCCCAACTTTATTCATATATTGGCTATATGGTTTCCAAATTCTAGGAGGAATTTTTCCATATACCATTTTAATAAAGGCAACGATGCTTTGGACTTCTAAACGTTTTTCATCAGTAATCTGTTCTTTAGGTAAAATTGCTGTATTATGTATCATTATGCGATATTCTTCCAATTTTTTCGGAGGAATTCTTACTTTGTCTGCTTCGAGAATAAGACCTGTAACCTCAAGAGATTTGCCTTTATTTCGTTCAGCATATTGGCATTTTTGTGGATTGATTTGGAATCCGCATTCTCCAATGAGATTTTGTAGTTTTTTACGTAATTCTTCATTGATTGGGGTTGGTGCCGAAATGGTAATATCATCCGCATAACGAGTATATCTAAAACTTTCGCCATGATGTTGCAGTAATCGATAAACATTTTTATCTAAAGTAATACATGCAACATTTAAAAGATAGCCAGAACATGGGCCACCTTGTGGCAAAGCATTTTGATATGTAGTCAATTCTATCAAAAGATCAATTGCTTTATCCAAAACTTCGTGCGAAATGGTTTCCGCTAAGTGTTGCAAAGGAGTTTTAAGATAACGAACGTATAAAAATTTTATCCTTTGCGCAGACACTGAAGGGAAAGCATCTTTGAGATCCATATTAAAAACAGCCTGAGCAGTTCTGAGATGAAAACTAGCATTAGTAACAATCGAACGTCCAGGAATAAAACCATGTGCAGCATTGGAAATAGGTATTCTGTATAAAAGACGATCTAAAATACGGCGTTGAACATGCTTTAAAAGATCGCAAGGAGCTGTAATTTGACGGAAAGTTTTTCCATCTCCTTTGGGAATCTTCCAAGTTTCATAAGCTTGATCTTTTTTTAGCATTTCCAATGCTTGTTTTAGCTGATTTGCGGAAATATCTAGCCAATTTCCAATATGTTCTATAGCCTGTTCTTTTTGTTCCTCTTGGGATTTTTTTTGTTGAGGAACGACAGGAGAAACCGGAAATGGATCTGTCTTGTGCTTAGTTTGTATACCAAATTCCAAAATTAGAGTTGCGTTACACGTTGGGCATTGAATTTTAGTTCCGCTTAATTCTGCTACTACACTAATTGTAGTTTGACATTTTGGACAATTTATATTAACTGACATAAGAACTCCGAACTAAATTACCGCAAACGCTAAGTCTGCTGACGTTTCTCAATAAAATTTTTTAATATGAAACGGCAGATTTCTTAAAAGCTCGCTGCTTTTAATTCTTAAAAGAAAAAATTATAGAAATATTTTACTTTTTTCTTTTGGAAAAAAAAGAAAAATCTTATAAAAAAATGAATTTTTTCTATAAAAAAATATGCCAGTTTCTTTTAACTGGCATATTTCTACTAAAACTTGTAGTTATTGGTCAACTGTTTGTCGATTTGCTATTAAAAGATTTGATTTGATCTTAATTGCAAAATGGTATCTTAATTTTTAAGGAGGTATGATAAAGTATTTTCCGTCAAAAATTTGACTGCGCAACTTGCAAAAGTAGGGCCTACACACCCTCCACTACTACTCCCTAGGGGGTACTCTGGACACCGCGATTTTACTGGGGTAAGTGCATCCAAGGGACAGTACACTGCTAGCATGACACTCGTGCGGACGTCAGCACCGTACGGTGCATACCATCCTGTAGCAGGGTGATACTAGCTGTCACTCTAGGGGAACCTTACCTCTAGCCATCGGATACCGACAGCTACATAGCCCCTTGCGGGGCTATACGAGGAAAAGCCTAATCATATTGCTATATCAGGCTAGGTAGCCAGTCAAAATTTAATATCTATTAAAAGCTATTGTACATAAATCTAAATATTTGTCAAGATAAAAATTTAAAAGAAATTATTTTTTTATGAAAAAATTTAAAAAAAATGGTATATATAAGATAATAATAAAGATATGAAAGGTTTTTTATGCAAAATAAAAAAATTAGTGTTGGAATCGTAGGAGCAGGTGTAATTGCTCAAACTCATCTGGAAGTGTTAAAAAAACTTCCTCATATTCAGCTAGCGGCTATTTGCGATGTTAAAAAAAATAAAGCAGCTGCTTTAGCTAAAAAATATCAAATTCCCCATATATATGATTCTATTGAAGAAATGCTCTTAAACAAAAATTTTTCTCATGTTCATATTCTTGTTCCGCCAAATTTACATACAAAAGTAGCTTTGCCCTTTTTAGAAGCAGGGTATTCAGTATTTTTAGAAAAACCTATGGCAGAAACACCAGAAGAATGCCAAAAATTGTTGGAAACCTGCCATCAACATAATGCTAGGCTATGGGTAAATCACAATTATTCCTACCAACCTGCCTATTTAGAATTGAAGAAAATTTTACAAAGTGGTAGTTTAGGAAAAATTCACCATGCTATATTGCATTGGAATTTTCCTTTACGTCAACTAAATTCTCAACAATTTGGGCATTGGATGTTTCAAGAGCCTGTAAATATTTTATTAGAACAGCTTATTCATCCTCTTTCTCAGTTAGAAGATCTTTTAGGTGGGATTCAAAAAATACATGCAAAAAATCTCCATCACCGCGAACTTTGTCCAGGAAAATCTTTTTTTGATACGTGGAATGTTTGTGTTTGGGGGCAAAAATCTACAGGAGAGATATATTTCTCTGTAGGAACAAATTATTGTTCTGTAGGAATCATGGTAATTTGTGATGATGGTATTGCTTTTGTAGATCTTTTTGGAAATATATGTTCTGTTCAGAAACAAACAAAATGGCCTTTATTTTACGACCTTTATACAAAAGGCCAAGAATTTATTTCCCAATATAAATATTGCAACAGAAGAAATCTTTGGAACTACCTTCTTTCTACCTTGCATTTAAAAAAACGTTCAGATTCTTTTTATTTTTCTATGGAAAAAAGTATTCTGGCTTTTTATGAAAACAATGCAGAACAAAATAATGTTCTTCAATCTAGTACAGGTGCTAAATTAGTACAGTTTTGCCATGATATTATTAAAAATGCTGATATTTCGCCAGCTATAACTCAACTTCAAATGAAGTTTTTTTCCTTAGAGAAAAAAGAGCATTTTGATGCGGTTTTAATAGGCGGAACAGGATTTATCGGACGAAAACTTGTTGAAAAAATGGTTACAAATGGCAAAAAAATATTAGTTGCTGCAAGGAATATAAGTAATCTTGATGATATTTTTTATCACGATAATGTTACTATGGTAGCTGCTGATATAAGTAATAGCAGGAAAATAGATGAAATTATTTCGACCTCTTCCTTAGTTATTCATCTTGCTCATGGTGGGGCAGCTAGTACATGGGAAGAAGTACAGGAAGGAATGATTGCTGGAACTCTTAATATTGCTCAATCGTGTCTCAAACATAAAGTAAAAAAGTTAATCTATATTGGCACAATTGCTTCTTTATATTTGGGAAATCCTAAAGAAATCATTACTGGCAAAACTCCAAATGATTCTAAAATTAAACAACGTGGATTATATAGTCGTGGTAAAGCTGAATGTGAAAGACTTTTAATGGAAATGCAACAACAAGGGTTACCTTTATGTATCATGCGTCCAGGTGTGGTTATTGGCGAAGGAGGACTTGCATTTCATAGTGGAATTGGTTTATTTAACCAAGATACTTATTGTATAGGCTGGAATAAAGGCAAAAACCCTTTGCCATTAATTTTAGTTGAAGATGTAGCAGATGCTATTTTTTTAGCTGCTCAAAGTGAAATTTCTCTTGGAAAGACATATAATATCGTAGGAGATGTTCGCTTGACAGCAGTTGAATATATACAAGAATTAGCGCGAACACTTGAAAGACCTCTTAAATATCTTCCGCAACCTATTTGGAAAAGTCAAACAATTGAAATTATAAAATGGCTTGTGAAAGTCATTTTTCAACATCGAAAGGTTAATTTTCCAAGCTGTCGTGATTTAAAATCTCGAGGTCTTGTAGCTCAGTTTGATTGCAATGATCTAAAAAATGAGTTGGGCTGGAATCCTGAACAAAATCGAAATATCTTTATCCAAAAAAGCATTGAAGTTTTTGGTAAAATAAGATAAAATTTAACTTATTGCAAGATATATTTTTAACATACAAAATACTAGGAATATTTATGTGCTTGCCTATTTTTTTATTCCCTTTTTTGGCTGCTATAGAACCTTGGTTTACAAATCCAATTGCTTGGGCAGAAAATCTGCCACTACGAGCGGTAATAGCATGTTTTACAGCCTTTATAATTGGGATAATTTTTGCTCCTTTAATAATTAAAATAATCGTACGATATCAATTTATAGACAGCAATGAAAAATGTGATTCCAATGCTGTGCGAGATCAAAATAAAGCAAAAAAAAATACTCCTATAATGGGCGGACTGATTATTTTTCTAGCTTTGTTATTCAGCACTTTACTTTGGGCAAAATGGGATTGGCCTGTCGTTGGATTTTTACTTACAGCATTAGGATTTTGTTTAATAGGTTTTTCTGATGATGTTATTAAAACAAAATCTAAATCTAAAGGATTAAGTGCTAAATTTAAAATGCTTTTGCTTCTGCTTGTATCTACTGCTATTGCTTTTGGTATATGGCATAAATTTCGAGATTCTGCAGAATATACCACTATAATATTTATTAAAACTGAATGGGAATGGAAATTAGCTTTAGCATCCAGCATTGCGTTTATTAGTTGGATGATTTTAGTTTTTTGTGGAAGTACCAATGCTGTCAATTTAACTGATGGTATGGATGGATTAGCTGTTGTTTGTAGTATTATGATTGCTGCGGCATTAGCATTAGTAGCCTATCTAGTAGGAGATTCTAGTTTAGCAAAAGATTTTTCTCTTTTACATGTTCCTCTCTCTCAAGAATTGTCTGTATGCAGTATGGCTTTAGTGGGAGCAGGCCTTGCTTTTTTATGGTTTAATAGCCATCCTGCAAGTATTTTTATGGGAGACTCTGGCTCTCTTATGCTAGGCGGAATTTTAGCCTATATTGCGATTATTTTGAGACAAGAAATTCTCTATTTTATCTTAAGTGGAATTTTTGTTCTCGAAGCTATCTCTGTTATCATTCAAGTTAGTATATATAAAATAAAACGAAAAAGAATTTTTCGTTGCGCACCTATTCATCATCATTTTGCTTTAGGTTCATGGAAGGCTGAAACAAAAGTTACCATACGTTTTTGGATTATTCAGTTTTTTTTTGTACTCTTGGGACTTAGTTTGGTTGTGATATCATGCCCAAATTAAACTTTCTACAAAGCGTAATTACTATGATTATGCTTATGTTACTTTCTATTGGTCTTGTGATGGTCTATTCCACAAGCACTGTTGTTTCTGAGATGGATCCAACTATGGGAACACCATATTTTTTTGTAAAAAAACAATTGATTTGGTTGTTACTTTCCAGTATTGCATTTATTACTTGTCTGGATATTCCCTATCGATGGATCGCAAAAAATAGCTACATTGTTTTTGGAATTGCCCTATTTTTAATTTTTATTGTTCTTATCCCTAAAATTGGTGTGCAATATAATGGTGCTCGAAGATGGCTTCGTGTGGCGGGGATGGGAGTACAACCATCTGATTTTATGAAATTGGCAATGATACTTATGATTGCCCGCTATTTAGAGGATAGAAATATTCGTATCCGTCATTTTTTATTAGGATTTGTTCCCGTATTTACTGCTTTAAGTTTTTCTTGTTTTTTGATTTTACTTGAGCCAGATTTTGGGACATCTTGCTTTATCATGCTTATTGGAATGATTATGCTTTTGGTTGCTGGTATGAATTGGCAGCATTTAGTCCCTATGCTCGTTGTTAGTCTTCCGATGTTAATATATCTTGCTATTTTTAAACTTCATCATATCTATGCGCGTATTCATATTTACCTTGATCCTACACTTGATCCTTTAAATAAAGGCTATCAAATTCGACAGTCTCTTATTGCTTTAGGTACAGGAGGGATCACTGGTACAGGATTAGGGTGGAGTCAGCAAAAATTATTTTTTTTAAGTGAAGAAAGCACTGATTTTATTTTTGCGATTATTGGAGAAGAATTAGGCTTTCTTGGAACGTTTCCAATTATTATTTTATATATATTTTTAGCGTATTATGGAATTCACGTTGTACGTAATGCGCCGGATATATTTGCTAAGATGGCTAGTTTAGGAATTGTTTTGTGGATTACCATTCAAGCTGCATTTAATATTGCTGTTGTTACCCATACTATTCCAGCAAAAGGAATATCACTTCCATTTATTAGTTTTGGTGGATCTGGATTATTTTTCAGTATGATAGCTATGGGAATTCTTGTTAATATTGCTGGTCAATGTGAAACAGAAAAATATACATTTGTGAAAAAATAAAAAACTATTTTTCTAAAAAAGGTAAATTATGGAAAACATACTTTTAGTAGATTCTCTTTCTCGACAAATGATTCCACTTCATTTAGAAGAAAATCAAGATAAAGGAATTATAATCGGAAGAGGGTTTCCAAACGATTCAACACCTGAACAGATTTTCCTTCCTTATGATATTATTTCGAAATTACATGCTAAAATTTATCGCAATGCTGACAATCAAGTAATGATTGAAAATTTAAGCCAAAGAAATGGAACTTTTGTTAATGGCATAAAAATACAACAGGCTGTTGCGTTGAAACATAAAGATAAAGTTTCTTTTGGAAGTAAAGAATTTGAATACACGGAAAGTTTTCTAACTGGTGAAACTCAGGAAATGGCAAAACCAGAAGAAAAGATTGCAAAAGATTGGAAAGATAAAGTTACTGTTTGGGTACAATCCAATCCAAAAGTTTGGCAGCGTGCTGTAGTTGTTTTAGGCGTGTTAATGATTGCTATCATTATTTGGCCATCGCATTCTTCTGAGCAATTGGGTTCTAAAGCAAATGTTCCAACTGTTGAAGCAGCAAAACCAGAAACAACTTCTCAACCTGCAACTACTGTTACTACAACTCCAGAAACTCAATCTGCAACTCCACAACCTACAAATACACCAGAAAAAACTTCCCAACCTGCAACTGCTGTTACAACTCCAGAGACACAACCTACAACTCCACAACCTACAAATACACCAGAAAAAACTTTGCAACCCACTACACATGTTGCAACTCCAGAAACTACACCAGCGATTACTCAATCAACAGCTTCTCCAGAAGTAACTCCTATTGTAACTTCAGAAGCAACTCCAAAGGTTGAAATTCCAGCTTCCAAAGCTCCCGTAGTAATATTACAAACTACAGGATACACAACTTTACGTCAACAAGCTCGCATCACTTCCTCTTCTGATGGAAAAGTCGTCCAAATTTTGGTTAAAAAGGGTAGCAGTGTTGAAAAAGATCAAGTATTAGCTATTCTTGATATATCAAAAAACAGCTCGGAATTACAAGCCTATAATTTAGAAAAGAAAATTGTACAAGAAGAAATTGCACGTTTGCAAGAAGCAACAAATCTTGCGGCAGAAAAAGCTGCAAAAGCTCAAACCAATTATGAAAAAGATTTAATAAGCAAAGTTGCTATGGAAGAAACGAAAAAACAATATGCTTCTCTCCAATCAGAATTAGAATCAGCTAAACAAAAATTGCAATTAGCTGAATTGCGACTTGTCCAAACTCAAGAAAAATTAAAAGATTTTAAAATAACTGCTACTTCTCAAGGTATTATTACTCAAGAATTTCGCAAAGTTGGAGAGATTACTAAAGCTCAAGAACCTATATTTTTATTGGCAGCTTTTGAAAATACAATCGCATTTTTTTCTGTAGCAAAGGAAGATGCTAAAAATATATCAGAAAAACAACAGGTTTTGCTTACAGTTCCAGAATATCCTGAAAAAGAATACAATGGAATCGTCGTAAGAAAAATTGTTGATAAAAAGCAACCAACCTATATTTTTATTGAAGTTGCTATTCCAAATGCTGATGGAAATATTTTTGGAAAGAAAAATGTTTCTGCCAAATTTCTAGCAGAAAAATAAAACGCGCAAAAAAATCTTTATTTCCTGTACGAAAAATAAGAATTTTGCCAGCCCAAGGTACTAAACCTTGGGTTTTTTTTGGTTGAAGGATATATAATGGATATAAAGATAGAAATTTAAACCAGAAAAACTTTTCTGATAAGTTAAATGCTGAAATTTGTGAATATGGGGATTTCATTTTTTATATTGATTTATTTATTTTTTTTAATATAATGTATCAGTTAATAAAATATCCTTTATTTTTAACAGAAAATACTTTGTTGCTTAACCTTTGATTGAGTACAATCAA
>CAZPDM010000090.1:0-16825 GCA_964585305.1 uncultured Planctomycetota bacterium | reverse complement strand
CCTATCACAGATCCTGCAGCCCCGACAATTTTTCAAAGCCCTATTGTCGATGACATCAGTCTTTTATATGTCAATGATGATGTTATCTTTCTGGAATATACAGATAATTAGCACTCATGTTCCCGCGCTTTTGCGTGGGAACGCCTTTTTGCGAAAGGAATTTTGTGCACAATTTGTTACTTTATCTTTTCCTGATGCTTAATATCATTTCAACAATAGCGCAAGATAAATTGATATTAGGAACTGGATTAGAGAAAACTTGGCAATTGAGATTACAAACACCAGGGATACCGGATGGGTTCTTAATATTATCAAGAATAAATTGGGAAAATCAGCTTATTCCTAAAACAGAATCCAATGTAAAAACTTTTGGAGAAATGCTTATTGTAGAATATGGGCCAATTGAACAAAAAATTCCCAGTGGCAAATATACCTGGGAATTAACACTTCTCAGTGAAATAGATACTACAAATCGATTTCCTTTTTCCAAAGAATTCTACATTGGAACACCCAGCCAAAAACAACGTGAAACAAGGGAATCCAGCCAATTCTATCAAAACATTATCCAACAAGTTCTATTATTGGCTCAAGAAATTCAGAATACTAAAGCTACTTCAAAAGTACCTATCCAAGAAATGTTTCCTCTTTTGCAAAATTGGTATTCCCGCTGTCAAAAAATAAATAACCAATTCCAGCAATATCAAAAAGAATTTTGGTTTCTTACAGATGCCCAAAGTTTTAAAGAAACTCGTAATATTTTGCGAACGCTAGAAATCCTTGTTATAGTAGGAACATATCAATTTACTCAACAAACTCCTGTTCCCTGGGATCCAGAATTACCACAAAAAATTGGAAAGCTAGCTTTCAATGAAATTTTAAAAAAAATTTCAGAATCTTTTGAACAAATCAACCGAGAGTCAAAAAAAATTCTAAGCCGACTATCCATACCAGAAAATTTAACAGAAAAAAATTTACAAGAAGATTTACTATGGTTCAATCGCATTTTCCAAGATTTACAGAAATCTTATGAAGAATATAAAACTTCTCCTACACAAGCAGAAACATGGTTAAAACAAGCAAAAGAAATTGATGAAGAGCTTTCAGCTTTTGTGTTACGTATAGAAGATTATCAAAATTCTCCTTTAATAAAAAAATATCCTAATCTTGCAGAAAAAATGAAAAGCCTTGTAAATCTTTGGAAAAATATTTTTGCTGGATATTCTGCACGTATACAAGGAAAAAGCACAAGCCATAATCCTGATAAAATTATTCCTGAATTGCAAAAAATATTTAATGAATTAAGCGATATTGAAAGAATCAAATCTTTAGAAGATGCTGAGATAAAAGCCGCATCCTTAAAACAAGCTCAACAAGATGTAAAGTATTTAAAAACACTTTATGAAGAACTGCAACAAAATCTAATGATTTCAGACACACAAAAATATATAGAATGGCAATCTGCTTGGATTACAAAAGTTCAAGCCATTCCAACCCCTCCATCTTGGAAACCCTTTTCCAGTGGATTAGCTTTAACATATCATTACACAATTCTTGAACTCATCGGACGAGCAAGAATTGAAACAGAATTTCGTCAAGCTAAAGACAACGCAACAAAACAAATCAAAAAAGCAATGTTAAAACGATGCCAATATAAACTACAAAGTTTAATGATAGAACTTGAAGAACCACCTAGTACTACTCCTTTTACTCCAAATAACTAAAGCTAGCGGAAATTTTTTTAATCTAAAAAACAAAAAATTAGCTCTTAATATTTTAATTAAGAGCTAATTTTTTTTAATTTTTCCACCACCATATTTTTTTTAGATTTATTTTTTTTCTTAGATAATTATAAAGATTTCTCCATTTTAATAATTTATCTTTTGATCGTGTTTGTTCAAACATTCCAATGCTAAAGCATATTCCTACAATAAGAAAGACATAGAGAATAATAAATAAATCGCTCCAAGAAAAGCGAGCCACAGGAAATTCTTGATAACGTTTAGGAATAAAAAATTGAAGATGTCTTGGAGATGCGGACTCGTGATGCCGCTCTACTTCTAAAACACTTGGAGACGCACGAACAAAAGAAGGCTTTGGATGCAAAAATGGAATAGGGCTTGTTACTGATTCCCACTTTTTTTCTTTCCATTCTACCAATTCTAAATAAAGATATGAATAATTACTCGATGGAACCTCTGGAATTGTTGCAATTACCTCTCCTGCTCGAATAATATCTCCAGGAAGCCAAGTTCGATTGGCAAGAATATTTTTTCCTACAACAATATGATGATAGCCCCAAGTAAAAGAATCTCGAAGCCTTTGTATACGAAGATAACCTGGGCGATTATATATCGATGTACTCATTTCAACAATCTGCCCATCTTCGATAGCTTTAACTTCAGCACCAGGCTTGGCAGCAATCCATAATCCTGATTTTTCTTGTGGGCGATCCTGATCCCATGCCGCTAATAACGGATGCGCTTGATCATTTGGGACTAAAGGCCAAAAGCCTCCTGCACTTTGGACAGTAACTTTTCCTAACGTAGTATCAGAAAGAACATGGCCAACACGATCTTGTAGGCCTTCTATATGAATTGTTGCTATACCTTCTGGATGAGAGCTTGTAATCAACATTTTAGCTTCTGCAAAATTACTAGAAAAATTTGACAGCTCCATTTCATAACGGTTGCTTCCCAAAATCGCAAAAATTTTAGGAATCTTATTGGTATCTATACCAGCAGGCTTATCTTCCCAAATCAGTTTAGCATGTACAACTCCAATCTGCAATTGATGAGGAGTAATTTCTGCAATAACTTTCGGAAAGGAACGATCAATTGCAATAGTAAGAGTTGCCCCATCGCAACGATTGCCAGCCTTATCTATGGCTTGTAAAACAATAGGATACCATCCTTCTTCCCAGTTATCTGCATCCCAAGTAAGTTCAGAAGAATCATTAAAATTTTCAATAGTTACTATAGGTTTGTCATACAAAAATGCAGAAACTTCTTTAATCCCAGAAAGATCATCTTGAATATGTATAGGAATATTGGCTTGCTTAGAAAATATTTTAGGGATATCATTAGGAACTGTAATTGTCGGAGCCATTGTATCTATTGCAAGTTCAAGTGCAGGTAATTTCGTAATATTTCCTGCTTTATCCTGAAGGCTGCTAATTAAATTATACCGTCCGCTTTTTTCTACAACAATCTTTGTTTGCCAACTGCCAGGTTTAGTTGAAGTATTTGGGATAATTTTATCATCAAGTTGAAATTCAACACCTGCTACACCAGAAATATCATCTTCCGCATGAACTTCCAGTATTATGCCATTTGTATAAAAATCTTGCTTGGGATAAAATAATGTACCCTCTGGTGGAGTACTATCATAAGTAACAATAATAGCCTCACTTTTGCCAATATTTCCAGCACTATCTTTTGCTTCCACAACTAAAGAAAAAACGCCATCTTGATTGGGCTGAAAAAAACAATTCCAAAATTTGCCATCTTGTTTTAATGGAAAAGATGGTTGATTTGAGACAACTAAATTTGCTCCTAAAATGGGAGAGGCATCTTTAATTTCTACTGTAATTGGAATCGGAGAATTACTGATAAAATCAGGAGACGGTTTATTCCAAATTATATTTGGTAAAGTTTGATCGCTTTGAGTAAAAATATCAATACTATTACTATTGCTAAGTTTATCATAGGCAATAACAGTAATTTGATATTCTCCATCAGAAATATCATGCCATTTTATTCCCCATACATCTCCGTCTTGCCAAGAAGTTCCTCTAAGCTGAGGATTCTGTTTGAGAATAAAATCAACATTTTGGATCCCTGAAGCATCTGTGATTCTTGTTTCACAGACTAATGGCCCATTAGAAGGTCCTTGCGCTAAGGGAGCTAAAACTTGAATTCGTGGACCTTGTCTATCCAGCCGTATTTTATCTGAAGCCTTAGCAATATTTCCAGCATCGTCAGAAGCCTGTACCTCTAAAATATGATATCCAGTTGCATCATCAGGAACATTCCAAGAATATTGAAATAAATTTGGTAATATCTGATTTTTTTCATCTAAACAAGGAATTCCATTTCCTGTCCACTTTTGATCTACAATAAATTTAACATTACAAACTGCGGTGAGAATATCTTTTACTTCTGCGATTAAAAGAACTTCGTTTCTTTTCTTTTGAATAAAAGGATGTATGGCAATTTGCGGAGAGGAATTATCTACTATGATTAAAATGGAAGGGGTTGTTATCCATTGATTGTTATTTTTTATTTTAGCTAATAAGGTATATTTTCCATCTTCCCATGCTGTTGTATCCCAACGAAGTTTCCATACATTTTCTTTCCAAATCCCCCTGCCAATATCACGTTCATTACTTTGTAATTGGCATTCTTGGCCTTCACCATGAACAACTAACTCTACTATACCGGCTGCAGGTTTAGTAAAAGGCTCAAAAAAATAATTTTGTCCATAACTTTTTGGGAAAAGAACACCAATAAAAAATATAAATAAGATGATGAATTTCATTTTTTCCCCTCAAATAAAGATAGATTATTTTAGTAACCAAGTTATTACCATTCCTATCATACCGCCAAGAATAAAAATTAAAACAAATTCTTTAAAAGATGTATTTTTGGTATTTTGTAGCCGAACAGTTTTATATTTTTTCTTTGAAAGTTGCAACATCTTTTCTAAATCAGGAGAAAGGTGTGGATCTTTGCAAAATTTTAAACTTATAGAATACGCCAATAAAGAAACAATGATCTTATCTCTATATAAAACAACAGTACTATTTTCCTGTAAAAGCGGTTCGGCAATCTGATCGTATACTTCGCACCAAATTTCTGGCTTATTTTTTAAAATAGCACACTCTGAGATAAGCACACGCAATATCAACAAAATTTGTTGTGTAATTAAGTCCGGGTTAATTCCTGTACTTGATAAGATTAAAATAGTATCTACATTAGATAAAACTGGATTTTGTTTATATTCTTCGCTTTGAATATATCTTTTCCAAGAAATTAAGTTTGTCGGTTCTATAGGAATGTGGGTAAAATTCAATTTTTCATTTGAGTGAACAACAGAATCAGCTAATAAAATTTTAGGAGGAGTCGGAAGTTGTTGCCAATTAGATAAAAGATTGGAAACAATTTCCGGAATATCGTGAATAATAAGAATATTGCCAGAGGTTACTGCCATTATCTATCCCTTAACGATGCTAAAATGGAAATATGCCGTTTCAAATAATGGAAAAATCTGCTTTAAAGCAGATTTTTCCATTATGATTATTTTTTCAAAAATTTGATAATCATTGTATTATACATAAATATTGTATCTTCTGAAGATTTTAACTCAGCATTCATTTGAATATTTATGCTACCTTCTAACCATTCTTTGATAGCAACATCATATTTTTGTGTACCATTGATAATGCATTTTATACCTTTTGCAGATAGCGGAGCTTGTTCTAATTCGCCTTCCAATGTTCCAGTAACTTGAACATTAACAAAACCAGAATTTATATCATTAAGTTTTTTATATTTTAACTTCCCTACTGCAAATCCACCATTTCCTAAGCTCAATTTTGCAGAAGATTCCCATTCGTCTTTTTCAGAATCAAAATAAGCATGAAAAAGTCTAGCATTTTCAATAATACCATTTTTTATCATAATCTTAGCAGCATCCTCTTTAGATGCTTGATAAATAGGTTGTCCCTTTTCATCAAAAGAAACATCACATAAACTTTTTTCAAAACAAGACTCTAACTGTTTGACAAATGCAGGAGCCTTGTAATTTTTATCTAATTTTTCTTTTTCTGTAGGCTTTTTCAATTCCACCAATTTACCAGATACGTCAACCATGCGTATTCCATCAGCATCAAAGGAAACGTCCATTCTCACTTGTTGGACAACTTTTCCACTTGGCTCTTTCTCTTCGAGAATAGTTTTTGTAGCAATACGCTTCAGAAAAATTTGGAAAGAACTAGCTGAAAGGTATTTATTAGCGTATTCAAACTCTGTATAAGAAATAATATTCTTTCCATCTAATTTTTCATGCTCGCTACTTTTTGGATTGAGTAACATTTTTGCCTTGCTATCAATAGTAATTTGAAAGCTATCATCTTTGATATATTGTGCAAAACTTGATAAAGAAATAAATAAACATAAAGTAAAAATAATAAAATATTTCATGCTACAACATCCTTATTTTATGAAAGGGCGCGATTTTCGCACCCTTTTTATATAAAAAAACTAATCTTGAGTGGTTACTTTTACAAGATATTTAGTATAGGGAATATCTATCCACTTACGATATTGCTCAATAACTGGGCAAACAACAAATACACTTTCATGCCTCTTTATAGAATCTGCCATTGTTTCATGATTCGGATCGCCAAGTTTATATTCGGAAACTATAGATTTTGTTACAGAATTCCATACCGTAATAGGATATGAACCCATATATAAAACAAAAAGATTATTCTCTTTCAAAAAATGGATTTGAAATACTTGTGATTGACGGTATTTAAAATAGCCAGAGACCAATTTTTGAAACGTATTTGTTTCAGCAATACATATACCTTTTGAAGTCAAATTAGCATCACTTGGATTTTGTGTTATATTCTTCATTATATATTCAAAGGCATTTTCACAAACTTTTTGAAGCTCTGGCTTAGAAATTTCTTTTGAGCTATAGGAAACTTTAAATTTGGTTACAGCTAGACGCAATGCACTTTGATGTGAATACGATTCCCAATTCAAAAAATTCGGACCAATGAGTAGCAGGCCTAAAACACCTGCGTAAACAAAACAATTCCAACCGGCAAAAAATTTAGCTGTTTTTTCATGGTGTTGGATACGGAAAGAAGCTAAAGCTGTAAAAGTAGGCATTCCTAATGCTAAAAGGAGAATCAAAGAAGACAACCAAATTGCACCCTGGTATAAAAAGAGATCTACAATAGGTTGGCTATATTCAAAAGAAAATATCCAGGCTAATCGAATAAGCCCAAGTAAAATTCCTCCCATTACCAACATCATTATCCAAAGATGAGCAAGTGCTTCTTTTCTTCGTTTTTCGCTGATTAAAATAGCAATTGGCATCCAGAGAGGATATAAAAGATAAATAATTGTTGGATAAGGTTTATTCTCAAAATAAAACCCTGTAAATTGAGAAATTTTCTGGCTAATTAGTCCAAAGAACGGAATATGGCGGCTACCTGAAAGAGTCTTCCATTCCTGATTAAATTTTAGATTGCCTAAGAATATTATTCCCCAAACTAGCATAATTAAAGGAATAATTGGCTGCCATAGCATCACAGCAACAAAACCTAATAATACTGGTGCAACTAATAACATTATCAGTTTGATAAAAACTTCTAATGCACCGCCCAATTTTTGCATGGCAGTTTCTTTATAAGACCAATCTGGATTAGCAGAACAATCGTTTTGAATATTTTGATAGCTATGCAAATCTTTCCATAAACTTGGGGATTGATTTTCATTGGCAAAACGACGATAACGATTTAATAGCCAAGGCAAAAGAAAAATATCTATGACAACACCAACCCCACAAAATCCAAAAGAAAAAAGATACCAAAACGCAGATCGATAGCATCGCAGATAAAAACGATGACCACCTAAAATCCCACTAGTCAATAACAGCAAATATGATAAAAATAGAGATTTAGGAGGATATTTTTCTAAATACTCGTCTTTTTGTGAAGGCATTTCTTGATTTGAAGTTTCTTCTTTTTTCTCTAAATCTAATAAACCAAACGGCTCTTTTAAAGGACTTTTTTGTTCTTCTATTGCTTGAGCAATCTCCGGCGGTAATTCTACTTTATGTCTGGGAGAATTTAATAAACTAGGGGTTTCTAAAGAAATTTTCTCACTTGATTCTAAGCCTGCCGAAAGTTTTTCTAAAATATTTGCTTTGGGACGTTCAATTTTAGATATGGGTTTTGAAGATTCTTCTTCATCTTCGCTTTCCGGAGGAGGTGCGAACAGTTTTGCTGGGCTAATTTTAGTAGGTTTTTCCCCTAACACATTTCCAATACTTTGAGAACTCATAACAGAAAATTTAGAAGATGGAACGGGTGAAGCAGCTACAGGGGGAACTGTATCAATTGCTTTCATAATACTAGAAATTTGATCTGCTGTAAGAATATCTAATTTTTGTAGAACTCTAGCTACTGGAGCGCGTTCTCCCGTACGGTTTTCCTGTTCTTCTTGATATGTAAAATACGCTGCTTGTTGTTGTTCGTTAATCAAACCTTGTTCCAACAAAATGCGAAATAAACGTTCCTCGTCTATATTATTTTTCATTTCCAGCTCCTAAGTTAAACTAGAAAATGTAAGTTGAAGTGAGAAATAATGAAAAATTTTTTTCTAGAATTATTTTGCAATTTTTATCTTATTCCTAAAAAAGGAACAAGATAAAAATTGATAGATATTTATTTTATAAGTTTGAGCTGATCTCTTACTTTAGTTAAATTTGGATTAAGTTTGAGAGCTTCGCTCCAATATTTTTTAACTAAATCTCCTTTCATAGGAGATTGACTATAATAAATTGCTCCTAATTTCCATTGTGCTACCCAAGAAGATGTAAGTGTTTCTAAAATACTTATTGCCTCTTTTTCTTTTGTAGGAGTTTTGTATTTTAGCATATAATCAACTAATCTTATACCTAATAATTCATCAAATATATTTTTTTTCGCAAGCCCATCCCAATAAGACTTAGATTGTAAAAATAAATCTTGTGCTTTAGTATAATCATTTAATAAAAGATAGACATTTGCTAGTTCAAGAGTTGATAAAGCTTGTTTAATTTCATTTTGACTGTTCATCAAAAGTTCAAATTGTTTAGTCTGTTGATTTAGTTCAGAAATCTTTTCTTCCCAAGAAATTTTCTGTTTTTCAATTTCTTGCCGTTGCAATTCCAATATTTCTTGCTTGGCTTCTAATTTTGATATTTTTAGTTGTAATTCGACATTTTTATCTTTAGATTCTGTCATCTGTTGGAACATTTGCTCTTTTTGGGATACAGCAGCTTGCTTTTCATCTCGAAGCCCTCTTAAATCCTGAAATCTCTGAAATTCAATCCAGCCAGTAAAGGCTAATAAAAATAAGGAAAAGAAAATAACCATACCAGCAATAATTTTATAAAAGCTTTTATATCCACTAATTTCTTTTCCTACATTTTGAGATATTTGTTGAGTTTGCAAATATACTTGGGATTGTACTTGCTGTACTAATCTTTCCATCATCACCGCATTTAATTCATCTGCAATATAAGAAGTAGCTACGGTATTTTGAGGAGGTATTTCCTGAGAAATTTTCGGTGTTGGAGCTGTAACAGTTTTGATTCTTTGCGAAGCAGAATGATTTTGCACAATATTTTCTGCTACAGGAATACTAACTGGTTTGCTTGGAGGTTGTTGATTTTCAGAAACAGAAACTTGCGGTAAATTAGACGGAATTCTTTCTGTTGGAGGTTGAAATACTTTAGAAGTATTTAGTATAGAATTTAATTTATCTTTTTCTAAAATATCTGAATATTTTTTAGTTTCTGCTTTAGGTAAATTTTCCAAATTTTCTTGTACAACGGCTGCAGAAGTTACATCTGAGTCTTCATTTTCAACATTATTATTTTCCACTGTTGCCATTTCGTCAGCAGTTTCTTCTAAATGTTCCTCTGGTGTAAAACCAATCGTTGCATCATCATTGAAATATTGCCCATCAGAAGCCTGAAAATTATTATCAATTAAAGTCTCTTCTGATTCATCTGGTCGATGTGGAGATTTTTTTAAATTTTCCTGGGGTTCTTCAGGAATGGTAGTAGCCTCCTGATGGCTAATATCAATAATAGTTTCAGCAGAGCTATCTTTTACAAAAGATAAAGTTGTTTTTTTAGTAGGGAAATTATTTGATGCTACATTCGCTTCTTCTGGCACCATTTCATCAATTAAAGTCTGTTCTGAATTATCTTTTTCTGCAACCTCTTTTGCTAATGCTGCTACAATTTTTGAATATTTATCAAAAGTAAGTGCTGAAGTTGCTAAAAGTAATTCTCGGACTCGAAAAGGAGAAGCTGCGGAATATTTTTTACATGCTTCAATATCTTCTTTTTCAACGATATTATGCATATTAAGATATGCTAAAAAAAGTGCATCGTAATCAATAGAAGCCTGAGAATCCACTAAATCAATATCTTTTTGTAACATAGTCAACACTGAAATATATCCCGAAACAGAAACCACACGATCTAAAAGTAATGTTTCTCGTAATGTAACAAAATGTTCTTTCTTTTTAAGTTGTATGAGCAAAGATTTATCAACCATTTTTTTTTCGGATAGTTTTTCGCAAAAAATATCGTCTAATAATTTTTTCATAAAAATAGCGGCAAAATTTAGCTTATAAGCTACAAGCCGTCCTTTAATTAACCCCAAATTTAGGTAACACCAATAAATGCAATTTCTTTTAAATTCCTCACAGTTGGATCTCAAACACGTAGTTGGCATATTTTTTAGTTTAAAAACTTTTGTCCATTCATTTATCTCTTTATAATCATAGCAAATTTTAAGAATAATTTCTAGGCAAAAGACAAAAATTGTTAAACTGTGCGAAATTGCTACAAATGTAAAAAGAAAAAAAGAAAAAAAGATATTGCACACATTATAAATATTTTTATTTCAACATGTTATAAAATTCAATTTTAATGGCATCAATTTTGCGAAAGAAATCGAATAGAATATACAATTAGCAAGACGTGGTTAAGGAGAATGATATGTGGGAAGATAGGTTATCAAGATTATTTAGTATTGTTGGAGAATTATCTCCACATTCACAAATTACTGTTCAAGATCTCGCAAGAGAATATGAAGTAAGTGAAAGAACAATCCAACGTGATATACAAACTTTGCAAGAGGCTAAAATGGGAATTTTTTATGATGGGGAATCTTTAAAAATTTCTCGCGTTGGCTATCGCAAAATCCGTAGTTGGATGCTAGGATAGTGCTTCAATTAAAAAAACGCCAAAAAAGTTTGTCAAACAAATTTTCTTGGCGTTTTTTTGTTTTTGCCTAGACTAATTTGTTGCAAATAAAAATTGTGATATAGCCCGACTTAAATTACATGAACGCTCAATGTGTACAGAAGGACCTATTTGATTTAAAAATTTATGATCGGCTTCTGCACCAATCGCGATAGCAAATGTTTTAATAGGATATTGCTTTAACTTTTCTATTGCTAATTCAGCTTTTTTACGATTATCTGGAGATCCATCACTAATAAGAACAAAATTTATATTCTTTAATGTCCCTAATCTTCCTTCTAAAATTTTAATTCCTAGTTCAATACCTTCTGCCAGTGGCGTTGTGCTTGATGCTTCTATTTTAGAAATTGCTTCTTTTAAACTATCAACATTTTTAGTAAAATTATGTAAAATAGAAGAAGGATACCTTTGTGGCGGACCACCAAAGGTAACAATAGCAATCTCACTATCACTATCTTCACTTAGTTGCGCTTCAACAATCTTAGCAATTTCCAATTTAGCATCTTCAATTTCTTGACCAGCCATACTCCCCGAGCAATCTAATGCAATGACAACAGATTGTGGAATACGTTTGATTTGAGGAAATTCAATTTCTGATATTTTTTCGCTAGAAATAGACTGATTTGATAATAAATCCCAAGCATGAACATGAATAATCTGATGCCGATCGTAAATAAATTCTACTCGAATAGGTGTAGGCGTAGCACGTGAAGGAATTCCTAGAAAACGATATGTCCCTTTTGAAATACAACAATGAAAATCCCCTGCCATTCCTTCCTCCGCGCCATCAATACCACCCTGAACAATGGGAATAACAAAATTCGTAGTATATGCTTGAGTTTGATAATCATGACGTACCATGCGTAAAGGATAAATTTTCCCTGCTGGGATAATATGGCTAACCATATATCGATAATTTTTGCTAATGATAATCGTACCTAAAGGATGTGCAGTAGTAAGTATTGTTCCTAAGCGAATTACATCGTCGCCGTAACCAGGGAGATAAATAATATCAGGTGGATTTTCAATTTTTTCCATGCCTGCAAAAATTTCTGTTTCTGTTGAAGGTTCCTCTATAAAGGATATTTTTTCTTCTAGCGAATCCATGGGCATCGCCAGCTTATCCATTGATTCGCTTTCTTTTTCCTTTATAGAAGATACTAATTGTGGGATTTCATCATTTTCTTTTAAAACATCACTTTCTAGTTCTTTATTGAACGCAACAGTAATAGTTTTTTTAAATGATTTATTGATAATGGGCTTAATCATTTCAGATATTTTTTGAGTTGTTGATTTTGACTTTGAAGCAATAGCTAAAGTTGTTTTTTCAGCTTCTTTATATTTTATATTTTCTATCGAATTTAAATACCCTTGAGCCTGTAATGCAGCCCCTTTTGCAACAATCAAATCTGGAGAATGAAAAACTGTAACAGGTCTCGTTAATTGGGTAAAATTATTGATTGCCTCAGCAATCATAGGCATTCTGGTAGATCGGCCAACAAGTAAAACATAGTCTAAATTGCTCCACCATAAGCTAACCGACTTTAACAATTGCTCACATTTTTCAATTGTTTGCTGAACAAGACTTTTTGTTGCCTGCTCAAATTGTCTTCTATCAATGCGAATAATTTCTTTTTGCTTATTTCTAAAGAATTCTATCAAAATTTCATTTTCTTCAGAAAGTTTTTGTTTTGCTTGTTCTACTTGCTCTTCAAATTGAGCTTCTTGAATTAAAGTAGCCCCAGATAAAAGTTCTTCCATTAAAAAATCTTCATCTTCATCTGAAGAAACATATTTTTTTAAATATTGCCGATTTGCTACCCCTTTTAAAAGGTTCGTCCAATCATATCCTCCTAGTTTACGACTACCTTGGCTTCGCAAAACTTTAAGTTTATTATTTTGTTTTTCTAAAATGGAAGCATCAAAAGTTCCACCACCAAGATCATAAACTAGAATACGTTCTCCATGTTTGAGATTTTCAACACCAAAAACTATAGCAGAAGCAACAGGTTCATCAAGCAATTGTTTTACTTCAATTCCAGCAATTTGAGCGGCTTTCATTGTTGCAACTCTAGGATCATTATCATAATATGCAGGAACAGTAATAACAGCTCCATCTATTTTAGAAACGCCAAGAAATCTTGCCGCATCATCAACTAATTTTTTTAAAATTGCAGCAGAAATTTCTTCAGGAGTTTTGGTATATGGCTTATTTGGGAAACATTTCCAATTTGTTCCCATATTACGTTTGATCATCCGGACCGTACGTTTAGCATTGTCTCCTTCGTATTGAACAGAAAGAGCTGGACTTCCTACAATCATATTTCCACCTGGCTCTACTAATACAATAGAAGGAGTACTTAATTCTCCCTCTGCATTCGGCAAAACCTCAGGACGATTTGTCTGAGGATTGCACCAAGCAATAGAAGAATATGTACTTCCTAAATCAATTCCAACATATATTGGTAGCATACATTCCCTATGAAATTGGATCTAATTGTATGATTGTATTACAATATTGATCAGTTTCTATATCACGGGCTTTTACCGAAAGTGTTCCATTACGGTCCATTTTCATAGTTATTTCAACCAAACAACCTGAGGGCCGATTCGGCGGAAGTCCTTGTAAAATAACTTGTCCTTTATTTTCTTCAATATCTGGTAAATTTTCTCCACTTCCACGATTGATCACAATAATAACTTCTGTCATGTTGGGATCTGCAAGTGGAAAAGTGCGAGAGTATTCTTCATCTGTATATGCTCCAGCAGGCAAAATAATTGCATTCACTGCTAATCCACGTTTAATTCCAGTAACACCAATTGCATCTTGCTCTTTGAGCCGCCTTTTAATAACAATATTAGATAACTGAATAAATTCATTCGTAGTTTCTGTTGATATATTCTCTGCTGATTTTATATTTTCTTTTGATAGATTTTCAGGCTTTTGTTCTTTAAGTATATCGCTTTTAGATATTACAGGTAGTCTATGTTGCGTTACATTTTGAGAATTGCTTACGTTTTGAGAAGATATATTTTTCTTTGCTGAGGGTTGAAGAGGAAGAATTTTTGTCGATAATAAAGGAAGATCATTTTGGCCTTTACTCGCAAACTCATCTTTGCCATGAGAAGGATTTATATTTTCATTATTATTTAAATGATTCTGAATAACAGGCAGCGAATCTCCCATTTCCTCTATAGGAAACGATTTTTGTAAAGATTCATCCAATTTAATAAAATCCCCAGCAATATATGCAGCTCCACGAGCAACATTAAAACTTACCCCTTTATGGCGGCAAATCTTTCTATGATTTTCTTCGCCAACTTCTTCTTCAACCATTTTAAAGACCATAGGCATTTGACTTGCACCGCCAACAACTAAGATATAATCTATTTCATCCCATGTTTTATTGGCTTTTCTAAGAGTTTGCCGTATCTTTGTACGAGTTTCCTCTAATAGAAACCGGCAAAGTTCTTCAAACTTATCTCGAGAAATATCTATAGTATCTTGGATTTCATTGGTATGAATATGAAAAGTAGCCACCATAAGTTTGCTTAATAATTTTTTGACTTGTTCTGCTTCTAATTCCAAATCTTCAGAAGTATCTAATCTGCTATCAGTATTATGTTTTTGATCAAAACATTCGCAACAATATTTCAATAATTGTTTGTCCCAATCATATCCACCTAACTCTCGACTTCCTTCTTTAGCAATCTCTATAAAAGAAATAGAAGGAATAGAAGACGCACGTTGTACACGTTGAACGCTAATTAAAGTTGCGTCAAAAGTACCACCGCCAAGATCATAAACAAAGATAATTTTATTGCTAAAATCCAAAGTTTGATCCATAGAATAGTCAATAGCAGCAGCCTGTGGCTCTGGAATAAGTTGCAATACTTTTAAATCTGCCAACTGTGCAGCAGACATAATTTCTCCACATTGCTTAAGGCCAAACCACGCTGGAACAGTAATTACAGCACCTTCTACTGAATCATTCATAGCTAATTCTGCATCTCTTTTTAATTTACGAAGGATTGCTGCAGAAATTTCAGTAGGAGAAAATTCAACGAGAGTGCCATTTTTTTTCCGCATTTTTATTTTATGATTAGTACCAATCAGCCGTTTTGACCAACGGACAACATTATTCTTTTCAATAGAATGTAGCATATTTAAAGCAGAATCACCAACTATTGCATTCGACATATTTCCATCTGGAATATACACAACAGAAGGCGTAAGTAAGTTTCCTTCTTCATTCGGTAGTACTTCTACAACCTTTCCAATTGGCCGAGCAACCGTGGATATAGTAGTTCCAAGATCAATACCAACAACAGCCATAATTATATTCCTTATTTTTTAATTTTCCTAAACTTAAAATACCAAAAATTTGGTATACTATATCACAAGTTTAAAGAATTTTTTTAGTTTTGGACAAATTTTTCTTTAAAGAAAGTCAAAATCTGGATAAAACTTCTCTTATTATTGATCTATGCCAACAAGAAGGTTTTCAAATATTTGCAATTGCTTCTGCCCAAAAATATCTTGAACAACAAATGCTCTATGAAAATTGGCTTGCCTCAAATTATCATGGAGGCATGAAATATTTGGAAAAACATATCTTAGCAAAATATAATCCTCAAGAAATTTTGCCAGGATGTAATAGTATTTTAAGTATAGCATTAGGATATTATCAATCTTGTAATAATAGCATAAATTTAACGAAAACATCAGGACGAATAAGTTGCTATGCTTGGGGAAGAGACTATCATAAAGTGATCGGGAATAAATTATTAAAAATGTCAAAAATTTTACAAAAAGAATTTCCCACCCAAAAATTTTTGCCCAGTGTAGATGCAACACCTTTAGATGAAAGATGGTTTGCATGGAAAGCAGGCTTAGGCTTCTTTGGATATAATACTCTTCTAATTATTCCCCCACTTGGTTCATACTTTTTTTTAGGAGAAATTCTCAGTACTCAAAAATTCCCTGATTTTATCTCAGAGCATGTTATACAAGACCATCAAAAACATCAAAAATTTTGCGAAAGTTGTCAGAAATGCTTATCAGCTTGCCCAACTCATGCTTTGATCCGCCCCTATATAAAAGATAGCCGACGATGTATTTCTTATTTAACAATAGAACATCGCGATAGCATTCCTGAATCAATACGCCCCAAAATAAACAATTGGCTTATCGGGTGCGATATTTGTCAATCTGTTTGTCCCTATAACCAAAATTGCCCAACAACAACAGAACCCGATTTTTTGCAACACCGTAGCAATCCTAGCCAGGATTTGGCTGAAATTTTCGCCCTATCAAATGACTTAGATTTTCAAAAGAAATACGCCGGAACTCCAATCATGCGAGCCAAAAGACAAGGGCTTATACGTAACGCTTGTATTGTTGCCGGGAATTCACGTACAAAAGAATTGATTCCCAATTTACGCTATTTGGCTCATAGTAATATCCCCATTCTTTCCGAACATGCAACCTGGGCCATTCAAAAATTATCAGAATTTTAATCAAAATAATTTTTTAAGGAATTTTATTTTTTATGCGTGATAAAATTTATCAGATTATGGAAGGAGAAAGCGATTGCCTTCTTTCTAAGATTATTGGAATAGTTGTTATGTTGGCAATCTTTGTCTCTTCCGTTGCTTTCATTCTGGAAAGTATACCAGAATATTATGCAAAATACCAAAAAGAATTTTATATTACTGAGATTATTGTAGTTATTATTTTTAGCATCGAATATCTCATTCGAAT
>CAZPDM010000089.1:0-16931 GCA_964585305.1 uncultured Planctomycetota bacterium | reverse complement strand
TAGTCGAAGCCATTTTACAAAACGTAGTAAAACATCCTATTTTGCCTGATGCTGCCAGTCAAAAAAATTTGCTCGAATATCCTAGCCTTCGATATGTAGAGAAATATGCTGACTATATTGCTTTAGGTGTAGAAGAATGGAGAAAAACATATCAAGAATATAGTAAAGTTAATAAAAAAAGCGTTTTATTTATTATGACAGACGACACAAAAGATTGCGATGAAGTTGCTCAATATCTTGCTGAAAAATATCCAGAATTTCAGGCAAAAAATTCTGTTCTTGTCATTCATACTAAAAATAATGGAGAAATTTCAGAAAGCAATAAAGACGAAGAAGAATTGAGAAAACTAAGAAAGGCAGCAAATTCTATTGATAGCAAAGATAGCCCATACTTAGCAATTGTATCAGTCTTAATGCTTAAAGAAGGCTGGGATGTCCGGAATGTAACTACAATCATTGGATTGCGTTCCTATTCAGCAAAAAGCAATATTTTGCCGGAACAAACACTTGGGCGCGGCCTACGTCGGATGTTTTCAGAAAATGAATTATATTTACTTGCAACAAATAGAGAAAAAAAATTTGCAGAAAGTAAATTTAAAGATTCTCAAGATGAAAAAGTTCAAAATATTTCTGTTGTTGAAGAAGTCAGCGTAATCGGTACACCCTCTTTTATGGAATTTATTGAAAGCATCCAAAATGAAGGAGTGATGTTGGAATACAAAGAAATGAACTTGAAAACTCCTGCACATGGCCCAATGATTATTCAAATTGATAAAAATAAAAATGTTGATCAATTAGATATAGAAATTCCTTTAAGTAGCTTTCGATTATATCGTGAATATAAAAATTTAGAGAATTTGGATATAACAAAACTGGCAAATCCAACTTTAGAATTTTCCTGCAATAAAGAGGCGAATTCCCAAATAGTATTCAGAGATCTTACCAACGATTATATTAGCCACACTATTGAGTTTCAAAGTTCTCCACTTGATAGTAGAAGCATTCTAAGTTACTTTACATCAAAAATCATAGAAGAATGCAAGTTAGTTGGGAACTACGACAGTATTTATCCCAAAGTAAAAGAATTTACTTTGCAAATTCTTTTTGGGCAAAAAATAGAACTGGAAAATCCAAAATTAGCAAAAGTTTTGATGACTACTCCAGTTCAAAAAACAATTATAGAAACCTTTTCTCATGCCATTCGTGAACTGACAATACAAGATCAAGGAAATGTAAAAATTGAAAAAATCATTCGATTACAAGATACGCAGTCTTTTGTAGTACAAAATCAATTATATCGGATACCTAAAAAATGTTTATTCAATAAAATTATAGGAGATAGTCATTTAGAATTATTATTTAGCGATTCTTTGGAATCATTCGAAGATGTAGTAGCTTATAGCAAAATTTATCCTAAAATTGGATTTTCGTTAGACTACATAGATGATAATCAAAAGATTGCCCACTATTTTCCAGATTTCTTTGTAACGACAACAAACAATATTCTTTATATTGTAGAAGTAAAAGGTCGAGAAGATTTAGATGTTCCTTTAAAAATGGCCCGGTTGCAACAATGGTGTCAAGATGTACAACAATTATATCTCAACAAAACTTCTAAATATTGTGGCTTTGATTTTCTTTTTGTAGAAGAAGAAAATTATCGAAAATATCCCGCAAAATCTTTTAAAGAACTTATCCTTATGTCCACCAAATATAAGCAAAAGCATAAATAAAAACTTCGTAATCCAGCAAAATTATAGTTTATATTAAAAAAAGTTAACGCCAAAAATATTTGGACTAGTAACATACACTAGTCCAAATACTCTGAACATTTATATTTATTTATAAATAATTCTATTTTCATAGTCATAATTTTTTCGACATATATAATTACATTGTTAATTTCAGTTAGAAATTTTTGTAAATCCATTCGTTTTTCTATATCAACAAGTTTTTTTAATATTATATGAGCTTCTTTATACGATTCCATTGCTTTTTTATACGATTTCAAAGATTCTTCTGGATCCAATTTCAGTATTTTTTTTCCATAGTATCTCAGCTTCTCCCCTTTATTGTAATAAAAAAATGCCAAATCTTTTCTTAATTCTAAACGATTATTTTGTTGGATTAATTCTTCCAATATTTTAATAGCGTTATCATATAATTGTATCGACTTCAAGCTATTTGATATTAAATTAGCTTTGTTACCATAAAAAATAGCAAGATGTTTTTTTAAATTTAAAGTCTCTTGAATATCCAAAGTTTTTTGCTTCTTGATTAGTCTTTTTAGCTTTTTAATGGCTTTATCATATAGCTCTATAAACTTTATAGAATCCAAGTTCTTTAATACATCAGCTTTGTTACCATAACAAATAACAAGATATTTTTTTAGCTTTAAAACTTCTTCATCATCCTTTTGATTCTTGATCAGTTTTTCTAATGTTTTAATAGTTTGATTATATTGTTCTATAGATTCTTTATATTTTTTCATCTTTTCTAATATTTTTGCTTTCAGTTCAAAAAGAGATACAACTTTTCTTTGTATTGAATTTTCTGGATATTTTTTGATTTTGCTAATAAGCTCATCTATAGAGCAAATGAAATCTTCTAGTATATTTAGGAAATATTCGTTGGTTTCTAAAAGAAGCTTTCCTTTGTGAATATAAATGGTTACATAAAGAATTATATCATTTCTATTTAATTTATTTTGATCAATCTTATTCAGATTATTTATCGCATCATCATAAGATTTCTTTGATTCTTCATACCGTGCAAGATTATACAATATACATCCATTAGTATTATAATAATCTGCTAAGTCTCGAAACAATTTTATTTTTTCTTCTTGATTATTTTGATCACTAATTTTTTTTAGTATATCAATACTTTCAGAATTCAATCGTAATGCTTCTGTATATTGCTTCAGTTCATTATTTATTTTAGCCTCTAAATCATAAATTGATGACAATATATTTTTTTGGCCTTTTCCTATTTTTATCAAAATTTCCCAAATATTTATAGCACGTTTACAAGCAATGATTCCTGAAATTTTTTGAGAATGTGGAGAACCATTGTGTACTTTCCAGCTATTATCCTTAAGGATTTCTTCTACTTCTTCACTCTCTTTCCATCTTTCAGCTTCTTTTTGGGCAGTTAAGAAAATTTCTTCTGCTTCTTTTTGTAACTCAATAACTTGTTTTGAATCTGATGGTTTTAATAAATCTGTTTTTTCTCTAGAATATTCCTTTCCTTCTATTTCGGAATAACATTTTTTTAACATATTAGTAACTTCTTGCATAGCATCTATTTTTTGAGTAGATTCTAATTTACAATTTGTTAAGATATCTCTCAAAGTTGGATATTTATATAGATCATTTTCAGAAATAAATTCATCTAACTGCTCCTTTGAATCAATACATGGCTCTTGTGGGCTATCAGAGTTAGATTGTTCTGGTTGCTTATTAAGCATTTGAACAATCAAAGAACCCAAATCACGTTTCTCTCTTATCATTGTTTGATCAATTTTTTTATTAGTATCGCAATATCGTAATGATAGCCCAAAATCGCATATTTTTACAACTCTTTCTTTTGTTAAAAGAATATTCTTTGCCCTCAAGTCTTTATGGATAATTCCAAACTCATGAAGGGCTTCAAGTCCCCAAGAAATTTGAATCGCAATATCTAAAATAATTGAAAAATCAAAGCAACCTTGAGAATTTCTTAGTTTTCCCTTAGTAATCAAACTAGAAAGATTCTCTCCATCAATATAATCTAAGAATAAAAAATCTGTTCTTTAAAAGAATAAAAAAAATGGCAAGAAAGTAGATGCGGATGTTTAGGAATATCAAAGAAAATTTTTAGCTCATCCAAAATATCTATAACATTTTTTTGTGGGCGAACTTTTTTTACAGCAAATTCTTTTCCATTTTCAATATCTTTTACATACCATACATCTCCATATCCTCCCTCTCCAAGTTTTTTTTCCAATATGAATTGATTTAATAATATACTGCCTTTTAACCAGCTTCCTTCATCATCAATATTTACTAAACTGAATTTTCCTATTTGTTTTAAAATATGAGGAGTACGATTTTCTTCAAAAAACATAAATTTACTTTCTGCTTATAATTTAAAATATTATGTTTAATATCATCAATAAACTACACGACAAAGACTGCGAAAGTAGATTTCTCGACTTATTTTGCGCAAGAGCAAAACTTTGGCAAATATGGGCTAAATAGCTACGAATTTTTTTGTTTATTTGATTCATGTAATTTTATCATTTTATATTTTTTTGTTTCATTTACTCTTATATTTTCTTTTACTTATAAAAAATTGTTGTGTACTATAAATTGATTATATCAAATAATTTTATTATTGTAAAAATATATTCATAGGTCTTGAAACGTTATTTAAATCTATCGATTAAAGATGGAGAATAAATTGAACTACGAAGATTTTAAATTAAAAAAGCCAATTGAAAGCCCAGACTATCCAAAATGGTCAAGTTTTGTTATTGAACAAATCAACAATATTGTTCGCAAAGCAATAGATGTCTGGGAAAATAAGATATTTATTCGTACTAATTTACGTTTTGGACTTCCAATGGAAAATATTAACAAGATTGCTGGTCCTTTTATTGAAGCATGGGCACAGCAAACATTTCAATTGATTGCAAATGATTCTGCCAATCCTTATCAGTTAGTAAATGTAGAAGCAAAAGAACGCTTATACATGGCTGATATTATATTAGTTTTTAAACAAAAAGAAAAACACAATTCATTTATTAAAGCAGAAGTCGATGTTAAAGCTACTGCTGAAGATATAAAAGAGAGTGGAAAATCACCAAATATTACTTCCTACGCACGGATAAGAACTGCATATATTGAAGACCCTGATTATTTATTCATAATTCTTTCTGTAAAACATAAAGTATATTCAACAAAAAATGCAGAAACTAAAATGTTTGATGGAATTATGGAAATTACTTCATTCAATACCTATGACTTAAAATATATTTCGTCTGCAGATATTAGCTATAATCCAGCACTAGGTACAGGACAAATTCAATTGCGTGATATTCATTATATAGATTTGGAAAGTAGGAATACGTATGAGTTCTGTCTATTACTTGACAAAAAATATTTAAATTCTTCAAAACGATCCATTGAAGATTGGAAAGACTTAGCTGTAAAAAATGGTTGGATAAAAGATGATAAGTAATATTTCTGTTATTAATGCAGATAGTTTAATCAAACTTAAAGAATATGAAGATGAGTATTTTGATTTAATTATTGCTGATCCTCCTTATAATCTAAAAAAAAATTATGGTGCGGATACAGATCATTTTACTCATGATGAATATATAATATTTTCTAGAGTATGGCTTACAGAAGCAAAGCGTATTCTAAAAAAGACTGGAAGTATATATGTATTTATGGGTGTTCGTTACATTTCATATATTTATTATATTATGGAGAAGGAACTAGGATTAAAATTCAATAGTTGGATTACTTGGCATTATACTCAAGGGTTAGGAAAAACTAAAGGTTATTCACCACGACATGATGATATTCTTTACTTTACAAAATCTGAAAAATTTAAATTTAATTTGGACTCAATTCGTGTTCCACAAAAATATTATAGATCAATAAACAATATGCGTGGTGCTAATCCAGGAGATGTTTGGGAATTTTCTCATGTACATTATTGCAATGAAAATCGTCAACAGCATCCAACTCAAAAACCTGAAGGGATTATAGAAAGAATGATACTTGCCTCAAGCGATGAAAATGACAAAGTTCTTGATCCATTTTCAGGTTCTGGAACAACTCTTAGAGTTTGTCAACAATTAAATAGAAATTGCATTGGAATTGAAATCAATTCAGAATATGTTGAAAATACGAAAAAAAGATTAGCAAAGAAATTTATAAGTTTTGATAGTGTTGATCCAAGAATGGAACGTGTACCATTAGACTTACAAGATAAAAAAATAAGAGAAGAGTATTTAAAAAATCATATTAAATGGTTTTTAAACCATCACAATTCTTCTATAAATACATTTTATAAATCTGTTGAATATCTATATGGAAATAGTATAAAAAAAAGTAAAAATACAGAAATAAATGGGGAATTATTTTAATTATACCAAACACCCAAATAATATTTTTTTAATTTTTTCTTGACAAAAATTTATATTCAAGATATAATTATTAACGATGGGCCGTTGTAGTTAGGTTACCGTTTAATCAAACAAACAAGCTCGCATCAACTTTGTTGATGCTTTCCTAGCTACGCATTCGTCCATCACAAACTAATTTCCTCAAGAGGAAATCATAAAAACACCTTCTTAGTAAGGTGTTTTTTATTTTTATAAAAAATTTTAGATAAAAGCATATTTTTTTTGTTATAATAAAAGATAGAAAATCAAAAAAATTCTATGTTAGAAAGGCTTGGTTTTCTTTTTTTTTATCAAAAGAAGACCATCAATATATTTTATGATTCAGACAATCAACCCGCCTATGTTTCTTACAAATAAGCATTTTCAAACTATTTTGCCTACTCTTTTACCAGCAAATATGATAGATAGGGATTATAATTTTAAGAAGCATTCTATTCATACAAGTGATAATGCAACATTGGTAGTATATTCTCATTTGCAAAAGGAATCTCCTGAAAATAAAGATGATCTTTTATTGGTTCACGGCTTGGAAGGCAGTGCGGATTCTTCTTATATTATAAGACTTGCCAATTACGCTTTAGAACGAAATTTTAATGTACACAGGATGAATTTGCGTGGCTGTGGAGAAAGTTTTCCTTATAATGAAATGCCATATCATGCTGGTCTCTGGCAGGATGTTTGGGAAGTTTGCAAAAATGTAAAAACAGGAAAGAGGTTGTTTCTTACAGGTTTTTCTTTAGGGGGAAACTTAGTTTTAAAATTGGCAGGGGAATTAAACAAAAATTTGCCAGAATATATTGCTGGAGTCATATCAGTATCAGGAGCAATAGATATGGCTGCGACAGCGCAATGGCTGGATCAAAATCCAATTTACCAACGTTATTTGCTTTGGTATTTAATGAGAAGCTATCGTCGTCGTTGTTCTGCATTTCCTCAAAAATTTCAAGGACTTCTTTCTCACCGCCCTTATAATTTATTTGACTTTGATAATCAAATAACAGCTAGAGTATATGGATTTGCAGGGGCTGAGGATTATTATAATAAAGCCGCCTCATATCCTGTATTGCCTAAAATTCAAATTCCTAGCTTGCTTGTTTATGCTCAAGACGATCCTATGGTGCCACGATGGCCTTACGAACAACAATTTTCTCTATTTCAAGAAAGTCCTTACCTTCGCTTTCTTGAAACACGACATGGTGGCCATGTAGGATTTATGGGTCCTAAATTAGGACAATTCTGCATCAATGAAATTGTTTTAGATTTTATAGAAAATTTAAAGAATAACTAATTAAAAAAGCAGATGTTTTTCTACATCTGCTTTTTTTTAGTTTTAACGAAAAAATTTGCGGATCTTTTTTTTGCTTGCCAACACTATACTAGATAAAAAAACAAGAGCAAGTGTGCTAGGTTCTGGCGTTGCGGGTGGGGTTGCAATGTTATCGAAAAATACGCTGACAACTTTAATATTTGCATCATAGCCGCTATTGCATTGATCGTTTGTCCATGTATATCGAATATTATAAGTTCCTGCGGTAGTAACGTTGTATGTGATATAGTTGTAAAAAACTTCTGTAGCACTTGCTGGTACATAAATATTTGTGCCTGTAAGACTATTTGCTACAATAAAATTAGGATACCAACTGGAACTTAAATTTCCCTGGTTAATTGCATTTAAACCAATTCTCCAAGTTCCTACATCAAGATAGGCTTGGTATTGCAACCAAGGACCACCCCAATTTGTGTACATAGTTGATCCATCTTGAAACCAACCTATATCGCCATTGTACAAACCGCTAAAAGAAATATATTCGGTTGCATTTAAGGTAATATCTGCTCCATAATATGGGGCTGCCAAAAGAGTGCTGGCAAAACAAATAAGTAGAATAAGAACAGTTTTTTTCATAATGCTATCTCCTTGCAGAAGTTACAAATAAAATTTAATGAGTCTTAAAGGTAGGAAAATAATTGGGTAAATGTTTCTTTTTAAATGGTAACAGAATTTATATTTTTTTGCAAGTGTTTTCTGATTTTATTTAATGCGTAAGTTTTGAATTTGAGACATATATCCAGAATAAAAGCTAATTACTTTATAGGCAACAATCAGAGCAGCAAAAATGAAAATCATTGTACATAAAGCAGAAATAAGAACTTGAAGAGTTGTAGTCGCTTCGTGTTCAAGATAGCCTTGTGCTTTGAGCAACTGTTCATCTAATTTGCCTGCTGTTTCTCCGCTTGCAATCATTCCTTTGAGAAATGATGGTATCCATACTTGATATTTTATTGCTGTTGTTAAATTATCTCCTGCCATGAGTCTGTCATGAATATCTTGAAACATATTTTTTAATACGCGATTTTTACTAATCTTAATGATTGATCCAATAGCATCTCGAATGGTAATACCAGAAGTATAGCTACTTTGCAAAACTGCCATAGATTGGCTTAATTCAAGTTTGAGAAGACATCCGCCTACAATAGGAATTCTTAAAAGAATATGATCTAAAATTAAAGCAATGCTATCAATTTGGCGCAATACTTTCAGTAATATCCAAGGAAGCAGAAATAGAGCATAGAGTCCGCCTAAAAATGGCAAAACTGCATCCCAGTAGGCTGTTGAGCCTTGAGAAACTAATATACCAAGCGAAGGGCCTAAGATTGCAAGGTGAACTAAAACAATAGGATAAATACTGCGTGAAATAACTTCATGAATACGTTGTGCTCGTTGTTCGCGACTTTGGCTTAATCCTTTGCAAATTTCAGGAAGATGGCCTGTGCGTTCTCCTGCAACTAATACTTGAATTTCCCATAAATTAAAAATTTGTGCAGCAGTTAATGCGTCTTCTAAATTTCCGCCTTGATGTATTGTTGTAATTGCCCGACGAAGCCCATTTGCTACACTTTGAGGTTCTGATTCAGCTAAGGCTTCCAAGGCTTCGGTCATACTAAAACCTGAACTAATAAGCCCAGCTAAATTATTATAAAAATTAGCAAAACGATCGATCATAAGAATTTCGTGCATTTATTATACATCAATATAAAAAATGCACGCTCCTGAAAGATAGAATTTATTGAATTAAAAAATCATGTGTAAAAAAGTTATATTTTTAAATTCCCGCAGGAGTTTCACAAGGCATTGAGCCATGTCCACGATATTTGCGCAACATTTTAAGTAGAAGTTGCATATCTTCATGAAGTGGAGCTTCGATTTCAAATCTTTCTAAACTTGGCAAAATAAAACTTAATCGTTTGGCATGAAGAGTAAGTCGTGCTGCTAAGGGTTTCTCTTCCCCTTTTTTACGATAATTTTGCTTGAGATCAGAAAGTTTTAAACATGTTCGATAGCCATAAATTGGATCAATGGCTAGAGGATAACCTTGAGAAGCAAGGTGGACACGAATTTGATGGGTACGTCCAGTTTCAATGTTTACCTGTAATACAGAAAAATCGCGAAATGCTTCAATTACTTTAAAATTAGTGATGGAATTTTTGCCAAATTCACTAATGATCATTCGATTTTCATGCCTAGAAGCCTGCGCAATTTTAAGCTCAATGCGTCCTTCTGTTGGTGGAACACCTGCTACAATAGCAATATATTCTTTGGTTATATTATGCTCTTCAAATAGCTTGCTTAAATAACGTTCCATTTCTACATTTTTGGCAACAATTACAAGGCCGCTGGCTTCCTTATCGATACGATGCACAATTCTAGGTTCACAATCTGCTTGTTCAGTATCTTCCAAATGTTTAAGAATAAATTGTTTGAAAACATTGATTTGTGTCCAACGTTCGGCTACAACTGGAATACCAGCAGGTTTATCTATTACCAGGAAATCTTTGTTTTCAAATAAAATAGGCAATTTTGGAGCGGAGGAAGGATATTCTCTAATATCTGGAATCTTTATTTCTATTTGATTGCCTGTTTTAATTTCATCATTCAGATTTGCAATTTCTCCATTTAAAGTAACAATACGATTATAAAGCATTTTCTTTACTGTGCCAGGGGCAAAATGTGGCAATTGTAAACTAATGTAATCATGGATGAGATAGCCATTTCCTTCAATCGGCACTTGAAAAAAATATTTACGAGGAATTGTTCCCATTATTCAAATTTCCAGTCTTATAAAAAAATTATTTCTGTGAAAAAGATTCTTGTTGGAGATAATTGTGTAAGCGAGTCAAATCATTTTTGATTGTTGCTGCCACTATTCCAAATAAAATAGAGCAAGGAATCCAAAGCAAAATAGAATATATCATGGCATCTTGATAACCATAACTAGTTATCCAGATTCCGCCCAACATTGGGCCAATACCACGCCCAAGACTATCTCCAATATTATTTAAACTAAAAACGCTACCACGATGTTGAGGAGCATTGGTATTCAATAAAATTGCTTTACCATTACCAGAAGGTAAACCTACAAGCAATCCTGCAATAACTGTAGTGAAAAATAAAATTACATTGCTCCAGATTCCGCCTTGTGGAATTAACATCATAAAGCATGTAGGAATAACGCCTAATCCTATGCTGATTCCACAAAATATAGCTAAATATGCAGGTGAACGGTGGTAAATGCGATCTCCTAGCCAACCACCTGATATGCCACCAAAGGTAAGAGCAATGCCTAAAATCATAGTAATAATTGTGGCAAATTCTTTGGAGTATCCTTGGCCTTCATAAAAAGCTGTAAGAAAAAGAGGCAGCATTCCCCAGGGAATTGAACCAGGAATACCTTGCAAAATAACCAACCAATTTGTTTTATTACCAAGAAAAAACTTTGCATCATGCCAACCTATTTCTTTTTGGATTTTAACAGTCGAATTATTTTCCTCAGATATTTTTTTGGGTTTATTTTCTGATGATGCCAAATTATTTTCTTTTGTTCCTCTCTTTGGTTCGTGTGCAACTTTTAAAAAGATGGGAACTAAAATAAAATTAGGAAGTGCAACTAAAATAAATGCTAATCGCCATCCATAGGAATTCGCAATAAAACCTGCAACCAATTGGCCTAAAAGTTGGCCAATTCCCCAGGCCGTTGTTACAAGTCCAACTACTGTTGCACGGCGTTCTA
Organism: uncultured Planctomycetota bacterium; assembly: GCA_964585305.1. Lineage (GTDB taxonomy): Bacteria > Planctomycetota > Uabimicrobiia > Uabimicrobiales > JABWCH01 > CAZPDM01. The sequence goes on along the minus strand of CAZPDM010000089.1, from coordinate 5,684 downwards.
CACTAAAATAATCTCCAATTAAAGAAAAGGTAATTGGAAATATTCCAGCCAAACCAATACCTGTAATCACTCTTAGAATGAAGAGTTGCTCATAGCTTTGTGTACAAAATCTTAAACCGGTAAGGAAGCATGGAATTGTTCCCAGCATTACAACCCAGGAAAAAAGACGCACACGGGAAAAACGATCGCTCCAATATCCAATCACTATGCTTAATACAGCTCCAACAATCATAAAAGCAGAACCCATTAGACCAATATCTTGCTCATTTTTGTTGTATTCTTGGATAATTTCTTTGATAACAGGATTGATAACATTTTGGCTGGCAAATAAAAATATAGAAATTGCAATCAACAACCCTAAGGTCATTTTTTCAACGGCAGTCATTGAGAAGAATATCCTTATTAGAAAATAATTTTTATCGAAATATTTTTAACACGTTGAATGCTAATTATTCTTTTTTTTCTTCAAAAATTCTTGTAACTTTGACCAAGAATATGTATTGATGCAATGTTGTGGAGTACACCAACCTCTGCGTGCAGTATGAACTCCTAAAATTATATTTTTAAAATCATATATAGAATGTGCATCACTATCTATAGATAACCAACCATTGCGATTAACAACACGCCGAATTAGAGTATCTTTAAGATCCAGTCGCTCAGGTTGGGAATTTACTTCAAATGCGACTTGATTTTGCAAAGCAACTTCTAAAACTTGATCAAAATCGTAACTATATGGCTCGCGTCTTTTAATCAATCTTCCTGTTGGATGGGCAAAAATATTAACTAAAGGATGAGAAAGAGCTTTCTTGATTCTTTGCGTCATTTCTTCTCGGCTCATGCGAAAGTTTGCATGAACACTCGCAACAACAATATCGCATTGCTTAAGAACATTATCTTGTATATCTAAAGAACCATCGCTTAAAATATCGACTTCTATTCCAGCCAAAAGATGAATATTAGGACATTGTTTTTGAAAAGCATGAATTTTTTGAATCCACTGAGATAGTCGTTCTTCATTTAGCCCATTTGCAATATAGGAAGATTGAGAATGATCCGTGATTGCCATATATTCATAACCTTGGGCCTGAGCCGCTGCAACCATTTCTTCCAAAGTACAACGTCCATCAGATTGATTTGTATGAGAATGACAATCGCCTCGAATATCTTTTATCTGGATCAATTGTGGTAAAGAATGCTGTAATGCGGCTTCAATTTCTCCAGAATTTTCACGAAGTTCTGGCTCTATATAATCCATGCCAAGTTGAGAATAAATATCTGCTTCATTTTCTGATGCTATACAAATTTCCTGCATCTCTGAAGATTCTTGAAGATTTGTTTGGATATGGAAGATTCCATATTCGCTGATTTTAAAGCCTTTTTCTCTCGCTAATGTCCTTAGGACAATATTATGTTCCTTTGAGCCACTGAAGTATTGCATACTTGCACCAAAGCAATTGCTTGGTACAAAGCGTAAATCAACCTGAATACCTGTTATGAGCTGAACACACGATTTTGTTTCGCCTTTTTGCAAAACTTTTTCTACCTGTGGTAAGGATGTAAAAACATCCATGACTTTTGCTGCGAGAAGAGAATCGCCTGTAACAAGAATATCTAAATCTTTAACTGTTTCCTTCCAACGCCTTAAAGAACCTGCCGATTCAATATGAGTAATTCCTGGTATTTGAGATAAGTTTGCAATAATTTCTTGTGCAACAGGAAGAATATCTGCTAAAAGAAATTGGGATTTATGCTCGTTAAAATGTTTGATGCCTTGAATAATTTTATTGACTATTTTTTCTCCAAAACCAGATAACTCCAACAGTTTTCCTTGTTGGACAGAAGTAGCTAAATCTTGTATATTTGTAATTCCAAGTTTATGATACATTGTTGCCACACGCTTTGGTCCAAGACCTTCAATTTGTAACAAATCTATAAGATTGCGAGGTATTTCTTTAATAAGTTTACAATAATATTCGCAATCCCCGGATTGTACTATTTCTAGAATTTTTCCTGCCAAACCTTTACCAATTCCTGGAATTTTTTCAATATCAGCAATATTATGAACTTTTGCTAGATCATAGCTCAATTCTTTAATTGTGGTTGCGGCTATACGATAGGCACGAATTTTAAAAGCATTTTCGCCTTTAATTTCTAGTAGGGTAGCAATTTCATCAAATTTTTGAGCAATACTTTCGTTAGAAATCATATCTATTCCATCAACTAAGATAGTTTAATTTCTACCAAAGGTTCATACAATGAACCTTGTGGACGAAGAGTACTTTTATATAAAATAATATTATCTACAATCATTTTGCCAAATTGTATATTTTTATATTTCTCTAAGACAGAAGCAATATCTTTTGGAGGAGCTTCTTTAATACGTCCTAATGTAATATGTGGAGAAAATTCTCTTTCTTCAGGTTTAATGCCAAATTGTAACATAGCTTCTTCAAAAATTTTATTTAGCTCAGATAATCGTTTTTGTGGATCTTGAATTCCAGCCCAAATAACTTTAGCACGTTGTGGTTCTGGAAAAGTAGCAACATTTTCCAAACTAATTTCAAATTTTTTCTGATTTTGTAAAACTTGCCGCATTGTTTGGCCAATGGAATCAACAAGAGTATCATCAACATCACCTAAAAAATCTAATGTGATATGAATCATAGGAATATCGACCCATTTAACTTCTTTACCCCAAAGAGATTTAAGTTGATTTTGAAATTTGCTTAACTCTTGTTTGATGGAATTAGCAATAGGTACAGCAATAAACGTGCGTAATTTTGGCATAAAAAATTCCTTTTCAAAAATTATAATTTTAATTTAAAACTTTAGCTAAGATATTATGTAAAAGAATTTTTAAACTAGCATGGTGCAAAGGTTGTAAAGCTTGTAAAGCTGATTGACGATATTTTTCTAAAAGTTGCTGTGCAGTTTCTAAGGCTGGAGCTGGCAGTATATTTAATAAAGATAGGTGATTAGGTAAAGTATTTTTGAAATCCTTAATATCATCCTGTATTTGATATGCAATCCCCATATTTCGACTGAAATTTCCAAGTATTTCTAAGATGTGAAAATCTGCTCCAGCTGCTAAAGCTCCTAATCCTAGAGCAACAGAAAAACCCGGCGCAGTTTTCTGCGCAAAAACTTCTAATATTTCAGAAATATTCAAATCGTATATATTAGCGGACTTTCGCCAGAATAATTCCTGGCCTTGTCCTATACACAATTGGCGATGTCCTTGTATGGCCCACTGTAGCATTGCTAATAAAGTTTCTGCATTAGCTCCGCATTCACGAATCCAATAATAACCTTCGCCAACTAAAAAATCTCCAATATTAGTAGCAAGTTCAATGCCATGTAAGCTATGTAAAGTTGGTTCATCGTATCGAGTTTGTTCTTGGTCTTCAATATCATCATGAATAAGAGAAGCTTTATGAAAGCATTCTACAGCTATAGCTAATTTTTGAATCATGGATGAATTTTGATAAGATTCTGCTAATGCATTATATGCCGCAGCAACAAGAAGAGGACGCCAACGTTTCCCCCCCTTAACCAGCCATTTATAAGCCAATTTACTTGTAGGATCTTTCAAAGATTCTTCTAATAATTTTGTAATGTTGCTTTCTTGAAACCATTCTGTGGTTATATTTTTTAACTGTGCAATATTATAGCGATTTGTATTTTGATAAGGTAAACGAATATTTTCATATAACCAATCTTCATCTACTTTTGTCAAATTACATCCTGCACAAAGTAAGGGTAGCGCAAGACCTGGAATCCCCTGTTTTGCCCAATGAGGAAAGGCTTTTTGTAAACCTTCTAAACATCCTACTCCAATGACAGCTTGTAATTCTCCATCCTGTAGCATTTGAGTAACAACAGTCGTTCCTTCTGCAATCAATGTTGCATAGCCTAAATTTTCGGCTTCTTCTGTTGTTGCACCCAAAATACATTGTCCGCAATTTTCGCAAAGTAGTCCCAGCTCATCCATTTGTGCAGGACAAATATTCTTATCACGTAAACATTGTGGTAAAAGAAGGATTCTTTGGTGATAAGGAATAGTAATAATATGAGAACGCCAAATTTCATTATTCAATAAAATAATAATAAAATAGTAGTATTGTGGTAATATATTTTGATTTTGTTGGATGATTGAACTATGGTGTTGCAATTCTTCTAATAAAAGAGGTGGAGTTAAATTATTTTGTTTAATATATTCTTGTATATATTTTCGAATTTGTTCACGTATTTCTTTTTCTGGAGGAACGATTTGTGTTTGACTGGGCATATATCATCCAGTTCTTTTCTTGAAAATTTCTTTCAAGAAATAATTATAGATATGTTAAAAATTAATATCATTTTGCTAAGTAAGATTATTTTCCTGAGAATTTTGCTTTAAAAAATGAATAATTTTTACAGCAAAGTGAATAACTAAACCAAGTGCAATCAAAATGCAAGAAAAATAGGGTAACAATTCTCCAGGATTATGGACAACTGCCAGCACAGAAGTATATTCTTGCTTATTTGATTGATAAGAGCTTTGATAAAAAGTATATCCTCTATAGCGCAAGGGACGATTCATTCGAATCATAGCATCATGTTTAATCTCATTATCTTGTATGCTTACTTGACTTTCAAAACTACGTGGTGTCTGAGTCCCAGGATAAAATTCCACTTGAAATTGTTGCAATGTTATTTGGAAAGGTAAAGTAAATAATTGCCTTCTTAAAAGTAACTTAAATTTTCTCTCTCCTTCAGGAAATTGGAAAGAAAATATAATAGGTGTATCCAAAAGTGTTGCGACATTTCCTAAATCTTGGCCATTTGCAAAAACTTGGAGTGTACAACCTGGATCGCGATTTTTCATGGCATGAAGCCGAAATTGATATTTTGAAAAAGTCGGACTAGGAGATTCTTTAGAAGGAATAGCAAAACAACTTTCATAGTATTCAAGAACTTTAATAGTAAGCGGAAATTTACTGGCTGTTAATATAGCATTTTTTACAAGATTGTTTTGAGAAAAAATGGCTACTTGATCAAATTTAGGAGAGGTAGTTTCTACAAGTAAAAGTTCGATATTATGTAAATCATAAAATTCTGATTCTGGCTTTTGTTCAGTTAAAGAAATATTTCCTGATTCCGATAATAAAAAGGTTATAAAAGAACCTAAAATTAAAATCAGTAAACCAATGTGGCAACACCATAATCCTACTTGATTCCACCGAAATTTAAATTTAACAATAAACGATGCTAATAAATTAGCAAACAATAATGTAAAAAGCAATGCTCCTCCTGGAAATGGGATTTTTAGCATTCCAGAAGAAGGAAAAAAAGAAATAATGGAATGGAAATATTCTTGTTGTGCACGGTACAGCCCAATTTTAGTTTGCTCTAACGTTCCAACAATTACTAAAAAGATTAAGAGTAATAATAGAATGATTGTAAAGCCAATTGAACCTAAAAAATTTAAAATTTTTCGCATAAAAATCCTATACTAAAGGCTTTAAAGTAGCCTGAATGATGTTCCCACGGTTTTCATCATGGGAACAAAATGTAACTATTTTTCATCCTGATTTTTACTGAAATCGTCTTTCGTATCTTTTTGATCTGGTTCTGTAGTTTGGCCTTCTTCTGTAGTTTGTTTTTCTTCTGTAGTTTGGCTTTCTTCTGTAGTTTGTTTT
>CAZPDM010000088.1:0-17012 GCA_964585305.1 uncultured Planctomycetota bacterium | reverse complement strand
TGTTGCTTAACCTTTGATTGAGTACAATCAAAGGCCGCAACAAATATTTTCCTATTTTAAATAAATCTAAATGTGATATAGAGTATCGTTTCCAATTTCATGCCAATACTCAATATCTGGTTGATCAAATTGCCAATATAATTCTACAATCAGCCCATCACCTCGATCCCAATAATATCCAACAATTCCCTGTTCCGGATGATGAAGTTGGCATCCTACAGAAAGCAATTCTTGCTGACATTCCTGGTAACGTTCTAAAAGTTCATGATGCTGAAGGAGAAAATTTTTTTGAGAATTTTCTGAAGTATTTTCCATAAGTTTTCGAGAGTCTTGGATATCTTTATGCAATTTCATTAAATCGCGAACAATATCAGAAACAAACGGCAAAGTTCCTCGAGCTTCTTGCAATGTAAATATTTTGGGTTCTTTAAATTTCATAGGCAAAATGCCATCCAAATATAAGAAAATATTTGTCCATTTAATTTTTTATATTAAGAAACAAATATTAAAAGATAATTTGCTATTTATCCAATTTGCAAATTTTTAAGAATTTCATGTATAACTTTCATAATTTTATTTTCTAACTCTTGCAAACTTCCCTCATTGTTAGAATAAACAAGGCAACGTTGTTGACGAAAGTCAAAGGGTAAAGTATTAACATCTTGTGTCAATAAAATTGTAGGTTTTCCAAGACTATTTGCAAGCCCTACTTCAAAGGTAACATTAGGATTGCTTTGAGAAGGACCGGGAACAACGCTTAAATCTGCAATCGTAAATGATGCTTTTTTTATACCTTGTTCAATATCTTGCCAGATATTTGAAGGCATGATATTTTCATCTACTCGAATTGGTTTTACACGACATTTTTGGCAAATAGTTCGAATAGAGTCATAGACTCGATTAAATTGGGGATGAAATGGCATTGCGATAAAAGCATTTGTTAGAGGAGTCATATAAAGTTGGCCTTCCAAAATTGACATAATTTCTGCTAACTTTGGACGATCTTCTTTTTTTCTACTTATCATTCTATCTACCAAGCGAATAATGTTTATGGGAATATTAGGAGCAATCTTTTCTAAAGGAATATATTTCCCTTCTAAAACAACAGTTCCAACTTCTTTTGCTGGTATTATTTCTCCATTGACTTCACGAGGACCTTGCCCTTCAAAAGGGAATTGTCCAGCAAACATTCTATACATACAAATACCTAAAGACCATACGTCTTGTTCAAAACAAATTGGTTCACGTAGGAACCATTCCGGAGCAGCATATCTAGCATCTCCCAATTTTTGGCGATATTCTTCAAAAGGTTTTTCTATGGTATTGGCTAAATTGAATCCGCCAAGATAAAAAGTATTTTGCCCAAGAAGTATATTACATGGTTGAATATTTTGATGAACAACTCCCTGATGTTGCAAATAATTAAGCACATTACTAATTTCTAATGAAATTTTTAATATTTCATCCAGTTGCATACTCTCTTGTTTTTTTAGTATTGTTTCAAGACTATGCAAATCTTCTGACCATTCAAAAACTAAATACATATTCTTGCTATCTTCAAAGGCATCTGTAATTCTTAAAATTTGTGGATGACGCAAACGGCTAAGCAATTGAGCTAAAAATTTTAAACGGTTTTCAATATTCTGGTTATCTGAAGTAGGAGAGGCTTCTAATATAACAGGATTATTTAAATAAATATGACGACCAAGATATAGCATAGTCAATTCAGTAACACCCATCATGCGTATTATTTCATAATGACCTATTTTGGGCATATATTTATTCCTAAAAATTGTTCTCACGTAAAACGTGAGAACTATTTAAATTTGCCATTATAATTTTACTTTAGCTTTTGATGATAACATAGAAAGCAAATCGTGGATAGGCTTTGTTCCGCAGCTTAATAATATTGCTGTTAGGATATAATCTAACACAGGGATACTTATTGGAATACCATTTTCATTTTCTTTTGGCAATAAAGATTCTACGCCCAATGGGCCTAATAAACGGAAATCTACGAGAAAACAAAATCCTAATCCCAATGCAAAACCCAATATCCACATTACTGTCATTTTAACGGCGACATGTTTTCTTTGTGCAACTTGTTGTTGATTCCAAATAATAATCAAATCTTTTATCTCTTCTTCGCTCATGCTTACATAACCCTGCGAAATCTGTAAAAGAGTATTAAGTTCTGCATCACTTATAGGTTTATCTTTATAATTTTCAATTTCACTTCGAAAGGTTTTCTTAAATTCTTCTGCACGGCCTTTATAATTTAAAATTTTTTCCGATAAAGATTTTTGAAAATCTTCTTGTGGGGAAAAAATATGTTGATAAAGTTTATCGAGAAGTTCTAAAATGCGTTCAAATATTAACGCCATAAAGCTGAAAATAACAAGGTAACTCATAAAATGCCTTTCTTTTTCAAGATTATTTTATAATAACTTATTAAGCAAGAACTTTACGACGAATATTTGCACGTTCTTTAGCTTTAGCTAATAAGAAAATAGCTGCGTTCCAAAAGTATGTTCCTAAAGCAATAAAAATAGCTGTTACCAAACGATCCATATTAGGGTGGCTACTAAAGGTATATATTCCCATACTATTTAATAAGCGAACATTTAATATTTTACAAACAATATATGCAACAATACATGCGATGATAAAAACTACAATTCTTTGCAACCATTTTTTCCATGCAGTCAAAACTAATGACTTTTGACAAACTCCTAACATTCTTGCTGCATGATATTTGGAATTAGCTTGATATTTTTCAATATGTTGAATAATCACTGGAATATTTGCCTTAGAAATTTCAGAAGAATTGTGCAATTGAGTGCAAGCTATATGCAATTGATCATGATCATTCTGCTCTGCATGTAGCCAAGCAACCATGATACTACGTAAATCATTTTGAAGTTGCTTCCAATTTTTTGGTTCTAAAGGTTCTGCAAATAACACTTGCTGAGCTATTTTACATTTGTTGCCTATGATATTGATTAAAAATAAACGCAAAGGTGCTAAAAATTCTAAGCATTTTGCTGTCAATATAATTGACAAACCCATGATTGTAAAAGGATCCATAACTTTTCCTTTAAAATTTCTAATAAAAAAATCAGGGTTCTAAATGAATGGACAAAAGTTTTGGATTAAAAAATAGGCCAACTACGTATTTGAGATCCAACTGTGAGGAAATTCTTAGTCCAAATACTTTTGCCAACTTACTTAACGTCTTATTTTCGACCATAAGGAGGTGGAGATAAGGTAGAAGCAGGAAGATTCAGAAGAGAAGCTATAACATGATGGGCAACCATAATTCCAACAGTTGCCGGAACAAAAATTACTGAAGGAAGCGGTAAGCGTACGCGTCCTTGTTTAAAAGTATTTTCTTGCATTTCTTCGCTGATTGGTTCAAGAGGTTCTTGTGCGGCTTCATCTGACCAAACTGCAGTAATCCCATTTTTTATACCGGCTTTACGCAACCGTCTTCTAACATGGTGGCAAAGATGGCATCCATAAACTTCAGAAATATCGCTGCAACGAACTCTACTCGGGTTTAATTTAGCAGCAGCTCCCATTGCTGTTATTACTGGAATATTGCGTTTTGTTGCTTCAATAATTAGCCCAGCTTTAGGATTTACAGAGTCTATAGCATCCACAACAAAATCAAGCGGAGTATCTAAAATTTGAGAAGCAAATACACTTCGGAAAAGTTCTTGATGCGTTTCTACTATGATATTAGGGTTAATATCTTTAATTCGAAGTGCTGATAATTCTGTTTTCGATTTTCCTATTGTAGAATGTAAAGCAAAGAGATGCCTATTGAGATTACTTGCTCGTATTTCATCAAAATCAACCAATTTAAAATATCCAATTCCACAACGAGCTAAACATTCTAAAGCAAATGATCCTACTGCCCCTAAACCAAAAATTGCGATCCGGGATTGTTGCAATTTTAAAAGATTTTTTTTGCCTAAAAGAAGTCGAATGCGCGAAAATTCTAAACTAGAAAATAGCGAATCGTCCATTTAAATATGCTCTAATCTTGAAATATTTTGGCTTTAAATTAAACTAAATTTTTTTCAAGAAAAATTATTAAAAAAATCAACTAAAATAAACAAAGACCTAACCCGCCAGTCTTATCTAATCTTACAGATATGACTGGCGGGTTAAATAATTGTACTATGCTTTTAAACAACGTAAAGTAGCAAGCGTAAGATCGTCATGTTGTGGAGCTGTTGATTGGAATGTTGTTACGCATTGAACCAAATGTTTGATGACAACATCTGAACGTTGTCCAGCAATTTTATTGATTTCTGCACAAAAACGTTCTTCAGTATATTCTTCATCAGCAGGGTTCATTGTTTCAACCATACCGTCAGTATAAAGAATTATGCGATCTCCTTGATCCATTTGAATAACTTCTTCTTTTACAGTTGCATCAAAAGCAGGGCCAGCTAAAATTCCAAGCGGCATACCGCCTTTGCGAGTAAGGAAGCATTTTTTATCTTTATACTTCCAATATGCTGCAGGGTTGTGCCCTGCGCAAGCACATGTTAAAGTTTTCTTAGGCATATCTAATACACAATAGTAGATAGTTACGAATAAGCCAGGCAAAATATCGCGAGCAATAATTGGATTTACTTTACTTAATAACTCCTTGGGAGATGTTGTAGTATGTGCCCAAGTTCGAATTGCAGAGCGAACCATAACCATAACCATAGCACCAGAAACACCATGGCCTGATACGTCAGCAATTAACATTCCAACATGATCTGGACCAAGAGCAATAACGTCATAGTAATCACCACCGATTTCATCATAAGGTTTGTAGAACGCATGAAGTTCATATCCAGGAGTTTGAGGAAATTGGCGTGGCATAAGATTACGCTGGATTTCGCGAGCCTTATTCATTTCTGCTTTCATTTCTTCAGAAAGACCAGACTCTTTTGCTTCTGCTTTGCCAGGTGCAGCGGCTGCGGGTTTCTTTTCTTCTTCTGGCATAGGACAAAATTCATTTATTGTGGCAATTAAATCAGCAGGGCTAACAGGTTTTGTGAAAAACTTTAATTTAGGATACATTTGTACTTCAAACGAATTTTTAACACTTGCCATTTCTGTAGCAAGAATAATAGGAATGCGAACTCGTTCCATATCAAATGCCGACAAAATTTCCAACCCACTTAATTCAGGAAGTTTGATTTCCATAATAATAAGTTCAGGTTTTTTTTTGGCTGTACGAACTTTGGTAAGTAATTCACGCCCACTAGCAATTGCTTCTACAGTAAAACCTAATTTTTTGCAAAGTTCACGATATTGAGAAACGAATTCTTCTTTTGTATCTGCTACAAAAATAAGACCACGCTCTTTTATTTGAACTTTATCGCCAACTTCTGCTTTTTGAATCATTTGGAAAATGCGGTCGAAATCTCCCCCTTTTTCGCCACCTTCAGTTCCAAATTTTTTCATTAAGGCTTCGGCTAATTGGACGACATCACCCTTAGTTTTTAAAAGAGCTTCCAATGCTTTACTAACGTCTGCATTTGCAGCATTTGCTTCCTCAGCCAAAATAGCAGCCTTGCGATCGTCAGAGAATTTTTTCATAACCGCTTCCAACTGTTGCGGAGAGCGAATGACTTGACCAAATAACATTTTTTGTGTTTCTGGTGGCATTCCTTTAACAGTTGTTAAAAGACTTTGGCGGGTATCTGTAACATTACCACCTCCAAAACTTGAAACGGATTTCTCAAAAAATTCCCAAAGTTCTTCTTGTCCATTTTCGAAATTTTGTTCTGCGACTTTAGGTAAAATCTTTTGAATAATCGCACCAATTTTCTTGAGTGCGTCTGCGCCTTTTAAGCCTTTAAATTCTTCGCTAAAAATACTATTAAAGAACTTACGTGCTTCGGTTAGACTTTCTAAATCTTCTTCTTCACCAACCATCAAATACTTAATTTCATTAACAGCAATTTTATTAAATGGCTTAAGTAATTCAGGCTTAATTTGACCATCTACGACAACTTGATCAGGTTTAGTTGCCATAAGTTTAATAAAAGACTCAATTTCTGAATTTGGTACGCCTTGTTTGATTACAACACCACTAATATTTCGCTCGTTAAGCATTTGAACAAAACGATCTGCTGCTGGATTTTTTTCAGTAATCTGTTTATTTTGAATTAAGAGAACACCTTCACCTTTACCAAAAGAAAGGCTAGGTTGTTGTCGAAGCACTTCATTTAACATCTGAGACGCTTTTTGTATACCAGCACGAACAATGGGATGCGCTTCGTTGTACATTTGCATACTACGAATAATACGCGTCAGTTCCATCAAAAAATCTAATGCTTTTTGTTCAAAAGGATCCATATCTTCTTTCTTTCTTTTTAATTACAAAAATTTTTCAAAATTTTCTTATATTTATACGATAGTTTAAATATAGCAAAATATTTATCATTCTTCAAATATTTTGCTATATATTTTTTAAAATTCTTCCCATTTCCAGTGGAGTTTCCATGCCTTAATTGTTGCATCTTCACTCGCAGAAAATGCCCATTGGGAGTCCGGAGTAAGAAAAATTTGCTGTATCATTTTACTATGTGCAGGTACATTAAAAATAGGCTTACGAATATTACAAGTAGATAAATCCCAAAGCATAAGCTGCCCATCTTTTGTCCCTACTAAAACAAATTGGCCTATAGAATCCAGTACAATTGCAGTAATAGGAGAGTCTGAAACTTTTAAGATATTTTGGCAACGATTAGTATTTAAATTCCACTGACGAAGCGAGCCATCACTTGAGGCTGAAATGATATAATTGGCAACTACTTTTAATGCTAAAATAGACTTGGATTTAGGTTGTCCTAAGACAATAGATTGAAGAGATTGTCCATCCCAAAGAGAAATACTTCCATCAAGACCTGCAAGTACTACTCGACCATCTTCTATAATTTCAATTTGGCTAATCATCTCTCTATAAACAGCAATTTCTTGAATGAGATATTCTTCTTCCAAATCCCAATATTGTAGCATTCCATCACTTGTGCCAACAAAAGCTCTTTTGCCATCAGAAGTCATTTTAAAACTATAAATGTGAGGATTATGACATTCTATGCTACTCCATTGATCGTCATCAGTATCCCAAATGTGGATAGCACCATCTTTGCTTACAAAGCAAAAACGATTATTTACTGGACAGAAATCTATCAATTGAACATTACAAGGGAATTTATGCCAAAAAAATTCGCTATGGTTATCACATAAATACCATTTTAAACAAGTTCCCTTTTCACTTAAAGAAAAGAAATATTCCGGTTTTTTCATTGAAAGAAAAAAGCCAATAACTGAGCTATCGTGTATAAAAGTTCGAATAAGTTGTACTCTAGAACATTCAACTGATTTCCAGTTTTCTTGTTTAGCTTGCTGAACTAACTTTTGAGAAAATTTAAGATCAATTTCTGGAGTGCTAAACTTCTGTTGAAGGTTAATTAAACTTTCATAATCACGGAAAAGTTTTGGAAATATTGGTTTATCAATCTCAAGAATTTCTTTTTCTAATTGTACTTTAGTCTGACGTTCTGCTAAGGGAATTGGAGGAGGAAGTGTTTGTAAAAAATAATGAGCACGAGTAGGAAGAGGACAGGGCCGTTGGTTAATATCTTCATAAATAGAAACTTGCCCACTAGATGTCCCAGAAGCTAACATTTGGCCGTCTTGAGAAAAAGCCAAACATGTAATTTTTTCTTCTGTAAGATGTCCTTGAACAATAGCAACAAGTTTTTTTGTAATAGTATTCCAAATTTTAATTTGGTTGTTACTATTGCTATTTGCAACAAGAATCCCATCTCCACTAATTGCAATTGCTGTAATATCATGTTGATATTCTGGAAATCTAGCAACAAAATTATTTGTAGATACGTCCCATACTAAGATAGAATGATCCCAACTCGCTGAAATAACTCGTTGCCCATTTTCAGAGATATTAACATAATGTACGCAATCTTCGTGTCCATTAAAAACCTGTACAGAAGTTTGAGTATCTAAATTCCAAAGTCTTACTGTTTTGTCAATGCTCCCAGACACAGCCCATTTTCCGTCATTTGTTAATGCTGCAGATAAAATAGGTTCACCATGTCCTGATAATTCTTTTTCAATTTCTTTAGTTTCTTGGTTCCAAAGTTGTAATTCTTTTTTCTCGCCCAAATATATGCCAATTTTTCCAGATTTAGGAGAAATAAGGCGTTTTGTTTGGTTTGCAACAATAGAAGGAGATGTATTGATTGTTTTGGAAGCAGCTATTTCTTTAGAATTTAATGATAAAACTTGTACTTGAGTTGCTGTTACTTCGGAATTTTGAACAGCTCCTGTTAAAAAAGTTTGAGAAGATATTCTTCTAGGTTCTAATATAGTTGCAGAATTTAAAATATTTGCTGTTTTGGGAATAAAACTAGGCACAGTAAGAGGAATTTGTGGCATCTTTTTACCTGTAGGCCACTCCCAAATATGATTAAGTCCATCTTGAGTCCGAGCAAAGATCCATCGTTTATCTTCAGAAATTCCAACTTCATAAAGCATCTGGGAAGAAGGCGATTCTGTAGAGTTATCATTACATAATAAAAGTCGCACATGACTCCAACCACCTGTTTCGGGATTTGTTGAGTAGCGAATATATTTGCCTAGATTTTTAGCAGCTTCTTCAAGGCCTTGTCTGGCTTTTGCCCACTGCCCTTGTGTTGCTAAAAACATGCTATATCCAACAGTTAAATCCCAAAGTGGCAAGTCTTGAGCAAGTCCCTTTTCCCAAGCTAATTGAACTTCACGAGTCAATTTTAAAGAAAATGCAGAGGCTCCCCAACGATACCAAATATTTGTTCCAAAATTCTTACTTGCCAAAGTTTTATAAATAGCATGTGCACGTTGATAATATCCCAAACGGTATTCTAAATCTCCTCTTATAGATTCTACACGATCATCTATAACAATCTGGGAAATATCTTGATGTATCTGAGAAACTAAACTTCCATATTCTAAACAGATTTTAGAAGAAAGTAAGTATGATCGAATATCTCCTAGTAATTCATACCGTTGTATTCTTCGTAAAAATTCAGCAAGTGGAGTATTCCGATGGCGTAATTTAAATAAACGATAGTTTATTGGAGCAACAACACTGTTACTATTTAGTGCAGTTACTTCTCTTAAAAGTTGCTCAGCTTGGGACAATTTTTTTTCATCAATGCTTCCCAATGCTTGGTTATTTAATGACATTGCCCATAATGTATTTTGGGGAAAATTTTCAAATACATATTCTTCTTCAAACCGTGCAGTATATAATTCTTGCAGAATTGATGTGATTTCGTCAAAACTTTTTGGGCGTTCTATTGGATCTGGATGCAAACAAGATTGAATAAGACAAAGCAAATTTGCTGAATATAAATTAGACTCTGAAAGAGGAATAAGTTCTTTTTGCAAATGACGTTTTCTAAAAGCTACCCAAAGATTTTCCAATTCATCTTCAACAGTATATGGCATTTTACCATAGATAAGTTTATAGGCAAGCATTCCATAAGCATAAATATCAGAAGCTAAAGTTGGTATATAATTTTTGTATAAAAAATATTCCGGAGATTGGTAATGTAATTTATTGATAGCTTGCTGGCGAATAGAAATTTTTTCTAAATTTTCCCAAAGATGATTGTTAATAGTAGGTCTCATTCCTTTTGCCAGCATTTCTAAAATTTCCCAATTATAGCATCGTATTTTATGTAATTTTACTCTACCATAATGATCAAGAATGATATTATCCGGATGAAGATTTCCATAAATACGATTTTCTTCTTGCAAATATGCCATTCCATGAGCAATTTCTAATAAAACACGCAAAGTTTCATGGAAGTCCTCTCGGATACGAGAAATTAAATCTGATAATTTTTTTCCAGAGGTTGATTCTAAAAATAAACAGCAGTTGCCTTCAATTTCACGATAAAAATAGGCGGCAAAAATATTGGGATGAATTCCTAAATCTATCCACTCTTGAGCTGCCTTTATCATTTTAGGTGTAGAATTTTTCAAAATCTTTAATGTCAAGGGAACTTCCCATTCTACATGCCAAATATGATATGTTTTACTTAATTCGTCTTCTTCTAACAAACTTATTAAAAAATATTTTTCATCTAAAAGAGTGCCAATTCGATTCATGTTGCTCCCCCAGAAAGTTACGAAAATTTCATATATGTGGCTTTAATCTAACACAAGTGGAACAACGCAAAAACGATCTACATCAACTAAACCATGATCTGTAAGTTTAAGATGGGGAATAACAGAAAGAGCAAGAAATGAAAGTACCATAAATGGAGATTGAATAGCTACGCCAAATTGATGTAAAGTTTTTGACATCTCTGCAAGATCATTGCTAATTTCATTGATAGATTTTGGACTCATTAAACCAGCAATAGGCAAATCAACATTTGCAATAAGTCTTCCATTATGAACAAAGACAAAGCCACCTCCCATTTTTTCAATGGCTTGAGCAGCAACTTCCATATCTGTTAAAGATTTGCCTAATATAATCAAATTGTGATTATCATGGGCAACAGTAGAAGCTAAAGCTCCTTGCTGCAATCCAAAATTTTTTACAAAGCCAAGACCAACATTAGCATTTTTTCCATAACGTTCAATAACAGCTAAATATGCCATATCTTTTGTTTCAACTTCTTCTGCTTGAGCGACTAAATTTTCTGTCACAAGTTGACCTGGAATAATTCCAATAGCACGAACTTTTCCTTGTTTAGGAAATTGATGAAGTAAGGAACCAAGATTGGGTGGAAGATGCACAGAAGATACTACATTAGAAATGTCTTTTCGTGGAATTGGTTGCATCATGCAACCGCCTTTTGCTACTAACATTCCATCATGAAATACCTCTTGAACCACAGGGCGTTCTAAGTTTTCTACAATAAAAAAATCTGCACGATAGCCAACGCCAATTCCTCCACGATCCGCGATTCCATAAATAATAGCAGGATTTAATGTCATCATACGTAAAGCGCGAATGGGAGATATTCCATACCCAATCATTTTTTGCCATGTATAATCAAGATGCCCTTGAGTAAGTAAATCATCTGGATGTCGATCGTCTGAAATAATTGCGATTCTGTGAGCATTATTATCAGACAAAATAGAAATTAAATCTCTAAGATTATTTGCTGCGGATCCTTCACGTATAAGAACATACATGCCCCGTCGTAATTTTTCTATAGCTTCTTGAATATTCGAACATTCATGATCAGTTAAAATTTGGGCATTTAAATAAGCATTTAGCTCTTTCCCTTTTAAGGTTGGAGAATGCCCATCTATACGCAATCCTAATTCTTTTGCAACACAAATTTTATCCAAAACGTCATCAAAACCAAGATATACACCAGGGTAATTCATCATTTCACTTAAAGCTATAGTGTTTGGATTGATTTGATAAGCACGTCTTATATCTTCGGCAGAAATATAGCCGCCTGTAGTTTCCATTTGAGTAGCAGGAACGCAAGAAGGAATGCCATAGAAAATTTTAAGTGGGATATCTTTGGATGCTTTTAGCATATATTCCCAGCCTTTAAGCCCTAAGACATTAACTATTTCATGTGGATCGCTAATTACTGTACCTGTCCCATGTGGAACAACTGCTTCCGCAAAACCTTCTGGTGTACACATAGACGATTCAATATGAATGTGAGCATCTATAAAAGCGGGACATATATAACGATGTTGTACATCAATAATCGTTTTAGCCTCATTTACTCCACCTAAAGCAACTATTTTGCCATTTGCAATGGCAATATCAGTTGTAAAAATTTCTTCTGTAAATGTAGAAACAATATTCGCATTAAGAATTAAAGTATCTGCAGGTTCCAACCCCATTGCGATTCGAATACATTTACGTAAATCTTCTTTAAAATCCATAAAAATTTCCTTAAATTTCATGTTAATTTAAAGCAGAAGTGCCAGTTCTTTAGGCGGCAAAAATAAATCAAAGAAAGCTATATGCAGCTTAAGAACTATTTTATCATATTTTCTTATAAATTCAATAGATATTTTTGTTGAAAAGACTGCAAATTTTTCTATAATCATAAATAAGCTTGCATATAATTGGCAAGCATGAATTTTCTATTCGTCAACAAAAAAATATTTGAGCAAAGTTCCTAAAAGCAAATCTTTTAAGGTTTTTCAGAGATGAATATGTCAGAACGTGTTACTTTATCCCCTGTTCGAAAGTTCATGCTTTGGGCATTTGGAGATCCTTCAAATGATCCGTATGTTAATGTTAATTTAGACTTAGAATTTGAACAAGCCTTAGCTTTTTTAGAAAAAAAAAATCAAGAGACAGCCACAAAAATATCAATTCATGTTCTTTTAATCAAAGCCTTAGCAGATGCTTTCCATGAGCATCCCCGTTTAAATGTTAAAATTTTTAGCAATGAAATTTATAAACTGCCATCTATCAATATTGCAACTCCTATCAACTTAGTTAAAAAAGGGTGGAAACCAAATAATAGCGAGTTAGGTGTAGCAATTATCCGAGATGCAGATAAAAAAAGATTAGAAGAAATAGCCAAAGAAATCACAGGCGGCGTACAAGAATATCAAAAAGGTGGTAGTACCTTGCTCATTGAAGAAATTGCAAAATTTTTATATCGTTATCTTCCTGATTTTTCTTTACGTTTACTGTTTAAAAGTGTATCACTTCTAAGCCATAACCGTATTCTGCATGATCTTGTTCATGAATTCATGGGAATTAGCACAATTTTTACTAATCTAGGCTCTATTTTGCGTCCTTGCCCAGGGGTACATTATAAATCTGGTGGACTTACTATTCCAGATAGAATTGTCCATTTTGGAACCTGCTTTGGAGCAGGGCCAATAGAAAAAAAGGTTTTTGTAGAAAACGATCAACCAGTAATTAAATCTGTAATTCCTATCATGATTATTTTTGATCATCGAATTATTGATGGATTTCTAATTAGCCATTTTATTGAAGATTTTGCAAAACGCATTCAAAATCCAGAAAAATATTATTCTCCATCAAATACACCACAAAATGTTCCGTCCGAACAACAAAAATAGGAAAGCTTATAGCTTTACAAAAAGAAGATGGTAAATTTATGGCAATTGCTATAACGTTGGAATTGGCGAACAATATCGACATACAAGTATCTCAAATGACAGGTTTACTTAGAGATCCTCAGTATGCTCAAGTTCTCCAATCTTATGATTTGGATGCCAACCAATGTTTGCTATGGTGGGAAATTTCCCAACTCCTTTCAGATATTTTAGCTCAATATGATTATGAAGATGTAGAACTTAAAAATGCTGCATTAGGTTTAGAAGTGAAAAAACTTTTAGCAGAAAATCCTAAAAAATTTACGTATATTGCACATCTTTTAAACCAATATAAAATTTTACATCATAATCCTAGCATTGGACGAGTTATTCAAGAAACCATAGAAGACATAGGAAATGTCTATCGTAGTATATCTCAAGAATTGCAAAAAATTCTTGCTTCTCAAAAAGAAATTCAAGCTATGGTAGAAAATAGCGAAGAAGATGAATACGAAGACAAAAAAAAATATCTGGATAAAGATGATGAAACCGAAGAAGACGATGAAAACGAATAATACTTATCTCTGCAATTTTCGACTGTTTTAGGTTGGCATGAAAGGAAAAATTTTATGTTTCGCTATTTTTTGTTTCTTTTTTTATTTATATCTTTGAATATTAGCTGTTTTTCCCAAGATTACTATACACAAGGAATGGTCTATGAGCAAATATATCGGCTTTCCTTAGACCTCCAAGCCAAATTATATAAAAATTTTTACTTAGATCGCCAACTTGAAGAAAAATTTCCTTCTATATTATATTTTTATGGGCGTATTCTTCAAGAAACTGGACAAAATGATCTGGCGAAACAATATTTTGAGAAATATCAAAAAGCAAAAGATGATTCCCTTACTCCTATTCTAGCCACTATTGAAATATGGAAATGTTCTTCTAATCAATCAGAACTTGAGACTTTACTCAAAGATATTAAAAAATTACAAGATATTCAAATACTTTCAGGAATAATTGTTACATTAAAAAACACAGATGATTTCAAACAAATTACAGAAATTTATCAACGGTTGCTTGAATTAAAAAACTCCAAACCAGGTTGGGAATCAAATCTTTATCAAGCTGCTATAACTTTGTCTCGTTTTTATTCTAATCCTAACGATAATAATGCAAAAGAAGTTTTAAAAATCAATATTCCTCAAATTCGCTATGAACGAAATTTTTTCTATGATCCTGTTTATTACAGACATTTTGCATATATTTCTTTTTACCTAGGTGCATCGCAAAAAAATTTATCTGGGCTTATGTGCAATTTAAAAATAAAACACTATGAGCAAGCTAAAGAGATTTACAATAAAATTAAAACTACCTTGCCAAATTGGCAACAATCTTGCATTGAAGGAATTTTAAATAATGCAGAGGTAGAAGAAAAATGGATGGATTGGGTAACAGAATATCAATCAAAATTTGTACAGCCAATTGAACAAATTGCTATGTTAGAAACTCTTATTGCAGCTAAACAAACTGCTCTTGCGGCTCAATGTTTTACTCCCGAAATAACAACAAATAGCGATTTTGAACAAAAAGTTTGGGAAATCCAATTCGAAATTGGAGATAGCGAATTACGAGATAAATTGCGCGAAGTCGTCGATAATTGGTGGTCAAAATTTGGAGTTGAAGAAGAATCAAGTTTACAAATGATTCGATTAAGTCGTTTTCTATTAGGTGATAACTTTATTACTCCACACATCCGCCGACTGCTTTCTACAAATAATCCCTTTCATGATCAAAGCAAACTGATGAAGGAATATAGCCAAACTAAACTCATCAAAAGTACAATGCTTTTATATGTTGCAGGGGGCAGGCAATGAAAATTGTCGAGTTCTTACAAAATATTTTTTTTATATTTTATAAAAAAAATATAAAATCGTTATCTTTTATAACTTTACTACTTATTTTTCTCTGTCCATCTTTTGCAAATTCCTTTATACAAGATTTTCTTCAAGCCAATCAACAACAGGAAATTATAGTTGGTGAAATTCTGCAGCAAACCGAAGGAGAAAAAAGGTATAACAAGATTGAAGAATATGTCTTCCAACATCCTGAAAATCTGCTAGCACAACGTTGGCTTTTAAAAATGGCTTTTGATCTTGGGACACCAAATCATCTTCGAAAATTTTATTTAACAGAACTACGAAAAAGCCAAATACGATCTAAAGGAAATAACAGTTTATCTGAATCTTGGGCGATCATGGTTTGGCATTATTCTTTAGGCCAATACCATTATCGATTATATATTGAAGAAGCCCAAAATGCAGACGCTTATTTATCACTTCACCATCTTCGTGAGACTTTAAAAATTTCTTCTGATTTTTTACCTGCTTGGATTTTTTCTAAAAAGATTTTAGATAAATTAGATGGCGAAAAAAATAAATATGCTAGCCAAATTTGCCAATACCATATTTTTCGCCTTTGGAATCAAACTGAATTTAACCCAACTTTTTTCCGCATTTATGTTGAAGATATTCCCGAACAATCAATTTTATCTCAGATAGAAACTTCCTTTGCACAAAAAAATAAAAGCTATTCCACTCAACAACCTTTTGCCCAATTTCTAGAAGACAATTTAGAACTAGCAAACTGGATTCCTGAAAACACGCTTCAAGAGCTTCAGTTGTTTTTACAAGTTTGTGCATATTATTATGAACAAAGTAAAAAACTAGAAGAAAGCAATATTGAATTTTTTTTAAAACAAGGATTATCCCACAGTTTAAGCGCAATAGAACGCATATATTTTTTGCAAGCAAAAGATTCTGCCAATATTTCAAAATATATTTCTATGGAAAAAAATGTCCGTAAATATTTAGCATCTTTTTATTATAGTCAAAAGTTATACGCTTTAGGAGACGAACAAGAATTTATTATTGCTTATATTCTACGTTAAAAAATTATCTTCCCTTGTAATTACAATTCAAAATATAATTATTTCTATAGTACTCATCGAACCATTCAAAAAGGAAATCTTTTAAAACTTTCCTTTAATTTTATTAAAAAAAATAACTTCCTAAAAATTTTATTTAAGGAAGTTATTTTTTTAAGTGAAGTCTCTAAACCTTCATTTATGGCGGACAGTGTCTTTGTCAATTATTTGAGTAATTGTAAAGTTCGAATTGCAACATCTTTAATTTCAGTATTGGGATCTTTTGTATAGCGTTGAAGGAAATCTCTCATTTGAGTTGCTTTAAGCATACCAAATGTATCTATAATCATAATCTTAATATTGATAGGTTGTTTATCTATGATTTTAGATAAGCCACGTGCTATCTTGTTTTTTGCTTCTGGAGTCATTTCAACGGCAAGCGAGCGTAAATCTTCTATATTTCTTTGTAAATTTTTGCCAAATGGATCTTGTAATAATAGTTGGGCGGATGCATCTGAGTTCTCTTTTATAATTTCTCGATAAAGTCTAAAAGTAGGATTTGAATAAAAGTCTGCAACAATTACATTCAACATTTTTGGCGCAATTTTTTTAAATGCTTGCTCTGAAGATGTTCTTACTTCTTGAGAAACATCAGAACTAATTCGATCAAAAATCAATCTAGGTATATGAGGAGGAAGAGTAGGTAATAACGATATAAGGTGCGGAGCATATTTTCGAATTTCGCCAGAGATTTTATCATTTGTTAGTAATTTTTCTAAAGGTTCAATAGCATTTTTTGGCCCAATTTTTCTTATAACAAGTTCTACACCATTTTGCATCAAAGGATCGCTCAATTGAGGAACAAGATCAAAAATAACTTTTTCAGGATTAAATTGTTTAATAGCTTCTGCCGATTCTTGGATAAAATCTTTATCCTTATCTTTTAATAATGGATATAGGAAGTTCAAAATTTTTTGTACATCTTCTACTTTAGGAA
>CAZPDM010000087.1:0-17044 GCA_964585305.1 uncultured Planctomycetota bacterium | reverse complement strand
GATTATATCGTTGCAGATTTGCTATTGAATCTAGCTATCGTCAGGCATATCAAGCTTTCGCCAAAACTGCTTCACGTTCTCCTGTGTTACGATTTTTCTTTTTTGGCATTGCTTTGATTCTACGTAATGTCTGGGTTTATTTAAATCTTTATTGCTTTTCTAAAAAAATTGGACTACATTTTCAATTATTGCTTGATTGGATTGTTGCTGCTTTGGATTGCACTTTTCCTTTACAACAATCTATCACTGTTTCTATATCTATTCCTTTTAACTTGTTAAGAGTTTGAACAAATTTTCATCTACTGTTTAGGGTGGAGTCACTGACTCGATATTGATTTTTGTAGTGCATCTATTTTAGGAATACGCAATTTTTCTCCTGGAATAAGTTTATTTCTATTCATCAATTTTTTTCGGTTGGCTTCAAAAATTTTTTTTATCGAATCTTTATTTCCATAATATTTTTCAGCTAGACTAGGTATAGTCTCTCCCTCAACAACAATATGTTCAATATATTGTGGTGTATAACGTTGGGAAAACAACCAGAGTGATACACAAAATATACATATTGCAAATAAAGCCAAAATGAAAATTTGCCAAGGAAATGGCTTAGGAATTTCATCGCCTATAATATATTTGAGGTTGATAGATGCAGTAGTATTATTAGTATTTAAAGAAATGCCTCTTTTTGGTGTAATGATAGGGTGTGTGGTGCATTGTAAAGTAGTTTTCTTTTGTTTATTGAAGTTCATGATTCACCAAAATAATTATCAAAAGGAAATAAGATGAGGAAAAAGAAAATCTTTTTCTCTCAAAATGCAATATCCAAAACGAACATCAACTTCTTTAGCTGTTTGTGAGGGATGTTCTAAAAATTGAGATAAGGCGAGAATTCTTTCTTGTTTAGAAATGTTAGGAATATGGCTGTCTAATGATTTTCCCCATATCACAATAAATTGTTTATTTTTGAAAATGATAGTTTTTTGTGATTCATACGGAAGTTCTTCAAGATAAATATCCCAGGAAATGTTTCCCTTAAGTGATTTTTGAATAAATTGAAGGATTTTTATTGCTTCGCAAAAACTAGCTTCTTTCCATAAGCAACCAATTTCTGGTAGGCTTTCATCATTTCCTGATAGTATAGGAAAAACATCCGGACGTGTCTCTTTGGTAAACTCATTAGGCAGCCGTATCCCCACCATATCACATAAAAAATATTTATTTTCCTGATAAACAAGTATAAATGGCTTACGTAATTGTAAGCGGCAATGAACACGATTTGGGTATTCTATAGAAACTCTATCCACAGAGGCTACCCAAGGATTTTTTAAGTATGATAATGCAATTTGTTGAGATAATTCAGTATTAAAAATACTTTGCGATACATTTAAATCAATGGGAGAAATTTCTGAAACAAAATCTTGAAGATAAGAATTTCGAATAGATAAATTTTTTAAAGATACTTGAAATTCTGGCAGATTCTTTATTTTAAGATATATTTTAGGAATTATAAAAGATGTACCTAAAATAATTCCTAAGAATAGGATTATGCTTAGGATTATTTTAGGAAGTTTTGAAGGCTTTTTGCGATTGAACCAATATAAATCAAATTTAATCCGATACGTAAGTTTTTTCAATGTAAGAAATCCTAAAAATAATTACTATCGAAATTTTTATGAGAAAATTGTTTCTATTCACTGATTATCTATTGGGATTAGCAAGTATTTTTGCTTCTTCAAGTTCATCAACAATTGCTTTAGGTAGGATCAATTTTTCGCCTTCTTTAAGTTCGAAATTTTCTTTTAATGTTGGATGGCGTTTGAAAAAAATCTCTTGCAAATTTTTATTTTTTAAAATTTTAAGAATGGTAAACATTTTTTCTATACCATCGTTTTTTTGAACAACATAAAAGACTGACTTTCCTTCATATTTAAAATATTTTAGATAATCTTTTTTAACTATTGCTGGTTCCTCTCTATTAGCAACAGTATATGATTTATTTGTTGTCGTTTTTTCAGAAACCTTTGTTGTTTGGTTAGAGGAAGGTCTTTTAGTTGTATTTTCTTTTTTTACATTACTGATATTATTGGAAATTTTATTAGAACTATTAGGAGAAAGTTCTTCAAGAGGAGGAATTATAATTTTACTTCCAATTTGTAATTTTTTAGGGGAATAAGGATTTCCATGATTTTTGTTATATTCTTGGAGTAGTTCGGTATATTTTGATGACCCGTATTCTTTTATGCAGATTGTCGCAGGATTATCTCCTGATTTCAAAATATATTCTTTTATTTTTGTGCCAGGTTTTACAGATAATGTAGAGGATTGTTGGGTATTTTGAGTTGCTTGAGGAGTTTGAACAGGTTGAGCAACTGAGATGGTATTATCTGTAGGAAATGTTGTTGTAGAAATATTTTGACCAATAGTATTGGTATTTTCTGGAATTGTGGGAGAAGAAATTGTAGATGCTTCTAATATAGTATTGTTTGTAGTTGTAGTTGGTGTTTCTAATGCAATATTAGTATTAAAAGTAGTTGAATCAGGAATATTATTAGGTTGAGTATTAGCTACAGATTGAATGACACTTGCAGTATTTGTTTCTTTTTTTTCTTTTTTATCAACCATAATTACTGCAATAATGAGTATTATAAGCACGATTAAAAGGATAACGCGAAATTTTGATCCTGGTGCAACCCCATGAATAGCCCCGGTAGAATTCATTTTCATACTCCTAAATTAACTTGGATATTCCCACACGAAAAAGTGTGGGAATATTATGATTGTTGCATAATATTGACAAAATTATCAACAGTTGATTTTTCTTTGAGTCTTTTAAAATAAATTGTTAGGAAACATTTTTTTGTTTACTAAATAAATTTCCATTTTTTACCACTTGAGCAAGTTCTTGGCCAAGTTGTGTAATACTGCCAGCACCAATTGTAATCACCAAATCCCCTGGCTGCCAAATAGATTCTAAATAATTTCTTACTTCGGGAAATGTTCCAAGATACTGAGCTTTTTTGCCGTATTTTCTAATTCCTTCTGCAAGTTGTTGAGAGCTGACTTTTTGTCGGTATTCTAATGAATCTCGTGCATAGAAAATATCTGTAACAATAACTTCAAAAGCAGGATCAAATGCCTGACAGAATCCATCAAATAAGTGATATGTTCGGCTTGCTTGGTGAGGTTGAAAAATACAGAACATCCGTGAATATTTACAACGATCTACTACTGCACTTAAAACAGCTCGAATTTTTGTAGGATGATGTGCATAATCATCAATAACAGTAATTGGGGTTTGGGCCATAATTTCAAATCGGCGGCCAACTCCGTTATATTCTCTTAAAGAATGTTGAATAATATCCTTTGTTAATCCAAGATGATGTCCTACTGCAATAACTGCTAAGGCGTTGGAAACATTATGAATCCCAGCAAGAATAATAGAAAAATCACCATAATCCTTATTTTTATAAGTTACATGAAATTGATAATAATTTTCTTTTTTAATGATTTCAGTAACATTCCAATCAGCAGCTTGGTTGATGCTATAAGTTTGTATTTGAGCTTTAACTTTATTAGACATGTATTTTGAGGCTGTTTTTTCAATAACAAGAAGTCCATCTTGTGGAAGTTTTTGAGCAAATTCATCAAAGGCCTGAACAATTTCTGTAATATCTTTGTAGTAATCTAAATGATCCGGCTCAATATTTGTGATGATTTCAACAGATGGCGACAAATTTAAAAAAGATCGATCGTATTCACACGCTTCTACTACAAAATGTTTTCCGTTTCCAACCCTTGCATTACTTCCAATTTGTCGTACTTTTGCACCAATGACAAAAGTAGGATCAAACTTAGCTTCACACAGCATGTGTCCGACCATTCCGCTTGTAGTACTTTTACCATGTGTGCCTGCAATTGCCACTGTTTTTTTAGTTTGACTAATTTTTCCCAGCATTTCTGCATATTTTACAACGGGTATTTTATGCCGATGTGCAGCTTGCACTTCTGGATTGCTTTCTGGAATTGCTGCAGAGATAATCATAATTTCAATATCTGGAGTAATATTATCAGCATTATGTCCGCGATAAATAATCGCGCCAATTCCTTGAAGATATTTTGAATATTCCCCAGGATTTAAATCTGATCCTAAAACTAATGTTCCTTGATGTATTAAAATTTGTGCGAGGGCACTCATTCCAATTCCCTCACAACCTACAAGATAGGCCTTGCGATAATTCATAATTGTTTGTCCTTAAGCTATTGATTTTGGATTAGCCATTTCTTTATATCTTTAGCAATATTTTTAGCTGCCTCAGGTTTTGCAATTTTCCAAGTATTTTGTGACATGTTTTTCAAAACTTCAGGGTTTTTTAAAAATTTTCTAAGTATTTCTGGGATTTTTTGTAATAGTTCTTTTTCTTCTATAACTAAACTTGCTCCAGAATTTTGGAACCATGTTGCATTTGCTAATTGATGTCCTTCGCTAGAAGTTGGCAAAGGAACTAAAATAGATGGAATTCCGATTGCGGAAATCTCTGCTAAAGTACTTCCGCCCGAACGACAAATCATTAAGTCTGTCTGCTGGTATAATTCAGCCATATTTGCATAAAAAGCATATACTTTTGCTTTAAAACCGTGCTGCAGATATTCTTTTTCTATTGTTGGAGCATCTTGACCGCAAAGATGAATAAATTGAACTTTTTCAATTAAATCAGCCATATTAGGTAAATTTTTACAAATCGACTGATTGATTGACTGACTTCCTTGACTTCCTCCCATTACCAATATGGTAAATGGTGTATTTATAACTTCATAATTTTTATGAATAGGTAAATTAGAACGAATTGGAATTCCAAGAATGCTAATTTTTTCTTTTGGAATTCCTTCTACATCTGTTTGAGTATAAATTGTCTGGCAGTAGGAAGAAAACCAACGGACTACCTTTCCCGGAATCTTATTGCTTTCTATCATTACTAAAGGAATATGTTTTATTTTTGCTAATATCCCTGCACTCAATGAGCCATATCCTCCTAACCCAACAACTAATTTAGGTGGATATTTTCGAAATAATTGAAAAGTTTGTACAAAACCTTTCAACATACACCATAAAAATTGTGGGAATTTATAAAATTGACGAGGCCGGCTTCTCATTATATTAGTATGAACAGGAAAATTTGTGTTTTCAAGGATTTTATAATCAACTGGTTTTCCAGGAACAAAAAATATGGGTTTGAATTCTGGGTATTGAGCTTGAATTTCTTGGGCTAGTACAACTCCTGGCCAAAGATGACCACCAGTTCCTCCGCCTGCAAAAATGATGAAATTATTATTATCCATATATATTATTTTATAAAAATTTTGACTTTTTGTAGTATATTTTTCATTATTTAAAATAGAAAAATATATACACATCTAATTTAGAGTATATTTTAGCTAATTTAGCTTGTCAAGAGATATTTTTTATTTTTTAGAAAAAAATTGACAAATTTATGCTATTTCGATAAAATCCAATTTACTTTATCTTTGCTTAAAAGCAAAAATCCCATAATATCATATTTTTTTTAAAAGATATTTTCTAGAAAGAAAAAAATGAACTTAGAATATCGTCAATATTGTGAAGATATGTTACCACAAGTTTCACGAACATTTGCTTTAGGGATTAGCTTATTAAAAGATCCTCTTATGATTGAGATAGGCGTTTCATATTTGATATGCCGTATTTGCGATTCTGTAGAAGATACTAATGCAATTATGCCTGAAATCCGTCAGAATTTGCTTGAAGAAATGGCTTCCAAAATATGTACAGCAAATAGAGAGAAATTATTGGAAAAGATAAAAAATACTTTTCCTTTAAGCCAATTTTCTGGTGCAGAATATGAAGTTCTCCATAATATTTATCAAGTCATGTCTATTTTTGATACTTTTCCTCCAGAAGTCCAAAAACATATACAAGAATGCGTTATTGAAATGGCTGAAGGAATGGCTATTACTGTCAGCAGAGAACAAAATCATCGCCTAGATGGTTTAACTAATACAACAGATTTAAAGCAATATTGCTACTATGTTGCTGGAACAGTTGGAAAACTATTGACCAAGCTTTTTATTCATGATCGGCCTAATATTTCCAATACAATTTGCCAGGAATTAGAAAAGAAAGAAATTGCATTTGGTTTAGGGTTGCAAATGACAAATATTTTGAAAGGCGTTTATGAAGATCACCATCGTGGAGTTATCTATCTGCCTAAAAATATCTTAAAGAAATATGGCTTGAACTTCGAAAATTTGCTATCGGATTCTAAACGGCAAGAAGGGGGAAAATTAGTTTTAGAAATGATTGAATTTATTCTGCCATTTATGGATCAGGCAATTGATTATACTTTGCTTATTCCAGAAACAGAATCAGATATTCGCCTATTTTGTGCACTTCCTGTATTATTTGCTTTGCGTACACTTAAACTTGCCAAGCAAAATCCTGAAAGTATTTTAACTTCTGAGCCTTTAAAGATCAAGAGAAAAGAAGTAAAAGATTTACATATTGAAGCGGATAAGTGCATTACAGATAATACTCTTATGAGAGAGTTATTTGCCAGAGAGCGTAACTTTTAAGAAAAATAGAATATTCGTGCTTTTATCAAGCACGAATAAAAATTTTGGAATATTTGCCCAATGAAGCAACATTTTGCTTTTTCCTCTGCTCAACAGAGGAACCTATCTCGTAAAATAATATTTTCTAAATTTTGGGAATATGCCAGTCCAAACTATATTCGTTATATTATTGGAATTGGTTTGATGCTTTTGTGTGTGTGTTTTGATTTAATCCGTCCTATTTTATTAAAAATATCTTTAGATAAAATTAGTGCAAACGATATTGTCCATCTTAGATATGCCGCATATTTTTTTCTTTTAGCACTTATCTTAGAATATTTTTGTAAAGTGGGTTTCGATTATGTTATCAGCTATGGATTTTCTCTTACCATCCAACGAATTCGTATTGCCTTATTTCAACATGTAATCAATTTTAAAATGGCGTACTGGGATCAACAACAGATGGGAAGTATGTTAACTCGTGTTGTAAATGATACAGATGCACTTCGAGAATTTCTTAATACTGGTCTTATCACAATTATTATCGATGTGTTAACAATTATTGGAGTTTTTGGAGTAATGCTTCACCTAGATTGGGGGCTATCTCCTATCATTTTAATTTCATTCCCTATTGTTATGTTGGTTGTCCGATGGTTAGGTAAAAAATTACAACAACAGTATTTTGCAACCCGTGCAACAATGGCTCACGCAAATGCGTACTTAGCAGAATCAATTCAAGGAGTAGAAATTTTACAAATATTTCAACAACGAGAGTATGCTCAATCTCAATATGAAAAAATCAATCAGGAATATCGTAGCCAAACTATTTGGCTAAATACTTATGATGCTGCATTATATGCTTTTGTAGATTGTGCTTGCTTTATTGTGATTGCGATATTATTATACCTTGGATTTGGTTTAAGATTTTCCATAACGCAAGTAACAACAATGATGGTTTATATGAATTTAATAGAGAGGATTTTTATACCAATTCGAGATTTTAGTGGCAAGCTGGCGATGATACAACAAGCAATTGTTGCTTTAGATCGTGTGTTTTCTTTATTAAATCAAAAACATAATATTTCCGAAATAGCTTTGAAAACTGAAGAAATACGACTGTCAAAAAAAGAAAATATTCATTTCCCAATACTTTTTTTTAAAGATGTTTCGTTTGCTTATCGTCCAGATTCTCCTCAAATTTTGCATAACATAAACTTAAAAATTGATCTAGGCCAAACAATTGCTTTAGTTGGGCCAACTGGCAGCGGAAAATCCACAATTGCAAAAATTATTTTGAGAATTTATGACGGATATACAGGAAATATTTTTTTTCAGGGGAAGGAATTAAGAAATTGGAATACTAATGATCTTCGTCAACATATTGCAATTATTCCTCAAGATGTAAGCATTTTCCCAGGAACTTTAAGAGAAAATATTACTTTATTTCGTCCCAATATTTCTGATGAAAAAATATATCAAGCAATTAAAATCGTTCAGGCACAACCATTTTTAGCTAATCTTACGGAAGGACTTGATTTTTTTGTTAAAGAAAATGGCAGTAATCTTTCAGTTGGCCAATTGCAACTTATTGCATTCGCTCGAGCGTTAGTTTTAGATACAAATCTAATAGTTATGGATGAAGCAACTTCCTATATGGATTCAGTAACAGAAGCCTGGATACATTTAGCCATTTCTCAAATTCTTCAATACAAAACTGTTTTGATTATTGCTCATCGTTTAGCTACTATTGCTCAAGCAGATCAAATATTTGTAATTCAGTCAGGAGAAATTACTCAGTCTGGGACCTCGAAGCAATTACTTGAAGATACCCATGGATATTATTATAATTGGTATCAAAAAAGCATTCGCTAAATAATATTTGCGATGAGAAAGGAAAAGCAATGTCTCTTATTATTCAAGAAGCGTTAGCACGGTTACAAACTGTTTCTAATAAACCATTATCAGACTATAAAAATGCTCTTACTCGCGAGATTTGCACAATAACAGAATCTTCTTTAGCATACTTAGCCTCTTACGATTCTAATAAAAGAATCTTAACTATGATTGCATGGTCTATATCAGCAATGATCAACTGTGGAATGATCGAGAAACCCATTGTGTATCCGCTTGAAGACACAGGACTTTGGGGAGATGCTATTCGTGAAAGAAAAGCTGTAATTACAAATGATTACCCCAATCTTCAAAAAAATACTAAAAAAGGCTATCCTCCGGGACATGTTCATTTAAAAAAACATCTGAATTTACCAATCATAGAAAACGATAAAATTGTCTTAGTTGTGGGAATAGCAAATCGAACGGCTGATTATACAATGGAAGATGCTCAGTTATTAGAGCAGTTTATGCTTGAAATCTGGAAAACATTGAAAACAAAACTATAATTTTCTAAGAAAAAATATAAAAAAAATATTGTTTGATCTTTTTTTATTGTTAAAATATTCTTAGAAATTTCTATTGTTTTATTTAGAGAGTATGTCTTTTAGGAGAGACAATCGATGAAAAAATTTCTAATTATTTTAGCAGTATTATTTTTTGCAAGTTTTAGCATTGCCCAAGACACTAATTTAGCTCAACTTAAAGCTAATCACGAAGCAATGATCAAAAAAATGGGAGATATTCAATTTTTATCTGGAACCCATTATTTTGCTTACTTTATGAAAATGCCAACTTCTGTTTTTGCGATTAAAAATCAAAAATGTGTTTATGCAGAATACAACGATCGTAAATTATACCGTGTAATTATTTGCACTCCAGGAGACAATAAAGTAAGTTTGTCCTTTTCAGATAAACTTGAACTCCAAGGACGTATCTATACATTAAATTATTCGATTGCTTATGTAACAGCAGATCGTAGCGGTGGCTATTTTGTTACTATGGACAAAGATAATTCTGACCTTGTAGCCGCACGTGCTGATTGGGCAAAAATTCTAGAGTGCGTCCTCAAATATGCAGGCGAATTGTATGGCTCTGTAAAACAATGCCTGGAAAGCCAAGATTTATTAGAATGTCTAAAGATTATTGGCCCTGCAACAGAAGTTTATAAATGTATTTCTGAAAGCATTCTAGGCGAAATACAATCTGTTGATCGTGCAATTGTTACTCAAACAATCAGCTTTTCTTGGTCATGGGGATATTCAACAGGTTTCAAAGCAGCTCCTATTTATAAAGAAATGCCATATCCTGTAATTGGCTTTGATTCTGTAAATATTAGCCATGCTTCAAATGCCTGGAATATTCGAATTGAAGGCTCTACCACTGGAAATAATGTTGCAAAAGTAATATTGGCAAATGTTACTTTTATGTGCTATCCGACATTCTGGTCTTCCAGTGTATCTGGTTCTATTCGCTGTGTAATGCAAAAACCTTAATTTCAAATTAAAACTCGGTTAAACCGGGTTTTAGTTTCTTTTAAAGAAAAATGACATCCTCAAAAAAAATTTTGATTGCAACAAAAAATCAGCATAAATTTCAAGAAATACAGGCAATATTAAGTAGATTTCCAATTGAACTACTTGGAATGCAAGATTTCCCACATTTACCTGAACCCGAAGAATCAGGTAAAGATTATCTTGAAAATGCTATTATCAAGGCAAAGTCAGCTTCTCAGCTTACTCATCTGCCATGTATTGCGGATGACACAGGATTAGAGGTTGATTTCTTACATGGGCAGCCTGGCGTTTATTCTGCTCGATTTGCAGGAATCACTGGCCCAGAGCGTTATCATGCGAATAATGAAAAAATTTTAAGATTACTAAAAGATGTTCCTTTAGAAAAACGCACAGCTCGTTTCACTTGTGTTATTGTTTTAGTCTATGCAGATCAAGTTCTATTAACATGCCAAGGAATATGTCCTGGCCGAATTATTTTTGATTTACGCGGTCAAAATGGATTTGGATACGATCCACTTTTTGAAGTGGATGGATTCCATCAAACCTTTGCAGAGATGTCTGACGAAGACAAAAACAAAGTAAGCCACCGTGGCCGCGCACTTATAGAATTCCAAAGGCAATTTAGTTTGCAGAAAATTATAAAAAATATTTAAAAAGTATTTTCTGTTAAAAATAGGAAAATATTGGATGAAATCTTTGGGAGATAAAAAACTATGAGAAAGCTATTATTAGCTTTAGCTGTATTTGCTATTTTAATGTCTATTTTGCTTACTGGTTGTTTAGGTAACAAGAAAAATCAAAAAGCAGCCTCAATTACTCTTGTCAATCCTGCAAAAGGATCAACCAATGTCCTTCTAAATTCTACTTTTGAATGGACTGAAGTTCCTGGAGCAACATACCGCTTGCTTGTAGCCAAGGATGAAAATTTTTCCCAACTTATGTTTGAACAGACAGACATAGATACCAACACATTTGATATGCCTATTGGTGCACTTGCATATAATAGCACTCATTTTTGGCGTGTTTTTGCAATCCTTGCGGGCCAAGAATATCAATGTTTAGAAGATTCCAATTTCTCAACAGAAAGTTCTATTGGTATTTTAGATGATACCTTTGCAGGAGGCCAAGGATTTGTAGTAAATGATCAAGCTGCAGGTGGAAGTGGTGATGATTTTGGTGAGGGCATCACTCTTTCTATGACAAGTGCTACTCGTGCAATAGATAATATTGGCCGTATTGTCATTACCGGACGTGGTCAAGGACCCAGCGGTACTGCCGACATGATAGTTTGGCGATACAATCCTGATGGTACTTTGGATACTACTTTCAATGGCACAGGTATTTTTTCCCACCACAATGCTGCTGGTAATGATGATTGCGATAGAGGTGTTGCTGTTATTGTAGATAGTAATAACAATATTTTTGTTGCTGGCTCAAGCAGAAGTGCTAATGATTTTGATATGACTGTTTGGAAAATTTGCGAAAATGGAACTCTCGATACTAGTTTCAATGGGACAGGTTTTTTTACAGAAAACAATGTAGCTGGTGGAAATGATTGCGACAATGGGAATGCTATACTCTTAGACAGCAAAGGCCGTATTATTGTTGCTGGGAACAGTAGAAATAGTAATAATAGAAGCGATATGGTAATATGGCGACTCAATCCAAATGGAACACTTGATACTACTTTTAATGGGACCGGACATTTTATCCATAATGTTGGAGACCCTATTAATACTTACAGTCGAGCTGATGGTATCGTTTTCGACAAATCTGGGCGTATGGTTGTTACAGGTCATTGTCATGACTTAAGTGCCTCTACCTATTGCGATATGGTAGTATGGCGTGTGAATGCAAATGGAACCTTAGATACAACTTTTAATGGCACTGGTTTTTTCCGCTATAATAGTGGAAATGGTTCTCAACCTCGTGATCAAGGTGCCGCAGTTATAATCGATGGTCAAGGTCGTATTCTTGTAGCAGGCATCCGTCGCAATGAAGCTAACAATGCAGATGCTGCAATATGGCGGCTTAATTCAAATGGAACGCTAGATACTACTTTTAATGGTACAGGAATTTTTGTTGTACCATTTGCAGCAAGCAATTCTGATAAAGCTACAAGTATAGTTTTAGATAGCCTGGAGCGTATTTTGATAACTGGACATTTTTATAATGGTAGTAATGGAGATATGGCAGTCGCCCGCATTCTTCCTGATGGCACTTTAGACACTACTTTTGGTACACTGGGAATCTTTTATCATCACAATGCAGGTGGTGGTGATGAATGCGATCGTGGAATTGGAATTATGCTTGACAACTTGCAACGAATTGTAGTGTGCGGTGTTACTGCCGGGCCTAGCAATAAAGATATGGTAATATGGAGAATTAAGTAAGATAGCTTCATAATCTTTGAAATTTAAACCTAAAAAAGCCTATAGCGTTTTTTGCTATAGGCTTTTTTTAGGTTTATGGGTTGTCTTCTCTCAAGAGCATTTTTTTCGCCCAATTTCGAGCTTCGTCAAGAGTGATTCTTTCTTCAGAATTTGAAGATGAAAAAAAATTGCTATAAGCGATTTCTACAGCTTCTTGATATTGAATAGAAAAATCTTGTCCGGCCTGTATTTTTCCTCTCATTTCAATTAACTGTTGCGCCCAACTGATTGCTTGATTATGCAAAAATGATCCAGGCGTTGCTTCGGGTTGGCGGAAAATGGGTAAAAAATTGCTGGTATATGCAAAGAAAAATGCTTCCCGGAATTGCACGGATAAAGTTTGATGATGAGCAAATTTAGCTTTGTTTCTTAAAAACTCCAGGGCAAAATTTTCTACCATTTCCGTAGGTTCAATTCGTAAATCATATTCTGCAAATTCATAGATAGCACGGTATTGCCGTGCAAGGTTATCTTGAGAATTTAAACTTCCACGATTGCGTACAAAATTTTTTGCCCAAATTTCTGCTTCATCTCGTCCCATTCCAAGACCATATTGCCAATCGGTAGCATATTGATAAGCAGAACGATATTGATTGGGTAAGTCCATTGTTTCATCAAAATAATAACGATTTCGCAGAAAAACTTGAACAATAACTTGTGCTTTTTCTGGATCATAAATCAATTCTGTAGGAGTTTGAATATTATTAAGATTCTCTATATCTGCTGACTTCTCCGAATTTTCATTAGTAGTTTCATTAGTAGTTTCATTAGTAGTTTCGTTAGTAGTTTCATTAGATTTTTCTTCAGCAACAATATCTGGCTTTTGTTCCAATGTTTGCTCTATTTTATAAGCAAACTCTTTACGCAATCGCAAAAAATCATAGATTTCCCTGCTTACTTTTAACAGCTCACTTTGAAAATATAAAGGTTGTGAACTTTGTAAGAAATCCATGACCCATTTAATTTCTTCTGGTTTCCACGGGGCATTATTTAAAAATTCGTTTAATTCTTCTCCCAAATTTCTTTTATGGTATCCATGATAATGCAAAAGTGCCATTTTTTTTGCCCAGGCATCAGCTTCAGAATGTCCATATCTTAAAGGTTCCATAGTGGCAAATTCATAGAGTTTGCGATAATTTTGGTAAAGTGTGTGATAGGAAGAGAGAACTAAATGTTTTTCCAAATATTGGACAGCCCAAATTCTTGCATATTGTACTTGGTTTATTTCCTCTGTTTGTTCAGCCGTTTGGTATCGGACTTCATCCCATTCCCAAGCTAAACGATAAGCATTTGTATATTGAGTATATAAATCAAGACTTGATTGCGCTTGAAGACAGGGAAAAATCGTCAATAAAAAAAGAAACATTATTTGAACAGGTTTTATATTCATAAAGAGCATTCCTAGTAGGATCTTCGGATGTTTGCACCAAGTTTTTTTAATTTTTCATCAATTTTTTCATACCCACGATCTAAATGATGAATTTGTTCAATTGTGGTTTCACCACGAGCAACTAATCCAGATAGAACTAATGCTGCACTTGCTCTCAAATCAGTTGCCATAACTGGTGCGCCAGATAAAAAATCTACGCCTTGAACAATAATTGTCGCGCCTTCTTTGCGGATGTTAGCACCCATACGTTGTAATTCTGATACATGCATAAAGCGATCAGGATAGATCTTTTCTGTAATAAGACTGATTCCTGGTACAAGGCTTAATAGTGCTGCAAATTGTGCTTGTAAATCTGTGGGAAATCCTGGATAAGGAAGCGTAATAATATCACAGGTTTTATAACTTTTTGTCGCAGTGATTCTAACTTGATCCAATCCATTTTCTGAAGATAGTTTTTTTACTTTTACGCCGATTTCATTTAGCTTGTCCATTACAGCCATAAGGTGATCGAGTCGGAAATTTTTCAACACAATATCTCCATCACTGATAGCTGCAGCTGCCATAAATGTACCGGCTTCGATACGATCGGGAATAACTGTGTATCGGCATCCATGCAATGTTGATACGCCTTCAATAGTAAGATGATGGCTGCCAACTCCTGTAATTTTTGCGCCCATTGCAATTAAAAAGTTTGCTAGATCTTCTACTTCTGGTTCACAGGCAGCATTCTCAATAACTGTTATCCCTTGGGCCATAGTTGCTGCCATCATAACATTAGCAGTTCCTAAAACAGTAGATCCAAATGCTCCTCCTAGAAACATTGCACAACCTTGAAGCTGAGTTGTGTCTGCATGAATATATCCGTGTTCAATTTCAATGTTTGCCCCAAGTGCGGCCATTCCTTTTAAATGCAAATCAATAGGGCGTACACCAATGACACATCCTCCTGGCATGGAAATTTTAGCACGTTTACGTCTTGCCAATAAAGGGCCTAATACACATATTGAGGCACGCATTTTACGAACCAATTCATAAGGAGCGGTAATTAAGCTTTCATCGGTTACTTGAACTGTAACACGTCCTTCTATTTTATTATATTCTGTCTTAGCCCCTAAGCAATTTAAAATATCTAGCATTTCTGTAATATCAGAAAGATCGGGAACATTTTCAATGATACATGGCTCTGTAGTTAACAAAGTTGCAGCTAAAATAGGGAGGGCGGCGTTTTTGGAGCCACTAATATTCACTTCACCTTCTAAACGACGGCCACCTTCGACTATCATTTTTTCTTGCTTTTCAGGCATAATGCTTCCCCTTATGAAAACCAAATATATTTACATTCCCACGTTTCTACGTGGGAATGTTTTTTAGGCCGCTTTGCGGCTAAGATTCTTTTTCTTCTCTTTCTTGTATCCACGTTGAAATACTTGGAAGTTCTTTTTTTTGCCAGTCTGAAGAAAGACGTATTTTTAAAAATACTGCAAACATTTTATCCCAAACCATAACAAATTTTTCTAGCTTTTCAACCAGTTCATAAAATCGTTCATCTGAAACACTGGAATTGGGATTTCCTAAAACTAAGGAAGATACTGCTAGCTTTTCTCCACGACAAGTAAATGTCCATTCACAATCTTGATATTTAAGCCACATTTTTACAAGAGCAACTTTTTTACCAGATTTCAATCCTTCTGTTGCTTCAGCACAAGTACTGCTGTTGGCACCTTGTAAACGCTGGATGCAACTGTCATCCGTACTTACAGGTTCAAGCACAAGCAATCCTTTTTCTTTTTCTATTTCGTAATTTACTTGTTCTTCCTTAGAAATTTCAAGAGTGCCTTCATGTTTTTCGCCATAATACCAAAGCCATGTTAAAAATTCTTGGCCTAAAAAATTTTTCTTTTCGGCTTCAACAACCTGCATGATATTACTCTCCCTTTTTTTCTGCTTGGGTAAACGTAAATGAAGTAGGCTCTGAAGCGTTTAAAGTTGGAACAACATTATTAGCTTTAGCCCAGGCATGACTTAACGCAGTTGGGTCTTGTAGTTCTAAAAGCAATCCGAAACTCTTTTCAAAGACTTTGCTAAATAATCTTTGTGCTCCAGCAGAACTTGCAAAAAGAAAGCAATTTTGAGATTGATAATTCCAAACTGCTCGAAATAAAGCACTGCTAATGGGTGTACGATCTAAAAGTTCTTTTCGTACAGCTTCTTTAAGTTCGTTGCGCTCTTGCTTAGAAAGCCTTTGCCGTCCAAGTTCTGCTAACTTAGCTTTTTCTTTTTGCGCAACTTTTGCCTTAAGCAAAGTTTTCGATACACTACGACGATCAAATCGTAGCATCAAGCAAAGATAGGGTTCATGGTGTTGAAAATCTAATTGTGGCGGTTCTAAGCAGTTTTCTAAAGATACCCAACCATAGGATTCATTTTCGAGATCAGATTTATCTCTCAAATCAATGAATTGATTTTGATGCAATCCTTGTTGAAGATGTTCGTTAGAAAATGAAAATTGCCCCGCTACTCGAAATCTAGAAAATGTAACCGATTTTTTAATAAAGTCCATATTTTTTGTCCAAGAAAATTATTTTAAATAAATCCTACTGCTAAGAACATCTACTTCACAATTCCAATTATTACGAATAGTTATTTTTTGATATAATGTCAGTAATTTTTTTGTTGTTTCATTTTTACCACATTGCAAATATTCATAACCGCTATCGCGAAATCGTAAAGTAAGTTCATAGACTAATTGACTTAATTGTTGAAAGTGATTACTTAAATCTTGGCCACGTC
Organism: uncultured Planctomycetota bacterium; assembly: GCA_964585305.1. Classification (GTDB taxonomy): domain Bacteria; phylum Planctomycetota; class Uabimicrobiia; order Uabimicrobiales; family JABWCH01; genus CAZPDM01. The sequence continues at coordinate 440 of CAZPDM010000087.1, read as the reverse complement.
TTTCTGGCGAAACATAAATATCAAACATACCAATTTTATGATAGAAAGGATGCTTTTGAAAAGAAACCATCCCATATACTTCGCGATTTTCTTCTTCTTCACAAAAACCCACTAACGCATCATATCGTAAATGGTATAAAAATTTATATAAGATTGAAAATGGTAATATTTTTTTTATCCAGCGGATCCAATTATTAAATTCTGAAGATACCGAGCCTAAATTTTCTAATCGTTTGCTAATATATTCTTGTGCTAAAATAAAATCAGGGTGTGGGACAATACGAGATTTTTTTAATAGATCCGAAAGCAAAATCATTTCATAATTTGTTGACATAAAATTCCCTTAGGCTTAATAATTGAGCATAAATTATAACAAAAAAAATTCTAAAACCTAGCATATTTTAGAAATTTTTTATATTGTTTTTGAGAACAAATTTTGA